>NZ_JAIELN010000014.1 GCF_019753045.1 Hyphomicrobium sp.
TCCCTATAGCACCGGCATGACGGTTCTCAGCGCGGTTGCCAAGGCGGGCGGCCTCTTGGACCAGCGCGCAAATCCATCGCAGATGTTCATATACCGCGGAGAGCGACGTCAGACGCTCGAAAAATTGGATGTGAATCTCGCCAAGTTCGCACCCAATCAACAGTTCATACCGACTGTTTACAGGGTGAACTTCCGCGACCCCTCGGCCTTTTTCATGGCCCAGAAGTTCCAGATGCGGGACAAGGACATCCTCTACGTTGCCAACGCGGATTCCGTCGAGGTCGGGAAGGCGCTTAATTACATGACCCTCTGGAGCGGCTCTGCGGCCGGTTACATAGGAAATGCCGCGACTGTCCTGACGAGCGCTCAGATCCTCGGGGGCGGTGGCCCAGCTACAGCTTTGGTCGTCGGAGGACGGGCGACGCCCTGATCGGTCTGCCATCCCCAATGCCTAAATTGAATCCGGTTATTTGGGGGCTCAATCTCTAATTCTAGGGTGACTTAGGCCGTCTTGTCGGGGTCGCGCGGCGGCCGCGACGGCACGCGGTATCGTGTCATGTTCGCCTTTCGCTGTCTTGTCGTCGTTCTCACTGAGATTGCGATGAGCCCGAAACTGTCACCTTCACAATCGGCTCGATCTGGCCCGGCGGTTCTGACGAGGACCGTTCAGAATCCTAAGCGGATCCCCGCTTTGTGTGCCGAACAGTGATGACATCAAGGATAACGTTCGGGCGCTACTTAACCTCAGTGTGCTGAGCGATTTGCCTGACGGATGACTTCAAGTAATATCGTCACGGCAAAACAATCGCGGTCACCATTCCCTTCGATGATGGCGCTGCACCAGAAACGATTGCGCATCTGGCTGAGGCAGCTGCGCGTGCACCAGTACGTCAAGAACCTGCTTGTCTTTGTGCCGGTGATCACGGCTCATGAATTCAATGCCGATGCGCTGACGAAGAGCTTTTTGGCAGCCGCCGCCTTCTCCTTGTGCGCGTCCGCCGTGTACATTTTAAATGATTGGTGGGATCTGCAGGCAGATCGCGCTCATCCAACCAAGCAGTTTCGGCCTCTCGCGGCCGGAAAGATTAAGGTGCGGGACGCGCTCGCCGCGATTCCGGTTCTCCTGACCGCATCGGCTTGGATCGCGCTGTCGATATCGGGACTCTTCGCGATAATCATCGCCGCGTATTTTGTCATGACGACCGCATATACGTTCCTCATAAAGAGGAAGCTTATTGCTGATGTCGTCCTGCTCGCCATGCTGTACACCATCAGAGTCATCGGCGGGGCTGTGGCGATATCCGTACCGATCTCCGAGTGGCTCCTCTACTTTTCAATTTTTGTCTTTGCCTCCCTCGCGCTCGTCAAAAGAACAATCGAACTATTTGATTACGCGGATTTGGGCAAAGATCCTTACCCATCGAGGGGGTATTACGCCTCTGACGTCGGCACCGTTACCGCTCTTGCGGCAGCTGCCAGCATGAATGCGGTGACGGTCTTCGCGCTTTACCTGTCGTCGAGCAGCGCGGCGGGTCTCTACGCTCATCCAAAGTTTCTGTACTTGTTATGCCCGATCATGATTTTTTGGCTATTCCGCCTGATTGCACTGGCTCAGCGGAAGATCATTCACGACGATCCCATCGTGTTCGCCATCAAAGATCGGGTAAGTTGGATGACATGCTTGGTGACCGCAGTCATTTTGCTTCTCGCTTCAGTAAAATGGACCTGCGATTATGCGATTTGCATCAGTTGAGCTGCGCGCCATGGAACATGCGGCCCGCCTAAAACGGGTTCCGGCTGGAAAGTGCATCGTAACCGAAAGGTAGAGTCCGCGGATGAAGGGAGAAGCTTGGAACTTTGGCGCGATAATTCTAAGCGTGTGCTTGACTGCCAGCAGCCAACTCATCGTACGAGCCGGCATGCTGCACACGTCGCTCGCGGCTGAAATGACCAAATCAAGCAGCGCTTGGGAAAAGATCAGTCTGCTGATCTGGTCGCCCTATATTGTTTCGGGACTTCTGTTGTTTGGGCTGAGCGCGGGAACCTGGCTCGTCGTATTGAGCCGGACCCCTGTGTCGCTTGCTTATCCATTCGTCGGACTTGGGATCGTGCTGACGACGCTAGGCGGTTGGTTCCTGCTCGGTGAAGCGGTATCGGGATCGCGGTTGTTGGCCATAGGCGTCATTCTGCTCGGACTGATCTTGCTCGGAGCGAGCAAGTAGCTCGTGATAGCGCGGAAGCGGCCAGCTATGACCTCGCCGCATCAAGCCGAAGTCTGAAACGACGGATCGCGATCTCAACGTCTCGCATGACGACGATGCTGACGATGGGCAGTATCTCGTACAGGTTCCGCACTTCTCCTGGTTTCGCGCCGAGGAGCACCAGGATCACTTGAGGCGCGATCATGGCCACAGCGGCTCGGCGCAGGAATTGCGGGCATTCCGGCAGGCGAAATACAAGCCAAGCCCCAAGCCCCGCGAATACAAAAAATCTGACGATATGTTCGCGGTAATAGGGGAGCTGCTCAAACAGCCATGGTTCCATGCCCCAGCCGGGATTGTCCTGATAGACCCATCGAACCGTCCCGTACACGATCGCGAAGATGAGGACTTGGCATGAGATATCGAATATCCGTTGCCGAAGCGGGATCTTGTCCCAATAGACGGCGCCGTACGCAAACACGGCGAGAATAGCGGTTTCCTTATTTAGGCAGGCAAATATGAAGACAGCGAAGTAGAGCGCCCGGTTGCCAAGATGCATCGCCAGCAAAAGCATCATCATGAAAAACAGAACGGTGAAATCGTAGATGTGCCCGAGCTTTTGGCCAAGAAACGGCAGCAGAATTGCAAGCTGCAGGGTTCCGAGACACGCAATCGACTCGCTGCCGGGAAACAGTTCGGAATAAAGGGCGGTGCCAGCCAGCAAGTAACCGATCAGCGAGAGCGTGAGTATGGGAGCGAGCCAGAGAATTGCGCGAGGATGCTCGTTTGTGATCCCGGCGACGACCCCCGTCGCTTCTTCAACTTTGATTGCGATCTGATCGAGCTGCGAAGAGACAATGGCTGGAGTTAGGTTGTCGAGTCCCCGCAGTACGGTCGGAACCAAAACTCTGTATGCGAACGGACGACGAGCCTCTCCATCGAGATACAAGTCGAGCGAAGTGCGGGCCTCGCTCAGCATATTTGTCCTGAACAGCTGAAGTATGACCAACAGTCCGATGAGCACCGCGCTCGATATGCGACATACAGTTCCTCTAGAGGCTTGCAATTGTCACCTCATATCGATTGAGCACTGTCGTTAGGCGAATGCGTAGATTTCAGTTGAGCGTTCGCTTGGAAAGCCCCAACGCTGACAAGCGATGTCGTTGACGCTGGTCAAACGCTTTGTGGTTAAATTTACTCATTATGGGTAGGGAGGATGAAAGAGCTTTATCGAGGCGGCTTTTCGGGCGCCATTACTGGCAATGGGCCGAAAAGCCGTCACCTACAATATCGGGGGGAAATCACACCCGCAACAGTAGCAATATTTTTTGGTAATTGACGCCTATGGCGGCGGTAGCCGCTAAAGAAACATTCCGCTAGGTATCGAAGGCGAAGGGACACAGAGGAAACGCATGGCCGATGATCGCCGCGTCGTTGTTGTGGGGAGTGGTCCCGCTGGCGCAATGGCTGCGCTCGAACTTGTTCGCAAGGGCATTCCCGTAACGCTGTTGGAAACCGGAAACGAAATCCAACACGGCGTGCTCGTCAGAATTGGTGGAAGAAACCTCTATCGCCGCCTTCCGCCAATGCGAAAGGATGATGGCTTCGTTGTAACGGGCGATCCGGACACCAATCTGGATTACACGTACGCGTTAGGTGGCCTTTCAAACCAGTGGACGGGCGCCGTGCCGCGCTTTTGCGCCGAGGACTTCACTGCTGGCGAGCAGGTTCACGAGAAATTCCGATGGCCGGTGACCTATGACGAACTCGCGCCGTATTACGAGATCGCCGAACGGACCATGAGGGTGACGGCCGCTCCGGGAAGCGTCCCAAGCTTGCCCTCCGGCTACTCAGACTACCGGCATCAGATTCCAAGCGACTGGCAAGCCGTTGCTCGCTCGGCATTGAAGCATGGCCAAGGGCTTACCACGATGCCGCTTGCCGACGGGCCGCCGTTCCTGCTGCTTCGTCGGGGTACAGCGTTCAATAGCTTCTCGGTTCTATTGGAAAAGCTTCTCGAAGAACCCTCTTTCCGCCTTATCAGGGGCGCGCACGTTTTGCAGCTCGAATGGGACCGGGCGAAGAAAAGGGTGGCGGCTGCGGTCTACCATGACAACCAGACGAAGACCCAAAATCGCATCAGCGCTAGCGCGTTTGTCATCGCTTGCGGTCCGCTCAATTCACCCAAACTTCTGTTCAACTCGGCCTGCAGCGATCATCCTGACGGCCTTGGCAATAGCACTGGGTTGCTCGGCAAGTACCTCCACGATCACCCTCGCGAGTGGTGGGCCGTGGACGTCGATAAGCCGATCACCTCTTTGTCGCCGCCGGCGTATCTGACACGACTTCCCCATAAGGCATCCGACCCGCTCATGGCGTGCTCGTGGACAATCGGCGCCTTCGACACGATCGGAAAGATCAAGAGTCGCTTCGGACAAAAGACCAGATCATTTGGCGTGCAGGTTTTCGGGACCATGATTCCCGATGAGAAGTACTACGTCCGCCCATCCAAAGATCAGAAGGACGAGTTCGGATTTCCAACGCTCGAGGTTCACATCAAATTCGAAGAAGAGGTTCTGGCTAACGTCATTGGCGCTCGGGAGCACTTCCTGCGACTGATGGAAGACGCCGGTTACAAAGGAAAAATTCGGGACATCGTCCCGCAGCTTTTTCCGGGAACGGCTAAGCACTACGGCGGGGCGACGCGCATGCATGCTTCGCCGAAGTATGGCGTGACGGACAGCTACCAGCGGCTGCACGACGCTCCGAACGTCATCGTGGTTGATGCAAGCTCTTTCACGACCGGCGCGGAAAAAAATCCGACCCTGACTGTGATGGCGCTAGCGGCGCGATCGGTCGACCAGCTTGCGCGCGACCTGAAAGCCGCGTGACGGAAAAGGGGGCGCGGTGCAGTACAGAGTGTTCGGAAAAACCGGTTGGAAGGTCTCTGAGATCGGCTTCGGGGGCGCGCGGATCGGCGGGCTTCTCGCTCAAGACGGCGGCCGGAAGGCGTCCCTCGCGACCCTCGCCGCAGCATTGGACGCCGGCATAAATTTCTACGACACGGCGGATATGTATTCGCAGGGAGAGAGCGAAGTCCTTATCGGGAAGGCATTTCGGAAAGCGCGAGACAAAGTCTTCATCGCGAGCAAGGGTGGCTATTGCACGCCTGCGGGGAAGAAACTCATTCAGTTCGTGAAGCCACTCGCCAAGCCCATTGTCCAAGCGCTTGGTCTTCGGCGCGTGCGGGCGCCGTCATCGGGTGCCGGTCCGATTCCGCAGGACTTCTCACCGGGCTATCTGCGCAAGGCCGCCGAGGCGTCGTTGCGGCGCTTGGGGACGGACTACATCGATCTCTACCAAATGCACAGTCCATCGCCGGAGATGCTGCGCAGCGCGCAATTTCAGGACACGCTCGGACTATTGGCTGAGCTTAAGGCGGAAGGGAAAATACGCCACTACGGCATTGCGCTCGATGCGGTGGACGATGCGCGGCACTGCTTCGGCCTCGAGGGTATTTCAAGCTTGCAAATTCCCTTCGGCATTCTCGACATGGAAGCGCTCGACGACGGCGTTTTTGAAGAGGCTTCGAAACGCCAACTCGGCATCATCGCGCGCGGCTGCTTTGCCGGCGGGGCGCTGAAAGGATCGCTCACTGAGGCTGAGCTTCGAGCCTCGGAACCCAAATGGGAACGCGTTCTGAAACTGCGGCGCCTGGTCGAGAGGTTAGGTCGTTCACCGACCGAGGCCGCGTTGCAATTTTCGCTGCGCGAGCCCCGCATCGGCGTCAACATTATCGGGATGCGAACTCTCGATCAGCTCGCAACCAATCTCCAACACTATTCGCGGCCGCTCTCGGATGAAGAGTTTCACAAGCTTTTGACGTATCGTTCTGCTGCTGAGGCGTAGCCTGCCTTACGCCACCACGCGTCAGCCAAGAAAAGACGGGGTTTGGGTCTTGGCCATCTCGTCGCGCAGGCCTCTATAATATTGAAGATTGAATAAGCCGCTGTATGCAATTTCTTCGAGTCTTTCGACACGGAGCATGCCCGCGGCATTGGCCGCGAGCTTAAGGGCGGACGTCGTGAGAGATGTAAGTTGCGGTCTGCCCTTACACACGCCAACAAGCGAGCGGATCAGAACGTGACGCTCGTGAAACTCATTCTCGATGGCCGACAGCAACCATTTCTGGTTCCGGTCGCGCGCAAAAATGACGTCGTTGCCGCCATAGGTGTACGCGGCGTTGAGCCACGACGTGAAACTGCGCTCGGCGAAATGCATGCCCACGGCATCCATCGCGAAAACGAAATCCAAGCCCCGGTCGGCGAGGCGATACGCAAGCTCGACATCTTCCGCACGACGGAATTTTTCATCGAAGCCGCCCGCGGCCAAAATGCGAGCCCGAGGGACTGAGGCGTTGCCGGTATAGAATTGTCGAGCCGACGCCTGCCAAACGCCACCTTGCAAAGCTCGGTACTGCTTCATAAGCATCTCTTGCTCCCAGCGAACCCAGGGAGACATCACGAAGCCGTCAGGCGAAAGCAGTGGTCCGATGACGGCGACATCGCGCTCCACCTCACTGCGAGCCCGCATATGCGCCGCCAGAAGCATCGGATCCGCTACGACGTCGTCATCGACAAAGACGATAAGCTCTCCTTCTGCCTTAGCGATGGCTAAATTGCGCGCAGCGGCCGGGCCGCTATTGGCTTGCGTGAACCATCGCAAGTTTCTCTCGGAGCGATACGCTTTCAAATAGTCATCGGTGCCGTCGCTAGAGCCGTCGGATACAACGATGATCTCGTAGCATTCTGCCGGATACTGCTGGCGCTCGAGGGCCGAGATGACATGCTGCAGTCTGCCAAGGCGATTGTAGGTCGGCACGACGACGCTGATTTGAGGGGTGCTTATCTGCACTGCTTCTATCCCGCGGGTATGCCCCCTTCGGATTGACCCTGTCGCCAAACCAAAGTCGAGCAAAAAGCGCTCGTTGTGCTAACTAGTTTTCATCAAGGGTGGAGACTGCTAACACGCGAGCTCGCGCGTTGTCAGCGTTCTGCGGCACAAAATGATTGAGACCGCACTCTTCGCCAACCGACAGCCCAGAGTTCATGTTGCAGAAATCGCTGCGTCCGCAGCTTCGTGCCCGCCGGGCGCTCCCGACGGCCACGACCGGACGCTTCTTCTGCATGATGTTCTCAATACTCTTTGTCCACGAGAGAGCGTGCAAAACGTAAGGCCGCATAGCTAGCCGGGACCTTCACAAACAGTTGCTCGCGAATTCGTCCCGCTCTGGTCGGCTTGAACCAGTTCGGGAGGAATCGGATCTTCCCACCCTCGGCTGCAAACGGATCTTCAAGGTTGTTGCCGCCGTCCTCCCAAGTCATCGCGAGCATCGGGCGCGGAACCGATGTGTGGTTCGCCGTCCCGCGATGCCACACGTTCGAGGTTCGAACCAACACGTCGCCCCGCTTCAGTGGAACGCGCACACTGTTGCGTGCAACACGCTCCAGGACGAACTGGGTATACTTATAAAATCGCTTGTGCGTCCCCGGGATTGCCTCCATGGCGCCGTTCTCGATCGTCGAGTCGACGACGGCGACGTTGGCGATCATGAAGTCGCGCGTGAACGGACGGTCGAGGTGGTAATGCTGCGTGTGGCTGCCGGGCAGATTGAAGTTGCAACCCACGTTCGGCATGCGAACGACCCTGGGATCGAGCTCCTTGATCAGGTCGATGATCCCGCGTTCTTCCAGGGTGTCGTAGACGAACCGCGCACCTGCACCAGGGAAGCAGTTGAGATGGCCGCTCTTGAGGCCTCCTCCCGAGAATAGCGCGCCCGACTTCGATGCCGCGTCGAATTCCTGCTCGAGGGATCTATGCAATTCGGCAAGCCGCTCCGGCGAGACGACATTGCGAATGACAAAATAGCCATCGCGATCGAACGCCTGCTTCAAGTCTTCTTTTTCGCTCGCCGTGAGCGGGCCGCTCTTCGCGCTTCCTGCGCGAGTGCTGTCGTCTGCTGTTAACATCATGGACCTCCATTGACTCCCAATGAATTCGGAATGCTTCGCAACGCTTCGCCTCTGGAAGCAGCGACGATATTTTCGTAGCGCCTCGCGACCTCGCTACACTGCAAGCGCGGCGCAAAGCGAAGGCGGATTGTTTGCCGGGCGCGCTCTCCCAATCGCCGGCGGAGTTCTGGATCGCCCATCAGCATCGCGATTTCCATTGCGACCGCCCCAGCATCACGTTCCGCAACGAGCCGGCCGTCCACGCCGTGCGTAATGATTTCGGGAACGCCGCCGGTGCCGCAGGCTATGACTGGCTTTTGCATCGCCATCGCCTCGGCGATCGCCAGACCAAAGGGCTCGCCATACGAAGGATGAACGAACAGATCGAACGCGCGAAGAAACGGCCGGACATCTTTTTGAAATCCACCGAAATGCAGGCGATCGGCGATGCCACCCTCGCGTGCTCTCTTCTCAAATTCCGCCCGGACCTCTGGTACATTGGAGCCGAGGATCATGATGTGCAGGTCGGGGTGGGTTTCTCGCAGGAGCGCCACCGCACTAATAAGCTCGAGCTGTCCCTTCCAAGGATTCATCCGCGCCGCAATTCCAAGGAGCGGTGCATTTTCAGGAATGCCGAACTGCGCCCGAATGGCCTTCGGCCTTTCAGCTTCTCTTTGAGGGTCGAAGTGATCGGTGTCGACGGCGTTATAGACCGTATGGATTTTGTCCAGATTAAATCCCATATCGCCTAGGCCGCTTCGGATATAATTCGAGATCGCGAATATGGCTTTGGCATTCCGCATTCCCCAAAGTGTCGGGCCCGTGTGGTAATTCCCAAGGTGCGAATGCATATGTACAACAGACGCGGCCCCGGTCACGCGCCCGAGCAAGCTGGCGTAACTGGCATCTCTCGGCCTGTCGGTGGCGTGAATGATTTGTATGCGGTTACGCTTGATGAACGCCGCAGCCCGCGCCAATGACGCAGCGCTCGGTCCATAGGCAAACGCTTTGCCCAGTATGCCTCTGCTCGCCAGCGCGTCGGCCGGCTTTCCAAGCGGCAGAAACGCGCTCGAAACATGAGGCATCTCGGCGAAGCGAACTCGCATATCTTCTGCATCTGCCGCCTCGCTGTTGGATAGGACAAAGATCTTAGCTTCGTCGGGCGCGAAATTTTTCATAAGCGCCATGTGAACTGCAACATCCGCGCCACAGCTGTCGCGAGTATTTAGGAACAGTACGCGGATTGGCATATAGTGCCCCGTCGACCCTAGGAGTTTGATATCACCCCAGAATGCGTTTTTGGCATTCTCGCACGAGAGATAGCACTCTGTCTCGCGACCGCTTATCCCAAGTGCCAACTATGACAAGCAGTCTGCTCACATGTGGATAATTGGAAAACGTCTCTTTATTGGACAGTCGAATTGCCAATTCCGGCGAAGTCGACGACCGTAAGGCGTTTGTTCAGAATGCTATTGCGGATTTGATCTCTTCATAGCCGGCTGCCCAAGTCTCATCACCGACTATAAGCCGTATTTGAGTCCGACCCGCATCATTTTCTAGGCAAAAAGTTAATAGCACAAAGGGTGATCCTGCGCACATGGAATTCCACTTGCGGGGGCTCGTGCATTTCGCCCGTCCGATACCGACGGAGATATGCAACCAGATTAACACCGGTTACTTTGACGGTTTTGCGAACGAAAGTGGAGCAAGCCGGTGAAGCGGCATGGTTTCAGCTGAAAATGCCACGCGAACTTGGTGACGATTGGAATTTCCCGGTGTCACACGCTGCCGCTAATTATCTTGAGCAGTAGAGTCTTTGAGAACAGCAGCAAATCACTATAATTCATTGACAGTATGTCCGTTACTGCCTCACTGAGATACTTCCCGTATTTGGGCCGTCGGACCGACAAACTTAGCCTTCTCGACGCACCGTAACTTCGGATCTGAAACAAGGGACGCCCGTATGTTTGCTCCGTTGGGGCGCCTTCTTACCGGAGGTTTGGTGACGACTGAACGTAAGATGACGACAGCCGAACTGCTGGACGACTCGCTCGCGCTGTTGCGGGCACGGTGGTATCTCCGCAACGCGACTTCACTCGGCGAACGCGTGCGCGTGTGGGGCCGGCCCGTTGTTCGAAATTCCGGCAGCCTGATTATTGGTCAGCGGGCCAGCCTGGTGTCAGGCGCGATCCCCATTCAGCTCCGCACCGAGCGCGACGGAAAGCTTGAAATCGGGGCGCGAACGTTCATGAACTACGGCTGCTCCATTGAAGCGACGAAGCTCGTCAGCATCGGGCCGAACTGCAAAATCGGGATGGAAGTCCTCATGATGGACAATGATTTCCATCAGATCGACCCGGTCGAACGAGGCATTCGACCGCCCTCCGCACCGATCGTTCTGGAGGAAAACGTATGGCTCGGCGCGCGCGTCATCGTGCTTAGTGGTGTCACGATTGGAGCCAACAGCGTCGTTGCCGCGGGGAGTGTCGTGACACGCGATATACCCCCACGTTCTGTTGCTGCCGGTCAGCCAGCACGAGTCATTAGATCAATAGATAATTCGGGCAGCACGTCAGCGAGACCCGAATAGGCATGATCGACGGCCATCCTGAGTGCCGTTCGACAATCATACTGGGACTGTCGTGCAAACTGAACAAAGTGATCGAACAAAGCAGGTATTGCTGACGGTATCCGGGACTATCCCGCAGGATCTGCCCGCTCAGATAGCGGGCGGCCAACGTCCGCGTGCAGACTACTTGGAGCTCGCGCGCGGTCTCAAGGCCGATATTCTTGACTACACGAAGGCAAGAACTGTTGTTGGAGGCTTGGCGCCGGTTCTAGAGCGGCTGGGCGGAGCGAACTTGGTCCTCGCATACGCCTGCTGGAAACTGCGTTCACAGTATAGATTGATACTCACTGACGGCGAACAGATCGGATTGCCGTTAGCCGCGTTAATGAAGGTTACGCCAGGCTATCGGCCGCGCCATTTCATGATTACGCATATCATCTCAGTCCCCAAGAAGGCGCTGATCCTGGACGTTCTGAGGCTACACAGTCAGATCGATGGTTTTATCGTCTATAGCCGCTGGCAAAAGCGTTTCATCAAAGACCGCTGGCGCTTAGACGACAGTCGGGTGCTTTTCACACCTTTTATGGTGGATGATCAGTTCTTTGCCCCGGGCAAAGTCGAGCCCAAATCGTCACCTCGACCGCTCATTTGTGCGGTGGGACTCGAACGGCGTGACTATCCGACACTGCTCAAGTCGGTAGAGGGTCTGGATCTTGACTTAGTGATTGCGGCGGCGTCGCCATGGTCCAAGCGAAAGGACTCGACGACTGGGCAGCACATCCCCGGCAACGTCACTGTACGTAAATTCGACCAGTACGCGTTGCGGCAGCTTTATGCGGATGCCCGCTTCGTTGTCATGCCGCTGGAGCCGGTCGACTTTCAGGCGGGAGTGACCGCCATTCTCGAAGCCATGGCCATGGGCAAGGCAGTCATTTGCTCGCGCGTTCCCGGCCAGACCGATGTCATCGTCGATAACGAGAATGGCCGTTATGTACCCGTGGGCGATGCGTCAGCATTGCGTGAAGAAATCTCGCGCCTCTTGGCCGAACCAGAGGACGCTGCGCGTCTCGGCAACAATGGGCGCAGGCTCGTCGAAAATGAGATGAACCTTGACCATTATGTAAATCGCCTGGCCAATTTCCTGAACGCGGTGCCATAAGATTGATTAGGAATATTGAGATACTCTGAATAGGGCTAGGCAATCCGGTATCGCTTGGAACAGCAGGCCAACGGACGAAATAGTGCTGCGCCCAATTAGCCTTGGATACGGCTGACGCTTCACAATTTATGGCACTGCGATATATGGTTCAGCCTGGCCGAGTATCGATTTTTTACCACGACCGGAGCAGCCCGTGAAATCAAACACCACTAGGCTTCTGGTTCGTAACGTCTTTCACCTTGGAATTGGCCAAGTCGCATCCACGATCCTCGGCGTCCTTCTGACTGCGGTCCTTGGGCGCGCGTTGGGCGCCGCAGATTTTGGCGTTCTTTACTCCGTTTTAGCAATTACAGCATTCGTCGCCGTGGCAATCGATTGGGGCCAAACCCAATATCTCGTAAGAGAGGTGGCCCGAGGGCGCCCTGACGAACCCGAGTTGATTGGAAGTGCGCTCGCAATTCGACTGGCAACAACCGTCGTCGGCTGTGCGGTCGCGGTCGCCATTGCGTCGGCTCTGGGTTACAGCGAACACATAGTACTGCTGACGCTCTTGGCAATGATCGCCGGGTTGCCGGTCATCCTATACGCTCCGCTCAGCTTTAAATTTCGCGGCAAAGACCGGATGGATATCGATGCCTTTGCCAATATCGCTGGTAAGGCACTGACGCTGATCGCTTGCGCCATAGCTTTGCACTTTGGCGGTGGGCTGACGGATGTCATTCTGATGCAAGGCGTTGGCGGCATCTCAACGCTATTGGTCGGAGCATTCTTTGCCCTGCGGCTGGGTTTTGAAGTCAAAGCTCCCAGCACGAAAGTGGTTCGTGAAATTATGGAGCACGGGGTCCCGATCACGGCATTTTCGCTTGTGATCGCCTCGCAGCCCTTTGTCGAAATAATGATGCTGTCTGCCTTCGCCGGGCCGGCAGTCGTCGGATGGTACGGCGCGTCTCGTACCATATTCGGCATAATCAGCTCGCCGGCGACGATCATGCTAACGGCCTTCTTTCCTGAGCTTTCGCGTGCGTCGCGCTCGTTGCCGGACCTCCGGCGCATGATCGATGCGACCGCACGGGTCCTATTCATTGCAGCCGCACTGGCGTCCTCAGCTCTCTATCTTTTCGCCGATCACGTCGTTGCGATCATCTACGGGAAGGGCCACTTCGAGCAAACCGCATCGATACTGCGCGCGAGCGCCGTCTTTATCCCTCTGTTGTTCTTCGTGCTTTTGCTGGCAACCGCCATGACCGCGGTTGGCCGGAATAAGGCAATGGTCGGTATAAGTATTGTCAGGATCGTATTCTGTGTGGTTCTGGGCTGGTTCCTGATCGGCTACGGACAGCAGCACTACGGCAATGGGGCCATTTTCCTCGTGATTATAGCTGGTGTCGCGGAAATACCGGCAATGATTGCGTGTTTGGTTTTGCTGCCGCGGGGAGCAGTCGGGAAAACCACAACTTTGAATCTGGTGCGGGCTTGCGTTACCGCGATCTGCACGGTTCTGCCGCTTGCGCTCGTGGGGCCACTGCAGCTCTGGTACCTCATACCGCTCTTTGCGCTGATGTTCGCACTGGCTGCGATGGCTACTAGGCTCGTTTTGCCGAGCGATCTACAGCACGCGTTGGATATAGCTCGCGAAGGAGTGTCAGGCCTTCGGAGACCGAAACCCCAGCTGACGCCCGGCGCCTGAAGGCGTTAGTTGGGAAAAAAGGGATATTCGCGTGATGTCGCTCGTGACGGTCTCTGCCGCACTCTTGGTGGCGGCTCAAAGCAGCAGTCCGCTCAAATTTCAGCTACAGGGCCTGGGCCAGGGTCATTCAACGCAAGTCGCCGCTTCGGATGCTTCGCCCGCTCCTTCGGAAGAGGCGTCGGCATCACAGCAGAAGCCGGCCGTAATCATTCTCCAGGGCGACATCGCGCTCCAGCCCAATAAATCCTTGAAATTCACTGCGAGCGTGAGCGGAAATCCGAGCGGCGAGGTCATTTGGTCCATCCGGGAGTCCGCCGCCGGCGGATCGATCTCGGCCGACGGCGTTTACAGCGCCCCAGGTACGCCGGGCGTCTATCATGTCGTGGCGACGAGTGCCGCGCTCACCAAGAGCGATGAGGTCACAGTCACTGTGGCTGATGCAATTGAATGGCAGAATATTACTCCGCCGATCTCGCTTGATTTCAATAATCCGCCGAACAATTACGGCACGCAGATCGTTCTCTCGAGCCCGTCGGAGCCCACCACGCTCTATGTCGGCACAAATTACCAGGGCGTCTGGAAGAGCTTCAACAGCGGGAAAACCTGGTTCAAAGCCAACGTGGGGCTGCCGTCCGACCCTAACAATATCTATTTCGACGCCGATGGTCGTAGCGCCGGCAAAGGCGATGGCTGCGCAAGCATTGAACACAGAAATTGGGCGATGGCGATCGACCCGACGGATGCCGACGTCGTCTACACGAGCGATGGATTTGGCTGTGCGCAGGGCCTTTGGAAAACCACGAACGGCGGGGCAACGTGGCAACAAATGTTTTCACCCGACGTCGTCAAGCAGACGACGAATGACATCGGTTCAATCCATATCGATCCGTCGAACCATTTGCACATCCTCGTCGGGTCCCATAGCGCTTGGGCTCGAACCCCCGGCGCGGCCGGCGTTTGGGAAAGCGAGGATGGCGGCAAGACCTGGAAACTTCATCCGCTGCCGGAGGCACTCGGGCCGTCGTACCATCATGCGCTTTTCCTGGATTCGAAAACTTGGATCGTGAATACGCAGGATGCAGGAATCTGGCGTTCAGCTGACTCTGGCATGACGTGGAATAAGGTCAGCTCCTTCAGCAAACCCCACGGAGGAAGCAACCTTTACCGTTCCCGAAACGGTGTGTTTTTTCTAGGTGGCAACAATCGCCTCCTTCGTTCGGAGGACTTCGGGTTGACATGGTCCGACGCCGGAGCGCCCTTCACCCAGGACGGCTACATGGGCGTAATTGGAGATGGGACCTATATCTACACAGCCACCGCCAACACCGGAAAGAGCACCACCGGCCCGGTTCAATATCTCTACTCGCTTGAATCCGATGGCGCGAACTGGAAGCCTTACAATTCGCAAACGTTCGGCAACGGCCCAATGAGCATGACCTCCGATGCTCAAAACGGCGTGGTGTTCTCATCGAACTGGAACGCCGGGGTCTGGAAGCTCACGGGGCGCTAGGCCCAAATTATCAGCGAGCCCGCGGCACTGCAGGAGCGCTCCGGGCAGCTCCTACAAGGCGTCTATTGCCAAAATTCCTCGTTGACTGGATCGCCGATTGCCCCGGACGCAGTGCTGGCCGCATGCTCGGCAGCGAATCTCGAACCGATGCCGCTACCACGATGAGGTACAAGAACCAGACAGGCGTTGTCGTGAGCCACGCGGAATCCGTGAGGTTGATGAGAATGACAAAGAGCTCGATTGATAAATAGCCCCATGCCCGGACTGGATCCTTGCGCCTCACGCGTTCCAGGTAATGCAACGATGCGTAGATAAAAATCAAAAATATCCAATAGCCGATCCGGCCGGTTTCAAGTTTGACCTGCAGATACCCGCTATGGCTTGAGGGCATGTCCTTGATGTATCCCGGCGCCTGCTCTTGCGGCGAATTCGGGACGAAGTAATACGAGTGAAATCCCCATCCAAGCCAAGGCCTGTGCGATATCTGATAGTTTGTGAAACCCCATATGCCCGTACGCCCGGTGAGGGTCGCGTCTCCATAAAGCCTGTAGCCAATCTTCTCGATGGGATTGCTGACGAACAACGACGCAAATACGACGGCGGCTACGATGTAAGCGGGAGTGATCCGGAGTCTTTTGCAAGCAATCAACATGAGCCACGAGCAGCCGATGGAGAACAGTGCAAATGCCGTGGCGCTCTTTGATTGACTTGCCAGAACGAGCCAGACGCCCATTCCAATCGTGACAAGAGCGAGGTACCTCCGCCAGCCGCGGAACAACAGCTCATGACTCGAGAGAATAATTCCCGACGCGGCAAGGATGCCGAGCTCCTGCTTGTGTGTGAAATATCCGGGATGACCGATCGGACTGGCCGGCGTGGTCAAGACATAGATACCGCTGATCGCAAGAGCGATAGCAGTGCAAACGTGCAATCCAGGGATGATGTGCGACGTGCGGATGGGCAGGGCGAATGGCGCCACAATGACAATCGTGGACAGGATTGCGACGACAACACGACTGAAGGCGAAATACGGACTGTACGCCCAAATGACGCTTGCGGCCGCGAACAAAAAATACGCGACCAGACTCAAGATCGGTACGGATCGGAGGAACCGGCTATCTACTCGCGGCAAATTCTGCAGAACGAGTGTCAGCGTGACCGCGGCCACTATTGGCCACAACAGAATGTTCTCCGTACGCCCCTTTCCGTCATCGGGCATAAACGGCAGCACCAGCAATATATAAAAAAATGCGAACACGGGCATGGCTGCCAGCATTGCGGCGCCCGGAAAACTGCTGCTGGGGGATTGGGCCGTTCTCGCGCGGGAAATGTTTGGCATTCCGGAGCCACTTGTGTTCGAAATTGAAGCTTCGGAAACTCGTCTAAGTATCCGGGCGACCGTGAAAGGCAGAACCGATATCGACGCTTACTTGAAGGTTTTCACAATATTTTTCCTCTACAAAGCCTAATACACTGTGACACGCGCCGAGTGTCAACGTGCGTGAGATATCAGTCTAAATGGGCGGCACGACGGTCACTCCAGATCGGGGGCGTAAAGAAATTGCTGCGGCATTCGAGCGGTCACTTCTTTTCCTCGTTATCGATATGCGACGGCCTTCTGCCAATGGATTAAGCGACCGATGTCGGGAGCCTCCGGGAGCTGCTTCGCCCAGTTGAAGAGGAAGTGTTAAGTGATCAGGCTTCTTGACGTGCCCCTTAGCCTATGGGCCACGGCCAAATTTCGCCTAGCCGGTGCCCGTTCTGCCATCGTGACGGTGGACGGGAAGCGGCCGGTGATCCTCGCTACCGGATCGATCTCGTGTGGACGCTTGTTTCTACGCTGCAAGACTGTGCCGGTTGAAATCGGCGCCGGCAAGAATGCGTCGCTGGTGCTCGGCGAGCGCGTCTTTATCAATACCGGCGCGACCGTCATCGCCACCCAAAGCATCGTCATCGGCGACGACTGCCTGATCGGGGATTTCGTCGCCATCTTCGATACGGACCACCATCAGCTCGAGCCGTCACGGCCAATCCGGGTTGCCCCTGTCCGCCTCGGCAAAAACGTCTGGATCGGCCGTTCTGCAACGATCCTTCCCGGGGTGACTATCGGCGATCATGCGGTTATCGCCGCGGGATCGATCGTGACGGAAGATGTTCCGGCGCGGACCGTAGTAGGGGGGGTACCGGCTCGGCCGATCCGCACGCTGGATATTCCTGATGGTTGGCGCCGCGAGTGACGAAGGCAACCGCAGCGCTAGCCTCCTCTTAGGCGATACGAGCCTTCGCTTCCTCTCCCGGCAGCAGCGCCCAAGTCTTTTCTGGGGTGCCCTGCACCAGGAATTCAGCGACCTCAACGCCTTGCATCACCGAATGGTCGGTGTTGCCGATCTCATAGCGCCAGGCCCCAAACCGGCCCCGTGAATAGATCCCTTGCTGGGTGAACCACGGGTGGATTTTCGCCAAGGCACTATCGCGCCCAATTGTAGGGACCGGATAGGAGTAGGGGACCCGCATCAGTTGTCGGCTGACAATCTTGTGCTCGGCTTGCTCGGGCGTCAAAAGCTGGCTGCTCACCATACCCTTGATCGTGCGGTCGACGACGTCGTCCGCGTTCTCGTGCTTGAAGGGCGAGGCGGACACCTCGGCCAGCAGCGAGAAATGCGGACCCGGCGGCGTCATCTTCGGCGAGTAATTCGAAAGATAAGTTACGCGGTAGAATGGCGAGTCCGACTCCGGGAAGTACATCCAGCACTTCGTACTGGGGCACGGACCGGCAACGCCAATTCCAATGAACATACCCTCGGTATGATGCAGGTCTCGCGTTGCCGCGTGAATCTCTTCCGGGCAACCTTTGATTTTCTTAACGAGCTCTTTGATCGGCATCGTATTGATCAAGAGATCGTAGTTGGTCGAGCGGCCGCTCGCGAACGTTACGACTTTCGCCGCCGGGTCGATCGACACCACCTCCTGACGGAGATTGACCGGCTTGGGCAAAGCCTCGGCCATGCGGTCATAAAGCATTCCGGTGCCGAGCAGCGGAAACTTGAATTTGTTGTTTGGCCCCCACGATACATCATCGCGGTTCTCGAGGTGATTTTCGAGAATGCGAGCGATATCGACGCTGGGCACACGATCACCCTGCCAGGAGGCCGACATCATCTCGAGCGGATGGGCCCACACTTTGAAATTATAAGGCATCATGAAGTATTTCGCGATGCCGGCGCCGAAAACCGAGTTGATCCAGTTCTCGAAGTTGTCGCGCCCTAACTTGCCCTTCTGCGCCTCGATGATGCCCAAAACGCACTCGAGGAACACTTTCGGGGGTAGGCGGTGGATATTGTTCTGGAACGGGTAGGGCACGAACCGATCGAACATCCACACCCATGCTTCGCGCATATGCTGATCGTAGTCGCCGCGGAGCATCTTTTCGACGAGGTCGTCGAAATAGCTGTAATGGCTGAACATGACGTGTCCGCCATGGTCCCAGATGAAGCCGTGTTCATCGGTGAAGCTCGAAGCCAGGCCGCCCACATGGTCGTCGCGCTCGAACACCTCCCAGTCTTCATGACCGAGTTCGGCTAATCGATATGCTGCACCAAGTCCTGTCGGTCCCGCCCCGATAATAACGATCTTCTTCCCCACGCGGGATTCCCTCTTCAGTTTTTCTCGGTGTACAGCAGTGTCGTCCGGTCGACGCTGAACTTGAGCCCGCCGCGAACCCCTTGGACGAATCCCGTGAGGTAATCGACTTCGGCAGGGCGGCGTCCCAGTGCGCGTTTGATGATGACCTTGGTGCCCACCGTGATGAAATTCTTCGCGGCCAACCACGTAGCGTATGCATCCCGGCAGCGCGCATGCTTGGAGTAGAAAGCGCCGTCTCCAAAGCCGTAGGCGCGAAGCAATGCCGGCCAGTCTTCGATCTCGCGACGGCCGTCGTGGCGGACGATGACCTCGGGCCGCAAGAGTATGACCGCGTTCCTCCGGAAGGCGCGATATGCCAAATCGAAGTCCTGGGAGGATTTGAGCGGCCCACCGCCTCCGAGCGCCTCATCGAATAATCCCGTTCGCTCGAACAACGATCGTCGCGCGGCGAAATTCGCGCCCATGCCGAAGACCCGGAAGCCGTTCGCCCGGTCAAGCCGTTCGGGTTTCTCGATGCGCAGCAGCGGTGTCAGTGCCTCTCCGTTATTTTCAGGATACGCGGGGACAACCTGACCATAGATCAATTCGCCGTCTGGCTGATCCTCGAACGCCGACACGATCTTTTCGATCCAGTCAGCGGGCACAAGGCAGTCATCGTCAGTGAACGCGATAATCGGACCGGTCGTGCTTGCGATTGCCAGATTATACGCCCGCGACAGTCCGGATGTGCTCATTCGCTTGTAGCGGACACGTCCGTCGCGTTCTCCGATGCGGCGGACTATGGCCTCCGTCTCGTCGTTGGTGCTTTGATCTATGATCGTGAGATCGAAGTTCGAATACGCATTGGCCAGAATGGTTTCGATCGCGTTCCCGATCTTGTCGGGGCGGTTCCTCGTGCAGATGACGGCAGAGACGAACGGCAAATGAGTGTTTTCCATTTCGCTTCTTTGATCAAAACGGCATGAGGCTGCATATCCGATGCGGTGAGCCTAATACCAGCTACGCCTATAGACCTCGTTAATCCTCCGCCGACCCCGTACCATTTTCAAATCGGTTCGGCGCTTTCCGGTTGATGCACGCGAATAACGTGCCAGTTTATTTGCTGCCCGTGACAGTCCATTTCTCGTTCATCCGCGACAGATTCGACATCATTTCCGGACATCGAACGAAGGGTTGTGCCGAATTGAACAAGAAAACGGTGACGGGTCGGAGATACAATCTTGGCCGCCTCCGGAGACGCCTTTTATTATTTTAATCGGCCGACATTGGGGCTTCGTTACTTTCGGCATCGATAGGGCATCGCTCAATTGACATAGGGTGCCAGAGCCAAAATGTAGGCCGCCTGATATCCTGTGCTTGGTTCAGTGACTGCCCAAGAATTTGCCGGCCAAGGGTCGTTAAACTGGAGGTAAGATTTCGCGGGCGGTTGACCGAGCGGAGGTGAGAAGCCTTGGCGGCACAAGGAAAAAGCGCCCGACATGTAACATTTGAAGTTGGGCGCGCCGGAAGCCGCAAAGCAACACGGGTCGAGCGAATAATACGGGTTCGGCCCCCCGACCAGAAAGCCCGGCGCTGGGCCTGGATTTAATCCGCTCACTGTCGACCAGCGTCGGGAATTGTATGCGAACCAGGAGTGGTACATCGTATTGGCTGAATTTTCAGCACCTGCGGCTTTCATATTCGTCAGGTAAACAAGGCCGAGCGGGTTCACGCCATGGATGTAGTTCAGAAATCCGAGCCCAGCAGATTTTGCCAAAGCCGCTAAGTTCGGGTCGGGAGCGTAAGATGCGAGGAGCTCGTACAATCTCGCCTGTGTCGCCTTCGAGAAGTTACTGCCCCAGGTAAAATCCTTCATGGGCGCGCGATACGGGTCGTTCTTGCCAATGACCATTGGCAGTTGGTCGCCATTTTGCGTCATCCGGGTAGCGAATTTCGCGATGATCGCCGACTTGACGCTGTCGCTCGCGCCGGGAAGTCGTGCGTAATAGAGTAATGCTTCCTGGCCGACGGCATCCCACTGAGACGGACCCCACTCCGGCACGATCGACGCAAAATTCGCCTCCACCAATTTCGCGTATTCTGCATCGTTCGTGATCTCGAAGAGATAGACAGCGGCCTCGAAGCGCGCGGCCAAACGATGGGCGTCGTCCATTTCCTGTTGACCAGCCGCAAGTCCCTGCGAACCGGGCTGCTTCCCATCGTCATTGTTGTAATAAAGGACGCTTGGATTTTTCGAAGCCCATGTCCACGCTTCTTTTGCGCGTTTGGCCAGATCCGCCCCATAGGCTTTCAGTTCCGGTTCGGCGCGAGCCGAAAACACTTTGGAGGCATAAGCAAATACCGCAGCGCCCATCAGCGTAGCGCCGGTGGTCGGAGGACCATAAAAGCTTGGCCCCTTCGCTGCCGAGGGCGGACTCCCGTCTGCCAGAGATTGGACGGAGAGCAGAGAGCCGTCCGCATTCTGCATGCGTTCGAGCCAATCCAAACCCCATTTGGCTTCGTCGAGAATGTCCGGAATTCCGTTGCCTGATTCCGGAATGTCGAAGTCGTCCCCAAACGCGGCAGGGTTCTGGTCGTAGGCGCGCAGCAAAGAGATGATGTTGCGGGCCGCCCAGCTCGTATACTTGTTGTAGTCGCCGGCATCGTACCAGCCGCCTCTCAGGTCTTTCTCTTGAGACGGGTCGTCTTTGGCGAGCCATGAGCGGGTGAAAGGATCTTGCCCCGGGCCGAGATGGCTCGCCCGATCGGCCCATGATTGACCGGCTGTCTTCTCAGTCTTCTCGAAGCCGGCGCGCTGGTAGAAGAACATTCTTACCGCGTGCTTGAGAACCCGGCGGTAAATGTGATCGTCGATCTCGAACTCTACCGACCGCTGATTGTGCTCGGTGTCGACGATCGCATATGTGCCCGGCGTCTTCACGTCGGAGAAGTCGAACCACCAAACCTGATCGCCTGAAACGGTATCCGTCGCGCCGTTATTCCACGGCGTCGGCGCGCCGCTTTTTACGATTTTTCCCGTGCTGCGATCGACCACCTGATATTCGCGGCCCGGTTTGAAGGATGCGTCGATGTCGTATCCCGTTTGAGGATTTCGAATGACGGCGACCTTGGTGCTTTGCGTCGGGTAGCCGAATTGGTCGACGACGATGACGGGGATCGGTCCATTGGCGCCGGACTTCAATCCCTCGCGCCATGATGTGTCGGTACTTGGCTTATCTGCCGAAGCGGCAGTTGCCGCTTGCGTCTGGTCGGCTCTCGCGGCGGCAAAGGAGGCGTCTGAGATCACTATACAACTGATGGCGATCCAGAAGGCTGATCCGCAAAGCGCCAGATTTCGCATCGACCTCATGCCTACGTCCATCACCTTGGTTGGTTCATACGATGGCGACCGGAGATTTCGCGATGTCTCGCGAGCACGCACCAGTTTTTCGATCAAAGATCAGTAACGATGAATGCCATCCGCTGGTGCCTCAACTGAAATCGTTCTTAACTCCCGGCTTTTCGATGCCGAACTGCGGGAAGGGCAAACCAGTCAAAAGATGGCATTTGGGGCGTCCATCACTCCCTTAGGCCCGAGGGCCGACCAACGCAAAAGCTTCACGAAGAAATTCGGAGAGAACGAGACGCAGCCAAAAGCGTCGTCAAAACGCCCCGCGAAACAGGACGAAAATCGTGCGGATCATGATCTCGATGTCGAGCCATATCGACCAGTTGTCGATGTAATAGAGATCGTGTTCCACGCGCTTGCTGATATCCAAGGTCGTCTTGGTCTCTCCCCGAAAGCCATGAACTTGCGCCCATCCCGTCAATCCCGGACGAACGCGCCGGCGAAGCGAAAACAGGTCGAGCTGCTGATCGAATAATTGATCGTGAGCCAAGGCATGCGGACGGGGCCCGACGATCGACATGTCTCCAGTCAAAACGTTGATCAGCTGCGGAAGCTCGTCGAGGCTCGTGCGCCGTAAAAACCATCCGATGCGTGTAACCCTCGGATCGTTACGTTCGGCCTGCTTGATGTGCGCTCCATCCTCGGCAACGAACATCGTTCGGAATTTGTATATCCGGAAGATGCGGTTGTTCTGACCGTATCGGCGCTGCCGGAAAAATACGGGTCCCGGGCTGTCGAGTTTGATGGCGATCGCAATAAGAATGAGGAGGGGCGACAAGAGGAACAGGCCGACGCCTGCCAAGATGTAGTCGAGGGCCGCCTTGAGAACGCGATTGCTTTCCGACTGCGGCACCAAATTGACGATATCGGCGCGAAGCGTTCCGATATGCCGTGCGCCGCGGACAATGAGTGGTTCGCGTTCGAGCTTCGTGCAGAGAAGCAGTTCCGTGGAATACGACGCCAAATCGTTCACGGCCGCTTTGATAGACTGAGTCTGTTCCGCCGGGAAACCGATTATGATCGTATCGTACCGTCTCCGCTCTATCGCGTTCTTGAGTTCGTCGAGCCCGCCATCGGAATGAAGGTCCTCGGAACGAGCGCTCGTCGGCGCCAGATAAATCCCTTCGATCGCGGGTGAAGGATCAGCGATTTCGACGCTGGCTTTCATGGCGGCAATGAAATCTGGATCGCCGAACATAGCAATCCGTTGCCGAATTCTGCCCTGGGTCACCATCCGGCGCACACAGTGCATTCCAACGATCCGTACAGTGATCAACAGTAGCGCGCTTATGACGAACCACGAGAGGAACCACCCTCTCGAGTACCAATCCGCAACCTTGAGAATGTATAGAATTCCGAGAAGAAGAAGGAACGAAGTCACCAACACACCGAAGATCCTGCCATATGGCACGGCCGGTTGGCTGACAGAACTCGCGTCGTAGAGGTCAGCCCGCTTCAAGAAAAGATAAAGCGTGGTCGCCAATAGGGGCGCTGGCGCTAGATACGGCCACCACGGCTGCAGCCGGCCGATGAAGAGATCGATGTAGAGAAATTTGGCAGCGGCTGCCGCCAAAATTACCGATGCAGCTTCGAAGATTGCGAGCACGGAAACGCAAGTCTCGATCTTCGAAAACATGGAAGCCCAGGCTCGCGGAAGACGGGAAAGTTTTTGGCGAGGAAGGCCGCCAAGCTCAACGCGGGCACTAGTGTTAGCCATATACGCCGCCACACAGCTAAAATTAGATCATCTTCAGAAGAACCGCGCGGAGGGCTTGCTCACCCTCTCGGAAATTGGCACCCGATCTCTTTGAAACTGTCGCTATTTTTAAAGAGGATATTTAGCTCGGGTTAAGCATTTCGCAAGTATTAGCATGGAGCATGATTAAAGCGCTATGACAATTGGTCTCTTTCGTTGGTCGATGCCAAACCGAATAGCTCGTCGTTTTTCTTTCGAACTCTTTTCGCGAAAGTGCTGACCGCTTTGTCGGTTCGCGATCTGGACCTTTTAGTCTCCCGCGCCGCGAATTGACCCGTCACCTCAATTGAACGGTGTCTCGGAAGTACAATTGGATTACTGTCCGTAGGCTGAGGAAACGTTCGGACCATCGTTCGCTTCGCTTCACTTGAAAAGCGAAAGGCGGATTTCTAACCTGTTGCTTAGCTTGGCGATTTGAGAGAAAGCCCAAAAAGTCGCTGCAAAAGTCTGATCCAGCGCAGTGCGGATTGAGCCAAAAAACTTGGCGAATTACGAATTACCTGCTCCGTCTATCGGCGCTGCCGGTGGCTTTGAATGAAATATCTGTTGTATTGCTGCAGAATATCGCGCGTACGTTGAAACGGATGAATGGGGGATATTTTGCACGCACATGAACGATAACGATTTTAATTTACCCGCGCACTCACCGGTGGTGCTAAACGCAAACTACAATCTTAAATCCAGCAATTCGCTCGACTTAATAAACATCGATCTCCGTCGCGCTCCGGAGCTAGCCAGCGTTGGTGCTGAATTCGCGTCCGTGGCAAACCTCGCGGCGGGACGGCGCCAACAACCTAAGGCTCGCTCCGGGCGTCGTGTGGACTAATGCCGTGAAATTCTTCGCAGAGTTGCTCGATCCTAGAATTGCGATCGCCGAAGCCCCGCTCACGGGTGAACCTCCTGACCTCTTGGCCGACGAAGCGCTCGTCGTTACTCGTGCCGTTCCGCGCCGCCGTTTGGAATTTGCGATCGGTCGGGATTGCGCGCGCAAAGCCATGGCGGCCCTGGGCCACGCGGACGTGGCCTTGCCCCGGGGGCAGGATCGAATGCCGGTCTGGCCGGTCGATCTTGTCGGCAGCATCACGCATACCGGCGGGTGGGCGGCTGCGGCCGTCGCGCGTCGCGACCAGGGCTTCGTGGCGATCGGCATCGACCTCGAGCCGGCAGACGAACTCGCGTCGGATCTATGGGATTCGGTTTGCTCGGCCGAGGAGCGGGTGAAGCTGGCTGTCGTTTGCGGAGCAACGCCGGGCATCGCTGCTCACCTCATCTTCTGCATGAAGGAGGCAGCCTTCAAGTGTCAGTATCCGCTCAGTGGGGCAATGTTGGAGTTCGCTGATTTGGCAGTCGACGTCGACGCTCGAGCCGGTACATTTGCGGTGACCTATCAGAGGGCCGTACCGCAGTTCCAGATGCATGATAGACTCATCGGACGTTTCGCCATCAGAGACGGTTATATTGCGAGTGCGGTCGTCGTGACGTCGGAGCGCGCGTCGTGAGACAGGCGCGTACGGGCTGGCTGGTCGCTCTAGCAGCCCTGATAATCTTCACTGGCAACGGAGGCTTGGCCATGAGCGAAGAGGCGCGTGGGGCTCCCGGCACGCGGGCATGGGCGCCCAAGGATCACGTTCGCGCCTTCTATTCCGGCCACAGCCTCAGCGAAGGCGTTCCAGAGGTCGTCGAGCAGATCGCGCGGTCTCTCGGAAACCGCTTGGATTTCGAGGTGCAGGTTCTTGGCTACTCACTTTTGCGCCAACGGACGAAAGGGGAGGTGGCTTCCGCCTCCGAGTGGACGGGATATAGCGCTGGTCACAATCGGCAGGGTGCCGGCTTGAACGTCGCCGAGGAGTTGCGATCGCCCCGGCGCTTGTCGCCCGGCGACAAGTACGATGTGCTGGTGGTCACCGAACGTCACGACCTCCCGGCCATCGCGCGCAAAGAGCGTACGGCATTCTATTTGACCGAGATGGCAAAGCAGCTATTGGCGGGTAATCCCGATGCCGAGGTCCTGCTCTATCACACGTGGCTCAACGTGGACCCTGACGCGCCTTGGCCCTGGATCAATTACGAGCGGACGGTTTCGTTGATGTGGGAGTGCATCGCGAGCCGTGCGAACCTCGACTTGCCCGCGCGCGGCGATGTTCCGCGCGTACGCGTGTTGCCGGGTGCAGGCGCACTGGCGGAATTGGCGGCCGCCCTTTGGGAAGGCAAGGTGCCGGGCATCGCGGCCACTTCTCCCGGTGCGCGAGTGCGCCTCCTCTTCTCCGACACCGTTCATTTGAGCGACGTCGGACGTTACTATCTGGCGCTGGTTCACTATGCGGTTCTCTTTGGCCGGAGCCCCGAAGGTGCCGCGGTTCCCGCGCCAATTTCTCCTGAGACAGGCCGCTACATGCAGACGCTGGCGTGGAAGTATGCCGTCGCGTACGGCGAGCGCGCCAATGCCGCCGCGCGGCGCGGCATGGCTGACTGCCGGGAACTGATGCAAGACAAAGTCTGTCCGGCCTACGCAAACTTTCTGCATGGTTCGGGTATGCCGGTGGTGAGCGCAGTGAGGCGTCAGCTTGTCACCAATGCGTGCAGGCGCGACTACGCTGGGGCCCAGGATTCTGAGAACCCCTTCGCGTCACCGTAGGATGATCGAAGCGATAGGCTCGCCCAGGGCGGCAGCGATGCCGCCCCTTAAATCGCGCTCGCGTCGGATAACTCCGCGCTGCTGTCGAAATGGAAAACCGCAGCCGGTCCGGCTTGATCACTGGGCTTAGCGCACGCCTTTTCCAGAGCTCTGTTGAGGTGCCCCATCAGCACTTGGGAATTGGCTCCGAGCATAAGGGTATCGTGATTGCCGGGGATCACTACGGTTTCAACGCCGCCCGTTATCACCTTGTCCCAACCATAGGAGAGTTCTTCGCTTCTGAAGACGTAACTCGCGCTTGCCGCCCGGAACAGGATCGCTCGGCCGGACCACGGCTCAGGGTGGTATTTCGAAGCCGCGTTACCGAAATTATCCGTAAGATGACGATTCCGGAGGTGCAGGGGAACAATCTTGTTTTGCCGGATGCAACGTGAGATCTGCCAGCGCTCGCGTGCTTCGCGGAGCCAATGAAGTCTGACTGATACGATGTCCCTGAGGTAGCCGAGGCCTTCATTACGCAGGCGCGAAACCTTGCGCGCGAAGTCTACGGTCTGGATGGGCATTTGCGGATGATAGGTATCGAAGAAGACGACGAGAGGTACGTCTTCGCCGAGTTCGGTCAACTGCCGCGCCATTTCGAACGCGACCACACCCCCGCCGGAATAGCCCGCCAGCAGATAGGGACCATGTGGCTGCTGTATGCGGATTTCCTCGAGATAGGCCTTAGCCATCTCTTCTATAGATTCGTGCGGCCGGCTCGTCCCATCGATGCCGCGGGCCTGCAAACCAAAGAATGGCTGTTCAACCTGCAGCCCCCGGGAAATATCGCGGAAGTTGAGGACGTTGCCGCCGGCGCCATGGACGCAGAACAGGGCCGGGCGATTTCCGCCTTTGGCAATGCTGACCAGATACTGAAAGCGCTTCGGCGCGGGTTGTGTTCTTGCGCCAGCCCCGGCCGCTGTTTCCAACGGTTTGATGCTTGTCGCAGAATCCGTAGCCGGCGGCGCGTCGCCTGCGGCGGGCGGCGATGAAGCTTCTGCTTCGTCCGCTTTGAAAGGACCGCGCAGCAGTTCCGCCGTCGCGGCAATCGTCGGAGCCTGAAACAGAACGGATAGTGGCAACTCGACCGCGTAATGCTTGCAGATCCGATTGAGGAGACGGACTGCGATCAGCGATTGACCCCCGAGTTCGAAGAAGTCGTCCGTGATCGAAATATGCGGTACGCCGAGCATCTCCTTCCACATTGCCGCCAGTTCCCGCTCGACTGTGTCGCGGGGCGCGACGATATCGGTGTCGCTGCGCGCAGCGTCGGCCGAAACTTGGGCTGTGGTCGACCGCGCTCCAGACACGCGATGAGCGCCGGTATTCAGCCGGGAAAGCCAAAGTTCGACGTCGAGCGTCGAGGCAATGATTTGGGGAGAGATATCATTGGCAAGAATGCGGTCGAGCGCTTCCAATCCTTCCGAAGGCGTCATGCCTTCGCGCAGGTAGCCTTCCGCGGCGCTCTCCGCGACCCGCGGCTTGGCCGAAGCGGCGGTGTCTGAGACGGCGACGCCCGTCGTCGCGAACGATTGTGCGCGGCGCATGATATAGCGCTCAACGGATACGAGCACATTGCCGTGCTCATCGAGCAAGGTGGCATCGAAGATCGCGCTTTTGCCGTCCGCGGAGCGCAATCTCACATGACTGTAAAGTTTCGAGGTAAGACCTTGGCGCACCAGAACGCGGCCGTATGAAAACGGCACGTAGAATTCCTCGAGGGCGTTGAAGCCCGGGATAAGCATCTGCGCTGCGCCCGTCGCCATGTCGAGCATACCGGGGTGCAGTGCGCACTCTGCAAGATCGGAACTGTAGGCGTCCGGTAACGCGATGTGGATGAGCGCCTCGTTCTCTCCGAATTGGATCGACTCGATGTTGGCCCAGCGTGGACCGAAATCCATGAAGTGCTGCACAAGTCGACCGTTCGGCACCTCGACGGAACGGGAACAACGCTGGCGGATGGCCGGCACCGATTCCTGGGGCGCCGCCGGCGCATCGAAATACGCTACGTGAGCCGTCGCGAAAGGCTGCTCCTTTGAATCGCCAAACGCAGTGAAGATATGATCGCCATTGCGGCTCAGCGTGATATTCAACGTACGCGTCTCATCGACGCCGACAGTAAACGGCTGCAGGAAAGTAAGGTCGCGGATCTCGATAGGTCTGTCTTCGGGCCGATGGGCCAAAGCCGCGCGCGCAAGCTCCAGGTATCCTGTGCCCGGCATCACCGATTGGCCGCCCTTGACGACATGATCCCCGAGCACCCAGTGCGTCTTCCGGCTCAGCGCCGAGCGGAAACGCGACTGTTCCGCGTCATCGCTCAAACACTCGCCGAGCGGGGGACCTGTATGGGCGACGGCTCGAACGCCATGCTGTTGCGGCTCGCGAACCAGTGTCGCAAGCATGCCGACTTTCCATGCGTTCCAGTCGATGCTGATGGTCCGCGTGCGGCAACCGCGTGCCGCGCGGGCCTTCGCGAGTGAGTCGAGGAAAGCATTCGCAGCCGTGTAGTCCACCTGTCCCGGCAGACCGAGAACCGAGCTGACCGACGAGAACAGCACCAGGAAATCCAATTCGCTCTCACCGAAGAGCGACTGCAATACCAAGGCGCCCTTGGCCTTGACATCGAGAACAGCCGAGTGGGCGACTGGCGGTCTGAGCGCGATCAGCTGATCCTGCAGCAGGCCGGCGCTATGGAAGACGCCATTGATCCGGCCGAAACGCCGCCGCGCCTCTGAAATCACACCCGCCATGGCTCTGCGATCCGTGACGTCGGCCTCGGCCAGCATCACCTCGGCTCCCATGGCACGGAGCTTCCTGACGCCCCTGATCTTGCGCGAGGTATCGTCATCCTCGCCGTGGTCGTTCAGCCAGGAATTCCAGGCCGCTTCTTCAGGAAGCGCGGAGCGGCCGACGCTTACGAGACGGGCTTTCCCATGAAGCGCCAGATGCTCCATGACCTCTAAGCCAATGCCGCCAAGTCCACCCGTGATGAGGTAGACGCCGCGCTCCCGCAGCCAGGCACGCTGCGTCGGCGCCGGTTCAAGCGGCAATTGTTCGAAGCGTTGGACCCAACGGCCGTTCTTGCGAAGGACGACGAGGGGGCTGCGATTGTCGCCTTGCACCTCGGCCAGAAGCCGATCCGCGAGTTGAGCTTCGGCGTCCGACCCGGCTGGAGGGACGACCACATCCACAACGGAACATGAGGCTTCGGGCGTTTCGCGCGGCAAGACTCGGCAGACGCCTGCCAAGGTCGCCTTTTCAGGATGCACCTCTCGCTCGCCTTCGAGCGCTTCTATCGCCGTACCGATTGCAGTCAGCCGGAAGCTATCCCCGCCCAAGGCAAACGCTTGCGATAAGTGAAACAGGCTATCGTAGTAACGAACGACGTCGCGATCCCAGGCGGCAAGATCAGCATCGGGTGCGGAACGCAAGAGCCGCCATGGACGCTGCGCCAAAGCCCAGAGGTGCACGACATGTGCAGGGCTCGCGTTTTCCTGGCGTAACTCTGCCTTCAGTCGTGCGTAGTCTTCAGCGTTCGACGGATCGATGCCGAAGGCCAGTCCGCCGCGCACGGCGAAGCGGGATGCCGCCTCCACGGTCGCAACCGTCGCGCCGGATCGGCGAAGACGTGTCACGAGCGCGCTCGCCAACGACGAGCCGTCCGTAAATATCAGCCAAGGCTTGCCGAGCTCTTCCGGCGACAGCGGATCGGGCTGAACAGAACGATGGAAGGATGGCGCAGAGAACCAGGTTGTTAGATCGTTCCTCCGTTTCAGCTGAGGCTGAGCGGAAGGGGCCACGCCCTTTTCAATCCAATACCGCTGATGCTCGAAGGGATACGTGGGGAGCGGCACCCGGCGTTGAGAACCGCGCTCCAACCGGCTGAGATCAATGTTGCCGCCAGCGGCCCACACCTTACCGACGGCTTCCAACAGGAACCCGACGTCGGACACGCTCTCCTGAGAATGGCGCAACGTATTGGCGACGACCGCGGCCTTGACCGGCTGCTGCCGGCATAGGCTCGAAAGCGTGCGTCCGGGACCTACCTCAATCAGTGCAACGCCACGGGTTTGCAACAACGTTGCCGCGCCTTCGTCGAAGCGCACCGTATTGCGCAGATGGCGAACCCAGTAGGTAGGGTCGGTTGCTTCGGCGTCGGTGATCCACGTTCCCGTCAAGTTGGAAACGAACGGGATCCGCGGCTTCTGGAACGCAATCTTCCGGCAGTAGCGTTCGAACTCCGGCAGGATCGGCTGAAGCATCGCCGAGTGCGCAGCGACATCGATGTGAACGCGCGTGAACTCGACTTGAGCGGCGGATAGCTTCTGCTCGAGGTTCGCGATCGCGCGAACGGGACCCGATGCGACGCACAGCGCCGGACCGTTGATCGCGGCGATAGAGAGTTCATCGCAGAGGAATGCGCGCGCTTCCGCCTCGGGAAGCGGGATGGATAGCATCGCACCACGGGGCAGCTTTTCGAACAGCCTGCCGCGCATCGCGACCAGAGAAATCGCATCGTGCATCGAAAGAACGCCGGCGACGCAAGCCGCCGCATACTCGCCCGCGCTATGGCCGATCAGGGCAGCAGGCGTCACGCCCCACGATGCCAGCAGTTTGGCCAGCGCGTATTCTGTTGCGAAAAGAGCAGGCAGGGCGAGTGATGGCGCGGCGAGTCTCAGGTTCGAGATCTCAGCCGAGCTCGGGGGCGCGAACATCAGCGAGCGCAGATCGACACCAAGTTCTGGCTGAACGACGGCAAGACATTCGTCGATCGCCTTGCGATATTCAGGGAACTTTTCGTAAAGCTCCGCCCCCATTCCGCAATACTGCGCCCCGCCGCCGGGGAAAAGAAATGCCGTGGAATGAGGCTCGCGCGCGGCCTTGCCCGTGAACACTCGGCGCACATCGTTCTCATCGAGCAATAGAGCGGCTGAGGCCGCGCTGTTCGCGACGAACGCCCGGCGACACTCGAAGCTCTCACGTCCATTCATCAGCGTGAAGGCGACGTCGTCGAGCCGTTGTTGCTGATCTCCGCGCAAGTGATCGGCGAGGTTCTTGGAAGCCGCATCGAGCGCCTTGTTGCTGCGCGCCGAGAGCACCAGCAACTGCGGTTCGTTTTCACGGCCGACGGTTGCCCTTCGCGGCGGTGCCTCTTCGAGCACGAGATGCGCGTTGGTGCCTCCAGCACCTAAGCTCGTGATGCCCGCGATCCGCCGCTTGCCGGACCGGACGTTCCACGGCTGAAGGTCGGCATTGACGAAAAACGGCGTGTTCGACAGATCGGCCTGCGGATTTGGCTTTCGGTAGTGAAGACTTGCTGGAAGCTCGCGGTGCTCGAGTGCGCAGATCACCTTGATGAGGCCACAAATGCCGGAGGCCTCGCCTGCGTGCCCGATATTGGATTTGAGCGAGCCGATGGCGCACGACTGCTTCGGCACTTCCGGACCAAACGCCTCGACAAGCGCCGCGACCTCGATCGGATCGCCTATCAGCGTACCGGTTCCGTGGGCCTCAATGTACGATACGTCACTCGGGTCGATACCGGCCAGATCGAGTGCTTCGGAGATGACCCGTGCCTGCCCGCTGACGCTTGGCGCAAGATAACCCACCTTGTCGGAACCGTCGTTGTTGACGGCAGAAGCCCGTATCACTGCACGAATGCAATCGCCGTCGCGGATGGCGTCCGAAAGCCGCTTCAGCAGAACGCAACCCGTAGCCGAAGCCATGACGGTTCCACTGGCATCCGCGTCGAAGGGGCGGCAATGGCCGTCAGGCGAGAGGATCTCTCCGGGCCTATAGAGATAACCGGTTTGCTCCGGATAGATCGTTGAGCCGCCAGCCAGCGCCACATCGCATTCGCCGTTGAGAAGGCTCTGACATGCGACGTGCACGGCGACGAGCGACGACGAACAGGCCGTCTGCACGTTCATGCTCGGGCCGCTGAGGTTCAGCTCGTATGAAACCCGTGTGGCAAGGAAATTGGAGTCGTTGCCGGTATGGCGCAAAAGCCATGCGCCGATCGTTTCCAGCACCTCTTGGTTCGTGACGAGATTGTAAGTGAAATATTCGGTGGCGCCGGAGGAGGCAAAGACTCCGACCCGTCCGTCGATTTTTTCGCCTACGTAGCCCGCGTCCTCGAAAGCTTCCCAAGAGCATTCCAGAAAGAAACGGTGCTGCGGATCAAAGACCGCGGCATCGCGCGGCGACAATCCGAAGAATGCAGCATCGAATTGGTCTATTCCGTCCAGATAGCCGCAAGCTTTGACGTATGCCGGATCGCGAACGGTTTCGAGTGAAACGCCGGAGGCAAGTAATTCTTCTTCGCTGAATACGCGAATGGACTCGCGACCTTCTCTCAGGTTTTTCCAGAAGGTGGCGACGTTGGATGCACCTGGGAACCTGCCCGAAATGCCAATGATCGCTATCGCATGATCTTGGTCGTCGTTCCGATCCCCCTGTGTCATGCAACCTCCGAGAATTTACCCCATACCGACTTCCCGATAGCGAATTCCCCATCGATGTGTTGGACGAGAAGGCTTGAGTAAGGCGTCAACTGAACCTGCATCAGCCTTTAATCAATGCCGGCTATTATACGCGAAGTGTTGATTTAAAATTAGTGTAAGGATGGATAGGTTGACTTGCATCAAAATGCGACTGGTTTGCATGTCCCACACTCTAGGCCAAAAGGCATAGGCCCTGCAAAAAATTCCGTTCAACATCGGACTTCGCTGTCCGGGTATGAATCGCGGATTAATTAATTTTGCATTGCAGACATCCTATTGAAAGTTCGAACAATGATCGAAGATTTGTATCCCCTTTCCCCCCTCCAGCAGGGAATGCTGTTCCACCATCTCGAGGCGCAAACTCCCGGTGTTGACGTGGAGCAGCTCGAGGTCGAACTCAACGAGACGATCGACGCTAACCTTCTGGCGCGCGCCTGGGCCATTGTCGCCGCGCAGCATCCGATCCTTCGCACCCGCTTTAGCTGGAAGGATTTGCGAAACCCCATTCAGGAAGTTTTAAGCGAGGTTAAAATCCCGCTCGACGTGCGGGATTTATCGGCATTGTCGCCTGACGAGCAGGTAGCGGCGCTCAGAGCCTTCCTGACGGAAGATCGATTGACGGCTTTGCCTTTGGACGTGGCGCCGCTCTGGCGTGTAACTCTATTTCACCTTGGTGCAGACCGGCACCAGCTTGTTTTCACCTACTCCCACGCGATCCTCGACTCCTGCTTCGCGTTCATTGTCCGGGACGTGTTCGATACGTACGCCGCCCTTGGGCGAGGCGAACAACCGTCCTTTTCACATCGTCCGCCGTATCGCGATTTTATAACCTGGCTCGGCGAGCATCTTGCGTCGAGCGCTGATGCTGCCGAGACTTTCTGGCGGACTGCCCTCGCGGGGTTTCAGACGCCGACCAACTTGGAGGCACTACGCCTTTCAAGTAGCTCGGCGCGCACATCCGGACCTCACGCCACGCTCGAGTTTGCGCTGTCTCCGGCGCACACGGCGAAGCTTCACGCACTCTGCGATAAGGCTGGTCTGCGAACGTCGACTGTCATAGAGGCCGCCTGGGCGCTCGTGCTTTCGGCGTTTTCCGGCCGTGACGATGTCGCTTTTGGCGTTACGCGGACTTGCCGCCGGTCATCGATCAAGGACGCCGATCGGATCGTCGGGCTTTTCATCAATACCTTGCCCGTGCGGGTCAAGCTTGACGGCGATCTGAGTGCGCTCGAATTCTGCCAGCAAATGCGGCGCAATCAGATTGAAACGCGCGCCTTCGAGCATTCGCCCCTGCCGGATGTGCTTCGTCACAGCGAGCTGCCCCGCTCGCAGACTCTCTTCGACACGATTATCGTCTTCAACGCAGAGACCAACGACGCGCGCTTCAAGTCGTTTGGACCTGAGTGGCAACTCCGGCATTTCAAGCTGCACGACCAGACGAACTTTGCGTTCAACGTGATGGCCTACGACGGCCCTCAGATTACGTTCAAGCTCTCTTACGATGCGGGCTGCTTTTCCCGATCGGCGGCGGACAGGATCGGCGACATGCTGCAAGTGGTGCTGCACGCGATCGCCGACAATCCGGATGCGAAGATTGCCAATCTGCCGCGTCTCCCATCGCATGATGAGCAATTGGTGCTGCAGACCTGGAACGCGACGGACAAGCCGTTGCCCGGCCCCGGCTGCATTCACGAGGCCTTTGAAGCGCAGGTCGATCGTACGCCGGATGCAGTAGCGCTTGTCGATGGCAACAGGTCGATCACCTACCGCGAGTTGGACAAACGCGCCAATCAGCTGGCCCACGAGATCCTCGCCCAAGGCGTGAAGCCGGATCAGATGGTCGGAATTTTCATCGAGCGTTCCATCGAGATGATGGTGGGCCTCCTCGGCATTTTGAAAGCCGGCGCGGCGTATGTGCCGATGGACCCGTCTTACCCGAGCGAGCGCCTCGCGATCATTCTCGAAGACACGCAAGCGCGGATCGTCGTTACGACATCGGACCTGCGCACCAAATTGCCCGTGGGATTGAATGTCATTTGCGCAGACCCAGCCGGTCAGAATGGAAATGACGAGCGGCCGCGGGTTGCGGTGAACGCCAACAACCTGGCGTACGTGATCTTCACGTCCGGCTCCACGGGACGCCCCAAAGGCGTGATGCTGGAACACCACAACGTAACGAGCTTCTTCACCGGGATGGATCATGCCCTCGGAACAGCGCCCGGCGTGTGGCTCGCAACAACCAGCATCTCGTTCGACATCTCGGTGCTCGAGCTGTTTTGGACGTTGGCTCGCGGATTTAAAGTGGTGATCCAGAAGGAAGCTGAGCGCGAGGCACGCGCGGCCCAGCAACGAGCCAGCGCCACACCCATCGATTTCAGCTTGTTCTATTTTGCAGCCGACTCCGACGATGCCGCCGGCAAGGCCAGCGGCAGATACCGTCTGTTGCTTGAGGGCGCAAAATTTGCTGACGAGAATGGCTTTTCCGCTATCTGGACGCCGGAACGGCACTTCCATCCGTTTGGCGGTTTGTACCCGAACCCCGCGGTAACAGGTGCGGCAGTCGCGGCCGTCACGCGGCGCGTCGCCATCCGCGCCGGTAGCGTCGTGCTCCCCTTGCACAGTCCATTTCGTATCGCCGAAGAGTGGTCGATGGTGGACAATCTCTCCAACGGCCGCGTCGGTCTGAGCTTCGCCTCTGGCTGGCACGTACGCGATTTCGCTTTGCAGCCTCAAAACTACAAAAGCCGGCGCGAGCTTTTTGCCCGCGGTATCGAAACGGTCAAAGCGCTGTGGCGCGGCGAGGCCGTCGAAACGATCGATGGCGACGGGCAGACGGTTCAGCTGAAGACCTTCCCGCCGCCGGTGCAGAAAGAACCCAAATTATGGGTAACTGCCAGTTCGCATCCCGATACGTTTGCGCTCGCAGGGCGAATGGGCGCCAACGTCCTGACGAACCTTCTGGTGATGAAGCCCGAGCAGTTCATCGAGAACGTTGCCGTTTATCGCAAGGCCTGGGCCGAAGCGGGCCATGAGGGGCGGGGATCGGTGTCGCTGATGCTCCACACCTTCGTCGGTGCAGATGAAGAAGAAGTGCGGCGCAAGGTTCGCGGCCCCTTCATTGAATACCTCAAGACGTCGACCGACTTGGTCGCGAAGATGCGGTGGGAGTTGACTCCCTTTGCCAAGCGCGATGACCGCGATGCTTCCGACCCGCGTATGGCTTTGTCGGATCTGCAGCCGGAAGAACTCGACGCCATCATGGAGCACGCTTTCGCGCGCTACTTCGAAACGGCAGGCTTATTTGGAACGCCGGCATCTTGCGTCGCCAAGATCGAGAAACTGAAGGCGTATGGCGTCGACGAAATCGCCTGCTTGATCGATTTCGGCATCTCGACCGAAGACGTGTTGGCTAACCTTCCGCACCTTGATGAATTGCGCCGGATGACCAATCCCATCGGCGAAGAACTGAACCAGGATATCCCTTCACAAATCGTCCGCCACGGCGTGAGCCATATGCAGGCCACTCCGTCTCTTGCGAGCATCCTGGCGTCCGACGATGCCTCACTCAATACGCTGGGACATTTGCGCATGCTGCTGCTGGGCGGCGAGGCGCTCCCGCGTGTGCTGATCGATCGATTGCGTTCCAGATACCAGGGACCGATCCACAATATGTACGGCCCGACCGAGACCTGCATCTGGTCGACGACAGCCAAGGTCGGCGGTGCTGGCGATCAGATCACCATTGGCGGCCCGATTGCGAATACTCGTGTCTACGTGGTCGATCAATTCATGCGTCCACTGCCGATTGGCGTGCCCGGTGAAATTGTCATTGGTGGCGCGGGCGTTGCGCGCGGCTATCTGGGACGGCCAGAGCTCACCGAAGAACGGTTCGTCCCCGATCCGTTCGGCCGGGACGACGGGCGCCTCTACCGCACGGGCGATCTCGGGCGCTGGCTCCCCAATGGCACGATTGAATACCTCGGCCGGCTCGATCAGCAGGTAAAGATTCGCGGTCATAGGATTGAGCCTGGCGAGATCGAGTCGGTGCTGAGCCGGCATCCCTCGGTGAAGCAAAGCGCTGTCGTCTCGCGGTCCGACGAAGGCAGCAGCGAGCAACGCCTCATTGCCTATGTCGTGCCTGTCGCCAATAGCAGCGGAGCGTCTGCCGCTCCGAGCACGGCGCATTGGGAAACGATCTGGGACGAGACCTATCGCGGCACGGGTGACGCTGTCTCTGAAACGGTGGGTTGGCGGAGCAGTTACACCGGCGAACAAATCCCCGACGCTGAAATGCAGGATTGGATCGAGCGGACGGTTGAGCGAGTCCAGGATCTCCGGCCACAACGCATCCTCGAAATCGGCTGCGGAACGGGCATGATCCTTTTGCGCGTTGCGCCCAACTGCGATCGCTACCACGGCATTGACCTCTCCGCGGCTGCACTTGCGCGCGTGAGAAACGAAGCTGATCGGAAGGGGCTAGGCAACGTCGTTCTCGAGCAGCGGGCGGCAAACACGGTCGCTTCCATGGACGGCGGGCCGTTCGACACGATCGTCATAAATTCCGTGGCGCAGTACTTTCCGAACGTCGAGTACTTCATCGATGTACTCGAGCAGTGCATCGAAAAGCTGGCGCCGGGCGGGGCGATCTTCGTCGGCGACGTGCGTAGCCGGGCCCTTCTTGAGGTCATGCTGGCGGAAATCGAACTGCTCAAGGCCTCGCCGGACACGCAGGCGGACGAGCTTCGCACGCGTCTGCGCAAGCGGGTCGATGACGAGGCGGAACTGGTGCTGGACCCGGAGCTGTTTCGGGCACTACTGAAGTTCATTCCCTCGGTCGAAAGTGTCGAAGTGGAACTGAAGACCGGGCGCGCGCAGACCGAGATGACGCGCTTCCGCTACGACGTCGTCATCCGTAAGCAAGGTGGAATATCGCTTTCGCCCCTCGCAACGACGGCAGTGCAGGCGCCGCAACCATGCACGGTCGAGGCGTTGGGCGACATCTTGCGATCTGCACAATCACCCATCCGCGTGACCGGTATCCCGAACGCCCGCGTGGCATCGGCGATAGCGGCGCTTGACCAGCTCAATGCACTGTCACCTTCGGCAAAACTAGGTTCTCTGGCGGGTCATTCCGACAACAGCCGTCAGCATTCCGTTGGGATCGACCCCGAAGACGTCAGATCGCTCGCTGAAAAGGGCGATGTCGCCATCGAGTGGTCAGCCGCCGGACGGGAATTCTTCGATGCAGTCTATCGTCCTCGCGTGCCGGGGGTGACACACGCGACCGATACGGGCGTCATTGGTGTTGCAAACTCTGATGACGGCGCTTCGCCGGATTGGTCTCAGTATGCAAATCGCCCAGTGCTCCGGGCCGCAGGGGAAGATTCGCTCATGCCGGCTCTGCGTCAGCATCTGCGCAAGGCGCTCCCGGAGTACATGCTGCCGTCGGCATTTGTCTTGCTCGATGCGTTGCCTTTAACTCCCAACGGCAAGCTCGATCGGCAAGCTCTGCCCGCGCCCGATCGCGCCCGCCACGAAACAGCGACAGCCTTTGTCGCGCCGGCGACGGACGTGGAACGCGAGCTTGCAAGTATCTTCCAGGACGTTCTGGGGTTGGCCGAGGTCGGGCTCGATGACAACTTCTTTGACCTCGGCGCCAGTTCCCTGACGATGGTCAGTGTCGTCGAGAAGATCCGCACGCGGATGGGAACGAAAGTGTCGCTCGTGCGCCTGTTTCAGTTCCCAACGTTGCGAAGCTTGGCCGCTTCGCTCGCAAACCGCGAGCGTGAGGCAGCAACGGTCGCGCCGGAACAGAGCCGCGCCAGCTTCCGCAAGGACTCGATGCAGCGCCGGCGCGAAGCACGTGCTCGATAGTCGATTGGTCCGCAGCAAGCTTCCGTGCACGCGGGACTTCAACGATTATACGACAAGTAACCCCAGTTTATCCTGAAGCTGGGGAGCTACCAGAGTGGCAGTAATGATTGCTCGGAGCGACCGCTCGCGGTAGCGGGAAACCATGTCGAACAGAGCTCGGCTTCTGTAGCCTTTGCGGACCGAAAAGCCTCCCGCATAGGAGATGACGTGCGGATCCCAGCGAGCTTTCGAAATATCGGTTCCGGTAGATAGGTTCACGATCCGCAACTTGTTGTCGATCGCCCATTTGACGGCTTCCACAACGACTGTCGTCATTACACTATAGCGGCCCCAGCGGGGATCGTAACCGGAGTAGTAGAGATATAATTCGTCGCCGAATCTGAAGCCAATTCTGGTCGCCACGACCTCGTCGTTTATCACGAGCTGAAAAATTCGGAGCGCTCCGCGCCGAGCGAGTTCCGTGCAGTACTGAAGCATGAAGGAACGGCTGACAGGCGAAGCAAAAACATTGTTGTGTTTGATCGAAGCGGCTGCATTGGCGCGAGCCGCATGAAGAGCAAAAAGTCGATCAAGCGCTGCTGGTACATCCTCAGGCTTGTCTATGATGCGGAGCTGAGGCGTGATTTTTTCGCTGGCCAGAGAATTGTAACACTTTCTGATGGCCTGTTTCATATTCCTGGATAAGTTCGCTCTGAACTGCTCCCAGGTCGGTGCCAGATGGAGAATATGAACCGTCGTGTTTAGATAAGGCGTTTGACGGATTCTCGCGGGCAACGTTGTCGCCGCCTGTTGCAATCGCAGTCCGCGCCACTGCACCCAGTCGGCTCCGTTCGCGTTATCCAAAAAAACAGAGATCGAGCGAACGACTGCGGGTGTGTGCTCGGGCAGACAGAGAGGACCGCGGAATTCTGTGACGTTTGAGTCCGCTCCGAAAAACTGAAGTTCCTTCGCGCTCAGCGGCCCATAGCCAGGCCGTTGCGTCACAATCATAGGGGCAACCGCGACAAGCTCGCCGCTGTCGTTACGCAATAGGAAAAGGCGAGGGAAGTCTTTGGCCTTTACATTGTTGCGCTTGTAGTGTTGCCACCAGGTCGAAGCCCATAAGTGCGTCGTAAACGGCAGGCGAGGCGAAATGCGCTCGTGGAGCGAATCCCATTGCGCAATCAAATCGTTCAGGCCGGAGTCGTCGATTATCGTCTCGACGCTCAGCGTCGGATCGCCTTCGGCACAAAGATGTGCGGCATTCGCGATGCCTGCCTCTAATTTCATCATTGTCGTTCCGGTCGTAGATATCGCGCCCCGGGTATCGGAATTGAACACGGCAATCTTTGCTCAGCTAGCGGAAAGGCCTTGTAACCACATTCCTAAACCAAAATTCAGAAATTATAGGTGAATCGCGGCGAATAGAGTGGTCGATATGGCAGGAAAGTCAGCATGCGGCCAATCGCGTTAAGTCGCAAAAAGCGGGCATAGCCAACTCTATTCAGGGAGTGCCGAGGTAACGGTAATGCGGAACTAGCGGCGGCTCGACGCCTTGCGGAATCCGCCAAAGAAATGACGAGGGAAGGATTCCCAGAGGTGACGCTCTTCCAAAGAGCCCAAGGCATTCAGTGTTCTAATTTCGAGCCCGCTGTCGTCGATGGCGGCGTCTAACCTCTTTCCGGCGACGGAAGCTGGCGCTTGGTAGCATCCGCTTTTCGAGAGAGCTTCGATTACGATGTTTTCGGCACGGACCGGATTCGAAACGCGCCAGCAACGGTAAATCCCGAACGTAGTCTCTACGTCTGCTGCCCGATTGATTTCCTTGAGCCGATGCTCGACGGTACGGGTCGTCATCCCGGCCGAGATCAGCTCACTTTCGGAATTGGCCAGCATGAAAATCCAACCGGCTTTCGGCTCGTCCGCAATCTTTTTCCGCTTCAGAAAAGCATAGACGCAGCGGCGAGTGGGAAGCTCGAGAAGGACCTTTCGCGCATCAGCAAAGGCGTCCCGGTCCCTGTCTTTGATTGCTGCACTGAGAGCGCGGATTTCCGCAGCAATGGCCGCCGCGAGCCGAGCTGACGGATACCCGAGCTGACCGGCAATGGTAAACCAGTCGAACGAATCCCGCCGCGCGACGCGGCCAAACAATCCTTCGACGTCGTTGGCGGACACGAACGTCTCTTCGCGCCAAACCGGCAATAAAAAAGAGCTCAGGATATTGAGTAATCGCCAACAGGACGCTTCTCGCCGCTTCTGTGTTTCCACCGGCGGCGCCGCCGTTCCGAATGCGCACATCTCTACGGGGCGGTCATTCATCCCGCTCGATCTCAACTGGGGCGACGCTAGAGGAAGGGCGTCATCCTGATGCCGCCACGGCTGACGAGAAATCCAGCCAGTCATGATCGGCAAGGAAACTGAAAGAACGCTATCTTAACAATCGCGACTGTGTCGAGGACGATTCCGTCTGTGTGCTGCTGAAATGTAAGGTTTGGCTGATTGTGTGGCGTACTTTCGCCATCCGGGATAGCCGGAACTGCTGGAGACCTGGGGCTCTCGATTAGGCGCTTTCGGCCGTGGAGGCCGCCGGCGGAGTCTTCTCGCCGTCGCGCGCAAATCTTGCCTTGAGCTTCTCGAGCAGCAGGTAGATCACCGGCGTTGTGTAGAGCGTCAGGATCTGAGAGACGACAAGCCCGCCGATGATCGTGATGCCGAGCGGCCGGCGCAATTCCGACCCAGGGCCCACCGCAACGGCGAGCGGAATGGCGCCGAGCAACGCGGCCAGCGTTGTCATTAAGATAGGACGGAACCGCTGCAGACAAGCGTCGTAGATCGCAGCCTGCGGCGAGAGCCCGCGCTCGCGCTCCGCATGCAACGCGAAATCGACGAGCATGATGCCGTTCTTCTTCACGATGCCGATCAGCAAAATGACGCCGATGAGCGCAATGACCGAGAGGTCCATGCTTGCCATCTGCAACGCAAGCAACGCACCGAGGCCCGCCGAAGGCAGCGTCGAGATGATCGTCAGCGGATGCGCGAGACTTTCGTACAGAACGCCGAGCACGATATAGATCGCGACGAGCGCCGCCAGGATCAGCAGCGTCTGTTGGTGCGCCTGCTCGACGAACGCCTTGGCGTCACCCGCAGGTTCACCGTGAATTGTCTCCGGCATATGCAAAGCCTGGAGAGCGGCGTCGATGCCTTGGAGACTTGTATCCATGCTGACGCCGGGCCGCAGATTGTAGTTGATCGTCACGGCAGGGAACGGGCCCTGATGGTTGACGACCAGCGGCGCGATACCTTCGCTCGTCGAAATGACGCTCGAGAGCGGGATCTGCTGCGTGCGGTCGATCGTCGGCACATAGATCCGCGATATATCCTTGGGATGCGCCTGGAGCTTCGGATCGATTTCCAGAATGACTTTGTATTGGTTACGATCGCCGTAAATCGTCGAGAATTGGGTTTGCGAGAAGGCGTTCGAGAGCGCGTTGTCGATATCGACGATTGCGACGTTCAGTCGTGACGCGACGTCGCGATTGATGTTGACGTTGAGTTGCAGTCCCCCGGCCTCGCGATCGGACGTCACGTCCGCAAGTCCAGGAACGGCACGCACCGCATCGATGACTTTCGGCACCCACGCGTAGAGATCCTCGGCGTTGATCGCCCACAGTGTATATTGATAGTCGGCCTTGCCGGAGCGTGCTCCGGCCCGAATGTCGCGAGACGGCATGAGCCTCGTCGCCAGTCCGACGATTTTGCCGAGAGGCGCGCGCAATCGATCGATGACGACTGCGGTCGAAACATTGTGGCGCTCTTCGATCGGCTTCAGGCTGATGAACATGCGGCCTTGGTTCTGCGTCGGATTGGGGCCGCCGGCGCCGATGGATGAGCCGACGTTGTCGACCGCCGGATCGGCGAGGATCACGTTGAGAGCCTGCTTCTGGAGCCGGCTCATCTCTGCAAATGACACGTCGGCGTTGGCCTCCGTCGCAGCGATGATCAGGCCGGTGTCGTCCTCGGGCAGGTAGCCCTTGGGCAGCACTGAATAGAAATGGATGGTCAGCACGATCGTCGCCAGGAAGACCGCGAGCATCACGAGCTGATTGCGGAGGGCAATTCTAAGCGTGAAGGCATAGCCCCTGACGACAAGGGCAAGCGCCCCCTCGAAAATGCGGTCGGCGAGATTCCTGTGTGCCTCGGCTCCAGACTTGATGAAGTGAGCGCAGATCATCGGCGTGACCGTGAGCGATACGACGGCCGAGATGGCGATGGCGAATGTCAGCGTCAGTGCAAACTCGTGCAGCAGCCGGCCGACGATCCCGGTCATGAACAGAACCGGGATGAATGCCGCGACCAGCGATACCGAGATCGAAATGACGGTGAAGCCGATCTGCCTGGATCCTGCGAGCGCGGCGGCATAGGGCTTCATGCCCTTTTCCATATTGCGATAGACGTTCTCGATCATCACGATCGCATCGTCGACGACGAAGCCAACGGCGACGGCGAGCGCCATCAGCGTAAGATTGTTGATCGAAAACCCTGCGGCCCACATCGCAGCGCATGTACCCGCGAGCGACAGCGGCACCGTTATCCCCGCCGCAATCGTCGGCGTCGGGCGTCTGAGAAAAACGAACACGACGGACATGACGAGCAGGATCGTCAACCCGAGCGTGAACTGCATATCGTGAACGGACGCACGGATAGTCGTCGTCCGGTCGCTGAGGATCGAAATGTCTATCCCAGCAGGAATCCATTCCTTGAGCTGGGGAAGCAGCGCTTTCACCCGGTCGACCGTGTCGATGACGTTCGCCTCGGGCGTCTTCGTGATGATCAGAAGCACCGCTGGAGCATGGCCAAACCGCGCGGACGAGCGCGCGTTTCGCGTTGCCTTGATGACTGTCGCGACGTCCCCGACCTTGACGATATCGCCGTTCGGCATGTTCTTGACGACGATGTTTTTGTACTCGTCGGGCTCGGTCATCTGCTCGTTCGACTGCAGTATGATCGTTTGCTGTTCCCCATCCACCGATCCGATTGGCGAGAGATCGTTGGCGTTGGAAACGGCATTCTTCACATCCTCGAAACTGACGCCCATCGCAGCAACGAGCGTGGGATCGACCTGGATGCGCGTCGCCGGTTGGTCCGCGCCGCTGACAGTCACATCCGCCACGCCCTCGACCTGCGAAATACGCTGGCCGATGACGGTGTCGGCGGTATCGTAGATGGCGCCCGTCGCCATCGTCTTTGACGTCAACGCGAGGATGAGAATGGGCGCGGCGGAAGGGTTCGCTTTCCGGAATGTCGGAACTTGCGGAAGGTCGCCCGGAAGATCTGCGGTCGCTGCGTTCAAGGCCGCCTGCACGTCGCGGCCCGCGCCGTCGATGTTGCGATTGAGGTCGAACTGCATCGCGATAGACGTCGAGCCGAGCGAGTTCGTCGACGTCATCTCCGTGACGCCAGCGATTTCGCCGAGACGCCGTTCGAGCGGCGAGGCGACGCTCGATGCCATCGTGGTCGGGTCGGCGCCGGGACGCGTCGCCATGATGCGCACGGTCGGAAACTCGATCGCCGGCATGCTCGCAACCGGCAGGAGCCCGTACGCAACCGCGCCCGCTAGAAACAGGCCGATGGCGAGCAGCGCCGTTCCGATGGGCCTCTCGATGAAGATGCGCGAGACGTTCATCGCCTACTCCGCGGCCGCCGGGAGGCTGTTTGCTTTGGCTGTCATCCCGGCAGCAGTTGGCTCGATCTCTTCTCTCGTATCGACAGACCGGCCGCCGCCGAGGCGCGCGCGAAGCCGCTCCATCGTCAGATAGATGACCGGCGTCGTGTAGAGCGTCAGGAGCTGGCTCAAGAGCAGACCGCCGACGATCGTGATGCCGAGCGGATTTCTAAGCTCCGAACCCGTTCCGCTTTCGAGCGCCAGCGGCAGCGCGCCGAACAGCGCGGCAAGCGTCGTCATCATGATCGGCCGGAAGCGAAGCAGTGCCGCCTCTTTGATCGAATCCCGCGGCGAAAGTCCGCGCTCGCGTTCGGCATCGAGCGCGAAGTCGATCATCATGATCGCGTTTTTCTTGACGATGCCCATCAGCAGAATGATGCCGATGAGCGCGACGAACGAAAGATCGTTGCCGGTGAGCTCGAGCGCCAGAGCCGCGCCAATGCCGGCGGACGGCAGCGTCGTCAAAATCGTGAACGGATGGATGAGACTTTCGTAGAGAACGCCGAGAACGATATAGATCGTAACGATGGCGGCGAGGATCAGCCAGGGCTGGTTGGCGAGCGACTTCGAGAATTCAGCCGCATCGCCATAGAACGTGCCTGTCACCGATGCCGGCAGATCGACCTCTTTCTTTGCCGTGTCGATTGCGGCGAGCGCGTCGCTGAGCGACGCTTGGGGCGCCAGATTGAAGCTGATCGTGATCGCCGGGAACTGATCCTGATGGCTGATCGCGAGTGGCGCCGTATCGTATGCGATGGTTGCGACGGAGGTTAGCAAAACCTGCGTCCCCGTCGTGCTCGACGGAACGTAGAGCCGGTTCAATCGCGACGGGTCGCTGCGATATTCGGGAGCCGCTTCGAGGACGACGCGATACTGATTGGCCTGCTCGTAAATCGTAGAAACCTGACGCTGGCCGAATGCGTTGCTCAGCGCATCGTTGACGGCTTGCATCGTGACGCCGAGCCGTCCAGCGGTGACGCGATCGACGTCGATGCGCGCAATGAGTCCGCCGTCGACTTCCTCCGATGCGACATTGCGAAGGAACGGTGACGCATGAAGTGCGGCCGCCATCTTCTTCGACCACTCGGAAACCTCTTCGACGTCGGTGCTGGCGAGCGTGTACTGATAACGCGCGCGGCTTGACAGCGTCGAGATCTGTACGTCCTGGACAGGCTGGAAGTAGACGATCGCTCCGGGTGTTGGCCTGACGGCGTGCTTCAGGCGCTGGATCACCTGCACGACGTTCGATTTTCGCTCGTCGCGCGGCTTCAGCATGATCTTGAGGCTGCCGACGTTCTGCGTAGCGTTGAGCTGCCCGATGCCGACGATGGACGCAACGCCCGTAACGTCAGGATCGGCCGCGGCGATGGCGGCAACATCCTGTTGCAAGCGGGACATCTCGGCAAATGAGATCTGCGGGCCACCTTCGACGACAGCCGTGATCGCGCCGGTGTCTTGGTCCGGCAAGAAGCCTTTCGGCATGATGACATAGAGCCAGATCGTGACGACGACCGTCAGCAGCGCGACGAGAAGCGTCGCCGTTTGATGCCGAAACACGAATTCCAGTGATCGCCCGTAGCCGTTGATGACGCGCTCGAAGAACCGCCCGATCACGCCTTCCTTTTCGTCATGGCCGCCGCTGCGCAGGAGCTTCGAGCACATCATCGGCGTCAGCGTCAGCGACACGACGGCCGAGACGACGACGGCGATCGTCAGCGTCATGGCGAACTCGCGGAACATGCGTCCGACGAGGCCGGTCATGAAAAGCAATGGTATGAAAACCGCGATCAACGACAGCGTCAGCGAGATGACGGTGAAGCCGATCTCCCGCGCGCCGTCGAGGGCGGCCTTCATCGGCTTTTCGCCCTTTTCGATGTGGCGCACGACGTTCTCGATCATCACGATCGCGTCGTCGACGACGAAGCCGGTGCCGATCGTCAAGGCCATCAGGGAGAGATTGTCGAGGCTGAAGCCGCAGAAGTACATGACGCCGAACGTGGCGATCAACGACACCGGCAGAGCAACGCCCGCAATGATCGTCGCGCGGAAGGAACGCAAGAACAAGAGCACGACCATGATGACGAGGCCGACGCTCAAAACGAGCGTGAACTGCACGTCATTGACGGACGCTTTGATCGTGCCCGTGCGGTCGCTGACGATTGCGAGATTGACGCCGGCCGGCATGCTGCGTTCGACGCGCGGCAATTCCTGCTTGATGCGCGAAACGGTGTCGAGGACGTTGGCGCCCGGCTGCCGCTGAATGTCGACGATGACCGCGGGCTTGCCATTATACCAGCCGCCGACGCGCGTATTTTCGAGACCATCGGCGACGCGAGCGACGTCCTTGATGCGAACCGGCGCGCTGTTGCGATACGCAATGATGACGTCTTCGTAGGCCTTCGCATGATCGATCTGGTCGTTGGCGGCGATCGTGTAGGATTGCTTCGCGCCATCGAGCGAGCCCTTGGGCCCGGCGACATTGGCGCTGGCAATGGCGGTGCTGAGATCGGCCATGCTGAGGCCGTAGCTCGCAAGACGCGAGACGTCGGCTTCGACGCGGACAGCGGGCTTGATGCCGCCCTCGATCGCAACGTGTCCGACGCCCGACACCGAGGCGAGGCGCTGCGCGAGCAGCGTATCCGCAAGATCGGAAAGCGATCGCAGCGACTGGGTGTCCGACGTCAGCGCGAGCGTGACGATCGGCGTGTCGGCTGGGTTCACCTTCGAGTAGGTCGGAGGGTAGGGGAGGTTGCGCGGTAGCGTCGAGCCGGCCGCGTTGATGGCGGCTTGCACGTCCTGGGCCGCAGCATCGATATCGCGGTCGAGATTGAATTGCAGCGTGATGCGGCTGAGGCCGAACGAACTGGTCGACGACATCGACGCAAGCGATTGGATCTGCCCGAACTGGCGTTCGAGCGAAGCGGTGACGAGCGTCGACATCGTCTCTGGGCTTGCGCCCGGAAGTTCGGTCGTGACCTCGACGGTCGGAAAATCGACCTGCGGTAGGGACGATATCGGCAAGGCGAAGTAGCCGAGCATACCGCCGAGAACGGTCGCGACCGCGAGTAGGAACGTCGCGATCGGCCTCTCGATAAAGGGCCGGGAAACGCTCATGGCGATGCGCCGCTATCCCGGTGAGACTGACTGTGTTTGCCCGAGCGCTTGCCGCCCTCGCTGGTCGAGCCCGTCACGAGAGCTGCTTCCGGTGAGGCCTGAGCCGCAGCTTGTGCCGCTTGCATGCTGCTCGCGGTTTTGTCCGCATCGGCAGCTTGCTTGCCATCCGACGGCTTCTTCTTTACCGCGGGCTTCTCCGCCGGAGCCGCCGAGCCGTCGGTGACGGAAACGGCCGCGCCGTCCTTGAGCCGGCCGAAACCGCTCGTGACGATTTTCTCTCCAGCCGTCAAACCTTCGGCGATGACGGCGAACTTATCGTCCTGCCGCGAAATTTTCACCTGACGCATCTCGGCTGTGTTGTTGGCGCCGACGACGTAAACATACGTGCCGTCCGGACCCCGCTGCACGGCTTCTGTCGGAGCAACGACGACGCCCTTCAGCGTATCGACAAGAAGGCGGACGTTGACGAACTGCCCCGGCCAAAGCTGGCGCTTGTCGTTCGGGAACTCGGCCTTGAGACGGATCGTGCCGGTCTGCTGATCGACCTGATTGTCGATGACCTTGAGCGTACCTGTATCGAGCTCGGTCTGGCTGTCGGTCGACAACGCATGCGCCACCAGCGTCCCTTCGGAACTCGATTTGGTCAACGTCGGCAACTGTTGTTGCGGCAGCGTGAACACCACGGAGATGGGCTGTACTTGCGTAATGACGGCGATGCCGCCGGCGTCTCCCCCGCGAACGAGGTTGCCTTCGTCGACGAGGCGGATGCCCGTGCGGCCGTCGAACGGCGCGACGATCGTCGTATATCCGAGGATCGCGGTCGCATTCTCGATCGACGCCGTATCGGATTTGACCTGTGCTTCCTGCTGCTTGATGAGCGCGATCTGCGTATCGATCTGCTGCTGTGAAATAGCCAGCGTACCCACCTTTTGAAATCGTTCGAGATCCTTTCTGGTGTTGGCGAGCAGTGCCTCGTCCAACGCCTTCTTGGCGATGGCTTGATCGAGCTGCGCCTGGTAGGTCACGGGATCGATCTTCGCCAGCACATCACCCTTCTTGACGTCTTCGCCTTCGGTGAAGTTAATGCTCAAGAGCCGGCCGTCGACCTGCGCGCGGACCGTTGCCGTGTTGAGTGCTTTGACCGACCCGACACCCTCGAGATAAACCGGCACGTCCGCCGTATCGGCGTTCTTGGCGACCACTGCGACGGGGCCGCCGGCTCCCATGCCGCTGCGCCGGCTGGCAGCGGCGCCATCAGGCGTCCGGCCTTGCATTGTGTAATAAACGCCACCGGCGAGAGCGCCGACAACGACAACCGTAGAAACCCACCGAAGTAGCGTCATCGTCGCTCTTTTCCGCTTCAATCCTGCCGGATGCCGTCACAACACGGCACGCATCGGCTCTGTTCGTCCTGTCACCCGGAGATGAAACGCCCGGTTCGGAGAAATCCGTTGCCCCCGCAAGTCCCACATCTATACCCGCCGAGCTTCGCTTGCGACATACAACGCATGGCGTTGCCGCCGTGCTCCAGACTACCAGGCCAATCTTTCGAAAAAGGCCTACATCCGAGGCCCTTTTATGCTCGGATGGGCTCGTCGCGCGCTGTGCGCAAGGCGCGAACGCCCCATATTGTAAAATTAGCGTCTTATTTCAAACGGTCAGGACAGCGCTGCGTCGGTAGCACTCAGCCGGGAGCATAACGAGTTCCCCCACCGCCCCAGTTATCCGGGCGCAGGCCGGGGTCGAAGGCAGCCACAATGAACACGCTGTCACAAACCAATCCGCGAACCCCGGAACGCAAAAAGCCGCCGCGAAATTGCGCGACGGCCCATGAAGGGAGTTGCCGGCGGGGAGATTGGGCGATTAACCGATCGCCTTCGGAATGAACTTCAGGGCCACGCCGTTCATGCAATAGCGCAAACCCGTCGGCTTCGGCCCGTCCTCGAAGACGTGTCCGAGGTGTCCGCCGCATCTCCGGCAGTGAACCTCCGTACGCGTCATGAAATAGCTGTTGTCGGTGGTTGTGGCGACAGCGTTGTCCAGCGGCTTCCAAAAGCTCGGCCAGCCTGTGCCGCTATGGAACTTGGTTGCTGAAGAAAAAAGCGCCAAATCGCAACCCGCACAGTCATAAGTGCCGGCGGCGTCATTTTGGTCGAGGGGAGATGTCCCGGCGCGCTCGGTGCCATGCTTGCGCAGAACGTTGAACTGTTCCGGCGTCAGCTCTTTCTTCCACTCATCATCGGACTTCGTAATCTCGAACGTCTCAGGCGCCGCTTTAGCATACCCTGAAGCCGACTTCAGCATCGCTAAGGCTCCACCCAGAGCGATGCCCAATCGTGAAAAATCGCGCCGTGAATACATGGCTCGTCACCTTGGGTTCCGTTTCCTTTTTCGGCGCCCTAACGCCGTCGTCTTGTGGAGAGTACGTTGGCTCTCTCTTTTTCGTTTCGGCCGTTGTTCGGCTTTTTCCTATGGAAGGTCGGCAATCTCGATCCGCTTCTCAACCTCGATTTCCATAGGGCTGAGGCGGCACGTATAGCAGAGCATTTCGACTCCGGAAGCCGCCGCGGACCGAAACGCCGCGGCATATGCGGCATCGATATCGGCGGCTACCGAGAATTTCTGGGCGTCGCTGCGCTGCACAAGAAACACCATGACCGCGCGATGCCCCTGCTCGACCATGCTCGAAAGCTCGCGCAGATGCTTGGCGCCCCGCTCGGTTTTGCTATCCGGAAATTCCGCGAGCCCCGACGTCCGCATCAGGTGCACGTTTTTCACTTCGACATAGCAATCGCGGTTATCGGGGCCGCCCGAAAGAAGAATGTCGATCCGGCTGTTCAGCCCGTATTTCACCTCGCGCCGCAGCGTCGAATAGCCGGAAAGCTCCGTAATGAGCCCCGCCTGAATGGCCTCGGTCACGAGCGCGTTCGGACGCCCGGAATTGATGCCGACGATATGCGACCCTTGGCCGAGATCGGCTTCGATCATTTCCCACGTATGGCGATATTTCCGCGTCGGGCTGTCGCTTTCGGAGAGCCAAACCCGCGATCCCGGCGTTGCGAGCCCAAGCATCGAGCCCGTATTCGGGCAGCTGGCCGTCACCGTGACGCCTCCCGACGTCGTAACGTCGGCGAGGAACCGCTTGTAGCGTTGAATGAGAATGCCGGGGACGAGGGGATGTGCGAATTTCATCGCTAAGCCCTTATCGGGCGGCGGGACCGGCGGGCAAGTGTTTTCGTGCAGCGGCCGGTGATGCTAAGACAAAAGAGCAATGCACATATCGGTGAGCGGCACCTTGGCAGAAGAACGGATCGTGACGGCGGCTCTGCTCGTCATTGGCGATGAAATCCTTTCCGGGCGAACCAAAGATCAGAATATCGGAGCGCTGGCCGAGCATCTGACGAATGTCGGTATCAGGCTCCGCGAAGTCCGCGTCGTGCCGGACGATGAGGCCGATATCGTCGCCGCCGTCGACACCCTGCGCCGCCGCTACGACTATCTCTTCACAACCGGCGGCATCGGCCCGACCCACGACGACATCACGGCCGACAGCCTGGCGAAAGCCTTCGGCGTTCCGATCGTCAACGACGCGCGAGCCGAAAAAATTCTGAGCGATTATTACGCCGCCAAGGGCCTCGAATTGACGCCGGCGCGCCTTCGCATGGCGCGGATACCGACAGGCGCGGACTTGATCGAAAATCCTGTGTCGGCCGCGCCCGGCTTTCGCCTTGGCAATGTTTTCGTCATGGCAGGCGTCCCGAGCATCATGCGGGCGATGCTTCAATGCCTGACGCCGACGCTGGAGACCGGCGCCAAGCTTTTGTCCATCACGATACCGGTCAATCGTCCGGAGAGCGAAATCGCCGAAATCTTCTCCGCCCACCAGAGCCGCTACCGGGATGTGCAGATGGGAAGCTACCCGTTGCTGCGCGATGGCCGGCCAGCGTCGGATCTGGTGCTGCGCTGTTCGGATCAAGACCGCCTGACGGAGGCGGCCGACACGCTCAGAGCGGCGTTGGGCGTGTAAGGCACTCCCGATCGCGTCAGTTGAGTCGCGCCCGCTCGCTCTCTTCGGCGTCGGACGTGCGCACGTTCGACGTGACCGGCGCATCGCCGCCAAAAAGATCGTACTGTACGTCGAGCGCATCGAGAAATGCCGCCGCCATATCGAGTAGCGGGCCGAGAGCGATGCGCTTCGCGATGAGGAAATTGTCGTCGATCGTCAGATCCGAAGCCACGCGAATAGCCGGGGCATCCAGCGCGATGAGGCCGCGGCTCCGAACGTAGGAGACGATGTCGTCGGCTGTGTCGAAATCCGAGGCTCTGGCGTCGCCGCTTTCCTCGACGGCATCGAGCAGGATAGCCGTGCCCGAGACGAAGAGCTTTGCAATGGCACGGAAGCGGTCGTCGCACTCGGCGAGTGAGCTTGCGTGGGTGCGGGCCTTCAGGATGCGGGCGACGAGCATCAATTCGAAGCTGCGCACCTCTTCCGCAACTGCGCGCTGACGCAGGATGAAGTCGCTCGGATCGGCAGGCGTCTCGGTAAGCGCGCGCCAGTCGCCGCCGCGAGCCATCAAGTCCTCGCCCGCTGCGAGCGCGGCATCGAGATGATCAGCGAGCATGTAAACCGACAGGGGTGCCCGCACCTGCTGTGCCATCTCTAACTCCGCATTTCTCAAAGATTAATCTGGCCGGAAATTGCCCTGATTCGCGGGCCCTGAGCCAGCCGGACACCGAGTCGCCACGGAACAATGGGGAGAGATGAGGATAAGGTGTGGACCGTGTTTAGCTGCTTATGCGGAACGTGAGAAAAACCGCGCAAAACCGAGCGTCTGCTGCTGATCCGGAAGAATCACGATTGAGCAAATGGCGCGCTGAGACGCTTTAAGAAGGTCTGTTTTGGGTGGTTTTATCAGCCACAGTCGCACAGAAATTCACAGCTCATTCGCCGCGAGGACGCGATAGCCGCGCGGAGGCACCCCAACGATGCGGGTCTGAGCCTGCGCCGAGGCCAGAATGTTTTCCGCTCCGGCCTTCCGGCGAATGCGCCGAACAGGTGTTTTCTCCTGCACGCTTCGTTGTGCAAGCACCTTCAATTCCTTCGTGCTTACCGCTTCAGGCGGCTTCCGGCTCGTCTTCGGACCCGAAACCACTTTGCGGTTCCGCGATTCCTTGAGGCGAATGTCGAGCCGCGGAGCAATCGCGCCGAGCTTCCAAGCGCGAAGAAGTTTTGAATCGAACAATTTCGTGCGCGCGACGACGGGAGCGGCAGGCGCGGGAAGATCCGGCGCCTGATCGGATGCTGTCGCAACGGCCGGAGCGGCCGGCTCTGCGATAGGCTCCGGCGCGGGCGGTAGCGTGGCCGCGATGCTCGGCCTTTGCAGCACTGTCGGCGGTGGCGATGGAGCGAGGGTCGCCCCGATGCTCGGCTTCAGCGCCGTGCGGAGTGAAGGCTTTGGCGGTTCTAGAGTTTCCGCGACCGGCTTATCGGCAGCGTCAACGGCTCGGACGACGTCGGCCGTCGTGGGCTCGGCGGATGATCGCGGCGAAGAGTAAACCCGGGCAGGCGCCGGCTTCGGCACGTTCGCGGCCACGACTGGGGGCGACGCGGTTCGCGGCACATCGACGGTCGGGGAAGCAGGTGGAGTTGCAGAAACGGGAAGGGGCGCCGCCGCTTTCGGAGCGACCGCATCTTCTGCTCTATTCGGCGTGACGCTCGACGATTGCCGGGCTCGGGAACGACGGTCGAGCCAGGAGAAAAACCGGAAAACAAGGCCGCTGGCGACGACGAAGAGCAGAGCCAAGGCGAGGGCGAGGACTTCCGGCGGCAAAGGAACCTCCAACAGCAACGCTACGATGAACAACGTCCCCAAAACGCCGCGGCGCGTCAACAGTCGGCGGCAAAATTATTCGTACTCACACGGAGAGTTACTTCAGCACAATGAAAAAAGGCGCGGCCTACGGGCACGCGCCTTTCCGAACAAATCTGATTTCCGCCGCCGTCGTGGGCTTCGAAAATCAGAACACTTTCGAGAAGATAACGTAGAGAGCGCCGGCGAGAACGACCGAGACCGGCAGCGTCAGCACCCAGGCCATGAGCAGGTTGCGCACGGTCGCCCACTGCAGGCCCGAGCCATTGGCGGCCATTGTTCCGGCGACACCCGACGACAGAACGTGGGTGGTCGAAACCGGCAGGCCGTAGGCGTCGGCGGCGCCGATGGTCGCCATCGCGACGAGTTCTGCGGAGGCGCCCTGCGCGTAGGTCAGATGCGTCTTGCCGATCTTCTCGCCCACCGTCACGACGATGCGCTTCCAGCCGATCATCGTGCCGAGCCCGAGCGCGATCGCGACCGCGACCTTCACCCAGAGCGGGATGAAGCGCGTCGCCTTATCGAGCGAGCCCTTGAACGCGGTGATCGACTTCACTTCGTCGGCCTTCAGATTGTTGGCCTTGTCCTTGAGCAGGAAGCGGAGGGCTTCCGACGCCAGGTACATGTCGTTACGAACGTTCGAGACGGCGGCCGCAGGAACCTTGTCGAGCGCGCCGTAGGAGTCGACCTGCTGAGAGATCTCGCGCACCAGGACGGCAAGGCTCGGATATGTGCCCTCGTTGATTGTGCGCGCCGAGATGTAGGCTTCGACGGCCGGACGCGGATTGCCGAGCACGTTGTAGCCCGAAGCCTGCTTCTCGATCACGGAAGCGGCAGCCGCGGCGTTCGCCTTGAACTCGACGATCTGCGACGGACCCGGCGTACGGTTCAGAGCGTAGGCCATCGGAACGGTACCGATGAGGATTAGCATGATGAGGCCCATGCCCTTCTGTCCGTCGTTCGAGCCGTGTGCGAACGAAACGCCCGTGCAGGTGAGGATCAGCAGGCCGCGGATCCACCACGGCGGCGGCTGCTTGCCTTCCGGTTCCTTGTAGAGCGCGGGGTTGCGGAGGACGAACTTCAGGATGAGAAGCAGCAGCGCCGCGAAGCCGAAGCCGACGAGCGGAGATACGAGCAGCGAGGTGCCGATTTCCTGAGCCTTACCCCAGTCGACGCCTGACGTGCCGTTGCCGCCATGGAGCAGCGAGTTGGCGACGCCGACGCCGATAATCGAGCCGATCAGCGTATGCGACGACGAAGACGGCAGCCCGAGCCACCACGTTCCGAGGTTCCAGATAATGGCCGCGATCAACAGCGCGAAGACCATTGCGAAGCCGGCGCTGGAGCCGACCTGCAGGATAAGCTCGACAGGAAGCAGCGAAATGATGCCGAAGGCGACGGCGCCCGTCGAAAGCAGCACGCCGAGGAAGTTGAAGAAGCCGGACCAGAGCACGGCGACGTTGGCGGGCATCGAGTGCGTATAGATGACGGTCGCGACTGCGTTGGCGGTATCGTGGAAGCCGTTGACGAATTCGAAGCCGAGCGCGATCACCAAGGCCACGCCGAGCAGCAAGAGCGGCACCCAGGTCGTAACCGGAACCTGAGCGGCTTGCATGTCCTCATAGAGGCTGTAGGCAGTGAAGAATAGGCCACCGGCCAGCAGCGCAAGGAAAATGAAAACCGTAAGCGTGTTGGCACCGTGATCGAGGTTGGGTTTGCCGCTTGGTGCGGCAGCCCCCGCCAATGCAGCGCTCAACGCCACGTCAGACATGATTATTCCGCCCCCGAATGAGAATTTCCGCGGGGAAATAGCGCTCGTTTCATTACACTATAGTGACAATTCGCGGAGGGGAGGGCGAAGCATCGGTCGACGGTTTACCGAGAGGAAATAACGTGCACTCGCACATTTCTCGGGAACAAATCGTCAGCGCGTCAGCCCAACCATTTCCCGGCCATTCGCTGCGAAAATTTCCTGCTGAGCATTTCACTTTATATTCGTTCGCTTTTGGGAAACCGGTCCCTAGCGTTGGGTGACAGCTCAGAACGGCTGTGACCAGCTCGGGGAAAATGAAAATGAAGTTCGCGAAATTGGTTTTGCTCGGGGCGTTCGTTTTGGGCGCGAGCATCTCCGCCGAAGCCGCAACGTCAGCGCCAAAGCTCCATGCTCCAGGCGCGAAGACGCTCGTCTCGCATACGGCGAAGGACGAGAAGAAGAAAAAGCACGTTCACGCGCACCGCGTGCACAAACACAAGCACAAGGTCGCCGAAGCGCATGCGAAACCCAAACCGCATAAGGCTCACGCGCACAAGCCGAAGAAACACTAACCCCTGATCGCGTTCCGGCCGGGGGGGCGGGATAGCGTTATCAGCAGCCGCCAAAGGGCACTTTCCGTTCCGCGTTCGGAAAGTGCCCTTGGCGGGTTTGGTTTTTGGGCGCAGAGCTAAAACATCGTCATCCCGGCGAAGGCCGGGATCCAGACAACGCGCAACGCAAAGACTTGCTCGGCCGATCTCAAATGCTGCAGTATTGCGGTCCGAGCGAGGACCGGCTGGTGCGCAGCAAATCACCGTGCGTCTACATTTTGGCGAGCAACCGAAACGGCACGCTCTACATTGGCGTCACGAGCAATCTTCACGCGCGGATGGCGCAGCATTCACAGAAGGTGATCCCCGGCTTCACCGCACGATATGATGTGACACGGCTTGTTTACTACGAATTGCATCCAACGTTTGTGCAGGCCATCGGACGCGAGAAGCAACTGAAGGAATGGCAGCACCAGTGGAAGCTCCGCTTGATCGAGCAGATGAACCCTCAATGGCTCAACTTGTTCGATCCGCAAACCGGCGAAATCAGTTCTGGCCCGTTTGATAAGTCGGAGCAGTTCTTCGAATAAACGGCTTGCTGCCGCTTGTCTGGATGCCGACCTTCGTCGGCATGACGGTGACGGGATATAGGGGCGCGGATGCACAACTGTCATCCCGGCGAAGGCCGGGATCCAGATAAGCCAAAAACAAACAAGGCACCCCCTGCGAGGTGCCTTGAAGGAATTCGGTCGTCTACGACGAGTCTCACGCTAGATCCCCGAACGCGATCGCTCCGCTCACGCGTTCGAGGATGACGAAAGAATGTTAGCGCTTTTTGCGAGGCGTATTTTTGTCGGAATGGGAGGTACCAATCGGGCGATTTAACACCCGAGTAGTTGCCTTTGGCCTTTTCGTCGCGATTGGAGCTGGAAGATGTTGCCGAGGTTCAGTGCGTAAAAGTGACTTTCCTTCGATCATGGGTGGGATCATTCTGGGGCGTCCCGTGATCTCGTCCGACAATTTATGAGCTAGATCCATCGCTTTGCCATCGTTGGCCCGCTGGGCATGGATACACCTCAACGCCCAAGTGAGCGCCCCCGTCAAAGCCAAAATCACCGCACTCAGAACATACTCAATCACATTGATCTCCAGCCGCGTTCTAGCTCGCTATCTGCATCCACTCATCAAGAACACCCGCTCGTGCTTCCACACGTGTCACACTTCAAGCACGTGCCGTTCCGCACCATCGTGAAGTTGTGGCACTCGCTGCACGAGACGCCTTCATAACCGCGCAACTTCGCTTCCGAGACGCGCTGCTTGAAGATCTCCGACTTCGTCAGAACCGGCGATGAAGATGCAACGGCGTGCATCTCTTCGCTGACCGAGGCGAGGGCGGTAGCGCCATGCGTCAGCGTCTGCTCCACAAACCGCGAACTGACGTCGATGCTGCTCTTGCTCTGAATGGCGGCGGCGCTGAGAGACGAAGCTTTCAGTCCGCTCTGAGTCGTGCTGCTGGCAAGCCGAACGATCGGATTGCCGCGAACAAGACCCTTCGACACGTTCTTCATGACGGCTTCCGGCAGATCGAGTGCGAGCTGCTCATCCGTCGTATCGTCGCTCGAACCGAGCCCCGTCTCGCCGACGATCTCACGCGGGTCGACGTGGGCCAGATCATGACGGCCGAGGTAGGACACGGCGAGTTCGCGGAAGATGTAGTCGAGGATCGACGTCGCGTTCTTGATCGTCTCGTTGCCCTGCACGAGGCCCGCCGGTTCGAAGCGCGTGAAGGTGAAGGCCTCCACGTACTCTTCGAGCGGCACGCCGTACTGCAGGCCGAGCGAGATGGCGATGGCGAAGTTGTTCATCAACGACCGGAAGGCGGCGCCTTCCTTGTGCATGTCGATGAAGATTTCGCCGAGACGTCCGTCGTCGTATTCGCCGGTGCGGAGGTACACTTTGTGGCCGCCGACGGCAGCTTTCTGCGTGTAACCCTTGCGCCGTCCAGGAAGCTTGGCGCGATCCTGCGAGGATGCTTCCTCTTTCACGTAGACGATGCGTTCGACGATCTTCTCGACGATCTTTTCCGTAACCGCTGCCGTGCGCGCCGCCATCGGCTGAGACATCAGCGCGTCGGCGGCCTCTTCCGCGTCATCAACGTCGTCGCCCAGAACCTGGCTGTTCAACGGCTGCGAGAGCTTCGAGCCGTCGCGGTAAAGCGCGTTGGCCTTGAGCGCCAGCTTCCACGACAGCATGTAGGACTGCTTGCAATCATCCACCGTCGCATCGTTCGGCATGTTGATCGTCTTCGAGATGGCGCCCGAGATGAACGGCTGCGACGCCGCCATCATGCGGATGTGGCTCTCGACCGAAAGGTAACGCTTGCCTTTCTTGCCGCACGGGTTGGCGCAATCGAAGATCGGCAGATGCTCGGGCTTCAGATGCGGCGCACCTTCGAGCGTCATCGCTCCGCAGACGTGCTCGTTCGCGGCGTCGATGTCCTTCTTCGAGAAGCCGAGATGCGCGAAGAGATCGAACGTCGGATCGTTGAGTTTGTCGGCCGGTACGCCGAGCGTCTCGGTCAGGAAGGCATCGCCGAGCGTCCAGCGGTTGAACACGAACTTGATGTCGAATGCCGTGCCGAGGCTCTTTTCGATCTTGGCAAGCGCTTCATCCGTGAACCCGCGGGCCTTGAGCGTCTGGGTGTTGATGCCAGGCGCCTGCTTCAGAGACCCATGACCGACCGCATAGACCTCGATCTCTGCAATCTGGCTTTCCCGGTAGCCGACGGCGCGCAGCGCTTCCGGCACGGACTGGTTGATGATCTTGAAGTAGCCGCCGCCCGCAAGCTTCTTGAACTTGACGAGCGCGAAATCGGGCTCGATGCCGGTCGTGTCGCAGTCCATGACGAGGCCGATCGTACCGGTCGGCGCGACGACGGTCGCCTGCGCGTTGCGATACCCGTGCTCCTGCCCGAGCTCGAGCGCGTTATCCCAAGCACGCTTCGCGGCTTCACCGAGGCGCGCGTCTGTCAACGAGCCGTGGTCGAGCGGAACCGGCGCGGTCGCGAGCTTCTCGTACAACTCGGTTTCACCGTGTGCCGCCCGGCGATGGTTGCGCATCACGCGCAGCATGTCCTGCGCGTTCGGCCCGTATCCTGGGAACGGTCCGAGTTCGGCCGACATCTCGGCGCTCGTCGCGTAGGAAACACCGGTCATGATCGCGGAGATCGCGCCGCAGATCGCGCGGCCCTCAGCCGAGTCGTAAGGGATGCCCTCCGACATCAGCAATCCGCCGATGTTCGCGAAGCCGAGGCCGAGCGTGCGGTAACGGTAGCTGAGCTCGGCGATCTGGCGCGACGGGAACTGCGCCATCAGCACCGAAATTTCGAGCACGATCGTCCAGATGCAGCAGCCGTGCTCATAAGCTTCGATGTCGAACGACTTATCTTCGCGGCGGAAGCGCAAGAGATTGAGCGACGCGAGGTTGCACGCCGTATCGTCGAGGAACATGTATTCCGAGCACGGATTCGAGGCGCGGATCGGCCCCGACTGCGGGCACGTGTGCCAGTCGTTGATCGTGGTGTGGAACTGGATGCCGGGATCGGCCGAAGCCCACGCCGCAAAGCCGATCTGCTCCCAAAGGTCCTGGGCGCGTATCGTCTTCGTCACTCTGTTCCCGAGACGGGAGCGCAGCTGCCAGTCCTTGTCGTCGGCAACGGCGTTGAGGAATTCGTCGGTGACGCGCACCGAGTTGTTCGAGTTCTGCCCGGCGACCGTCAGGTAGGCTTCGCTATCCCAATCGGTGTCGTAGGTGTCGAACGTGATGTCCTTGTAGCCCTGCTTCGCGAACTGGACGACGCGCAGGATGTAGTTCTGCGGAACGCCGTCGCGCTTGGCTTCGCGGATGGCGATCTTAAGCTTCGGATTTTTCGTCGGCTCGAAGCAGGCATCACCCTCGGCTTCGCAGTTGACGCAAGCCTTCATCACGGCCTTGAGCCGCTTCTGGCAGATCTTGGAACCCGTGACGAGGGCGGCGACCTTCTGCTCCTCGCGCACCTTCCAGGTGATGTATTCCTCGATATCGGGATGATCGACGTCGACGACGACCATCTTGGCCGCGCGGCGCGTCGTGCCGCCCGACTTGATGGCGCCTGCCGCCCGGTCGCCGATTTTCAGGAAGCTCATCAGACCCGACGAACGTCCGCCGCCCGAAAGCTTTTCATTGGCGCCGCGCAGCGACGAGAAGTTGGAACCCGTGCCGGAGCCGTACTTGAAGAGGCGTGCTTCGCGGACCCAGAGGTCCATGATGCCGCCCTCGTTGACGAGGTCGTCGGCAACCGACTGGATGAAGCAGGCGTGTGGCTGCGGGTGCTCATAGGCGGACGTCGAGTTGACGAGTTCTCCCGTCTGATAATCGACGTACATATGGCCCTGGCCAGGCCCGTCGATGCCGTAGGCCCAGTGCAGGCCGGTGTTGAACCACTGCGGCGAGTTCGGCGCCGCCATCTGCATCGCGAGCATATAGCGAAGCTCGTCGAAGAAGGCCTGAGCGTCGTCCTCGGATGTGAAATAGCCGCCCTTCCAGCCCCAATAGGTCCACGTGCCGGCGAGGCGATCGAATACTTGGCGCGCATCCGTCTCACCGCCGAAGCGTTCGTTTTCGGGAAGCTCCGCAAGTGCGGCTTCATCGGGAGCCGAACGCCAGAGCCACGAGGGAACCTGCGTTTCTTCGCAACGCCTCAAGCGGCGCGCAACGCCGGCTTTGCGGAAGTACTTCTGCGCGAGGATGTCTGCTGCAACCTGGCTGAACTGCTCTGGAACGTCGAAGCCATCGAGTTTGAAAACGATCGAGCCGTCGGGGTTCTTGATTTCGGACGTCGCACGGCGGAACGGGATCGAGGCATAAGGCGAGAGTCCGGCTTCAGTGAAACGCCGCGTAATCTTCATATGTAAGTGCCCCCGAGATTTCGCAGCAAACGGACGCTCGTCCGCTTGCCGTATGGAATGATTGCCTTGCGCTGGACCCTGCTTTCCGGCGCTTCGGCGTGATGACGACGCATGACTGAGACGCACACAACTTGCCGCGTTTAGAGCGCGCACTTCTCCGCGCCAGCGACGACGGCCAATGGCCGCAATCCGCCGGCGTTCTGCCGACCACAAAGGTGTTTGGTGGCGACGAGGTGCTCGTGCGCTACGCTGGACGCGACAGGAAATAACGCTCCGAAATGCTTAGTCTCAACTCGACGATGGCTTGGTCCACAGCTTCCCCTCGGACTGTCGCACGCTCGCCGAACACTCATCAAAGGTAGGACGATTCGATCCGCTCGTCACGCTTTCTGGGATATATATTGGGGTAGCAGCCGCAACACATACTATATCTTGTGCTGTTAGTAATTTTGAGCGGATGGCGCTTTTCGCGCTGATTTCCGTATGTTTCAGGCTGGTTCTAAGTCATTGACCATGTGGATGAGCCGGGATTTCTCGATTTTGCTCACCCTGAAGACCCGGAGCTTAGTGCGATTCCGCACAGTCGCTGTTGCCCGGCTGCATCTCCTTCCTACAGTCTGGACATAAGGCCCGCGGTGCAGCTAAGTCGAAACAGAGGCGCGGCGGGAAAAGGACCTTCAAGACATGGGCTTACTCAGCGAAATCTTCAGCTGGTGGGGTGGAAATACCTGGGGAACCAGACTTTTCACGCTGCGGAAGGGCAAGCAGGTCGGCCAGGACGAATTTGGAAACCGCTACTACGTCCAAAAGTCTGGCGTCGGACCGCTCGGTGTGCCCGCGCGCTGGGTCATATATCCGAAGCTTTCCGAGGCGAGCCAGGTACCGGCCGATTGGCACGGCTGGCTTCATTACACCGTCGATACGATCCCGACCGACGAGCGCTATCATCCCCGCCCGTGGCAGAAGCCGCACCAGCCGAATCTGACCGGAACGCCGCAGGCGTACCGCCCGAAAGGCTCGATCTTGGGTAAAGGCGAGCGCGCCAAGTCGACCAGCGATTACAAGGCGTGGAAGCCGCACTGACCGCCTGACCGAAAATTCGCCCGCTTTGAGGCTCAATCGAGAGCCTCCGCCGGGCAGCGCCCCCTCACTGGATTCTGAATTGAGAAAGCCGTTGCTTTTGAATTTTGCGCTGAGCGTACGGCTTAACCGTCGCGGAGCGGCCCTGACGTCGCTGACGCTTTTGCTCGCAGGCGCAATGAGCGCGGCGACGGCGCCCGCCAAGGCCGATCGCATCGAAAATCAGGTTGCCGTCTTTTCCGCGCTCGACAAGGTGACGGCGCACATTTCGAAATTCGAGGTGGCGCTGGGCGAAACGGCGACGTTCGGCGCGCTCAAGATCACGCCGCGCGCCTGCTACTCGCGCCCGCCGACGGAAGAGCCGAAGACGACGACGTTCGTCGAGATCGATGAAACGCAGCTCGACGGCTCGGAAAAGCGAATTTTCACGGGCTGGATGTTCGCCGAGAGCCCCGGCATCTATGGCCTCGAGCATCCGACCTATGACGTCTGGTTGACCGAGTGCAATAAGCCGGCGCGCACGATCGTCGAGCAGAAGCCCGTCACGCCCGAGACCGCTCCGGCCGACGCACCCGCGACCGCCGAAGGCCAGCAACCGCCGGATGCGGGCTATCAAGACAACGGCGAACCGCCTCCCGACCAAGACTACCGCCGCCGCGTCCGCCGCTAGTTTGCCATCGCCGTCATACTCGGACGAACGCTGCTAGTCCGCGAGCAGCCGCGCTGCCTTCGGTGCGAAATACGTGAGAACGCCCGATGCTCCCGCGCGTTTGAAGGCGAGCAGGCTTTCGAGCATCGTCTTGTCCGGATCGAGCCAGCCCTTTTCGAAGGCCGCGGCAAGCATCGCGTACTCGCCGGAGACTTGATACGCGAACGTGGGTACCCCGAACGTCTCCGACACGCGACGCACGACATCGAGGTAGGGCATGCCGGGCTTTACCATCACCATGTCTGCGCCCTCGTCGAGATCGATGGCGACTTCGCGCAGCGCTTCTTCGGTATTCGCGGGGTTCATCTGATAGGTGCGCTTGTCGCCCTTCAGAAGTCCCGACGACCCGACCGCGTCGCGGAATGGGCCGTAGAACGCGCTCGCATACTTCGCGGCATACGACATGATTTGCGTGTTCTTGAATCCGTTTCCTTCGAGCGCGCTGCGAATGACGCCGATGCGCCCGTCCATCATGTCGGACGGCGCTAGAACGTCCGCACCGGCTTCCGCCTGCACGAGCGCTTGCTTGACGAGGGCCGCATTTGTTTCGTCGTTCACGATCTCGTCGCCGACGAGAAGGCCGTCATGCCCGTGGCTCGTGTAGGGATCGAGAGCGACGTCGAGGATGACGCCGAGATCGAGGTTTTGAGCCTTGATCGCGCGCGTCGCGCGGCAAACCAGATTGTCCGGATTGAAAGCTTCGGCGGCATCCTCGCTGCGCTTTTTCGGATCGGTGAAAGGAAAGAGCGCGATAGCCGGAATGCCGAGATCGACGGCGTGCTTCGCGGCTTCGACGATGAGGTCGACGCTCAGCCGTTCGACGCCCGGCATGGACGCGACAGGCGTGCGGTGCGCAGCGCCGTCGACGACGAACATCGGCCAGATCAGATCGGCAGGCGACAATTGGTGTTCGGCGACGAGCCGGCGAGACCACGAGGCCTTTCGGTTACGGCGCATACGGATCGCCGGAAAGCCGCCGGAAAGCGTCTCTGTTTCGGGGGCGGGGGTCGGTTGGCGTGTACGGGAGGACATGAACAAGTTTCCTGGGCAGAAGCAGCGAATTCTGCGCCGCTCGAATTTCGGCCGACAATGGACACGAGCCGCGCCTCGGCGCAAGCGGCCGGACGAACCGCAGATGTGCCGTCAGGGATGACAGCGATGCAGGGCTGGAATGCCGCCGCCCGCAAAGTCCGCTAATCGCAGATTTTGGTAAACTTGCGCTGCGCCATATCGATGTGGAAATGGTTCCGGTGATCCTCGTTCGCTTCCGGCCCAAGCGTCGTTCCGAAGATACGGCATGCGGCCGTGTGTGCCTCGCGCAGGAACGCCTTGATCTCGGGGTCCGGATTGGACGTCGAACGCGCGCCCACCTGCGACGTTTTCTGAACCGACGAGCCCTTTTTGGCAGGCTTCACGAGTGGGCCGCCAAGTTTGTTCGCGACGACCGGATCGGACGTTGCCAACGTCGGCGTTGCGACGATCTCCGCATCCCCGACGCCGTCGATGATTGTCGAACGCGCGAGCGACGTAACAGCCGCTCCCGCGGTTGACGGCAGAGCCGACGCGAGCGCGGCCTGAGCCGGATTGGCCGCGATGGCCGTTCCCGCGGCCTTGGCAGCCGCTTCCTCTGCGGCGCGCTGCTCGGCGGCAGCCTCGGCCAAAATTTGGCGTTGTGGCTTCCCCCAATCCTGAAGCACATCGGCCGTTTTCGTCGACGCCGTTACGAAGCCGCCGATATCGAGCGCATTCGCCAATCCGTGCTCGCTGAGCTTCGTCTTCTTGCGGCCGTAAGCGTTGCGGCACGAATAGGAGCTCATCGTCTGGATCGTGATGATTTCGGATTTGAGGTGCTTGCGAGCGAGCGGCTGCACATCGCCTTCGAACCAATTGACCAGAGACTCAGCGAGATCGCAGGTGACGATCGCCGGCGGCGATAACGCGACTTGGGGGTTCTGACCGATACTGATGAGTTCGATGGGAGCAGGCGTCCCGCAGGCACCCTCCTTGATCGGCTCATGCGGCATGGCGACGGCGTGGATGCGCTTGAGTACGACCGCGCAGTGCGCCTTGGCATCCGCGATCTCCGCTGCGGACCACGTCGGGGGCGCTTTCGGCGCAGGTTCGGCGGCAGTCTTCGCCGGATCGGCTGGCTTTCCGCCATCCTCCGGCTTCTGAGCAGCTGGATTGGCCTTCGCAGCGTCTGATGCAGCTTGAGCGGGCGGCGCCTGAGAAGCGGGCTCGGCGGTGGAAGTCGCTTCCGCTGCGGGGTGCTTTGCCTTTTGCTTAGCCTGAGCATCAGCTGGCATTTCGCCAACAAGCAATGAAGCGACGAAAATGGCGGTGGTTGCGATCTTCCGAAGGCGCGACGGTCTGGTGTCGTGCCCCGCGCTGGGGGATGTCGTCATTTCTGTCTGTACATCCTTCACGGCCGCTCTACAAAGTCGACGCGAGCGTTGATCTTGGCGGGAACCTGAATATTCCAGAATTCCCTTTTCAGGCCAAGCTCATACTGACCTCGGCCGTTGATCCGATCGGGGATACGGCACGCGTCTGGAGTGTGGAAGACGATTCCATAGCCGCAAAATATGGCGAGTTCGTATGAAACAAGCCATAGCATCGAATTTCACAACCGAGTCGCGCCAGCGATACTTACCGAGCATGCAGTGAACCAGCACAACACCGATCTCAAAACATCGACAGTCGGACAGTCTCCGAAGATCATTGCGGACCGATCGCAGGCGCTGCAGACGTTCACGCTGAACAGGCCGAACGCACTCAACGCCCTCGACGATGAGATGTGCCGGACGTTGAGCAGCGCCATCCCGACCGTTGCTCGCAATCCCGACGTCTACATCGTCGCGCTTCTCTCGAATAATCCGCGGGCCTTCTGTGCCGGTGGTGACGTCCGGGCGCTGTCCGTTGCTGCAAAGGACGATATCGAGACCGCGAAGAGCTATCTCCGCACCGAGTACTCGCTCAACTGGCTTCTCGAATGCTTTTCCAAGCCGACGGTATCGTTCATCGATGGGCTCTGCATGGGCTCGGGCGCCGGCTTGACCGCCTACAATACGCATCGCATCGCCGGCGAAAATTTCAAATGGGCGATGCCCGAAACCAAGATCGGACTGTTCCCTGACGTCGGCATATCGCGCGTGCTGGCGAAAATGCCGTGGCCCATCGGAATCTATTTGGGTCTTACGGGCCGCGCGATCGGACGCGCCGATGCGCAATGGCTAGGTCTCGTTACGCACTGCATTTCCGCGACGCATTTTCCCGGCATACTCGCGAAATTGAAAGACGCCGAACCCGTCGATCCCATGCTCGACGCCCTTAACGAAATTCAAGCTCCCGGCGATTTGCAAAAAGACCGGGGCCATATCATCGAGCATTTTTCCGAGCCGACGCTCCAAGGTATTCTGCGGTCGCTGACGAACGCGGAGGTAAAAGGCTCGGAGTGGGCGAAGAAGACGCTGGCGGATCTCGCGAAGTGTTCGCCGATATCGCTGGCCATTACGATCCGCCATATTCAATCGGCGCTTTCGTTTGATATACGTCAAACACTCATCGAAGATTATCGTCTAGCTGTGCGCTGCATCGAGAACCACGATTTTCACGAAGGCGTTCGCGCGCTGCTCATCGACAAGGATGGCAGCCCAGCATGGAAACCAAATCGCTATGATGATAGTATTGCTGATGTAGTCGAAGCGTATTTTGCGCCATTGCCAGGGGCAGAGCTCGAATTGCCGAAGAGAACTGAGATGCAGGCAGCGCGAGTTTAAAAAATCTGGCGATATTGTTGTTAATTGTCGTCGCTGCGTTAGGACGATAGTTACCAATCCGGAGAAATCACCTGAATATTGGTTAAAAATTCATTCCAAACACACCCCCCTACTATTCTTTTACTATATCTATTTAGCCGAAATTCAGGCCTCCGAGTTATCAATTTGTCAAAACCCGGGCGAACCGGGTGGCGTCAAACAATTGCGAGGCAGGGTTATGAGTTTAGCGTACGATATGGCGCGTCACCGCGCGCCGGCCCAGGAAGAAGGGTTTCGCGGTGAATACCTTCAGGCGCTGCGTTTGATTGAGCGCCTGCATCGCCTTCTGCTCGACGTCATCAAGGACGAGTTTGATCGTCGTGGCGGAGCCGAACTCAACAGCGTGCAGGCATTGCTCCTTTACAACATCGGCGAGAGTGAGCTGACGGCAGGCGAGCTGAAGACCAGGGGTTACTACCTTGGGTCGAACGTGTCCTACAACCTGAAGAAGCTCGTCGACATGGGATACATCCACTACAAGCGGTCCGACACGGATCGCCGGTCGGTGCGTGTAAGCCTGACCGACAAGGGCCTCGAGGCACGGGACATCGTTTCGAAGCTCTATCTTCGTCAGCTGGGCTCGGTACAGACCGTCGGTGAAGTTTCCAACGAAGACGTCAAAGGCTTGAACAAGGCCCTGGTGCGCCTGGAACGCTTCTGGTCGGATCAGATCCGCTACCGCCTCTAAAAACGGCCGACGCCAATAACCTGCTGTTGAACGCCGTCGTTAGACGGGCGTTGAGGACCTCTCTGCATCCGCGGGAGAGGTCCTTTTTCGTTCGCGAAAAGGGCAGCGATGAGCGCCTGTGGACATGCCCACCTGCCGAAAGCCAGCCCGGCATCTATCCGATGTCAAATACTCGGATTTCAGATAGTGTAGCCCCAACGCAGGTTGGAATCGCAAGCGCCGGGGGACGGACGTGGGCTTGGGGGAACAGAAGCTTAGGGCAGGGATCGGCCTGTCAGGCCGGCTCGTAGCCAGCGTCCTGAGCATTGGATTCATTGCGATATCGGCTGCCGGTTGGACGGGATCCGGCGCTGCGGCGGCCCAGGGTTTCAGCTGGTTCAATTTTGGCTCCGGCAACGACGGTCCGTCCTACACGAGCAACCGGGCCGATCCAGACTTCGTCCGCGAATGGGAAGCCAACCCGCCCAAAGGTTACGCGACGCTCGCCAAGGCAAATATCGAAGCGACCAAGATGGCGGTCCGGCAGTACACGATGATCATCGGGAAGGGCGGCTGGCCGCAGATCCCCGAGCCCCCGCCGAAGACACCCCGTGACAGTCTCATGCAGTACGGGACAACCGATCCCGCTGTCGCATTGCTGCGCGCCCGCTTGGCGGCCTCAGGAGACCTGCGCAGCGGCAATACAACCTCCAACTATTTCGACAACGACCTCGAGAAGGCGCTTCAGCGGTTCCAGGCATCGAACGGCCTGACGCCAACGGGCATCGCCGACAAGAGGACGATCGCCGCCCTGAACGTACCCGCGGATGTGCGCCTGAAGCAGCTGAAGGTCAATCTGGTGCGCTTGCAGGAAGCCATTCCGACGACATCGAAGAGATACGTCGTCGTCAACATTCCGGCGGCACAGATCGAAGCCGTTCAGAACGGCGCAATCGTTGCCCGTTACGCAGGCGTCGTCGGCAAGCCCGAGCGTCCGACACCTCTTCTGCGCACGCCGATCACCGACCTCAACTTCAACCCGATGTGGCGTCTGCCGCCGACGGTCGTTTCGGAAGACCTGATTCCGCGCGGGCGCGAGATGCAGAAGAAAGGCCAGAACGTTCTGGTGAAGTTCGGCATCGACGCCTACGCAGGCGGCAAGAAAGTCGATCCGCAAAGCATCAACTGGGAGAAGGTGTCGCCGGGCACCTACACGTACAGCCAGCAGCCGGGCAAGGAGAACCCGCTCGGGTTCCTGAAGATCAACTTCGACAGCGCCCACTCCGTTTACATGCACGACACCCCGTCGGATCGCATCTTCGGCCGCAACTTCCGTTCCGAAAGCTCGGGCTGCATCCGCGTCCACAACATCGAAAACTTGGCGGCCTGGTTGCTCGCCGATCAGCAGGGTTGGAATGCCGACAGGATCGCGCAGCTGAAGGAGAAGGGGCAGCGCCTGGACGTTCGCTTAAAAAAGCCCGTTCAATTGTTATTTGTCTACATCAGCGCATGGGCGACCGAGGATGGAGTCGTGCAATTCCGGCGCGACATTTACCAGAAGGACGGCATCGGCGAAGTCGCAGCGTCCTATTAACGTCTCGATGCCACCTTACCGTCTCGATGGCATCATAACTTCTGGACGCGAGGGGCTGTTATGCACCTGTTGACTTGCGTCAAAGCGACAAGCTGCCAGAAACAGAAACTGCAATCTGAAAGGTCTTCTGGCCTGACCAAATTTTCATCCTCTGCGCGACGAAACGGCACTGGTCCTTTCAAGTCCACGGGTACATAAAAGGACTAAAATAATGAACGCCGTGCTTTAGGGAGCGGAAACCGACTGATGAACTACGAGCAGATGCTCTCGGACGCCCTCGATACAGTAAAGCGTGAGGGACGCTATCGGGTTTTCGCTGATGTGAAGCGCCGCAGAGGTGCCTTCCCCAAAGCTGATGTCGTCAAAGGTGAAGCTGCAAAGCAGATAACCGTTTGGTGCTCCAACGATTATCTCGGCATGGGCCAGCACCCGAAGGTGCTCGCGGCGATGCACGAGGCCATCGATCTCGTCGGCGCCGGTTCGGGCGGCACGCGCAACATCGCAGGCACCACCCATTACCACGTCGAACTCGAGCGCGAGCTTGCCGACCTCCACGGCAAGGAGATGGCACTTCTCTTCACGTCGGCGTTCGTCGCCAACGAGGCCGCGCTATCGACGCTCGCAACGCTCTTTCCCGGCTGCGTGATCTTTTCCGACGAGAAGAATCACGCGTCGATGATCGCGGGCATCCGCAACGGCCGCGGACCGAAGCAGATCTTCGCTCATAACGACCTCGCCGATCTGGAAGCGCGCCTGCAGAAAGTGCCGCGCGACACGCCGAAGATCATCGCCTTCGAGAGCGTCTATTCCATGGACGGTCACGTAGCGCCTATCGCGGCCATCTGCGATCTCGCGGAAAAGTACAACGCGCTGACGTATCTCGATGAGGTGCACGCGGTCGGGCTTTATGGCCCCCGTGGCGGCGGCGTCGCAGAGCGCGACGGCGTCATGCATCGCATCGATATCATCAATGGCACGCTCGCGAAGGGCTTCGGCGTCATGGGCGGCTACATTGCCGCGTCCAAGACGCTGTGCGACGCCATCCGGTCGTATGCACCGGGCTTCATCTTCACGACCTCGCTGGCGCCCGCTGTCGCGGCCGGCGCACTCGCGTCGATCCGCCATTTGAAGTCGAGCAACGTCGAGCGTGAGCAGCACCAGGAGCGCGCCCGCGCTCTGAAGCGGCGCCTCTCGGCTGCCGATTTCCCGGTCATTTCCGGGCCGAGCCACATCGTGCCGGTCCTCGTTGCCGACCCGGTGCGCTGCAAGGCGCTGACCGACGTGCTGCTCGATCGCTACGGTATCTACGTCCAACCGATCAACTATCCGACGGTTCCGCGTGGCACCGAACGGCTGCGGCTGACACCGTCGCCCCAGCACACCGACGCGGATATGGAGCATCTGGTCAATGCCCTGTCGGATCTCTGGTCTCAGTGCCCGCTGGCGCTGATGGAGAGCCTTGCCGAAGCGGCTGAGTAAGGCCCCACGGGAACGCCCGGAGAGGCACCCAGTTCAGTTGCGTTGCAATACCCGCAGCCCGCGCCCTTATTACGCGGGTGCGGATAGAGTTGAGCGCTGGCATAGTAGCTCGCAACTATGGTTGAAAGCCGGTCCGGGCTTGCTCCAAAGTGCCCGCCAGCGCTAAAAAAACGTTTCCCCAATTTAGAGGAAAGCCCATGTCGACTGCACCGGCAGCAACTTCGCAAACGTCGCGCTTTTTCAAGGCGCACCTTTCTGAAACCGATCCCGAAGTCTTCGGCGCTATCCAGAAGGAATTCGGACGCCAGCAGCACGAGATCGAGCTGATCGCTTCGGAGAATATCGTTTCCCAGGCCGTGCTCGATGCTGCAGGCTCGGTCCTGACGAACAAGTACGCGGAAGGCTATCCGGGCAAGCGCTATTACGGCGGCTGCCAGTACGTCGACATCGCGGAAGAGCTCGCGATCGACCGCGCCAAGAAGCTGTTCAACTGCGGCTTCGCCAACGTGCAGCCGAACTCGGGCAGCCAGGCGAACCAGGGCGTCTTCAATGCGCTTGCCAAGCCCGGCGACACCATCCTCGGCCTGTCGCTCGCAGCCGGCGGTCACTTGACCCACGGCGCGACCGTCAACCAGTCGGGCAAGTGGTTCAAGGCCGTGCACTACATGGTGAAGCCTGACACCCACCTCATTGACATGGACGAGGTGAAGAAGCTCGCGCACGAACACAAGCCGCGCATCATCATCGCCGGCGGTTCGGCCTATCCGCGCAAGATCGACTTCGCCGCGTTCCGCGCGATCGCCGATGAAGTCGGTGCGCACTTCCTCGTCGATATGGCGCACTTCGCCGGTCTCGTTGCGGCAGGCCTCATCCCGAGCCCGTTCCCGCACGCTCACGTCGTCACGACGACGACGCACAAGACGTTGCGCGGTCCGCGCGGCGGCATGATTCTGACGAACGACGAAGACATTGCGAAGAAGGTCAACTCAGCGATCTTCCCTGGCATCCAGGGCGGCCCGCTGATGCACGTCATCGCCGCAAAGGCCGTTGCATTCGGCGAAGCGCTGCGTCCCGACTACAAGGTCTACATCAAGGCCGTGATGGACAACGCCAAGGCGCTGGGTGAAGTGCTGGTGCAGAACGGCTTCGCGCTCGTCTCCGGCGGCACCGACACGCACGTCGTGCTCGTCGATCTCCGTCCGAAGAAGCTCACCGGCAACAAGGCCGAGAAGTCGCTCGAACGCGCTCACATCACCTGCAACAAGAACGGCATTCCGTTCGACCCCGAGAAGCCGATGGTGACGTCGGGCATCCGCCTGGGTTCGCCGGCCGGCACGACCCGCGGCTTCGGCGTCGCGGAATTCCAGGAGATCGGCCGTCTGATCACCGAAGTTCTCGAGGGCTTGGCGAAGAACGGCGAAGAGGGCAATGCCGCGGTCGAAGCCGCCGTCAAGGCAAAGGCGACGGCGCTCACCGATCGCTTCCCGATTTACGCCTAAGCTGAACTTAAGCCTGGGCCGAACGCCCGGTTCAATCGATCGAGAGCGCCGGATACGTCCGGCGCTCTTTTTGTTTGGGCATGAGAGCCCTTATGCTCGGCTGCAATGTGACACCGCTTCACGAGAAGCCGCATCGAACAGGCTGTAAGTAACGATAATCTCGCGTTTCGGGTTATGACGGGCAGATGCAGGTCTTTTCTCATTGTTGAAAACCTCCCCGTAGGCCATCTCGGGAATGTGTGCCGCGGGCGGAATCTGGCTTGTGGTTAAGACACCGTCAGTTTGAGCGGGAAAGAGGCGGCGCCGATAGGAGCGGTCGCCGATTGCGAGGAGCTAAGGATGCGCTGTCCATTTTGCGGAAGCGAGGATAGCCAGGTCAAAGACAGCCGGCCGTCGGATGAGAATGCCGCGATCAGGCGTCGGCGGATCTGCGCCGATTGCGGTGGTCGTTTCACCACATTCGAACGCGTCCAGCTTCGCGAGTTGACTGTCCTCAAGCGCTCGGGCCGCAAGGTCCTGTTCGATCGCGACAAGCTTTCGAAATCGATCTCGGTCGCGATGCGCAAGCGTCCGATCGAGCCCGAGCGGATCGACCGTCTCGTCTCGGGCCTCGTCCGGCAGCTCGAAAGCTCCGGCGAAACGGAAATAACATCTGCCGAAATCGGCGAGCTCGTCATGGCGGCCTTGCGCGAGCTCGATCCTGTGGCGTATGTGCGCTTCGCGTCCGTGTATCGCGATTTTCGCGATACCGCGGACTTTCATGCCGTCCTCCGCGAGCTCGCGAGCGATACCCCCGAGCCGCTCGATCTTAACGAGCGGTTCGGTACACCCGCTCTCGACAAGATCGTGAGCCAGAAGAAGCACTGAGCGGAGCCAATGTCGAGTTTCCAAAGTCGTGCGTTCGACGACGAGATGATGGAGATCGCGCTCCGTATGGCCGAGCGCGGACTTGGCGCAACGGCGCCGAACCCATCCGTCGGCGCCGTCATTGCCGACGAGGCCACAGGCGAGCTGATCTCGCGCGCGAGGACGGCGGACAAAGGCCGTCCGCATGCCGAAACGACCGCGATTGCAACGGCGGGAGAAAGAGCGTGCGGCGCCACGATTTACGTCACGCTTGAGCCGTGCTCGCATTACGGCCAGACGGGCCCGTGTGCCGATGCGATCGTAACGGCGGGACTGAAACGTGCGGTCGTCGCGATCGAAGATCCCGACCCCCGCGTCGCTGGCCGTGGTCTCGAACGGCTGAGAAACGCAGGAATTGAGGTCGTTCGGGGCGTCGGCGCTAACCGGGCGCGATGGCTGACGCGAGGCCACGTCGTTCGCATCACCGAGCGCCGGCCGCTCGTCACGCTGAAGCTCGCCGTCGACGAGAAGGGCGAGATCGCGCGCGGCTCGGGCTCCGCGCCTGTGTGGGTCACCGGTGAAAGAGCGCGCGCCCACGGCATGCTGCTGCGCAGTGAATTCGACGCGATCCTCGTCGGCAGCGCGACGGTCAGAGACGATGATCCGGAACTGACGTGCAGATTGCCGGGCCTGATAGGCCGCTCGCCCGTTCGCATCGTTCTTTCGCGCTCGCTCGATCTTTCACCGGGCGCGAAGCTGTTTCAGAGCGCAGCCAAAGTTCCGGTTTGGTTGATGACGGCTCAGGATGCCGATCCCGGAAGGAAAAGTGCGATCGCCGCCGGAGGCACGGACGTCGTCGACGTCGGCGTTGTCGGAAATACGCTGTGGCTGCCGTCGATCATGGAAGCGCTCGTTGCGCGCGGGATAACCCGGCTGCTCGTCGAAGGCGGCCCGGCGATCTGGCGCTCCTTCGCGGCCGCCTCTCTCGTCGACGAGATCGTTCTTTACATGGCCGGCAACCCGACCGATCTCGATGCACAGAATGTACTCTTGCGCTGGCTGGGCCCGCTCGGGATGACGCCCGTCGAACGGCGGACAATCGGCACCGATACGATGTGGCGGCTTCGTCGCCTAGCGGACAAGGCCTAGCGGACATGGAAGGACGCTGATCAGATGTTTACCGGATTGATTACGGATGTCGGCGAGGTGATCGCGAAATCGCCTGGCGGCTTCACTTTGAAAACGGCTTACGCGCTTAAGCCTGAAGAGACAGGGCTTTCAATCTGCTGCGACGGCGTATGTCTCACGGCGACGGCCATAACGCCGCGTGCTGATGGCGCCGAATTTTCGGTCGACGTTTCCAACGAGACGATGGCCAAGTCGACGCTCGGCAGCTGGCAACCCGGCAAGCGCGTCAATTTGGAACGATCCCTGCGGGCTGGCGATGAGCTCGGCGGCCACATCGTGTCCGGCCACGTCGACGGCGTCGCCAAAATCATCGCAATCACCCGCGATGGCGACAGCAAACGCTTTCTTTTGGAAGCGCCCGAGCATCTTTCCCGCTATATAGCTGCCAAGGGATCTGTTGCGTTGGATGGGACCTCCCTGACGGTCAACGAGGTTGCGGAAGCCCGTTTCGGCGTCAATCTCATTCCGCACAGCTTGACGGTTACGACCTGGGGCGCGAAAACCCCCGGCGATCTGGTCAATCTCGAAGTCGATGTATTCGCGCGCTACGTTGCGCGCCTGATGGAGTTTCGCCCATGATGTCGGGCACGACAAATTTGCAGTCCGCGGGCAGCAACAGCGCGCTCTCGCCGATCGAAGAGATCGTCGAGGAAATGCAGAACGGCCGGATGGTCATTCTCGTTGATGCCGAAGATCGCGAGAACGAGGGCGACCTCATCATCCCGGCGCAGATGGCGACACCCGACGCTATCAACTTCATGGCCAAGCACGGCCGTGGACTGATCTGCCTCGCGCTGACGCCGGCGCGTGCCCGGGAACTCAATCTCGATTTCATGGTGCGCACGAATGGCTCGCGCAACCGCACCGCCTTCACCCAATCGATCGAAGCGCGCGAAGGCATCTCGACCGGCATCTCTGCTTTCGACCGCGCTCGCACGATCTCGACGGCTATCGATCCGACGAAGAGTGCAGCCGACATCGTCTCGCCCGGTCACGTCTTTCCGCTGATCGCGCGCGACGGCGGCGTCCTCGTACGCGCGGGCCACACCGAAGCGTCGATCGATCTTGCGAAGCTCGCCGGTCTTTCGCCAGCCGCCGTCATCTGCGAAGTGATGAACGAAGACGGCACGATGGCGCGCATGGCAGACCTTGCCCGCTTCGCCAAGCACCATGACCTTAAGATCGGCGCCATCGAGGACCTGATCGCCTACCGGTTCAAGAACGATCGCATCGTCAAGCGCATCGCTCAAACGCCCGTCGAAACGACGACGGCCGGCAGCTTCGACCTGCACGTCTACGAGACGACGGTGGAGACCGGAGAGCATCTGGCGCTGGTCAAAGGCAACGTCTCCAAGGGCGGCCCTGTCCTGGTGCGCGTCCATGCCCTGAACGTGCTCCATGATGTGCTCGGCATTGACGGCCACACCGAGAGCGGCACGGTCATTGAGCAATCGATGCGCGCCATCGAAGCTGAAGGCCGCGGCGTCTTAGTTCTCATTCGAGACTTGCGTCCCAAATCCGTGTCTGATTGGGTGACGCGGAGAAACACACCGGGCGCGCTCGCAGACTTGAGCAAGGAACGGCGCCAAGTCGAAATCGGCGTCGGCTCGCAGATCCTTGCGGACCTTGGCGTCAAGGACATGGTGCTTCTCACGACACAACCGCAGCATGTCTACGTCGGCCTCGAAGCGTTCGGGCTGCGCGTGACCGGCACAAGAAAAATCGAGTAGCACGACACATGATTCAGAAAACCCCAGGAGCACCGCGGGACGAAAAGAGCGCGGCTCCAATTCGTGCGCACATTCTTTTCATCGAAGCGCGCTACTACGAAGACATCGCCGATCTGCTCATCGAGGGCGCTATCGCCGAGTGCAAAAAGCGCGGCGCCACCTACGAGCGGATTACCGTTCCGGGTGCGCTCGAGATTCCCCAGGTGTTGGCCGCCGCGGCAGACGCGCGCCAGGCCGGACGAACCGCGTTCGACGGTGCCGTCGCTCTCGGCTGCGTCATTCGCGGAGAAACCTCGCACTATGACATCGTGTGCAACAACGCGAACCACTGGATGATGGATGTGGCCATGCGCCAGAACATTCCGGTCGGCAATGCCATTCTCACCGTCGATACGCGCGAGCAGGCAGTGGCTCGCGCTGAAGGCGGCATTACAGGTAAAGGCGGCGATGCCGCGCGCGCATGCTTGCGGCTTATCGAGGCGAAGCGCGCTTTCTGGGAAACGACGGCATGACCGCCAAAGGCAAATCCAAGCTGGAGGAAATAACGCCTCGTACCGCAGCTCGGATTGCGGGCGTGCAGGCGCTCTATCAAATGGACATGGCGGGAACGGACGTCAATGACGTCATAGCCGAGTTCATCGAGCAGCGCTTTGAAGGCGATAATCGCGACGAAGTTCTGGCGACGGCTGACCGCGTTTTCTTCGCCGACATTCTGCGTGCGGTCCTGCGCCGGCAACGCGAAATCGACCCGATGATCGACGAGCAGCTTGCGATCGGCTGGAGCCTGATACGCGTCGATTCCATATTGCGCGCCATTCTCCGGGCAGGCGTTGCCGAGCTCGTTGACAGGGCCGACGTTCCGGCCCGCGTCGCCATCAACGAATACGTCAATGTCGCGCACGTCTTCTTCGACGACGAAGAACCCCGCGTGGTGAACGGCGTGCTCGACAAGATAGCGCGCAAGGTTCGAGGCCACGAATTCGTAAGGCGAGTAACGCCATCCTGAGGACGTAGCGCGCGAGCGCTGGGCTTGGAAAGCATGCCGCCAACGCACGCCAACGCGCCAGGATCAGAGGATCGGCCAGAAGATCGGATCGAAAGCGAAACCGATCTCGTGCAGACTTATTTGGCGCCGCTCGCGGCAGGTAGCCCGGGCGCATTCGGACTTCGCGACGACGCAGCACTGATCTCTCCCGAGCCCGGAACCGATCTCGTCGTCAGCAGCGATCCCATCATCGCGGGCGTGCATTTTTTCGTCGACGACGCGCCCGATGACGTCGCCTGGAAAGCCCTCGCGGTAAACGCCTCGGACATGGCTGCAAAGGGCGCAACACCGCTCGCCTATATTCTGACGCTCGCCCTCCCGGACGCGCCCACCCGCGCCTGGATGACGAGATTTTCCGATGGCCTCAGAAGCGCGCAGGAAAGCTTCGGCTGCCATCTCATCGGCGGCGATACGGACCGCACGCCCGGTCCGCTCTCGATCGGCATAACGATCTTCGGTGCGGTGCCGGCCGGTAGATTCGTCCCCCGCCAGGGAGCGGCAGCCGGCGACCACGTCTTCGTCACCGGAACCATTGGCGATGCGGCGCTCGGCCTTGCCGTCCGCAGAGATCCCTCGGTATTCGCCGGGGTCTTGAGCGACGACGAGCGCGCCTTCGTGCTCGGCCGCTATCTCCGGCCGCGCCCCCGGATCGCGCTCGCTGAAGCATTGCGAAATCATGCGTCCGCCGCGCTCGACGTTTCGGACGGCCTGTTGAAGGACCTTGCCCGGCTCGCCGGTCCGTCAGGAATTTCTCTCAGCCTTGGCTCCGTCCCCATGTCTCCGGCCGTCAGCGCCACGCTGGCCCATGACGCCGCGTTCGCCAGAACCATCCTGACAGGGGGCGATGACTATGAGCTGCTTGTTGCCGTCCCTCCCGCGTCCATCGCGGATTTCAAAACCGGCGCCGAGCAAGCGGGCATCGCGATCAGCCGTCTGGGTGTGCTCGATGCCGGGCGGAAACTTGAAATTCTCGACCAGCACGGAACGCCGATCGATTGGCGGCAGTTGGGCTACGACCATTTCTCCCGCTAGGCCGTAAACGCGCGGCGAAGCGGGGCCCGCCTGCAACACAGATCTGCATTTCGACCTCTGGCTGCGACGGGATTGGGTTGGTAGATCGTCACTCTTTGGCCATATGGGTGCTGGTACTTAAGTGGCTGAAAAGGCACGTGTGCTGCCACATAGACGAGCTGCGTCGAAATTCGAAAGCGTCGCCGGAAGAAGTTTTATAACTGGTACGCATCATTTAGCGGAAAGCCGGGCAAGCGGGATGAGGGATTTGATTTTGACAACGCGGTTTGGAACTTCGGTTCTGAAGACAGCCGCGCTGATGCTGGTTGTTTCGGTCTTTCAGTTTCTCCCGCAGTTCGCGACGCCGGGTCACGCGCAGATCAGCCTTTGGGATCAGATCCAGGGACCGAGCTTCGGTCGCGGCGCGAGCGATACCCCCCCGCCGCCAACGCCCGTTGCGCTTGACGACCTGAGGCCGGACGCAACCCCGTGGCGCAGCGACGTGATGCTCAATGCCGTTGCCGCGGCGATCGAGCGTTACCAGAAGATCGTCGATAGCGGCGGCTGGCCGGTCGTCCCGCAGGGGCGCATGCTGCGTGAAGGCGATGACGATCCGCGCGTTCCGATTCTGCGGAAGCGTCTGAGGATCAGCGGCGACATGCCCGCGAAGGGCTCCTACTACGATGTTCAAACGTTCGACTCCGAACTGACCGAAGGCGTGAAGCGCTTCCAGAAGCGCAATGGCATCCGCGAGACGGGACGCATCGAGCAATCGGTCTACCCCGTGCTGAACATCACGGCCGAACAGCGCCTGGCGCAGCTCAAGCTGAACTACGAACGGCTCCGCGGCCTCATGCAAGGCGTCGAAGAGCGGTACGTGCTGGTCAACGTTCCGGCATTCCAGCTCGAAGCCGTCGACAAGTTCGAAGTGCAGCTTCGCCATCGCGTGATCGTTGGACGGCAGGGCCGCGAAACGCCCGATGTCCGCGCGACGATCAAGGCGCTCAACTTCTTCCCGTTTTGGCGCGTGCCTGACAGTGTCGCAACGCTCGACCTCATCCCGCGCCTCAGGAAGGAACCCGGCTACCTCGAGGAAGAAGGCATCCGCGTTTACAACGGCGTCAACGGACCCGAACTCGATCGCAAGACCATTGATTGGTCGTCGCCTCAGACCGCCAGCTACAAGTTCAAGCAGGATCCGGGAGAGAAGAACGCGCTCGGCCTCCTGCGCTTGGACATGTCCAATCAATACGGCGTCTACATGCACGACACGCCGATGAAAAATCTGTTCGACCAGCGCAGCCGCGCCTTCAGCGCCGGATGCGTCCGCGTGCAGAACGTATTCGATCTTGGCGATTGGGTCGCGCATTACGAGGCCGGTTGGGATCAGCCTGGCCGCGTCCGACAGCAGCTCGATTCGGGCCAGCCCTTGGAACTTAAGCTGACGCGTCCCATTCCGGTTTACTTCACCTACATCACGGCGTGGGCCGAGCCGTCGACCGGCGCCATTGAATTCCGCCCGGATATCTATGGCCGCGACGGCTCTGCGATGCAGACGTCCTATCAGCGCGACGCCGATGATGCACCGCCTGCGTCCGCCGCGGCTGCCCTCGCACCCTGATCGTTGCCTAGCGTAGTAAAGCCGATCCGGGCAGGGATCGGCTTGTGACCTCGCGCAGCACGAAGCTTGAATGCAATCGGGAGACTCCAGGGAGCCCCGACAACTGCTCCTTATGGATCCGTTCAAAATCGGCGAGGTCTCGCGCCAGCACCGTGATGAGATAATCGTCCTGCCCGGACATCATGTAACAGGACACGATGGACGGGGCCGCGGCAGCCGCCTGTTCGAACGCCACCAGCAGTTCCTGGTTCTGACTCTCGAGGCTGATCTGCACGACGACCATCATCGTAAAGCCGAGGGCCTTGCGATTGACTTTGGCCTCATAACCCGAGATCACGCCTGACTGTTCGAGCGCGCGGATCCGGCGGCCGATAGCCGTGGGTGATAGGGGCACGCGCTCCGCCAGTTCGACTTGGCTCTGGCGGCCATCGGCGAGAAGCGCGGTCAGAATCGCCTTATCCAGCGCATCCATCGCAATTTCCGCCATTTTTCAGCGTCCTTCAGCCCAGTGACGATGATTTGCTGCGAAAAATCGCCTTAGGGCAAGCGGAATTGCTGGGTAACGGCACAGCTTTTGTGTCAGCCTACGCTGCAGAAGAGGACGGCGGCCTATTGAGGCGCCAACCAAGGGGATGGATATGCGGATTGGTGTGCCTACGGAAATTAAGACTGACGAATTTCGAGTGGGTCTGGTGCCCGGCTCCGTACGCGAGCTGACGGCCCGCGGTCACGAGGTCATCGTCCAGTCCGGCGCCGGAGGCGGCATTTTTGCCGACGACGCCGTTTACGAAAAGGCCGGCGCTCGCATCGCCAAGACGGCGGAAGAGGTGTTCGCTGAGGCTCAGCTGATCGTGAAGGTTAAGGAGCCCCAGCAGGCCGAGTGGAAGCGCCTCAAGTCCGATCAAATCCTGTTTACCTATTTGCACCTTGCGCCTGACGCCCCCCAGGCGATTGGCCTGATGGAGTCAGGCGTCTCGGCGATTGCCTACGAGACGGTCACGGACCCGGCCGGTGGCTTGCCGCTTCTCGCCCCCATGAGCGAAGTAGCCGGGCGTCTTTCGATTGAGGCAGCCGCGATTGCCTTGCGCCGTCCGACGGGCGGGCGTGGCGTTCTGCTGGGTGGAGTTCCGGGCGTGAAGCCCGCGAAAGTCGTTGTGCTCGGCGGCGGGGTCGTCGGCACGCATGCGGCGCGGATGGCGGTCGGTCTTGGTGCCGAGGTTTCCATCATAGACCGGTCGCTCCCGCGTCTCCGTCAGCTGGACGAAGTCTTCAAGGGCCGCACCACGACGCTCGCGTCGACGATGGAAACGATCGAGAACGAAGTGCTCGCAGCCGATGTCGTTATCGGCGCGGTGCTGATCGCAGGCGCGAGCGCGCCGAAACTCGTCAATCGCGCGATGCTGAAGCACATGAAAAAGGGCGCAGTCCTCGTTGACGTGTCCATCGATCAGGGCGGATGCTTCGAGACATCGAAGCCGACGACCCATGCCAATCCGACATTCGAAATCGACGGCATCATTCATTACTGCGTCGCCAATATGCCGGGGGCGGTTCCCGTCACATCGGCGCAGGCCCTCAATAACGCAACGCTGCCATTCGTTATGAAGCTTGCGGAAAAAGGCCTTGCGGCGTTTGATAGGGACCCCCACTTAGCAGCTGGGTTGAACGTCAAGAATGGGCGCATTACGCATGCAGCCGTCTCGGCATCGTTAGGTTTCGACAGTGTAGAAACCAGTCGCAACTTTCGTCTTGCTGCTGAGTAATTCTGAAGAACCCCCGTGCCGCCGGATCCCTCACCGGCGGCCATCAAACCGGTCGCTCCTCCCCCCGGAGCGGCCGGTTTTCTATTCCGCCACTTGTTCTCCGAAGCGTTCTATCGGCGACGTATTGCGCCACTAGGTGCCTTCGAAATGTCGCGAACGCGCGCGATGTTTTTTGCAACGATTCATTCATGCCTGTGATCGTTTCGCGGTTTGGCGACGGATCAATTCGTTGGCCGCGTTAGGCGGGAAAGGCACATCGTTTCGGTGGGAACGCATCAATGACCAAACTGAAAAAACTCATCGCATCATCTCTCGTCGTCGTCTCCATGACGGCAACGTTTGCGGCGACCGAGCAAGCAGCCGCAGCCCCATTCGGCGCTGGCGTACCGGCCCTGGCGAAAGACAACGGCGTGATGAACGTCGGCTGGCATGGCGGCGGCGGTTGGGGCTGGGGACCCGGAGCGCTCATCGGCGGTATCGTCGGAGGCGCGTTGATCGCATCCGCAGTGGCCGAGCATCGCGCCGACCGCGTGGATATGGATCGCTGTGCGCGAGACTTCCCGGAATTCAGTTATCGTACCGGCACGTATATCGATCGCCGCGGCGTCGAGCGCGTCTGCCCGTATCTTCGCTGATATAACGCCTGCGAATTAAATCGCACGCTCGCGGAGCATTCCATTGTTCTGAAAAGGAAGTGCGGCGCCGGATCGGATGATCCCGGCGCCGCATTTATTTTATTTCAAGCTCGGGAAATTGAACTCCGCGCCCTTGCGGATGCCGGCCGGCCACCGCGAGGTGACCGTTTTCAAGCGCGTATAGAAGTGCACGCCTTCCGGTCCGTAAATCGCATGGTCTCCGAACGCGGACCGCTTCCACCCGCCGAATGAGTGATACGCAACCGGAACCGGCAGCGGCACGTTGATGCCGACCATGCCGACTTCGATCCGATCCGCGAAGGCGCGCGCGGTATCGCCGTCGCGGGTGAAGATCGCGGTGCCGTTCCCGTATTCGTTCGTATTGATGAGGTCGGCGGCTTCGTCATAGTTCTGAGCGCGAACGACGGAAAGAACCGGCCCGAAGATCTCCTCGCGATAGATCGTCATGTCGCGCGTGACACGATCGAATAGCGTGCCGCCGAGGAAGTAGCCGTTCTCATATCCCTGAAGCTTCAAGCCGCGGCCGTCCACGACGAGCTTGGCGCCTTCGGCGACGCCCTTGTCGATGAGCGACGTGATGCGCCGCTTCGCGTCTGCCGTCACCACGGGGCCCATTTCGGATGCGGCATCCGATGCGGGGCCGACCTTCAGGTTAGCGACGCGCGGCGCGAGAGCTTCGACAAGCCGGTCGGCCGTCTTCTCGCCGACCGGAACCGCGACCGATATCGCCATGCAGCGCTCGCCGGCCGAGCCGTAACCCGCACCCATGAGAGCGTCGACGGCTTGATCCATATCCGCGTCCGGCATGACGATCATGTGGTTCTTCGCCCCGCCCAGAGCCTGCACGCGCTTTCCATTGGCCGAGCCGCGGCCGTAGATGTACTGCGCGACGGGCGTCGACCCGACGAACGACACAGCCGAAATATCCGGATGATCGAGGATCGCATCCACGATCGTCTTATCGCCGTGCACGATGTTGAATACACCGGCCGGGAGGCCCGCTTCCTGGAAAAGCTCCCAGAGCAGCATCGGCGCCGACGGATCGCGCTCCGACGGCTTCAGGATGAAAGTGTTGCCGCACGCGATGGCGACCGGAAACATCCACATCGGCACCATGGCCGGGAAGTTGAAAGGCGTGATGCCGGCGACGACGCCGAGCGGCTGGCGATCCGACCAACTGTCGATGTCGGGCCCGACGTTGCGGCTGAACTCGCCTTTCAGGAGATGAGGAATTCCGCAGGCGAAATCGACGACATCGATCCCGCGCGCCAATTCGCCGAGCGCGTCCGCATGCGTTTTGCCGTGCTCGCGCGAAATCGCGCGTGCGATCTCGTCGGCATTCTTCTCCAGAAGCTCCTTGAACTTGAACATCGGCCGGACGCGCTTCATCGGGGGCGTCGTGCCCCACGAAGCGGCGGCAGCCTTCGCCGCCACCACAGCCGCATTGAGATCTTCCGCGCTCGACAACGGCAGCCGCGCAACTTCTTCGCCCGTCGCCGGGTTGAAGACGGGCGCAGTGCGCGCAGCGTGAACGGCGGCGCGGCGACCGTTGATGGCATTCTCGATCATGTGCATTGAAAGCTCGTTTTCCGATTTTTGTTTGCTATGCGCGACTTTGACTGGCTCAGTAGTCCGCCTTCAATACCTTCGTGAAGATGTCGAACAGCTGGTCGATCTCAGCCTTTGAAATGACGAGCGGCGGCGACAGAGCGATGATGTCGCCCGTCTGCCGGACGAGAAGACCCGCCTCGAATGCTTTGACGAATCGCTCGTAGGCGCGCTTGCCGGGTTGCGCCGGATCCGGTGCGAATTCGATCGCGCCGATCAGGCCGATGTTGCGAATGTCGATGATGTGCGGAAGCCCTTTGAGAGCGTGCACGCGCTCTTCCCAATAGGGGGCAAGCTCGGCCGCGCGCGTCAGCAGGCCTTCCTCGGCATAGGTATCGAGCGTGCCGATGGCGGCCGCGCAGGCGACCGGATGGCCCGAATACGTGTAGCCGTGGAAGAAATCGATCATCCAATCCGGGCCGTTCATGAACGCGTCGTGGACATGCGATTTCACGAATACCGCGCCCATCGGAACGGTGCCGTTGGTCACACCCTTCGCCGTCGTGATGATGTCGGGCGAGATGCCGAAGTAATCCGACCCGAACGGCGTGCCGAGCCGGCCGAACGCGGTGATCACTTCGTCCGCGATCAAGAGAATGTCGTGCTTGCGCGCGATGGCTTCGAGGCGCTTCAGATATCCCTTCGGCGGGATCAGCACGCCCGTCGAACAGGCAACGGGTTCGACGATGACGGCAGCGATCGTCGAAGCATCGTGCAAGGCGACGAGACGTTCGAGATCGTCTGCAAGCTCGGCACCATGTTCCGGTTCGCCGCGCGAGAAAGCGTTGCGAGCGATATCGTGCGTGTTGCGCATATGGTCGACGCCGGCGACGAGCGCGCCGAACATCTTGCGGTTCGGACCGATGCCGCCGACCGCCATGCCGCCGAAGTTGACACCATGATAGCCGCGTTCACGGCCGATCAGGCGCACCTTCGAGGCGTTGCCCTTCGCGCGGTGATACGCGATCGCCATTTTGAGGGCGGTCTCGACCGACTCCGAACCCGAGTTGGTGAAGAATACCTGGTTGAACCCTTCAGGCGCGAGATCGACGAGACGGGTCGCCGCTTCGAAAGCGCGTGTGTGACCCATCTGGAAGGTGCCTGCGAAGTCGAGCGTCTCGACTTGCGCCTTGATGGCTTCGGCGATCTTCGGCCGGCAGTGACCGGCGTTGACGCACCAGAGACCCGACGTGCCATCAAGAACGCGCCGTCCATCGTTGGTGATGTAGTGCATGTCCTTGGCGCCGACGAACAAGCGCGGGTTCGCCTTGAACTGCTTGTTCGCGGTGAACGGCATCCAGAACGCTGCAAGATCGTTCGGTTTGATTTGGACGTTCATGGGTCACTTTCCTCCATTTCGGCCCGGCTCCCCGAAGAGCGTCACCGAGGTCAATCATTTTATCTCTTCGGCCTCGGCGGCCGGCTCCCCGGAGGGGAGTCGCCGAGGCCAATCGTCAAGCTGCGCGAGCGACGGCGTCGGTCAGCGCCGCTTCGAAGACATCCATGCCCTCGCGAACCAGTTCATCGCTCGCCGTCAGTGGCACGAGAAAGCGGACGACGTTGCCGTAGGTGCCGCACGACAGCAAAATCAGGCCGCGCTCATTGGCGGCTTTGAGCAGGGCGGCGGTGAGTTCGGGCGCTGGCTCGCCGCTCACCTTGTCCTTGACGAGCTCCACCGCGCACATGGCGCCGAGGCCGCGCACGTCACCGATGCAATTCAGGTTCGAATTGTTCTGCAGCGCCGCGCACCGATCCATGATGATCTTGCCGATGGCATTGGCGCGATCGCAGAGCTTTTCCTCGTTGATCACATCGAGCACCGCGTGAGCGGCAGCGCAGGCGATCGGGTTGCCGGCATACGTGCCGCCGAGACCGCCGGGGTTCGACGCATCCATCACGTCGGCGCGCCCGACGATGGCCGAGAGCGGAAGGCCGCCGGCCAACCCCTTCGCCATGGTGACGACGTCGGCCTTGACGCCGTAGTGCTCCATCGCGAAGAGCTTGCCGGTTCGCGCGAAACCGGTCTGGATCTCATCCGCGATCAGCAGGATGCCGTTATCGTCGCAAAGCTTCCTGAGCGCGACCATGAAATCCTTCGGCACGACGTTGAAGCCACCTTCGCCCTGCACCGGCTCGATGATGATCGCGGCAATGCTCGACGGATCGGCCGTGTGCTTGAAGAGGGACTTCAGGCTCTTGATGCTCTGTTCTGTGCTGCCGCCGTGATAGAGGTTCGGGAATTCGACATTGTAGACGTCCGGCGGAAACGGTCCGTAGCCCTTCTTGTAGGGAACGACCTTGCCCGTCAGCGCCATGCCCATGAGCGTGCGGCCATGAAAGCCGCCAGCAAACGAGATGATGCCCGAATGGCCGGTGAACGCCCGCGCGACCTTGACGGCGTTTTCGACCGCTTCGGCGCCGGTAGAGGCGAGCATCGTTTTCGCAGGCCCAGGAATGGGCGCGATGGCATTCAGGCGCTCGGCGAGGCTGACGTAATTCTCGTACGGCGTGACTTGAAAGCAGACGTGGCTGAAGGCTTTGAGCTGCTCTTGGATCGCAGCCACGAGGCGAGGGTGCTGATGCCCGGTATTGACGACCGCGATGCCCGCGCCGAAGTCGATGTAGCGCTTGCCGTCCTCGCTCCAGATTTCTGCATTCTTCGCCGTCTTGGCGAAGATCTGCGTGACGTTGCCGACGCCGCGCGGAACGGCGGCAACGCGGCGGGCCTGGAGTTCGACGGAGGTAGCCATTGTCGGTCCTTCAAATGGTCTGGCTGTCTATGATGGCTCAGCGGAGCAATAGTCGAATTGCTCCGCCGAAACTTGACTGCTAGGCGCTGATGCCGCCAAGGCAGATGAATTTCGTCTCGAGATATTCGTCGAGACCTTCCTGCGCGCCCTCGCGGCCGAGACCCGACTGCTTGATGCCGCCAAATGGCACGACCTCGTTGGAGAAGACGCCCTCGTTGACGCCGACCATGCCGGCCTCCAGCGCCTCCGCGACGCGCCACGCCCGCGACAGGTTCTGGCTGAAGAGGTAAGCCGCAAGGCCGAACGGCGTATCGTTGGCGATACGGATCGCATCGGCTTCCGTCTCGAAGCGGAAGATCGAAGCGACAGGTCCGAAAATTTCCTCGGTCGCGATGGCCATTTTGTCCGTGATTCCGGTCACGATGGTCGGCGAGAAGAACAGCGCTCCGTGATTATCGGGCTTGCCGCCCATCTCGATCTTCGCGCCATGTGACACTGCATTTGAAAGCAGCGATTTCACCTTCTCGATCGCTTCTGCGTTGATCAGCGGCCCGATGGTGGACGTCGCCTCACGGCCCGGAGCGACGACGAGCTTTCCGGCGGCTTCCTTCAGGCTAGCGATGAACTTGTCGAAGATCCCCGCCTGCACGAGAATGCGGTTGGCGCAGACGCATGTCTGACCCGCATTGCGGAACTTCGAAGCCATCGTTCCGGCGACTGCCTGCTGCAAGTCGGCGTCGTCGAAGATGATCAGCGGCGCGTTGCCACCGAGTTCGAGCGTCAGCTTTTTGATCGTATCGGCGGACTGGCGATAGAGGATGCGGCCAACCTCGGTCGATCCGGTGAACGTCAGCTTCCGGACGCGGTCGTCGGCGGTCAGGACCTTGCCGCAGCCCGGGCCATCAAGCGTCGTGATGACGTTGAACACGCCGGCCGGCACGCCCGCGTCGACGGCGAGCTTCGCGAGGGCGAGAGCCGAAAGCGGCGTCTCTTCCGAAGGCTTGACGACGATCGTGCAGCCCGCGGCGAGCGCGCAGCCGACCTTGCGCGTGATCATCGCAATCGGGAAATTCCACGGTGTGATCGCGGCGCAAACGCCGATCGGCTGCTTGATCGTAACGTAGCGGCGCGAAGCGACCGTCGTCGGGATCGTATGCCCGTAGGCGCGTTTCCCTTCTTCTGCGAACCACTCAATGAAGGACGCGCCATAGACGACTTCGCCGCGCGCTTCGGCGATGGGTTTGCCCTGCTCGGCTGTCATCAGCTGCGCGAGCGACTCCGTTTCGGCAATGATGAGATCGAACCAGCGCCGCAGGATTACTGCGCGATCCTTCGCGGGCTTGGCGGCCCAGGCCGGGAACGCCTTGGCGGCAGCATTGATGGCGCGCTTCGTGTCCTCAGGCGTCAGATCCGGCACATCCGCGATCTTCTCGCCCGTCGCCGGATCGAGAACCGCGAACGTCTTCGGCGAGGTGACCCACTGTCCGTCGATGAGTGCGGCGGTCGGGAAGGGGGTCGAGGGCTTGATGTTCATTATGGTCTCCGGGGGCGTCAGAACGTGATCGATACCGACTTCATGTCGGCATACTTATGGAGCGCGTGAAGCGAGCGGTCGCGGCCGAAGCCGGATTGCTTGAACCCGCCAAACGGCATCGTGATATCGCAGGCGTCCCAGCCATTGATCCAGACGAGCCCCGCGCGGATTTCGCGGGCGGCACGATGGGCGAGCGAAATGTCCTTCGTCCAGAGCCCGGCTGCGAGACCGTAATTCGTATCGTTGGCAATGCGAATGGCGTCGTCGGGCTGTTTGAACCGGGTGACGGCGAGCACGGGGCCGAAAACTTCTTCGCGCGCAAGCGTGTTCTCAGGCTTGATCTGATCGAACACCGTCGGCTCGACGTAGAAGCCGCCGGTGTCAGCCAGCGTGCGACTGCCGCCGAGCGCCAGGGAGCCGCCCTCGCGCTTCGCCGTTTCGATGTAGCGTAGTGCCGTCTTCATCTGCTCTTCATTCACCATTGCGCCCGTGGCGGTCGAAGGCTCGAGCGGATCACCGGCAACGATCTTGCGGGCAACCTTTATGAGCCGATCGAGGAAATCATCCGCTATAGAATCCTGCGCTAAGAGGCGAGATCCGGCAGTGCATACCTGACCTGAATTATAGAAGACGCCCCAGGCGGCTTCCGTGGCGGCGCGGTCAAGATCGGGGCAGTCCGCGAAGATGATGTGCGGAGACTTGCCGCCGAGTTCCAGGCTCACGCGCTTCAAGTTGCTCTGTCCGGAATACTGCATCAGCAGCTTGCCGACCGAGCCCGATCCGGTGAAGGCGATCATGTCGACGTCGTTGTGCAGCGCGAGAGCTTTCCCGGCTTCAATGCCGAAACCCGGGACGACGTTGAGAGCGCCGGCCGGCAGCCCGGCTTCGAGAGCGAGTTCCCCGAGCTTCAGCGCCGTGAGAGGCGATTGCTCGGCGGGCTTCAAAACGACGGAGTTCCCCATAGCCAGCGCCGGAGCAACCTTCCACATCGCCATGTGGAGCGGAAAGTTCCACGGCACGATGGCGCCGATCACGCCGAGCGGATCGTGGACCACGAACGAAAATCGGTCCGGCGCTTCAGGGCCGACCTCGCCATAAATCTTGTCGAGCGCCTCGGCGTAATAGCGGAGGCTTCGGATTGCATTCGGTACATCGCCGCCGAGCGCGTTCGAGATTGGCTTGCCGACATCGAGGCTTTCGAGAACGGCGAGCGTCTCGATATCGCGCTCCATCAAGTCCGCGAGCTTGAGAAGGATCTTCTTCTTTTCGCGATAATGAAGCTTGCGCCACGACCCGTTCTCAAATGTGCTGCGCGCGCTTTTGACGGCGGCGTCGACGTCGGCCGCATCGCACTGGGCGACGCGATTGAGAATTCGTCCGTTCCGCGGTGTGACGTTGTCGAACGTCTTGCCCGACGCGCTACCGGTGAGGCGCCCGTCGATGACGGCCTCCCCCGGAAGCTTCATCGAACCAGCAACCGCTTCGAAATGCGCGAGCGATGTCATGACACTATGCCTTATGCAACTTGGGCGTACCACGCGTGGTCGAGAGAGGTGACGATGCGTTCGAACGCGATCCGTTCGGTCTGCTTCAGCCTATAATAGACGTCCTGGAACGGCGCGCCGAATGCTTCCCGCACGATTTTCGATGTGCGGAATTTCTCGAGGGAATTGACCCAGGCTGTCGGAAGCGAAGCGCCGTCGAGCGTTTCCGCGTTGCCTTCGGCGTGTTGTCCAGGGTCGATCGCATTGGTTAAGCCGTGGCGAATACCGGCGAGGATCGCGGCAACGACGAGGAACGGGTTGGCGTCCGCCCCCGAAACGCGATGCTCGATGCGCGTCGCAGGGCCTGAGCCGGCCGGAATGCGCAGCGCGACGGTGCGGTTGTTGAAGCCCCAGTGGGCGGCCATCGGAACGTAGGATTCCGGCACATAGCGGCGGTAGGCATTGGCCGACTGTGCCCAGATCGCCATGAAGTCCGGCATGGATTGGCACAAGCCGCCGATGGCCTGACGGAACATCGGCGCCATCGGCTCGCCGGCAAATAGGTTTTTGCCCTGGCTGTCGACGAGGCTGACGTGGATGTGCATCCCCGAGCCGGTCCAGTCGTGATGCGGCTTGGCCATGAAGGTCGCTTCGAGATCATGAGCGCGCGCAGCAGCCTTGACCGCCCGCTTGAGCAGGAGGCCGTTGAGCGCGGCCGACATGGCATCGCTATGCTTGAGGTTGATCTCGAACTGTCCGGGGCCCGACTCCTGCATCACCGCATCGACCGGAAGCCCCTGGGCCTCGGCGATCCGGTAAACGTCGTCGATGAACGGTCCGAGCGTATCCATTTCCTCGAACTGGAAGGTCATCGGCCGTTCGGGATCGGACGAGAGACCGGGCGGCGTCTCGAGAGTGAAATGACCATCGGGCGAGCGGCGCGTGACGTAGAATTCAAGCTCTACGGCAACGACAGGCGTCTGCCCGGCGGCGGCGAGACGTTCGACTTGCCCCTGAAGCACGCCGCGCGGACACATATCGCAGAACTCCACCGGCACCATTACGGCTTGCCCGTGGGTACCCGCGCCGACCGGCACCGGCTTGAGCGTGCCGGCAAGAATGCGGAATGGAATGTCGTGATCGCCGGTTTCCCAAAGACGGCCCGTCTCCGCGATCGAGTTGCCGCGCGGGTCGAGCACGTAAACAGACGCCGGAAGTAAGAGGCCGTTCTTGACGGCGCCGACGAGATCGGCGCGACGGACTCTCTTGCCTCGAGCCATGCCGTTCATGTCGAACAGCACGATGTCGATCCAGGTGACGGTCGGATTGGCGTCGAGGAATGCGGCCGCTTCGTCGATGGTGATGAAAGTGTCGGTCATGCGGCCTGTCCTTTTGCGATCTTGCCTCTCGCAGCGTCGCCGAAGCGACGGAACAGAGCCAGGGATTGAGGATTTGAATGGATCTGCCACTCGGGGTGCCATTGCACGCCGAGTGAAAATGGATGCCCGGGAACCACCCGCGCAGCTTCGATCAGCCCGTCTTCGGCGAATGCTTCGGCGACGAGCGGCTCGGCAAGGGACTTGATGCCCTGTCCGTGCAGCGAATTGACGATGATCTCGTCCTGCGCGAGCCACTTCTTGAGTTCGCCCTTGAGCGTAACCGGATGGCGAGCCGCAAACATCACGTCGAAATCCGTGACCGCCGGCTCGCGATGATCGGCGTAGTCCTCAAGGGTATGCACGGCCTGGTGCAGCGTGCCGCCGAGCGCGACGTTGAGCTCCTGGAAGCCCCGGCAAATCGCAAAGAGCGGTAGCTTGCATTCGACGGCCGCGCGGATGAGCGGCAACGTCACCGCATCCCGATCGCGATCGATCGCGTTCGGGAGGATCGGCTCTTCGTCACTGTAATGCTCGGGGTGAACGTTCGAGATGGCGCCCGTCAAAAGGATGCCGGACGCGACGTCGAGAACCGAGCCGATATCGGCAAGCCCCTTGCCGACCGGAACGAAGAGCGGCTGGCACTCCGAGCCTTCGACGACCGCGACCGCGTATTTCCGCACGACGGCGTCGGCGGAGAGCCCGCCGACCGTTTCCGTGCTGCAGGGAATTATGATGATCGGCCGGCTCATGCCGCAAGTTCTCCACGCACGTCGGCGAGCGTCTGATCTAGTGCCTTCTGGATCACGGCGCCGGCTTCTTCGAAGTGCGTGTCCGTCCAAGTCAGCGGCGGTGCGCATACCATGGTGTCGTAGACGGCCCGCATGATGAATCCTTCGCGGAAGAAGTGGTCGCGGCAGATGAGGCCGACGCGGCCCGGATCGTCGAAACGCTTGCGCGTTTTCTTGTCTGCGACGAGTTCGATCGCGCCGAGCATGCCGACCGTGCGCACTTCACCGACAAGCGGGTGATCCTTGAACCGGGCGAACAGCTTGGCGAGCGCCGGACCCGTCGTCTCCTTCACCTTCGGAACGAGCCGGTCGCGCTCCATGATCTCGAGATTCTTCAACGCGACGGCGCAAGCAACGGGATGGCCCGAGAAGGTGTAACCGTGATTGAAATCGTCGTCCTTCGACATCAGCGCTTCGACGATCTTGTCGTCCACGAGAACGCCGGAAAGCGGAATGTACCCGGACGTCGCGGCCTTCGCGAATGTGATCAGGTTCGGCTTGAGCCCATAGAATTCCGATGCAAACCACGTCCCGACGCGACCGAACCCGGTGATCACCTCGTCAGCCAGCAGCAGAATGCCGTACTTGTCGACGATGCGCTGAACTTCCGGCCAATAGGTGGATGGCGCAATCTTGACGCCGCCTGCGCCCTGAACGGGTTCGCCCGCGAATGCCGCGACATTCTCCGGTCCGCAGCGAAGAATCTCTTCCTCGATCGCGCGCGCCGCACGAAGCCCGAAAGCTTCCGGCGTCTCGCCCGGGAATGAATCTCCATACCAATAGGGATCCATCACATGCCGGAACCCTTCGTAAACGGGATAGCTGTGCTGATGGACATGGCTCATGCCGCCCATCGAGCCGGCCGCGATGGTCGACCCGTGGTACGCGTTCTTGCGGCTGATGATGATCCGGCGTTTCGGCTCGCCCTTGAGCGCCCAGTAGTGACGGATGAGGCGGATCGCCGTGTCGTTCGATTCCGAGCCTGACGATCCGAAGAAGACTTGATTGATGTGCGCCGGCGCGATTTCGGCAAGCTTGCGCGACAACGCCACGACAGGCGGATGCGTCGTCTTGAAGAACGTATTGTAGAACGGCAGCTCGACCATCTGGTCGTAAGCGGCCTGAGCCAGCTCCTTATTGCCGTAGCCGATGTTGGTCGTCCAAAGGCCGGCCATGCCATCCAGAATGCGGTGGCCTTCGCTGTCGATCACGTAAGGTCCTTCGCCCTTCACGATGACGCGGACGTTCGGACCCGCCCGTAGCGACTGGTGATCCGAGAACGGATGCAAATGATGCTGCGCGTCGAGGTCTTGGATCTGCTTTGTCTGAAATCGGTTGGACACGGGTTTTCTCTCCAGCGGAACGGTTGAGGGGCCCGGTAGCGGGCCAGTCGGTGAAAGAAGCTGGGAGGCGTCAGTGCGGCGTATAGCCGATGCGGGCGCACAGCTTCAGAAGCTCGCGCTTCGGATGAGGCGCGCTTTTCATGGGGCGCGAGGTCCCGCTGCAGCCGGCCTGAGCCAGTGCACTGTCAGCGAAAAAAGCCGGGAGCCGGATACCCGACGGCGCCATACCGATGTTTCCTGGCCGGTCGCACCATCCGCGATGCGACACTCGATAACTAACGACAGCGATACTTGCTTATTCAATAACTTCTAGAGTATTCTCTACAGTGTAGAAGTCAAGGGCCACGCGAAATGGCAGAACCGAAATCCCGGGCACGCCGGGGGGTCGAGAGATCCGAGATCCTCGACGCCGCCTTTAATCTGTTCGCGAGCACTGGAGAGCAGGGATTTTCGATCCGGAAGCTCGCTGCAGCCCTCGGCGTCGACCCGATGACGGTCTTGCATCATTTCGGCTCGAAGGAGGAACTGCTTCGCGCCATCGCCGACCGCGCCTTGCGCGACATCGAAATGCCGGTATCGACCTCCGATTGGCAGAGCGACCTCAAGGCCGTAGCCAACGCCTATCGCACGCTCGCGCACCGCCATCCGCTCGTTTTTCCTCTACATTTTCGCTACAACGCGACGGGACCCACCGACCACATATCGAGCGAGGTCGTTTATTGCGCGCTGCGGCAGGCCGGGCTTGCCGACGCTGACGTCGCCGGCCTCGGCCTCGCGTTTTACGCTTTTGTCTTGGGTTTCGCGCTCGCCGAGGCCGAGGGCCTTCTGCGCCCCATCGGGCCCAGCGATGAAGCGGAACTCGAAGGCCTCGAGCCAGAGACCTACAAGGCGACCAGGTCGCTCATTCCGGCTCTCAAGACACTCGATCCGGACGCCGCGTTCGACAATTCGATCAACGTCTTCATCTTGGGGGTGGCGGCTCTCGCAGCGGGCCGGCCTGAAAGCGCCTCACACAAATCGAAAGTCGGTTTCGCTACGCATTAGCCTGCGCTCGCACTGCAAACGTGCTGATGACTATAGGATGAGCACGAATTGAAGCTTGCGTAGATGGCCTCTTGCGACATTATTGGTAAGAACGACCGGTGACCGGGGAGAATGCCATGTATCGGGTGCACGCTGGCGGAACCACCTACACGTTTTCCACCCTCAAAGAACTTCTGGCCAAGGCGACACCGCCGCGTTCCGGCGACGTGCTTGCTGGCGTCGCGGCGACATCGGCCGCCGAGAACGTGGCAGCCAAGATGGCGCTTGCCGATGTCCCCCTGAAGCAGTTCCTCAACGAAGCGATCATCCCGTACGAAGCCGACGACGTAACGCGCCTCATCATCGATACCCATGATGCGGTAGCCTTCGCGCCCATCTCACACATGACGGTCGGCGAGTTCCGCGATTGGCTTCTCTCAGAAAACGCGACGCCGCAGAAAGTCTCCGCCCTCGCACCTGGACTGACGCCGGAGATGGTCGCAGCCGTCTCGAAAATCATGCGCAACCAGGATCTCGTGCTCGGCGCCAAGAAGGCGCACGTGATAACGAGGTTCCGCAATACGATCGGCATTCCGGGCCATATGGCCGTCCGCCTGCAACCTAATCACCCGACCGACGACAAGAAAGGCATCGCGGCTTCGATCGTAGATGGCTTGATGTACGGCTGCGGCGATGCCGTCATCGGCATCAACCCGGCGAGCGACAATCTCACCGCGATCACCGATCTTTTGGTGATGATGGACGATATCATCCGCCGCTTCGAAATCCCGACGCAGAGTTGCGTGTTGACCCACGTCACGACCACGATCGACGCCATCGCCAAGGGCGCGCCCGTTGACCTCGTATTCCAGTCGATCGGCGGGACGGAGGGTGTAAACGCGTCGTTCGGCGTCACGCTCGCGCATCTGAAGGAAGGCCGCGAAGCCGCCCTCAGCATCAAGCGCGGAACAGTCGGCGACAACTGCATGTATTTCGAAACGGGCCAGGGGTCGGCACTGTCGGCGGACGCGCATCACGGCTGCGATCAGCAGACGATCGAGGCCCGCGCCTATGCCGTCGCCCGTCAGTTCAAGCCGCTTCTCGTCAACACCGTCGTCGGCTTCATCGGGCCGGAATATCTCTATAACGGCAAGGAAATCATCCGGGCCGGGCTCGAGGATCATTTCTGCGGCAAGCTGCTCGGCCTGCCGATGGGCTGCGATATTTGCTACACGAACCACGCCGAAGCCGACCAGGACGACATGGACATCCTGTTGATGATGCTCGGCGCCGCAGGCGTCAACTTCATCATGGGCATCCCTGGCGCCGACGACATCATGTTGAATTACCAGTCGACGTCGTTCCACGACGCGCTCTATGTGCGAGAAGCGCTGGGGCTGAAGCGCGCGCCCGAGTTCGAAGCGTGGCTCTCTCGCATCGGGGTGACTGACACAAGCGGCCACCTCGCGCCGCACGCGCCGGGCAATCCGCTCCTCACGCATGCACAGGCATTGGCAGCATGACCATGACAGAGGATCCCTGGGCAAATCTGAAACGGTTCACGGACGCGCGCATCGGCCTTGGCCGCTCGGGTTCTGCGATGCCGACGCGCGAAGTTCTGAATTTCGCCCTTTCGCACGCCATGGCGCGAGACGCGGTGACGACGCCGATCGATTGGACGCCGATCGAAAAAGGCCTGTCAAATCTCGGTCTTTCGACGTTGAGAATAGCGAGCGCCGCCACCGATCGGTCGGAATATCTCCGCCGTCCCGACCTCGGCCGCCGCCTGTCCGACGTCTCGCGCGAGGCGCTCGTTCGCGCATCCGAGGTCGAAGGATCGGCGAAGCCTGATCTCGTCATTCTCGTCGGCGACGGGCTTTCGTCGCTGGGCGTCGCGGCCAACACGCTGGCCTATATGTCGGCGTTCATGCCCTACGTCGTGAAAGCCGGCTGGAAACTATCGCCGGTCCTACTCGCCGACGACGCCCGCGTTGCGCTGGGCGACGAAGCCGGCGAAATTCTCGGCGGCAAGGCCGTGCTCGTGTTGATCGGCGAGCGGCCGGGCCTGTCGTCGCCGGACAGCCTCGGCGTCTACCTCACGTTTTCGCCGCGCATCGGCATCAAGGACGCCGACCGCAACTGCATTTCGAACATTCGTCAGCGCGGCCTCTCTTACGATGAGGGCACGTTCAAAACCGCATGGCTGCTGCGGGAAGCGTTCCGGCGCGGGCTGACCGGCGTCAACTTGAAGGACGACTCCCAGTTCCTGATCGAAGGTCAGCCGGGACCCGAGCTGATCGGATAGCGGCAGCCGTCGCCCTCGACTTCACACCAAGGGCGACGGCCGCCGTTACTATCGCATCAAACCGCCGTAAAGCAGTTGTCCACGAACAGGTGCGCACCGTTGACGAAGCTCGCTTCGTCACTGGCGAGGAAGAGGGCAGCACGCGCAACTTCTTCCGGCTCGCAGAGGCGGCCTTGCTGGACGGCAAGAGCGGCGTCCGAAGCATCGACGCCACGCTTCGACAGCTCCGCCACTTCGCGCAGACCGTGGGGCGTCTTGACGAACCCGGGGCAGACGGCGTTGCAGCGAATGCCTCTGTCACGGTACTCGACGGCGATGGACCGCGCGAACATGTGGCAAGCGCCCTTCGACGTATTGTACGCCGTCTCCATGGGCGTTGCCGCAATGGCCGAAATCGACGACGTACAGACGATCGATCCGCCGCCAAGCTCCAGCATTCCCGGCAGCACCGCTTGCGTCATCAGGTACATGCTCGTGACGTTGATGCCCATCAGCCATTCCCACTCCTTGAGCGTCGTCTCGAGGAACGGCTTGATGATGATCGTGCCCGCGTGATTGAAGAGCACGTTGGCTTGCCCGATGGCGGACGTGACGCTCGCGACGGCAGCATTCACCTGTGCTTGATCCGCCACGTCGGCAGCCGCGAAAACGGCCTTGCCGCCCGCGTTGTTGATCTCGGCGACCACGGCGCGTCCGGCCTCTTCGTTGCGGTCGATCACGCCGACCGCCGCACCCTCGGCGGCAAAAAGGCGGGATGAGGCGCCGCCCATGCCCGTTGCTCCGCCCGAAATGATCGCAATCTTACCCTTAAGCCGGTCTGCCATTTTTCTTGCTCCTGTCGAGACGCTTGCGAGGATGTGTAACAGATGCGGGCCGGATCGTTTGATCCGGCCCGTACCATTTTTTGACATCGAAGGGGGTCTTGACCCGTCAGTGGCCTTCGCCGACCGCCGCCTCGGCTGCTTTGATCTCGGCCGCACGCCGTGCGATGTCCGCGCCGATCGGAGGGCCCTTGAACCGGCGGTTCTCAAACAGCACCCAGATGATGAGCGACAGCACGATGAAGCCGATCGTGATTTCCAGCGCCCAGTCGTTTGGCGGCTGGATGCCGATGTAGAAAATGACAGCCATCGAGATCAGCGACAGCACGCACACGAGCTTGAAGAGGCCGGACCCAAGATCCCACGGGCCGGGCTTCGGGAAGGCCGGTCCGCCGTACTTGAACAGCGCCAGGGCGATCGGCACCGCGAACGACAGGAACAGGAAGATGACCGTGCAGGACACGACGATCGAGTAGGCCGGTGTGCCCGCGATGGTGATCGCAGACGTGAACCAGACGAACAAGGTCGCGAGCAGCGCGCCGAACCAGATCGCGTTCTGGGGCACGCGGTATGTCGGGCTAACCTTTGCCAGCCAGCCCGAAATGCCCGGAATACCGCCGTCACGCGAGAAGGCGAACAGCATGCGCGATACCGATGTGACGGTCGCCAGGCCGCAGAGCCATTGTGACACGAAGATCAGCACGTACATCGCGTTCTTGATGCCCGGCGGAACCTGCTTATCCATGGCCCAGAAGAACACGTTCCAGCCCTGCTTGGCGGCTTCGTCCATGTTGGGGATCATCAACACGAACGCACACAGCATGATGTAGCCGAAAACGCCCGACCATAGCACGGCCGAGCACATGCCTTTGGGCACAGCCATCGACGCGTTGACGGTTTCTTCGGCCGTATGGGCCGAAGCGTCGTAGCCCGTGATCGTGTAGATCGGCAGCAGCAGGCCAAGCGCGAACGCCATGCTCAACGAAACCGCGTTCGGCCAGACGCCGTTAGCGCCTTCCGTGCCCGTGTAGTTCGAGAACGTCCACAGCCGCGAAACGTCATAACTCGGTGCGAAGATCAGGCACACCGCGGCCAGGGCCACGGCGCCGAACAGAATGATGTAGCCCGAAAAGTCCGTGAGCTTCATCGTCAGGCCGATGCCGAGATGGTTGACGAGAGCCTGCAGGCCCGTGATCAGCGCCATGAAAAGCACGCGATGGGTAAGCGTGTCTTCGACGCCGAAGTAGGGACCGAACGCGCCGAAGAAGAAGTAGAACGTCCCGACGTTGATGGCGCCGAGCACCGTGATCAGGCCGAGCAGGTTGAGCCACGCGGCAAGCCAGCCGGTGAACCGGTTGCCCAGGATGGAGCCCCAGTGATAAAGGCCGCCGGCGGTCGGATAGGCTGACGAGATTTGCGCCAAAGCCATTGCAAACACACCGGAAATCAGAACGCCCAAAGGCCATCCCAATCCGATTGCCGCCCCACCCGCGCCGGCGGTCGCCTGCCCGAGCGAGTTGATGCCGCCCGACAGGATGCAAATGATGGAAAACGAGATAGCGAAGTTCGAGAACGCGTGCATGCGCCGGGAAAGTTCCTGCGCGTAGCCCATCGAATGTAGGACTTTTACGTCCTCATCGACCACTTTCGGTTCGGTGGATGACATGAGAGGTCCCCAAGAAATTGTTCCCTTTGGGAAATCTTGGGCGACGTGACGCTTTTCGTCACTCAAGCGTGACGGCGTCCAATTCTTCCGAGGCCACTCTGGTGGCAAGCCGAGAAAAGGTCAATCGCTGGGCAAGGCCAAATAGTGGGCAAACTTTGCCTCGGCCGCACGACAATCATGCGGTCCGAGGTTCGCAAGCGGGGGGCGCCATGAGCGGCGACCATCCGCCAGAGGGTCGATCGTCTACTGATCAGATCTGACCTTGGCGACTTGATCCGTCAGCGGCTCTATCCGGTAGATCGAGGCTTCGGAACTGTCGGTCAACAAATAGATATACCCGTCTGGAGCGACTGCGACGTCGCGAATACGCCCGATCTTATGGTGGAGATAGCGCTCTTCCTTGACGACTTTGCCGGAGTCCATTCGGAGCCGGATCAGGCATTCCCCGACGAGCGTTCCAACCAGGAAGTCCCCGCGCCAATCGTCGGGCATGACGTTGCCATAGTAGGAAACGAGACTGGCCGGAGCGACCGAGGGGACCCAAACATATACCGGGTCGACCATGCCGGGAGCAGATGTTTTGTCCGAAATGACTGACCCGTCGTAGTTAACTCCATAGGTAACGAGCGGCCATCCATAATTGCTGCCGCCGGTAATGAGGTTGAGTTCGTCGCCGCCTTTCGGACCCTGTTCGATTGACCAGAGCTGCCCGTCGCCGACGTTGCCGATCAGCCCCTGCGGATTGCGATGCCCGTAGCTGTAGATTTCCGGCAGCACGTCGCTGCGGCCGACGAACGGATTATCTTCGGGGATCGACCCATCCGTGTTGATCCGGATGATCTTGCCGCCATGATCGAGCAGGTTTTGCGCGCGCTCTTTCTGGAAGCGGTCGCCGATCGTCAAATAGAGAGCCTTGTCCGGCCCGAACGCCAGGCGTCCGCCGATCTGGTCGAGCCCATTCGCGGCTGGCCGGCTCTCGAAAATGACCCGCTTGTCGACGAGGTTCATGCCATCGAGGACGGCGCTCGAAATCCGTATCGTTCCGGCTTCCGGAGTTCCGTGCATATAGGAGAGAAACAAGCGGTGATTCTTCGGGAATTCAGGATCGACGAGCACATCCAGAAGCCCTGAGTGGCTGCCTGAAAGAACTGTCGGCACGCCTGCGATACCCGCCGGCAGGAGCATGTCGCCCTCGATGACGCGAAGGCGTCCGGGCCGCTCGGTGACGAGAATTCGGCCATCCGGCAGGAAGCCAATCGACCAGGGGCTTTCCAGCTTGTCGGCTATTTTTCGCAGGTCGAATGGGAAATCGCCGTCCGGAATTTCGCGAATATCGGGCTGGGTCGGCAGCGAATCGACATGCGTCTCTTCGCTTCCGATTTCGCCTCGGGAGGGTTCCGGTGCAACAACCATGAGAGCAGCGAAGAATGCAGTCGCGATTCCGGAACGAACGCCGAAATGCCGCCCGAGGGCCGATGTGATGCTGTCCAAAATGCCCCCGTTTTCCCTTTGTCTTCCGGCTCTTCGGCCGTTTATGATACTTTTAAGACTATGCAGAAAATTGGCGCGAGCAAGCCGAAAAGATGAATGTCCAATTCATCTGACCAGTCTCGATCGGTTCGAAGAAGCATCGGCTTCGTTCCACTCCGCAGAATCCGCTGCACAGAAGCGGAAGATCCTGACCACAGGCGACGATCGCGCCGGGCACTATGCCGCGCTATGTGCGCGTGCGAGAGTTGCGCAATTCAACCCGTCGTGGCCGTCGCCGAAATCGACTCTCAAATGGCTCGTTCGCCCAACCAACGGATGCTGGCCGATGAATGCTGGATTGAGCCGTCTGCCACTCGCACTGCTCATCTCCGTCGCATTGCTCGCGACCTGTCTCGCACTGCGCATCGCAGACCCCGAACCGGTGGCGCGTCTCAGGCTCTCGGCTTTCGACACCTACCTCCGCGCGGCGCCACGTCAGGTCGACCCGTCGTTTCCGGTACGCATCGTCGCGATCGACGAGGCCTCGCTCGCAGCAGTCGGCCAATGGCCGTGGCCACGAACCAAACTTGCGGACCTTGTGTCGAAACTCGTTGCGGCCGGAGCCGCATCCGTCACGTTCGACATGGTCTTCGCCGAACCGGACCGGCTTTCTCCGGAAGAGCTTCTGCGCTCCCTGGCTGATGATGCCGGGCAGGTGACTGCACTCGCGGACTTGGGACGGTTTCCATCCAACGACGCGCGTCTGGCAGCCGCCATCGAAGGTGCGCCCGTTGTTTTGGGGGTCGCCGGAAATGCAATCGGGTCCGGCAAGATAAGTCCTTATCCTGCAGCCGTTTCTTATGCGGGTGACGATCCTTTGCTCTTCGTCCACGCCTTCGCAGGCGGCGTGGAGAATCTGCCGGGCCTCACGAAAGCGGCCCGCGGTGTCGGCGCCGTCAATTGGTTGCCTTCGAGCGATCAGGTAGTGCGGCGCATACCGCTTCTCGTTTCGATCGGCGGCTCGCTCTATCCCTCTCTCGCGCTCGAAGCACTCCGGATCGGCACGAAACAATCGACGATATTCATCAAGTCGTCGGGTGGAAGCGGTGTCGAAGCTCTCGGACAAAAAACGGGCGTGGAGAGCGTCCGCGTCGGCGATACGGTTCTTCCGTCCGATGGACGAGGCGAGTTGTGGCTGAAGTTCGCGCCGAGCGATCCGAGACGCACGATATCGGCGTTGAGTATTTTCGACGGCACTGCGAATGCCGACGATATAAAATCGCGGCATATGATTATTGGTGCGACGGCGACTGGCCTTCTTGACCTCAGGGCAACGCCGCTCGAGCCTGCTGTTCCGGGTGTCGAAGTTCATGCACAAGCTCTAGAGCAGATGCTCTCGGGCGATCACCTCGTCCGCCCGGCCTATGCTTCAGGCGCCGAACTCACATTCCTTTTGGTCGTCGGCGTGCTGGTCACTTGGCTGATCGAACGATCGGGAGCTTTGCGCGCCGCAATTGTCGGACTGACATCGATCGCGTTCATTGTCCTGCTCTCCTGGCTCGCGTATTCGCGCGCCGGATTGCTGTTCGATCCCGTATATCCGTCGCTCTCCGTGGCGCTCCTTTATTTCGGCGTATCGCTGACGAGCTTTATCAAATCCGAAATTCAGCGCGCCGAAATCCGCTCGGCATTCGGACATTACGTTGCGGCGCCGTTGGTCGAGGAACTCGCGAGAAACCGCGATAAGCTGAAGCTCGGCGGCGAGACACGCGAAGTCACGCTTCTTTTCGCCGACGTTCGCGGCTTCTCGAAAATTTCGGAAGGCCTGCAGGCGGACGAATTGATCCGTTTCGTCAATCGCCTCTTCACGCCGCTGACGGATGTCATCCTCGGTCATAGCGGCACGATCGACAAGTTCATGGGCGACGCGGTGATGGCGTTCTGGAATGCGCCGGTGCATGACGCGAACCACGCAAGCAACGCCTGCCGCGCCGCGCTCGCAATGCTCGACCGTTTAGCCAGTCTCAACGACGCGCTGAGAGCGGAGGCCGTCGCGGCTGGCGCGCCATTCGTGCCGGTGCGCTTAGGGATTGGCTTGAATACGGGAGAATGCGTCGTCGGCAACGTCGGCTCGCCACAACGCTTCGATTATTCGGTTCTCGGTGACGTTGTGAACGTCGCGGCCCGGTTCGAGGAATCGACGAAGATGTTCGGCGCGAGGATCGTCGTTGGCGAGCGGACGGCGGCGCAGGCTCCGCAGTTCGCATTCCTGGAACTCGGCTCCGTCACGCCCCGCGGGAAGGATCGTCCAGAAAACGTTTTCGCTCTGCTCGGAGACGAGACCTACGCCGCCTCCGAAGCGTTTCTCAATGTGCGCAACGCGCATGTTGCGTTTCTTGCCGCGCGTCAGGCCGGCGACCCGCGACAAGCCGAGGAAGCTCTCGCCGCCTGCATGCGCAGCGCGCCGGAGGACATGGTCGCCTACTATCGCAACAGCGCGCGTGAGAAAATCGCGACCTGATGCGATGATCGCATCAGCGGCCTCTGCTGCCGTAGTTGCCGCCATCGCCGCCTCCGCGATGGCCTCCGAATCCGCCCATTCCGCCGCCGCCGATTACGATGCCCATACCGGTCATGCAACTCGGGCAATCGTCACCGTATCCTCCATTGCGCGGTTTCGTCGGCTTCTGCGTCGCAACCTTCTGCTTCTTCGGCTCTTTGCGCGGCGTCTCGGCTTTGCGTGTTTTGACCGGCTTCTGAATCTCGATCGGTGAATGCGGGTTGATGCAATCTTTCGCCGGTGCGTCGGGTAATGACGCTTCGATGATTTGCGCGCGCGTCAAAAGCGGGTTGGGATCGATCGATGGAGTATTGATGACGAAGGGGAAGGCTGTATCGAACGCAACCGCGTTGCCGTCAGGAAGCTTGGACCAATTGAAAGGCCCCGTGACTGTCCCATCGCTTGCGATGTGCATCATCTGTCCTGGACGGTCGAGAACGCGGCAGACATTCTTCTTGCCGGTCGCCTCGAGCGCGCCTTCGTGAAGCAGCACCCACACCGACTTGTCCGGCAATATGTAAGAGTCGAATATCGTGCCCCGCACGGTTATCGATGCGTTCGGTGTGTTGATGACATACGTCGGTTTCGCGGCGACGCCTGTGATGAAGCGAAACGCGCCCTTCGCGACGTTGAGAATGATCGAGCCCGTTTTCTTGTCGCTGTCGTAAACGAATTTATCGAGCACGAGCCGCGAGCCGGGCCCAAGCGCAAGCTTCGTGTCGTCGTCGAGCTTGAACTCGCCTTGCGCGTCCGTGTTGACCTCGATGATCTCGTCCTGGCGAACGTCGTCGCCGCGCGCAAGCTTACGCTGCTTTTCTGCGTAATCTGCCATGACGATATTGGTAATCACGACGGCATCGCCGATGCGCTCGCCCGATGCTGCATGCGCCGGTTGGAGATGGCTGGCGAGCGTGCTCGCCGTAGCGGCCGACACGATGATCGCGAGTTTCTTCCAAGATCTCGACATGGCAAAGGTCCCCAAAATCGGCGGATCGAAGGCTATGCGTCCGATGAATAGCACAGTTGCGCTTTGAGGGCTCGTCTAATGGATGCTCTACATCACGTGTTGTTCCCTGCGTGACAGAGTGCCAGGAAAGTGTCGGCACCCTTTCATTCTCAATCGTTTCGAAATAGCAATTAAACTATAACGTAAGCAGGTGAGAGTTTCCCGAACGCCGTTTTGAAGAAACTCGAACCATTTACGCGTTGATCAGTTGATGCCAGCGGGACTTGCCTGAACATGAACGCCGGCCCGCGGAAACCGATCAATCCCGCCAACGCATATCAATGCCGTCGATGACAAAACAAATCTGCAGAACGCATGAGCACGGTACGGCGGGCCGATGCTTGGCGAGGGAGTAATCATGAAGCTGTTTCGCGGCCCTATTATTGGCCTGACCGCCTTTGTCTCTATCGGCGCTCTTATAGTCGCCACGCAGGCGATTGCTGGCGACTTGAAGCCGATCGAAATCCCGGGCGATCAAGCCTACCCCGAAAGCATGTCCGCGGCGTCCGACGGAACGATCTACATCAGCAGCCTGGCCTCCGGCGGCGTCGCCCGCGTCAAGCCCGGAGCGTCGAAAGCTGAGATGTGGATCAAGCCCGGAGCTTTCGATACGCGTTCGACGTTCGGCGTCCTGGTCGATGAGCCGTCGAAAACGCTTTGGGTTTGCTCCAACGATGTTTCGAGCTTGGGCGTTCCCGGACCGTCGAACGTCACAGGCGCGTATTTAAAAGGCTTCGACCTCGCAACCGGCGAAGGCAAACTCAGCGCCGCATTCCCCGGCAAGGCGACGATCTGCAACGACATGGTCGTCGCTCCCGACGGCACCGTGTACGTGACGAACACCGCCGCACCACAAATTTTGCGCCTTAAGCCCGGCGCGAAAGAACTTGAAGTCTGGGTCGAAAACGGTCTGCTCGTTCCGAAGAACGGCGCGGGCCTCGACGGCATAGCCTTGGGAAGCGACGGCAATCTCTACGTCAACACCTATGGCGGCGGCGAATTCTTCCGCATCGACGTCAAGGACGGCGCGCCCGGCGCCGTGACCAAGCTGGCGACATCACGCCCGCTGAAGTTCCCGGATGCTCTGCGCCAGCTCAACGGCAACACGTTCCTCATGGTGGAAGGCGCCGGCACCCTCGATCGGGTGATCGTGGACGGCGATAAAGTCACTATCGAAAACTTGAAGGATGGCCTCATCGGCCCGACGTCTCTCGCGAAGGTCGGCAGCACGGTCTGGGTCGGCGAGGGTCAGCTCAATCATCTTTTCTCGCCGAAAGAGAACGGACCGCCGAAGCTGCCGTTCCAAGCCGTGCCGGTGACGATCGGCGACTGAACAATGCTGCCCGGACTTTCGTCCGGGCAGCTTCGATCTTTCAAAGTACAGGAGTTCAGCCATGCAACCTGCCGGAACAAAGCGCGCTGCAGTTTTTGCCGCGCCGGTGGCGCTCGCTCTCGGTTTGCAATTTGCCGGCACGCCCGAGGCGAGCGCCGAAACGTGCCCGGGCGGCAATGCCGGGCTCAGCCTGCCGAAGGGGTTCTGCGCGACCGTTTTCGCCGACAACATCGGCCATGCCCGCCAGATGGCGGTCGGCAAGGACGGCACCGTCTTCGTGAACACATGGAGCGGCGTCTATTACAAGAACAACGATTTGCCGCCGGGCGGCTTCGTCGTTGCGCTGAAAGATACGAAGGGCACCGGCACCGCCGATGTCGTCAAGCGCTTCGGCGAAACGCAGAAGGAAGGCGGCCACGGCGGCACCGGCCTCGCCCTATACAACAATTACGTATATGCGGAGATCAACGATCGCATCGATCGCTATCCGCTGAAGGACGGAGAGATCACACCCGAAGGCAAAGCCGAGACGGTGCTCTCCGGCATGCCGATCAACGGCGACCATCCGATGCACTCGTTCATCATCGATGCCGACGGCAATCTGTTCGTCAGCATGGGGTCGGCAACCAACAACTGCGAAATCAAGAACCGCATGCCGCACTCGAAGGGTCACAATCCGTGCGTCGAACTGGAGACGCGGGCTGGGGTCTGGAAATACGACGCCAACAAGCTTGGCCAGAAATTCTCGCCCGCCGAGCGTCATGCAACCGGCATCCGGAACGGCGAGGGCTTGGATTTCGATTCCGCGGGCCAACTCTATGTAACGCAGCACGGGCGCGACCAGCTGCATGAGAATTGGCCGGAACTTTACTCCGCGCAACAGGGCTTCGATCTGCCGGCTGAAGTCGTCGTCGCGCTGAAGCAGGGCGGCGATTACGGCTGGCCGTATTGCTACCACGACGGCGCGCAGCAGAAGCTCGTGCTGGCTCCGGAATACGGCGGCGATGGCGGTAAGAAGGTAGGACAGTGCGCTGAGAAGCTCGGACCCGTCGCGTGGTTCCCGGCGCATTGGGCGCCGAACGACATGAAAATTTACAAAGCCTCGACGTTTCCAGAACCCTATCGCAACGGCATGTTCATCGCATTTCACGGTTCATGGAATCGCGCACCAGGTCCGCAGGGCGGCTACAACATCGTCTATCAGCCGTTTGCCGATGGTAAGCCCACCGGCAAGTTCATCGTCTTTGCTGATGGTTTCGCCGGCGCCAAGAAGGATCCAGGCGGCGCTGCGCACCGGCCATCGGGACTGGCCGTCGGCCGAGACGGCGCTCTCTATATTTCGGACGACGTAAACGGCCGCATCTGGCGCGTCACCTATTCCGGCGATCCGAACTCGAAGACCCTCGATGCAGCGCCGGAAGTTCAGACACAGGAGGCAAACGCGGGTCAGGCTTCGCCGCCGGAGGGTGTTCATCCTGAGGCCGGAGCATTGGCAGCGCTCCCCGTACCGCCGGGCTCGACTGCCGATCAGGTCGCGCTCGGAAAGAAAGTCTTCGATGGTGACGTCGGCGGCGCGACATGTGCCGGATGTCATGGCGCGGGCGGGGTGGGCAGCCCGGTCGGCGCCGATCTCACGTCAGGAAAATGGTTATGGAGCGACGGCAGCGTCGAGGGTATCACCAAGACGATTTTGGATGGCGTGCCCGAACCGAAGGAGCATCCCGGTGCCATGCCGCCGAAGGGCGGCGTCGAACTATCGGATGATCATGTGAAAGCCGTCGCCGCTTACGTCTGGGCGCTCGGAGATCGGAAGAAATAGCAACCGAGAGCGCGCGGCCTTGCGGGCGGCGCGCTCTTCTCCAATCAGAACAGGCGCGCGCCGTTCGGCACCTTGATGTCGGGCTTGAACATCACGACCTCGCCGCTTTCATCCGGAAATCCGAGCGTCAGTACTTCCGACATGAATTTGCCGATCTGGCGCGGCGGAAAATTTACGACTGCCGCCACCTGCCGCCCGACGAGGGTCGCGCAATCATAATGCCGCGTGATCTGCGCGCTCGATTGCTTGACGCCGATACCGTTGCCGAAATCGATCCTGAGCTTCAGTGCTGGCTTCCTTGCTTCCGGATAAGGCTCGGCGGCAACGATTGTACCGATGCGGATATCGACCGCGAGAAACTGGTCGAACGTTATCGCTGGCGCCGCGGGCGCATTTGGATCTTGGACGAGATGCATAGCGTCGCCTCTACTCGAGCTTGCCCGTTAGAAATTGCGCTTCGCCGTTTCCGAACGACCAATCGGCATCGGTGTTGATGACGAAGTTGACCATCACATCGCTCGGCGCGATGCCGCAACGGCTGGAAAGCGCCTCCGTCAACAGCCGGTAGAATTCCTGCTTCTGTTCCGTTGAACGCGGCCGGCTCGTCACCTGAACGAGAACGACCTTGTGGGTGCGCTCGATACCGAGGCCGGTATCCTCGATCCGCACGCGGCTCGGCTCGTGCTCGTGAACGATTTGATAGCGGTCGCGAACAGGCACCTTGAATGCCTCCAGCATGGCGTCGTGCGCCGCATCGAGCAGCGTGGCAATTTCGGCGTCAGTGCGCCCCTTGATGAGATCAAATCGAAGAAATGGCATGGGCAATTCCTTGAGGCTACAAATGCTGAAAGACGTTACGAGAGGACGCCGGTCTCAACGACGAGACGGCCACGCACTTTTCCGGCGAGAAGATCACCCGCGGCTGCGATGGCCTGTTCCAGCGGAATGGTGCGCGTCATGCCATCGAGCTTGTCGAAGTCGATCTCATGGGCGAGACGTTTCCAAGCGGTCGTGCGATCCGCAATAGAACGGTAGACGGAGTTGATGCCAACGAGCGTAACGCCGCGCAGAATGAAGGGCGCGACCGTCGTCCGGAAGTCCAAGCCTTGCGCAAGGCCACATGCAGTGACGACGCCGTCGTCCTTCATGCTCGCGCAGACGTTTGCAAGCGTGTGGCTGCCAACGCTGTCGACTGCGCCCGCCCATCGAGCCGTTTGAAGCGGCCGGCCCGGCTCCGAAAGCGCTTTGCGATCGATGATCGTCTTCGCGCCCAAGCCTTTCAAGTACTCGGCTTCTTCGACGCGGCCGGTCGATGCGGCGACGTCGTAGCCGAGGCGCGACAGAATGAGAACGGCAACGCCGCCGACGCCGCCGCCCGCACCCGTTACGATGATCTCGCCCTTGTCCGGCGTGACGCCTTCGCGTTCGAGCGCCATCACGCATAGCATCGCTGTGTATCCTGCCGTGCCGAGCGCCATCGCGCGGGCAGGGGGCAAGCCTTCGGGAAGCGGAATGAGCCAGTCACCCTTGACGCGCGCATATTGGGACAGGCCGCCCCAGTGACTTTCGCCGACGCCGAACCCGTTGAGCAGAACCGCGTCGCCCGCTTTGAAACGGGGATTGCTGCTCTCTTCGACCACCCCTGCGAAGTCGACGCCCGGCACCATCGGGAACGAACGGATGATCGGCCCTTTCCCGGTAATCGCAAGACCGTCTTTGTAATTGAGTGTCGAATGGCTGATGCGCACCGTCACGTCGCCTTCAGGCAGTGACTGCTTATCGAGTTCCGCAAGACGAGGCGTTGCGCGCTCGCCGTCTTTTTCTATCAGGATCGCCTTGAACATCTCGTGCCTCCGAGGGGTTCGGCGCGTTTACTCTTCGCAGTCATCGGAGGCAAGACGCGAAACGGCCGCCATCGCTGGCGGCCGCCACTTTCGCATGGGAGTTATGCGAAGGCTTACATTTTAACGCGCTTCTTCTCCGGATCGTAGAACGGAAACGGCACGACCGTCGCCTTGAAACGCTTCTGCAGTCCGTCGAGACGTCCGATCTCGAGCGCTGTCCCCGTCGCCGAATGGGTGACGTCAACCCGCGCAAACGCGAGCGTCTTTTTAAGAAGCGGCGAGCGCATCGCACTTGTCACCGCGCCGACCTGCGCGCGGCCGACGAACACCGGGTCGCCGTGCGCGGGCTTTTCGTTCCCCTCAATTTCGAGGCCGACGAGCTTCCGAAGCGGATTAGCGCGCCGCTTCTCGATTGCGGCCTTGCCGATGTAGTCTTCATCTTTCTTCGTCGGAACGGTGAAGCTGATGCCAGCTTCGAGCGGATCAGTCGTTGAATCGAAATCGTGACCGCCGAAGACGAGGCCGGCTTCGATGCGAACCATGTCGAGCGCATCGAATCCGAACGGCTGAATTTTGAACGGCGCACCGGCTTCCATGATCTTATCCCAAACCGCAGGCGCGTCCTTGGGATGACAGAACACTTCGTATCCGAGTTCGCCCGTATAGCCCGTTCGCGAAACGAGCACCGGAATGCCCGCGACGCCACCGATGCGGCCGACCGTGAAGCGGAAGACGCCGAGCTCCTGCATCGTCGGCCGGCCAGGCGGCGTCTCGATGATCTTCTGAAGAATTTCCCGCGACTTCGGGCCCTGAACGGCAACGTTGTTGAGTTCCGACGTCGCCGTCTTGAGGTTCACTTTGTAGTTTGTTTTGGCGAGCTGCTCCTTGAGCCAGATGAGGCTCGCGTCATCGCCGCCGATCCAGCGGAAGTTGTTTTCGCCCAAACGGAACAGTGTCCCGTCGTCGACCATGCCGCCGTGTTCGTAGCACATCGGCGTATAGTAGATCTGCCCGACCGAAAGCTTGCGAACGTCGCGCGTGATGATGCCGTTGAGAAACTGCTCGGCATCGGGTCCGAGCACTTCCATCTTCCTGAGGGGCGAGAGGTCCATGATGACCGCCCGTTCACGGCACGCCCAATATTCTTCGATCGCGCCGGCGTTCGCGTAGCAGTGAGGAACCCAGAAACCGCGGTAATCGCCGAAGTTGCGGGTGAGGGCTGACGTGCGCGGGTGAAATCCCGATTCTCTTGTCAGCTGAAGCGGAGCATCCGGTGCCATTCTGTATCCGATCGAGCGCTTGAAGGGTGTGTCTTTCGGGTAGACCCGAACGTGTATTTCAGTGAGGTTCCAGCCGTTCGACGCATCGATATCGGCTGGGCAGGCAGAGGTGCCGCAGACGAGATCCGTCAGCGCGCGCATCATCACGTAGTCGCCGGGACGCGACCAAGGTTCATCCGACCAGATGTTGTTGTGGCAGTCGACGTTGGTGTTGAAGAAGAAGTTGATCGCCGGCCAGCCCCTGTAGCTGCCAATGGGATAGTCCTTCAGCGCATCGTTGAAATTATCGCTGCAGTTCGGATGCCCGAAGTAACCCATGTCCTCGTAATAGCGCGTCGTGCACGCAAGGTTGAACGTGTCGTGCCGACCGACGGTGTCCTGGACGACCTCGACCAGCGGATTGCGGTCGCGATCGAAGAATTTCGAGAACAAGCCCGGCTTCGGATAGGCCATGCCTGTCATCGACCGCGTCGTGGTGGAGTCGAGGCCAAGCACGTTGCCCTTATCGAGTTCCCTGCGGTTGAACGCCAGGAAGTCCGAGCACTGTCGCCCGGCCACATCGATGATCTGGATGTACTCGCCTTCGTGAACTTCGAAGCTTTCGGCGCTCGAGATGTTGATGCGGATATCGAGACGCGGTTCGGCGATCGGCTCCGGCAGCTTCGCTTCGTTCAGAAGCCGCGGATTGGCTCGCTGAATGAAAACCAAAATATCGGTTGCGGGCGTCTGTTCCCATACGATCATGGGCTCCGCGGGCGCACCGAAGACGGCGAGAACCGACCGTTCAACGTCCAGCGAAACGACATCGCCCGGAACGCAATCCGGCCCAAGCACCCTCGCGGCTTTCACGCGACCGATATCGAGCCCCCGCCTGAACAATCCGAAGCGCACGCGTTGCGCGTCTTCGCTGTCGGCTTCGAGGGCCCGTTGAATTCCCGTCGGCTTGGCACTGCCTTTGAGGCCGAGCGCCCCGAGATCGCTTTTGCCTCCCGGTGCGAACGCCGCAATTTCCACTCCCTGTCCGCCCTCGAGCGGACTGAGTTCGACGCGGTCGCCCTTGTCGAGTTCGAAGACCGCCGTGCCGCCGCCTTTGAGCACGTAGCGCTCGACACCGGGCGCCAGCGATGATTGTCCTGGAACGAAAAGTTTCGGGCGCGCGGGGGACGTCAGAACAGTTTCGCTCATCTTGTCCTCATTTCGCTAAAGAGCATGACGTTCGGATGTGGACCGGCCGCGTGTGCGGCCAGTCCACGATTTGCTTCTTACGTAGCGAGACTCGCTACTCCGCAGCGACCTTGCTCGGCTGATTGAGGAACGCCTCCATCGAGTCGTCGGCAGCTTTCATCCAGGGTGTATGATGGACCGGGGCCAGCGTGCCGGTCAGCACAGATTTGTGCGAACGGTCGCGATAGGTCAGGATGTCTTCCATCTTGTGATGCTCCCACTCCTTGAACATCTTCGCGACGGTGTCGACGTCGAGGCGCGGGTAGTCGGTTGGAGCAAGGAGATCGCGCATATATTCCGTCTGGAAGTCGATGGCGCCTTCCGCATCCGGGATGGCTTCTTCCAGCGCGGTCCACTTCTGGATGTCGTCGAACATGTCGGATTTCGACGGCAGCTTGATGCGTCCGAGAACGACATCGCGCGCGTACCACGCCTGCGCGTCGAACATGTTGAACGTATAGAACTGATCCTGCATGCCGATGTACATCAGCTTCGGATTGTCGATCCAGAAGATGCCCTTGTAGAGGTTCGGCGGATAGAGCCGGTTGCGTGACTTGAGGCGCAGTGAGTCTTCCATGAACGGATGGTGATGCAGATATCCCGTGCACAGAATGATCGCATCGACGTCCTTCTTGCTGCCATCCTTGAAGTAGGCTGTCTTGCCTTCGACGCGCTCGAGCAAGGGGACTTCGTCCATGCGAGCCGGCCATTTGAATCCCATCGGCTTCGTGCGCCACGAGAAAGTGACGGACTTGGCGCCATATTTGTGGCACTGAATGCCGATGTCTTCCGACGAATAGCTCGCGCCGACGCATAGAACGTCCTTGCCTGCGAACTCGTCAGCCGATCGGAAGTCGTGCGAATGCAGCGTGCGTCCAAGGAAGTGGGTCAGACCGGGGAATTCCGGAATGTTCGGCGTCGAGAAATGGCCGCTGCCGCAGAAGACGTAGTCGAATTCCGATGACGAGAGCGTATCGGCGACGAGATCCTTCACCGTCACGGTGAACTTTTGCGTCTCTTCGTTGAATGTGACGCTGCGGACCGCTGTGCTGAGCTTGATGTAGTGCATGATGCCGCTGCGTTCGATGCGGCCCTTGATGTAGTCGTGCAGCACGGCCCGCGGTGGGAACGAGGGGATCGGACGTCCGAAGTGCTCTTCGAATGAGTAGTCGGCGAACTCCAGACATTCCTTCGGTCCGTTCGACCAAAGATAGCGGTACATGCTGGCGTGAACCGGCTCGCCGAACTCATCCGTTCCGGTGCGCCACGTATAGTTCCAAATACCCCCGCAATCCTTCTGCCGCTCGTAGCAGACCATTTCGGGAATATCCGCGCCCTTGCGCCGGGCGCTCTCGAATGCGCGCAAAACCGCCATGCCGCTCGGGCCGGCGCCGATAATAGCTATTCGCTCTGCCATTTGGTGTCCTTCCGAAAAATCAATTCGCTAGGATTTTCTGACTTCGTAAGTGCGTGGATCAGGCTTTGTCGTGGGGATGTGTGCGAAGGCGGAGAGGATCGTAGAACGGCATCCGCACCACGGTCGCCGGCCAGTCGCCGCCGTCATGGACGACGAGTTCGGTGCCGAGTTTGGTGTAAGCGGGTTCGATCTGCGCCATCGCAAGCGATTTCATGAGATGCTTGCTGTAGGTCGTGCTGGTGATGACGCCGACCTCTTTGCCGTTCGCCGTGATTTTGGAGCCGGGCGCGATCGCTTTCGTGTGATCGACCTCAAGGCCGGTAACGAACGTACGTTCCTTGCCCTTCTTCTCGACGAGCGCCTTCTTGCCGATGAAGTCCGGTTTCGAGAGATCGACGGTCCAGTCGGCCTTCACTTCCCAGGGCGTCGTATCTTCGTTCGTCATCTCGCACGGGAAGAACAGCAGACCGCCTTCGACGCGCACGATGTCGAGGCATGCCCACGATACCGGGATAAGCCCTTTATCCTTGCCCGCGGCCAGGATGGAATCCCACATCTTGTGCGCATCCTTGGCCGCGCAGAAAACTTCATATCCAAGCTCGGCCGAATAGCCGCCGCGAGCGAGACGCACCGGCGTTCCGAACAACGTCGACGTTCCATGCTTGAAGTAGCCGAGCCCGGCGAGATCCATCGGCGTATGCGGCGCGAGGATTTCGAGCGAAAGCGGCCCCTGCAATGCCAGCACGTGGACATCGTCATCGCGCTCGACCTTGACATCGTACTTCGGCGCGAGCGCGCGGATTGCCTCTTCGACCTTTCCTGCACCGTGAGAAAGGCGGTACTCGGTCGGGCTATCGACGTAGATGAGAACGTCGTCGATCAACCCGCCATTTTCATTGACGATATTTGAAATATGCGAGTCGCCCGGCTTGGCTTTGGAGATGTCGGACGTCAGCACATAATTGAGGAGCTTCGTCGCGTCGGGCCCCGACACGTTGAGCAACTGCAGCGACGAGACGTCAAAGAGCCCTGCCCGGCAACGAACGGCTTCGACTTCCACATAGGGATCGGTCGCGTACGTCTGCGGAAGCGGCATGTTGTTCCACGACACGGACTCGAGATCGCCTCCGTTCGCCCGATGGCGATCGTTGAGAATGGACTGACGTGGCAAATCGGCTAGGGACATGAGAGCTACCTCTTGCTTGTTTTTTGATCGCTTCGGCTTTGGGGGTGTTCTTCAATTTGGTTCGCTTAGTCGGGACCTCCGCCAGGTGAGGTCGGAGCGCCGTCGTCGTATGGCGCAAGGTACGCAAGTGCCATGTCGCGGTAGCGGCCGAGGCTTTTGTACTCGACGAGTTCAGGCGGCAGCGAAGCGAGAACGCGCGGCAGGCGGCGGCCCCATTTCGGCACGGTGACGATCTGCTCGAGGCTCATCAGATAACCGCGGATCGAGAACAAGATTGCGTTCGATCGGGGCAACCTGAAGAGGCCCTGCATCTCGACGCGCAGATGCACTTTCTGGCCGACATTCTCCGGCGTCACGGTCATGCGATCGCTGGCCCACTTGTGATAGTTCTCGGGGCTCGTATCGAGACGCGGATTGATCGTCATCGTCCAGTTCAAGCGGCGAACCGGTTTGCCGATCTGCAGATTGAGAAGAAATTTCAACGCGCGCTCGAAAACGCCGGCCTCGTGCGCGAGCGGCACCGGTCCGTGCCATTCGAAGAAGTTCATGCCGACGTCGAAGTCGAGCGACCAGTCGGCTTGCGACGTGATGATGCCAGCATCCATCCAGAGCTGGTTATCGCGCTGGTCTTGGATCGAGAAATCGCCCTGCACCTGACGGCCGATAAATTCCATCGGAGGGTAGGGCAGCGTGCTCGCATCGAGGAACGTGAACTTCTGGTCGATGCCGAGCGGCCGGTTGATCCAATGCCACGCCGTACCGTCGCGATGGAGCGTGAAGTGCTCGGGATAATCGCGCGCAAGCGATGTCATGAGCAACTCGAGCATGTCCCACTGCGCCGTCATCATGTGCGGCAGAGCTTGGCATCGCAAAGGATCTGCGGCGAGAACCATCGCACGATCGCGCATTTCCGAAACGTAATGCTCGTCGACGTCGAAGTGGTGCTCGAACGGAGACCCCTTCGGGCCCGGCGTATGCGGCTCGATATTGACCGAATACCGGTACTGATCCTCGACGAAAGGAAACGGAAACCGCCGGATGTTGGACGGACTGTTTGTGTACGTGAAGTCGTCTCGAAAAGTCTCGTTTCTAAATGTCAGTCCCATACCATGATCTCCCGGATAGGAATTTTTGGATTGTTCTTTAGAGATCGAGAGTGATCGATCCTGTTTGAATGCGAGACATGCAGATCATGATCTTCTTGCCGCTCACGCGCTCGGGCTCGGTGAGGAAGTGGTCGTTGTGCTCGATGAAGCCGTCGCACGCGACGACCTGCGTTTCGCATTGACCGCAAGCGCCGCCGCGACAGAGGAAAGGCGCGTCGACCCCGTTCTCTTCGAGTGCTTCGAGAATGCTTTGGTGCCCGCGCACAATGACCTCTCGGCCCGACCGCGCCAACTTCACGAGGAACTGCTTACCCGGAGGCGGAGCACTGAATTGCTCGGAGTGCACGTTCTCGTCGGGCCAGCCGAGCAGCTTCGCCGTCTGCAGCGACCACTCGATCATTGGCTTTGGCCCGCAGACGTACACATGCGTGCCGAGCCGCTGGTCGCCCAGAATGCGCTCGAGCGGGATCAGCTGACCCTGGTCCTGGCGATAGATATTCACCCGCGATCCGTAGCGAGATTGCAGATATTTGCAGTAGGCGCCGTCTTCGAGCGAGCGAACGCCGTAGTGCAGCTCGAAGTCGGAATGCAGCCCGTCGAGCTCGTTCATCATCGACATGAAAGGCGTGATGCCGATGCCGCCTGCGATCAGCACATGCTTCTTCGCAAGCTTGGCTGGCGGAAAGAGATTGAGCGGCTGCCCGATCTCGAGTTCCGTGCCAACGGAGACCTTCTCATGCATGAACTTCGAGCCGCCACGGGAATCCTCGACGTTCAAAACGCTGATTTGATAGCTCGACGTATCCGAGGGCGCTCCCATGAGCGAATAGGGATTACGCAAGAGACGGTCGCCAGCGTGCATGACGACCGAAATGTGAGATCCACCCGAAAACTCCGACAGCGGAGCATTGTCAACATCGACGAAGCGAAAGCGCTTGATGCGGTTCGCCACACGTTCCACCTCGGCGACCCGAACGCGCCGTAGAAGAGATCCACTCATTGGTACAGCGCCTCCGTCGGCGGGATTTCACCAGGAACTTCCGCGTCGATGCACACGCCTTGGAACGCGGCAAGCCGACGGGAGTAGTGGTCGCGCACCAGCAGTGTGAGGCCGCAATGGGTGCATTTCACCGGGTTCGTCGTGACGTTCTCGATGTAACCCTTGCAATGGACGCATTGAACGCGCCGCATGAGCGAGCCGCGATGCTCGGTGCGGATAGACAAGTGGTCGATCGAGAAATCGAGGCCCGCCTGCACGACGAGGCCGATGAGAGGTTCGGAACCGGCCGCGTAAAGGCGCAGGCCCATGGGTGCCGTTTCAAGAAGTTGCCGCAGACGTGCGATGCCATCGGCAAGAGTTGGCTGAATTTCGACTGCAGCCGGCGCAAGATCGCGACTGAGCGTTTGGGTTTCGGTAGCAGACAGGCTGTCCGCCAGAATGATGGTCGTCCGCTCCGCAAAGGCGCTGTCGGCGCGCGAAAACAACTCGGTGACTGCCGCCGCACCCGCTTTGTCACAGACGATGATGTTGCGTCGCGCGTTGAGATCCGGGCTGAGACCCGGATAGATTGGCCGGCTTTTGATAGTGCTTACCGTCATCAATTGCTCCCTGAATCCATCAGGCCACATGCCCGGGACCTGCGGAAAGTGATCAGAGCAGATCGGAGCGGAGGAGGAAACCGCCCCGATCTGCAATTTCTCTAGGCAGGCAGCTGGAAGAACCAGTTCGACACCAGGACTACGAGCAAGCCAGCCACGAGAACAAGATAGGGAAGCACCCCGGCCTTCCGCGTTTTCAAGTCGCCCTGCGTCAGGCCCAGATCCTCCAGCATGTGGGCAGGAAAGACGCCTTTATCCTGCACGTAATGGCGGAAGCAGAACACCGGAATGATCAGCGATGCGGTGAACAGGCCGGCCCACAATGCGACGGGATTCCAGACCTTCGCTCCCGCGCCCATGAAGACGGCATTGACGAACGCGAACACCGCGCCGATGGCAAGCACGAAGCTCGGTGCGCGCCACGGACGATGGACGCCGGCGTTATCGATGCGGTGGATCCAACCTGAATTGAGGTTCAGGAAGTTGAAGATGATGTAACCGCAGTTCGAAACGGCGAGGATGAAGAAGAAGCTCGTAGCGTCTGCACAGGCGATCGCGAGGACCGCGAGGTTGATCACGAGATCGGTCCACATCGCGCGCGTCGGTGCACCGTGTTCATTAACGTGGCTGAGGTAGCGAGGCAGCCAGCCATCGCGCGAGCCCTGATAAAGGGTGCGCGATGATCCGGCCATCGCGGTCATCAGGCACAACATGAGCGCCAGGATCATGAGCATGACGAGCAGGCTCGTGAGCATTCCGCCGTGGCCGACCATGTTGGCCATGGCCGCAGCGACACCGGAACCATCGACGATCGACGGCTCGAGCATACCCTCGAGACCCAAAACCCCTTGGAAGGTGAAGGGCACGAGCGTGAAGAGTACGAGGCAAAGCAGACCCGAATAGAAGATCGCCTTGAACGTATCGCGGCCCGGATCGCGGAATTCGCTCGTGTAGCAAATCGCCGTTTCAAATCCGTACGTGGACCACGCGGCGATGAACATGGCGCCGAGAATGAGCGTCCAGCCCGCGATATCCCAATGGCCCATTTCCGGAGCATAGGCCGCTTTCAGCGGCTCGAGCGGCGTGAAGTTCGACCAGTTGATCTGGCCCGTGATGATCGGCACGATGCCGACGATGAACATCGGAATGATCACCGCGAGGCCGATATATTTCTGAACGCTGGCGGTGCCGAGAATGCCTCGGTGCTGAATGGCGAACGTGATCAGCATGAGCACCGCGCCGATGAAGAACGCGGCGTTGAAAGAGAACGACACGGGTCCGAGAGTTCCGTGGAAGAGGGACCAGTTGCGGATCTCCGGCGTCAGCGCAGCAATGGCATCCGTTGAAAGGAGAGCTGCGACCGCGTCCGCTGCCGTCTTGCCGTGATTTGCTGCGAGCCACTCGGCGACGCGAGGAGAATCGAGCGGGATCGACGCGGCGTGGGCACTGACCCAAGCGGCGACTTGCGGCGCATCAGCCGGTGGGACGGCTGCCAGAGAGTTCAGGATGTAGGCGGCTGCGATCGAGCACCCGAGCGAGAGCACGGGCGACCACGCGAACCAGTTGCACCAGACGGACAACGGCGCGATCAGCTTGGAATATCTCACCCATGCCGCTGCGCCATAGACCGAGGCGCCGCCCGATTTGTTCGGGAAGAGTCCGGCTATTTCTGCGTATGTGAAGGACTGGATAAGCCCCATGAGCATCGAGACGAACCAAACGAGAAAGGCAACCTTTCCCGCTACGCCCGCGATGCCGCCGATGGAAAACAGGACAAGAGCTGGGACGCCGCTGGCGACCCAAAACGCTCCCCTCCAGTCGATGGCTCGGACGAGTTTGCCGGACGACGCGTCAAACGCGCTACCCGCAGTATGCACTCCAGTATCTATGGCCATGATCGCTCCAGCTGAGCCTGCTCATTGATAAATCTTCGTGCAGTGATCGATCCCCGAGCTAGGCGCAGAAGCGCGGCCGCCGCGTGAAGCAAAAAAGCACGATCCCCCGTCGGGCCCGGCATTGGCGTGACGCAAGCAGATGGTTTTGCGACATAAACCAATTTAAACCAGTAATTACCGCAATTAGCCCAACACGACCATGTTACGGAGTGACGAATTACCCGCAAGTCAAAAAAATCACCAAAAAGAAACGACACTGATCATTTCGCAGGCACAAAATCCAGATTTCATCGATATTAAACGCAGTTAGCCGCAATATCGCAGGTGCGAACCTACTTTGGCTGGCATTGGTTGAATTCGGTTGCATTCTGGTTTCGAGGAAGGCATCTTTTTTCCCAATTGGGGATGGGCAATTTCCTCCGAAATCTGAATTGCAGGCGCGCGTGGCTGAGATTGAGATGTGGACGGATCAGAGCCTGCAGGCCTTCGCGGCAATGGCACGCTTACAGATCAATGATGCTGCACGCTTGTGGCTTCGCGCAGCGGCAATCGTCGAGGCTGCCCCGTCTCCGGCGTCATCGCTCGCTGCGAGCCGTTCGAACGTCGGCGTCGCGCACACCATCCTCGGCAACGCAAACGAAGCCCGCCACGCCTTTCGCGAAGCGGAGAAGGGTTGGCGGCTGGTTGTTGCCGGCATCGCGACGCTCGACATCCCAATGACCGGCGCGACCTCGTTTCACTTCCGGCTCGCAACGAAGGTCCCGCACGCGCTGATCGAAGCGCGCCGCCAGCGATATCGTCAGCTTGCGGAAGCAGCACTCTCCATCACCCGCTTCAATCGTCTCCTCATCGATGCTGGCGATCCGGCGTCCGAAATAGTGACGCTTCAGGCGCGCGACCTGAGGGCGATGCTGAGGGAGATCCTGGGCGCAAGTTCGCCCGAAGTTCGCCTGCTCGCGACGGCTGCTGAGCAGGCAGCGGACGCATCTGTCTTTTCGAGCTACGCGGCGAAAGCTGCGGATTTCGCGAATCGACAGCATACGCTTTCGACGGCGCTCTCCGAGGATTGTGCGGCTTTGGAAACCGCCGTCGCGCTTACCGCACTGCTCGGGCCCCAGACATTTTCCGCAGTGCGTCATCTGCGGGAAACCGAAAAGGCCCGTTCTGAAATTGGAATGCAACATTAGCTTGAGCTGCAATCATGTCTGATACCTACGACTTCGAAGCGCCTCCCTGGATCGACGATGTCACGCGCCATCCGCTCGTCACGCCGCGGGTGAAGGAAATCGCCACGAGGCTGTTCGCTCGCTTTGCGTCGGGGGAATATCCGTTCGGAACGCGAATTCCGGCCGAGCGGGACTTGGCCGATGCGTTCGGTGACAGCCGGGCGACGATACGTCAGGCGCTTGAGTTCTTGGCCACATACGGGATCGTCGCCCGCCGTCCGGGAAGCGGCACGTTCGTTTCATATCAACGAAAGCGCTCGTCTCACGACAGCAGGGATGAGCGCACCTCGTCGTTTCCTGGCGTCGACCAACTCGTCGAGACCGCGTCGCCGTTCGCGATGAATATAGCGAGTTCCATCCTGGCGCCTGAGATGACGCGCCTCGCAACCATTTACATGTCGGCGCGAGACGTCGCCGATCTCCAAAATCAGCTCATCCAACTCGAAGCGATCGTCACCGAATCCGACACGTTCGCGATATTGGAAGAAGAATTCATGATGGCCATCGCCCGCGGCACGCATAACTCGCTGGTCGTCGCGATGTACGCAATTCTGCATGAGGTACGGCGCCATCCGCAGTGGGCGTCAGCCCGTCGGCAGGCACTGACGCCGGCGAAAATCAAGAGCATCCAGCTGATGTTCAGGTCGCTCTACGATGCGATCGAGCGGCGAAACGTCGAGACGGCCGTCGAGATCATCAGACTCTACTTCGCCAACGCGCACGAAGACATGATCTACGAGTCCTGAGCCGTCAAACGATCGAGTGTCTCGGCAGACGCGGCGAGGTGTTCGCGCTGATCCCACATCAGGTTCATTGACCGCATGTGCTTTACGAGGGTCGACCGGTGTTTTGACCACCAGTCCGCGATCGAGCCGAACTCTTGAATCCGCGCCTTGCCATTGACGATCGCGACGACGGGCCATTCTCCGACGAGCGCGTTATCGATCCCGAACAGATCTTTTCCCCACCATCGGGCTTCGCCGAAAGCGTGCGGACCGATGCCGCCGACCTTCATCGCCGCGAGAACGGAGAACGGCTCGAAGGTGCGCGCACGCTGCACGGCTGATTTCCAAAGTTCCAGCGTCGAGGCGTATTCCCACGACACCGCGCTCCATGTTCCCGGGAAGCGGCGGCAAAACTCGTCGTAGAATTTGCCGGGATCTTCGAAGTTCGTATGGCCATCGTTGAGGCGAGGATCGTCGAAGTCCGGAAACTGGAAGATGAAGCCTTCCATGAATTCGACGCTCGTGCGCCGGATGAGCTCCGGATAGTTGTCGCACGTGCACGACAAAAGGCGGCCGCGGAAGCCGCGTTTGAATGCTTCGATCGTAAGCGAATGGACAAACGGCTCATACGCCGTATCCCAACAGAGGATATCCGGCCTTTTCGCCATCAGTTCGTCGACGATCGGCCCGAAATCGCTCGTTTCCGGGTCGAATACGCGCTCGGCGACAAGCTCGATGCCGGCCGCTTCGAAGGCCGCTCTGTAGGTGGCGATGGACGGCAGGCCGAGAAGATCGCGCTGCGCACACAACGCCGCCGTCTTGAGTTCCGGATGGTTCCGCCTCAGCCATTCGACGCCGGTCACGTTGTAGATTGGATGGACTTCGCTCGGCGCAACAAGCGTCGGCACGTCCGGCGACAGATCGCTCGGCAGAAGCGTCGCGACGAGCATGCGATGCTGGCTGATGAGCCGTCGGACTTCAGCCGTCAGGTCGTTGCCGCCGATCATGAGGATGAGCTTCACGCCATCCTCCATGATTAGCTTCCGTGCGCCTTGAAGCGCCAGGTCGGGCTGATAGTTGGTGTCGAACTGGACGAGTTCGAGCTTGTACTTCCGGCTGCCGATCTTCAGGCCGCCGGTCGCGTTGATCCGCTCGACCCAAATGAGACTGCCGTTGAATCCCGGCAGTGCCCAGGCTTTGAGTGGTCCTGTCAGCGGAGCGAGGATGCCGATCTTCAGAACCGTTTGTGAACCGAGTCCGAAGTCCCTCATTGCAACCGCCAGAGCCGATGCGACGGCGCTCCTGGGTCTAACGGCCATGGCCTGGCTTTACCGGGCTAGAAAACTGTCGAAACACTGGGTCAACTTCTTGGCGGCTTGCCGGAGCCGTGCGCTGCCGCGCCGGCGTTCACGGAATTTCACGAACGAACGGTCAGGCTAAGGCCGGAGCTACAGCTTGTCGATAGGTCCAGATGCCCAACCCCCCACCGGACCGCATCGTCGTTGCAGCGAACAAACAGGGGAGCGGGGCGCGCCGCTAGCGTGTCGCCCCGGTGGTGGCGATTGCCGAAGTCTCGACCGGCGGTGACGACGGCTGATGCTCTGCTGCGACTTCCAGCTGACCGCCACGAACTTTCGTTAGGAAAGCATCGAGACTTGGACCCCAGATGTCCCAGCCTTGGCGATCGTCGGCGATGGAATGGCCGTCGTTGCCATAGGCGGGAAGAATATGCTCTTCCGCGTTGCCGCCCGCGCCGTTCCAGGCTTGCGCCAGTTCCTGCGCGAGGGCCGGGCCGAAATAGCTATCGTTCTCGGAATAAAACCAGATGCTCGGCTCGCGCGCCGTGCCTCCGTATTTGTGCGCCGCCGCGACCAGGTCCGGCTTGCCGCAAATGGCGTTGGACCGTCCGTACGCGTGACCGCCGCGGCCCCCGGCGAAATTCACGACGGCCTGCACCTGCGGAAGATTGCGTGCAGCCAGAGCCAACGACGCCCATCCGCCGGTCGAGATACCGGCAACAATCGTCGCCTTCTGCGCGATGAACGGCTGTTGGGTCATGTAATTGACGGTCGCGGCGATATCGTCGGCAGCGATGTTCCCGGACGCGTAATGGTTCGGTTGCTGGCAGGTGCCGATGGATTCCGAGAGAGCGCCGCCGGTGGCGCCGTGACCGCGACGCTGCGGAAGGACGACGACGTAGCCGCGTTCGACGAACCAACGGGACAGCCAGTAGTAAACCGGCATGGCGACGGCAAGGCGCGTCGCTTCGTCGGTACCGTGATTGATGACAACGAGCGGATGTTTCTTATTGGGCTCCGACGCTTCGTCGTCGGGGCGGAACACAGTCGCGCGCAGCGAGCGGCCTTCTTCACCGCTCGGCAAGATCCAAAGCTGCTCGCGCATCCGCGAACCCTCGGGCCCGAAAGCGCCGAATTGCTGCTCGGCCGCGTTCGCCGATCCGCAGAGTGCGAGGGCCAACATCATTGCGGCCATCAAAATTTTTTGCGTATTCACAAGTTGGCCCGATCTGTCCGGCAAGCGGGACAGAAAAATTCCCCTTACGAAAGTCATTAAAAGTTCCCCGCGCCACCGCGTCTTTGTGTTGGCATTGGAAAGCCGTATGACGCGCGCGTCAAGAGCACAGGCGACACACCCCGATGTCATGCACCGAAGCCCGTATTTGCTGATCATTTTTGATCTGCGGCGTTGCTGACGCGGCGACGGACGGTCGCACAATCTCCTCATTTCGCCGCCGCTTGCGAACGCGGCCGATCACACAAAAAGGAAGCGCCGGGACATGGCCCGGCGCTCGTGATCGCTATTCGCTAGACGACCGGTTTACCACCAGCACACGCCGATGCAGTAGCCGTACCGCGGATGGCGCCGGTAAGCCGGCTGATACGAGTTGTAATAATAGTGCCGGCGATACTGCTGGTGATGGCGATAGTAATAACGGTGGCGCCAATACCGGTCGCGCCAATGCCGATGCCGCCAGCCGCGATGATAGCCGTATCCATTGTCCCAACGGCGATGGTGCCTGTAACCGCAGTGGCGATACCCGTTACGCCACCAGCAGCGATAACGGGCCTGTTGAACAGTCGCAGATTGCTCTGCCTTCAGCGCCGAAATGTTGGTCGTAAGTATCGCGGCGCGCGCCTGCGGGGCATTAGCCCCAAATGCAATGGCCATCGCGCAGCTCAGCGCGATGAGCGAAAGCAATTTTCTCATATGCTGCTCCCCTCCCAATCGTCAGAAGATAGCCACGCGGACCTTTGTGCCCGCTCCGTGGATAGATCGTCCTCGATACTGCATTTGGGACATGTCCGTACAACCCCAATCCGCCCAAACCGATGCCGGTCGAAGCTGCTTGTCGGAACGGTGTGGCATGTTCGCGTCACCACGGAAGTTCAGCGCAGCGCGGGAAGGGGGGCTCGACAGCCCAACTAGCGAGTCCGTTGCCTCAGTTCTCCGAGCAGCTGCATGACATCTGAACGGTCCGGTTCGAGGTGATTTAGGAGTTCGGTGCGGGCGAGCGCCGATGCATTGTCGCCGTCCTCGATCTCGTAGGTCGCGAGAGCCCATAAGATATCGCGATCGTACGGGTGACGCGTGAGAGCGCTCTTCAGCGTCTCTACTGCTTCTCGCGGCTTGCCGGTATCGTGAAGTGCGACCCCATAGACGTAGCTGAAGCGCGGTTCTTCGGGAGCAAGCTCAGCGGCCTTCGCAAGAGCGGCCATCGCTTCGGGCAGGCGCTTCTGACGAATGAGACTAAGACCGAGGGCATGCCACAGCCCGCCGGAACGGGGATTTCCGCCGAGCGATTTGCGTAACACCGCTTCAGCACCATTCTCGTCAGCCCGCTCTCTCTTCAGCTCGGCCGATGCGATGACTGCCGGGACGAAGGTCGGATCGATCTCGATCGCCTTTGCGTAGGCAGCTCGGGCGTCGTCGGGCTTGCCGCGATCGCGATAAAGTGTGCCGAGATTGGTTTGCGACTCTGGCCGTTCCGCATTGAACAATTGGGCATCGATATATTCGGCGAGCGCCTTCTCGAACGAGGCGCGATCATCGGTCGACAAATTCTGTTCCGCTTCTCCGGCAATGGCTCGAGCGGCATCCATACGAACCAGGCGGGTCTCATCCCTCAGCAAAGGCGCGAGTAGCGACCGGCGCGTCTCTGGGGGCGCCCCGGCAATCACCGACACGGCCGCCGCTCGAATTTGGGGATCATCGATTTTCAAGGAGCTCGCCGCGAAGTCCAACACCTGAGGCGAGGGAAATCGTCGAAGCCTCGCAATCGCGCTTGCGCGCGCGATGGGCGCCTCCGAGCTGGCTTTGGCAATTCCGATCAAGCCGAGTTGAGCGCCAGGAGCTCCCCAGTCGCCGCGATCGAACGCTTCAGCGAAATCTTGGAAGCCCGGTTTCGGCGAACGATACCATGCCTTGACGGCATCCATGGCCCATTTGGCGTTTTTGTCGGTATGACATTGATTGCACGCGTTGGGCGTTCCGAGCTGCACCGTTCGATCGGGTCGAGGAATGCGGATTGAATGATCGGGGCGCCTGTCGATACCCATGTATGTGGTGGCCGGCATATGGCATGAGGCACATTCAGCGCCCTTTGAATTCGGCGCGTGGTGATGATGCGCACTAACGTCAAATCGTTCGGGCGCATGGCACTGCCCGCAAAGCGCATTTCCGGTTTGGCGTAGCTTCCCCGTGTGGGGATTGTGACAGTCGGAGCAGGTGACGCCTGCGGAATGCATGCGACTCTCGAGAAACGATCCGTAATTGTAGACCTCGTCGCGCTGTTGGCCGTCGACATGATAGAGCCCGTCTTCCAGCAGCGACGGCCGGAAGGCGTCGAACAAGCGGCCAACGCTTCCAGGATCATCCGAGAACTGTTGGCGCCGCGAATGGCAGCCCGCGCAAACATGAATCTCATTGGCCGATGTACGAGGCACCGAGCGTTTAGCCTGCCCGGTGGCATCCATTGGCCACGTCACGCCTTTGCGCTCGTCGAAGTTTTGCGCAAATCCCTTGCCGCGCTGATCGGACTGCTCCCATCCGTTTGACTTCGTCGCCCAAGCCACATGGTCCGAGCCGGGCCCGTGGCAGGCTTCGCAACCCACGCTGATCTCGGACCAGGTTGTGTGAAAATCACCGCTCGCCTGATCGTAGTTTTTCTTGAGATTGGTCGAGTGGCACCACGCACACTGGTAGTTCCAATTCTGATCGATGCCGGTCCAATGGAGCGGATCGCCGGCCTTCAACTTGCGGTCTGGATAGAGCTGAAACCAGCGCTGGCCTCCGGCTTCCTTCGAGCGCGCATCCCACGCAATGCCGAGCGCTTGAATGCGCCCTCCTGGAAGCTTGATGAGGTACTGCTGTAGCGGCCAGACGCCAAATGTGTAGCTGATCTCGAAATCGCCGAGCGCCCCGTCAGGCCCGTCGGTCCGTACCCAAAACTTGCCGTCAGTTTTGTAAAATTTGCTCGTGACGTTTTCATTGCTGAACGTAGTGCCGTCGAAGCGTCCAAGAACGGTATGCTCCGTCGCCTCCTGCATAGCCACTGCGTGTTGCGAGCTGAGCCAGTCTTTGTGCTCTGCTGCATGACATTGCGCGCATCGGTCCGATCCGACGAAATCGGGATGCGCAACCGGATCGGCCGGTTTCGCCAGCGCTTCTTCCGCATGTGAACCCGGCGATTCAAGGCTGAAACTCACCGCCGCAAATAATGCCATGCAGGTCAGGATCGGCCATGAAATTCTTGCAGCGCATCGCCACTGAATAGAACACGCCGAGTGGTTCATATCGCATCCGAGCATAAGACTACGGCCACGCCTGGCTGCACCATTGCCGCCGACAGATATGATAATCAGCACACTGTATAGAACCTATTTACGAACTAAATCGGCGTCGATTGCGCGCGTGCGTGAACTTGGGCAGCTTCGACTCTCGGTGTGCGGGCAGGTGCGTTGCATCCTCGGTTGAAGGAGCGCCAGACATGCATATCTCTCAAAAAATCGGGATCGGTTTCGTCACGCTACTGTGTGCGCTGCCAGTGGTAGGCTCGCAGGCCCCGGCACAGCAGATCTCGGTGCCAGTGAGCAAGCCCAACATCATGTTCATCATGGGCGATGACATCGGCTGGATGCAGCCGAGCATCTACCATCGCGGCGTGATGGTTGGCGAAACGCCGAACATCGACCGCATCGGCAAGGAAGGTGCGATGTTCACCGACTATGTGGCCATGCAGAGCTGCACCTCCGGTCGCAACGCCTTCTTCACCGGCATGTATCCGCTGCGAACAGGCATGATCCCTCCACAACTGCCCGGCAGCCCATCCTTTCTGCAGCCCGGCACGCCGGCGTTGGCCAAGTTCCTGATCGACCTTGGCTACACGACAGGCGAATTCGGCAAAAACCATCTGGGCGATCACACAGCAGCGCTTCCAACAGCACATGGCTTTCAGGAGTATTGGGGCTATCTCTATCACCTCGATGCCATGCAGCAGGTGAGCTTCCCGGACATCAACAAGAATCCAGAAACCCAGACCGTCGCGCCGCCTTGCCGCAACACGCCGATCCCCGGCATCGCGGAGGTCCCGGGCGCAGTGGACCCCAAGACCACGACCTGTCTGACGCCGCCGCGGAATGTGCTGTCGTGCAAATCTGCCGACGGCACGGAGCGCAACCAGATGTGTGCCGATGAGGGGCCGCTGACGCTCGAGCGTTCCAAGACGGTGGACGAGGAAATCTCGGACAAGGTGGTCGACTTCCTCGACCGCAACGACCCGAAGAAGACCAACAAGCCCTTCTTCGTCTGGTACAACCCGGCCCGCATGCATGTCGTGACCGTGCTGTCGCCGAAATATGAAGCCATGGTGGGCGAGCGCGGCGGCAGGGACTGGGGCGTGAACGAAGCCGGCATGAAGCAGCTCGATGACAACATCGGCGTTGTCCTCAAGAAGCTTCAGGACATGGGCCAGCTCGACAACACCATCGTGGTCTTCACCACCGACAACGGTGCTGAAGCCATCAGCTTCCCGGATGGCGGCGTTACTCCCTTCAAGGGCCAGAAAGGTGAGGCTTGGGAGGGCGGCTATCGCGCGCCGATGGTGATCCGCTGGCCGGGCGTGATCAAGCCGGGCACGGTCAACAACCAATTGTTCGCGGCCCTCGACTGGGTGCCGACGTTGGTCGACATTGCAGGCGGGCCCAAAGGGGATGGGCTGAAGCAGCAGATCGAGGCGGGGCAGTATCCCGGAATCGTCAAGACGACACTCGACGGCTTCGACCAGACCAACATGCTCGAAGGCAAATCCGCAAAATCGGCACGTGACTTCTTCTTCTACTATTCAGGGGCGACGCCGTCGGCGGTGCGCTACAAGAATTGGAAGATGTACTACACCATGTCTCAGCCCGGCCCGGCCGGCTGGATCATGCCGTTGATCCCGTTTCACTTCACCTTGGTCCAGAACATCAAACGCGATCCGTTCGAACAGGCGGTTGGCGTCGACCAGAAAACGGCGATGAGCCTCGGCGGCGCATTGGGCGCTCCGGCAACCGCATTCCAGTACGATTGGAACATGCTGCCGATCGGCCAACAGCTGTGGCTGCACCACCTTGAGTCCTACGACAAGTTCCCGCCGCTGCAGGCACCCGAGTCCTACAACCTCAGTGGAATTCTGGATCAGGTTAAGAAAGCTCACGCGAGCCATCCGAGCGACTAGCTGATTGACACGAGCGCGATGTGACGAAGAGGGCGCTCCGGCTTAGCGGACAGGGCGTCCTTGCGTCTTGCGCAATGAGGCGCCCGGCAATAGCCGCAGCTTCTCGGCTGCAAACGTCACGAATGACCGCACACGAGCGTTGCTTGAAGACGTCGGGCTATAAACGAGCTGCACCGGGATTTCGGTGTCCTCGAAGCGATCCAGGATGGGCAGCAAACGCCCCTCGCGCAACGCGTCCTCTGCCTGATAGGAGAGAACGCGCGTGATGCCGATGCCCGCAGTCGCCGCAGCAACGGCCGCGTCGGCTGTATTTACCGACAACCGGGAGCGTACGCGTATAGCCTTGCGTCCATTGCGGCGGCTTCTGAAAATCCAGCGCGTTCCACCAGGAAGATTGGCAAACGTTACGCAATCGTGCTGGGTGAGGGCTGCAGGTGCCGATGGCGTGCCGCAACGCTCCAAGTAGGCCGGCGACGCGCAGGTCACGAGGCGCAACGAGCCCACGCGCGTCGCAAGAAGCGCGGAGTCAGGCAACTCGCCAATGCGAAGCGCAGTATCGATTCCCTCCTCGAGAAGGTCGACCACGCGATCAACCAGCAAAAGACGTGCATTGATGCGCGGATACTCAGCCAAGAACTGCGCGAGCAGCGGCACCACATACATCCGTCCGAAGAGTACGGGCGCCGTCAAGGCCAGGTCGCCCGATAGCTCGTCTGCTTGGCCGGCAATGCGTCGCTCCGCCATTGCGATCGTATCGAGGACACTGCGGCATGTATCCAGGTATTCGCTGCCGGCTGGCGTCAGCACCATCTGCCGCGTCGACCGACGAAGCAAAGTGCAGCCGAGGTGTGCTTCGAGCTGAGAGATCATTCGGCTGAGGTTTGTGAGCGGTTCGCCGAGCGCTCGCGCCGCAGCCGACAGACTACCGGCCTCCGTCACCGCTACGAACGCAGCCATGGCACGTAGTCGATCCACGTCAATTCTTCCGAAAAATGGAAATATCCTTACTGAACTTACCCACTAGCAGAAATAGCCAGGATGCGGGAGTCTATGTGGAGTGACTTCCGGCGGGAGGATTTTGGGCCATGACGACGAAACTCTACGACCTCGAGCTTTCGGGGAACTGCTACAAAGTTCGCCTTCTCGCCAGCCTGCTCGGTGTTCCGTTGCAGATTGTGCCAGTCGATTTCCTTGCCGGCGAACACAAGAAGCCGCCATTGGTCTTGCTCAATCCATTCGGCGAAATCCCCATCTTCCAGGATGGAGACGTGGTCCTGCGCGACAGCCAAGCCATTCTCGTCTACATCGCACGCAAGTGGGGCGGAGAAAGCTGGCTGCCGATCGATCCGGCCGGACTGGCGCGTGTTTGTCAGTGGCTGATGACCGCCGCGAATGAAATCGCGCGCGGGCCGAATGACGCGCGCCTGCATGATAAGTTCGGCTACGATCTCGACGTCGATCTCGCTCGCAAGAAGGCGCGTCGAGTTCTCGCTCTTTTGGAAGCGCACTTGTCGAACCAGCAGTGGTTGGCCATGGGCCGTCCGACCGTCGCCGATATCGCATGCATGCCTTACGTCGCCTTGGGCCACGAGGGAGGTGTGCCGCTCGACGACTTCCCCGCGATCCGCGCCTGGGTCGACCGCATAAAGGCACTTCCGGGTTTCATAGGAATGCCTGCCATCTGATTTCTGCACGCATTTGAATGGGTGTGAGGATGATCAGCCACGCGTCCGATGTTGCGTTTACTTCCGCCGTGAAAGCCGAGCAGGTGAAGCGAGGCTCGCGCGAACAATACGAGGCGGTGGAGAGAGGCCGGGGTTGGCCGAGTACAGTCACGCCTGATCTGGCTGCGTTCCTAACGACCGCGCGCTCATTTTACCTTGGGACGGCAAGCGCGGCCGGCCAGCCCTACATCCAGCACCGCGGTGGACCGCCAGGTTTTTTGAAAGTCATCGATGACCGCACGCTGGGGTTCGCCGACTTCTCCGGCAACCGCCAATATATTACCGCAGGGAACCTCGCGGAGAATCCGCGCGCCTTCATCTTTCTCATGGACTACGCACGCCGTCGGCGAGTTAAAATCTGGGGCAGCGCGCGGATCGTCGAGGATGATGATGCCCTGTTGGCGCAGCTGCGTCCGGCTGAGGGGAATGCGACTGCTGAATGGGTCATTTTGTTCACGATCGAGGCGTGGGACCGCAATTGCCCGCAGCACATCCCGCAACTCATTCCGATAGAGGAGGCAGCGGCGGTGGTGCAGCAGCTCCGGCAGCGCATCGAAGAGCTCGAGAGCGAACTCGCGCGTGCAAATGGTAAGCGGGGCGAATAGATCTTCGATGATCTCTGCAGCGAGTCGGTTGAGAAAGATTGTCGGTAGCCGTCAATGAAATTGGCAATAAGCGTCAATTAAGTTGACGCCAGTCGTCAATGTCGCCGAACCGATAGTGGCCTGAAATAAATAGGCCCGCGTCAAATGAAGCACGAGCCAGCTTTCTGCGATTGCTCTTTTGCGATCGACTTGACTTCGCCACCATCAGAAACCAATTTTCCGCCAATGAACGGTTCGACACAGGGCATCGATCGACTTACACGCGGCGTGCGTCATGCCCGTGCGCGTGTCGGCATGCGGTCCCGCGCGGTCCCGCGCGGGTCAGTTCGTGAAAGTGCTTTTGGCCGCGTTGATCTTGGTTGCGGGCGTTCCGATTTCGGCTTTGTACGCGAGACCTCACTTCGACGGCCAGAAATCCCACGTCGGAGAGAGCGCTGCAAAATCCGTTGATGTCGCGGCGCAAAGCAGCTCCGACGCCGACACCTCACCAATTGGTGGGTTGGAGGATCACCCTTGTAGTTGCCCGTGTCTCCTCCATGCATTGCCGACGCGGTCTTGTTATGAGTCCGCTTACTTTGCCGGTACGCGCGTCAGCTATGCGGCTTACTTCGATACGCTCGGGGCGTCCTGCGAGCCGGATCCCCTTCACAAACCACTTCGGTTTGGCATCAGCGCGTAAGCGCTTACATATCCTCCGTCATCTGAAAAAATTGAAGCTTGGGCGTTCGCTCTGAAATCAGCGCGGCGTTCGGCATGGATTGTCTCGTTATGAAGCGACTTGGTCTCGTCGCCGGCGGCATTCTCGTCGGCACGTTCGTCGTCGGTGTGTTCTTCTTTCCTAAGGGCGCTTTTCAGCTCGGTTTGAAGAATGTCGTCGGATCGGAATCACAAGCTCAACCCGCACATGCGGCGAAAGAGGATGACCACGGGCATGATCACTCGTCGGCGCATGAGAGCAGTGGTGAGCCAGAGGGCGCCCATGAGAGCGGGCACGGGAGCGGCCACGAGAAATAGTCGTCCGCTTGCCTGACGGCATGCGAGAGGATCTGGAGAAGCTGAAGCATTTGCCGGTGTCGCTGCCACCCGACAGCTCCGGCAAGACAGCCTCCGTCCTTCTCGAACAGGTCGCGAGCTTCGCCTTCACCGAAGGTCCCAATCAGATCAGTCGCGAGAACGGGAAAAGGCGCGTCGTCGATGATGAGTAAAGCACAAATTTCAGCGGCTCGATTTAACGCCCGACGATCCGCATTCGAACCTGAGGAGCGCACATTGCTCGAGGCAAACATCGATGAAAGGTGGAACTCGCGCCTCGATGACGCGAGGAAGCTGGTGGCGGCGCAAATTGTGGAGTCGGTCAAGACCAAGTGGGGAACGGCCGTTGCGCTAGAGGCAGCAACGGGAATTTGCCAGACGGAGATTTCTCGCATCCGTCACGGAAAATTCGATCGGTTCTCGCTTGAGCGATTGGTTCGTCTGCTTTGGATCGTCGATCCCGATGTGGACGTGGAACTGGAGCTGAAGGTCGTCCCCAAAGCGGACGGTTGACACTGTGGACTGGCGCGTCAGCCTCTGCGCTCCCATTCCCGTCCCCCTTTACAGTCCACCGGCTTCGCCGCCTCCGGTTCGCGACGTACGCTCTCTGTTCTTCCTCGTAGCCATCATCATCGTGCGTCTCAGAAAGCTTGCGACAATGTTGGATGCGCGCGAGATTGAGACCAACATCGGCACGATGTTGCTGCTCGGGGAGGCCAGAGCGGACCACGAGATGATCGACGGAATGCGCTCACGTCCGCGCCGCAAGATCGTTCTGCGGCTCGACACATGATTGCGCGCGATAGCTCCAGACGGTTCACACAAGGTGATACATGCGCCCATTCTTTCTCACCCTCTTCCTTGGCCTGCTCGCAACCTCGGCCGCCGCTGAGAGCCTATCCTATCCGTCGAATTTCACGACCCAGGAGATTACGACCAATGGGGTCACAATCCATGTCCGAACCGGTGGTGCCGGTCCCGCAGTGCTGCTTGTGCACGGTTACGGCGAGACCGGGGACATGTGGGTGCCGATGGCAACCGATCTCGCGCACGATCACACGGTCATCGTTCCCGACCTGCGCGGTCTCGGACTATCATCGAAGCCGGCCGGGGGCTTCGACAAGAAGACGCAAGCCGGGGACCTCGCAGGCGTCCTCGATCAGCTTCACATCGAGCGAGCCGAGGTCGTTGCGCACGACATCGGCAACATGGTCTCCTACGCGTTCGCTGCCCAGTATCCAGCCCGCGTGACGAAGCTGGTCGTCATCGACGCGCCGCTGCCCGGTGTCGGTCCTTGGGAGGAAGTTCTCAAGAATCCCTTGCTTTGGCACTTTCGCTTTGGCGGACCAGACATGGAGCGGCTGGTTGCGGGACGGGAGCGAATCTATCTCGATCGCTTCTGGAACGAGTTCTCCGCGACGCCCGCACGCTTTACCGAGGCGGCGCGTGAGCATTACGCAAAGCTCTACGCGTTGCCTGGGGCCATGCATTCTGGCTTCGCCCAGTTTGCGGCCTTCGACCAGGACGCCATCGACAACAAAGCGTTCCTGGCAAAAGGCAAGCTCGATATGCCGGTTCTGGCTGTCGGAGGCGAGAAGTCGTTCGGGCCGATGATGGCGACCGTCATGCGATTTGCGGCCCTCGACGTTCGCGAGGCCGTAGTGCCGAACTCCGGTCATTGGATCATGGAGGAAAATCCCGACGCAACCATTCGCATCGTCCGCGAATTCCTACAATGACAGCCGTCGCCTAACGCCCGGGTGCTCCGTTGCGACGATGTCAATCGGTGAAGAACTGCAGAAGAGCCGCGAGCGTCGCCTGAGGCGCCTCCTCGGGAATGAAGTATCCGCAATCGAACGCTTCGCCCTCGAGGAGGCCGCGCGTTTTATCTCGCCAGCATGCGAGTACATCGAACTGGCGTCCCACTGTACCGCGGCTTCCCCACAGCAGGAGCATGGGCGCCATGATCCGATGCGATGCGAGGTCGTCTGAGCGGTCGTGCTCCAGATCGATGGTCGCCGCCGCGCGATAGTCCTCACACGCAGCATGGACAGCGCCCGGCGCGGTGAACGCCGCTACGTAGGCAGCCATAGCTTCATCGGTAATCGCCCCGTCGCTTTTGCACCAGCTGCTCAAGGTTCTGCGCAGGTAGAATGCGGCGTCCGCGCCGATGAGGCGTTCGGGCAGATCAAAGGGCTGAATGAGAAAAAACCAATGGTAGTAGGCCTCGGCGAAGTCGCGGTTCGCGTTCGCGTACATGGTTGCCGTCGGTGCGATGTCGAGGACAGCAAGCCGGAGGATGCGCTCGGGATGATCGAGCGCAAGACGGTGTGCGACGCGACCGCCGCGGTCGTGCCCAGCAAGGCAAAAGCGCTCGAAGCCGAGTGCCGACATCGCACGTACCTGGTCTACGGCCATCGAGCGTTTCGAATAATTAAGATGGTTTGGTCCCTCCACGGGTCGGCTCGAGGCGCCATAGCCTCTGAGATCAGTGGCAACCACGGTGAAGCGCTCTGCCAGAGGTTCAGCGATCTTGTGCCAGCAAACGTGCGTCTGCGGATAACCGTGCAGCAATAGAAGCGGCGGTCCGGAGCCCTTGTAGCGCGCGAATATTCTCACGTCGTCGCCGACGTCGATCAGTTCTGATTTGAAGCCGTCAAACATGGCTGCTCGATAATATTCCGGCCGGCAGGACAACATTAGTCCACGGACCGCACATGACCCAGCCCTATTTGCCATAAGCTCGTCTATTGCGACGCGCGAAGGCGGCGCTGATCTTCCGCCGCACCCGAAATTCGCGCGTAGTCTTGCTCTTGCCTAGTCATCCGAAGATTGAGAGCGCCGCTACGACTTTTGATGAACCCTTGACGTCTTCGGTCAATATTTCTGCCGGGCTTCCTGTCCGAAGGACGACAACGGCGCCGATCCTTCGGGCAACACGATCTCACCGCGCGCACGACGCTCTTTCAAATAGGTGAAGCTCTGCATGGTCTGAGCAAAGAGGTGTTCACCTGCCTTCAGAGAAGCGCGCAGCGGTTTGTCTCCGGTCGCGTAACGCAGCAATGGAGCGACAACCGTGTCATAGTCGGCCGCGAAAAATAGCGGAAACGAATAGCGCTCTTCTGACACTTTTCGAACGCGATGCGAAGTTGCGGTGAACTCGCCATTCGTCCAGATCTCCATCATATCGCCGATATTGACGACGTAGGCGCCCGGGAGGGGAGGAGCATCGATCCATTCGCCGGCGCCGTTCATGACTTCGAGTCCGGGGCTCGTCGATCTCAACAGCGTAAAGCACTCGTAGTCGGTATGAGCTCCGATTCCGGGGCGATCTTCAGCGCTCGTGTCGAAAGGATAATGAATAAGCCGCAACTGACTTGGCGGCTTGGTAACGTATTGATCGAAGAACGTCGGCTCTTCGCCGATTGCCATCGAGAAGCCCCGCAGTAGGACGCGGCCCAAAGCGAAGACCGCTCTGTAGTAGTCGTCGACCGCCTTGGCGAAACCCGGCAGTTCCGGCCATTGATTAGGTCCGAGAAGCGGATTGCCTGAAACAAAGTCCGGATCGTCGGCCGGCAAATCCATCGAAAGATCGTAAGCCTCTTTCTTGTCTTTCGTTCCGGATGCGAAGACCTCTTCGCCCTCCGGAACGTAGCCGCGATGACAACGCGAGTTGCCGATGTAGACTTTCATTTTCTCGTCGTGCGGTAACGCAAAGAAGCGCTTGGTCGCATCGAGAACACCGTCAAAAAGCGATTCATCAATGCCACCACCGGCGATGTAGACGAAGCCGACTTCGCGAGCCGCCTTTCCAAGCTCTTCGGCAACCGCCTTCTGCTCGGCAAGCGTACCGATGCGGAGCTTGGTGATATCGACGATGGGGATACTCGAGAAGTTTTCCGACGTGCTCATCTCTTGCCTCGTAAATCCTTTGGATAAGAAACCTGATCGCTGTCCCTAAAGCTTGTTGTCGGCGGCGAGCTGCATGAACGTATCGTCAAGCCGGAGCTTTACGTTCGAGGCGTCGCCGAGCGTCTTCCCTGGAAGCGCGATGCCGATCGCATCCTTGGACTTGGCGCCATTGCCCATGAGCTGATGATCGAAACTGAAGCTGCGGATGAGATCCATCGCTGTCGTCATTTCCGGCGAGCGGATCGACTTCGCGCCAATGGCGGGATCGTAATAGAACGCTGTCGTCTCGATTTGCGAGTTGAGGCTCTCGACCGTCGTTCCAGAGAGGTCGGCCATGAACTTGCGAGCTTCCTTGCTCTTCTCGTCATTGCCATTGATGACGGCGAGCGTCTCGAACCAAGCCCCTGTGAGCGCCTTGCCGAATTCGGGATGGTCGTTCAGGACCTTGGTGTTGACGAGTAGCGCGTCGACAAGTTCGCCGGGCATTTCGGTTGACTGATAGACGATGCTGACATTGGGCTGTTTCTTCAGCTCAATGAAAGCTGGATTCCAAGCAACGACAGCATCAACGTCTGACGTCTGAAAGGCCGCGACAAAGTCCGCGTCTGAAACATTCTGCAGCTTCGCGTCGTCGATATTCATGTGATGCGCCGAGAACGCGCGGGCCAACATGTAATGCGAAATGGAGAATTGGACTAAATTGATCTTCTTGCCCTTGAGATCGGCAAATGTCTTATTCGCACCCTTGAGGACTATCCCGTCATTTCCGTTCGAATAATCGCCCAGGATCGGAATGGTCGTGTCGACACCTCCGGCGGCGGGTATGGTGAGGGCGTCCATCGTTGTCGCAGCGACGGCATCGGCTTTGCCGCCGGTGAATTGATTGATCGACTCGATGTAGTCGTTGACCTGCACCAGCTCGATATTGATGCCGTATTTCTTCGCCCACTTTTGAAGAATGCCGGCATGTTGTGCGTAGGGCCAGGGAAGGTATCCGGTATAAATAGACCACGCGACCTTGAAGGTCGGCTCGGCGCGCGCCGGATGCGCTGAACCGGCAAAAACAAGTACAGACGCGCAAAAGATGAGACGAAGGATCGAACGGATTGTCATCAGGCTCTCCCTGCCATTGATCGAAAAAAGGAAGGCGCCCCTTCGTCGTGTTCCTGCCCTGATGAATTTTGTTGTGGAGTGTCGACTTCGAGGTCGATGATCTTCCAGTTTCGCACTGACGCTTTTCCGGCTCCGGTGATGTCCGCAATCGCGATACTTTCACCGTCGATCGAGAACGATGGCGCGAGATCCGCATTGACGCGGAATGGGAGGCTGGATCGATCGATCAGCCACGAATCGCCACGCACGCGGCCCAACGAGATTTCGCAATCCAGCAGTATCCGCGCTTCTTCAGGCGAGCAGGCACTCACGAGCTCGACGAGCGAACTTCCGTGGGGAAGCGCTATCGCGCGGTTGCGCGCGTACATGAAAACATCGCCGATCTGGACAAGAAATCCTTCGATGCCCTTCAAGTCTTGCATTCGCGCAGCGAAGTGCGGACGAGTGCGTGGCGATGTTTGATGCCAGTGCTCGATGTAGGGAATGTCTCGGCCGCGCTCGACGAGAACGCTGTCGGAAAAACTCAGGTAGCCGGCATCCGCTGTGTCGCTCGCGCACTGATAATCCATCATGCGGCGCCATTCAAAGGCGTCGCCAGCCCTCGCAAACCGGCCCGCGAAGCCCTCTTGCCGCGCCAGCCATTTGAAATGATCGGGCTGCAAGTCATCGAGGCAAGCGACGCCATCAAACGATGGCGGATTGTGCGGTTGCCGCAGATCGGCGAACAGGCTCGGGCCTTGCAGCCATGCGACGAACGTTGTCGTATCTTTTCGACCGTCCGGCCAGGCGATCAGCGAGCGCTCCCACAAGCCGAGCGTATCTTTGACTTCAACCATCTGCGCCCCACGAAAGATAAGGCAGCATGACATCGGTAGGGGATCGTCAGAAGCCGCCGCATATCGATGCGAGCCATAGATGAAATCTATGGCTCGACGTGCCCCGCTTCATATTCCGGAGTCGTCGGCTTCAAATTCGCGTCTGTCATGTCGAGAAGCGCGCGTGCCGGCGCACTAAGCTTTGCGTCGCGCGTGATCAGGAATACATGATACGTCGGCAAAATAGCCGGATCGAGCATCGGCCAAAGTTCGCGGGCCTCGACGGCCTCAGCCGCAACCGCCGTCGGTAGAAAGCCGATCCCGATGCCGATTTGAATAAGACGCTTCACCTCGTACAGCGTCTCCGCAGACGCGCCTGCGCGTTCACCGAGCCCATACCGTTGGCGAAAGTCGGTGAGTTCCGCGGGCTCATCCTTTCCCGTTAGAACGAAAATCTCGTCGGCCAGAATTTCCGGTTCGAATATCCCTTTGCCGAATGCGGGATGTCCTCTGCCACAATAAAGCTGCTGCCATTCACGCGTCAGCGGACGATAGCAAAGCTCCGGACTAGCGACTGCGGCGCAAGCAATTCCGATATCCGCGCTGCCGTCCTTGACCGACAGCACCACATCGCGCCACGGCGCAATATCGAGACGAATCTCAACGTCAGGATTGATTTGATGGAAGGCGACCATCGCCTGGTCGAATTCGGGCGAGACGAGATCTGAAATTACGCGCACGTTTACAAGCCCCTGCAGATTCGCCGAAGTCCTCGCAACTTCGCCGGGGAGGCCCGATATCAAAACCTCGATTTCCTCGGCAGACTTGAGGAAGGAGCGCGCGGCAGGCGTCAACGCGACACCCCTTGCCGTTCTGACAAAAAGCTTGGCTCCGACGTGATCTTCGAGGCGTTTGAGGCCCGCACTTATTGTCGGCTGCTGCTTGTTGAGCGCGCGTGCCGCGGTGCTGATACCGCCGGACCGCACGATGCCGAGGAACAACTTGACGAGGTTCCAATCGAGGTTACGGGCGAAGAGCTGACCGTTCTTTGATACGCGTAGTCCGTCGGCCATGTAGGACAGCTTATCCTGTGCGTTAGCGCATCCGAGCAGCTCGGATCATGTGCGGCCAGATGCTCTCATCGTGGTCGAGCGCCCACGCAGAGTGACGCGAGCAAACGCTCAAGTGAATGCTCCAACTTTTGGCAATTGATGGATCACGTCAAGCTCAATGCTTGTGCAAAGGACGCCTGATTTTCATGCATCAAATCTGCTTCATTGGGTTCGCCGGAAGCTCGAAAATAAATTCGGGATTTAATTCGGCGTGGCTATTTCATTCGTGTGCACCATAGCTGCGGTAAGCGCTTCCGGAACGTCGCTATCATTAACGCTCAAGCCGCAGCGAAACAAAAAGAGAGATCAGACTCGATTCTTGGGAACGACGACGTGCCGGGGCCGTTGACCGACCATCACCCAAGGAGAGGACAAATGAAAACCGCGATAATGCTGGCGCTGTCGCTTTCAATCGGCACAACCGCGGGCTTGGCAGCGGCCTCGAAGCTGGAGCATGTCGGTGATTTGATCTGTACCGTTGGCGACCAAACCCCAAAAGCCGGCATGATCTGCGTCTTCCGGAACAAGAACACGGGTCTGGAAGAAACCTATCAAGGCAGTCTATCCAATGCAGGCGGCGCAAAGTCAGTAACGCCCAAACGCACTTTGCTTTGGTCCGTAAATGCAAAGCCTACGGTCGAACTCAAGCCGGGCGTCCTTGCACAGCGTTATGAAGCGCCAGAGAGCGAGCAGAACAACGCAAAGTCTGTCGAAGGAGAAGTGAAGCCGGGCGTGTCTCTGAGTTTGATTACGGATAAGAACGACGATCTGTCGGCGCTGGCGACGCTTAGCATGGAGCTGAAACTTATTTCCGCGCCGACTTGAGGCCGCAATTTATGCATGGCCGCCGTCGCAATGGGCCACGTTGATAATCACCGTATAGCGGTCGCGATGTCCGCTCTCAATCGAAAGCGGACGCAGTCGACCCACGTGATAAGCGAAGGGCACACTCAAGGTTCGCTCTTGAAGTTCATCTGACGAGAAAGAAATACATTCCCAGCAGGAGTACCGCCATGAATGCTAGGAACATTCTCGCGATCCGCAGCGCGCTTTGGTAGAAGCGCACATGCTCGTCAAAGTCTTGGGTGTCGGGAAAATGACCCGTAGCACCACGCCGCTCACCCTCACGTTGCAAAATACCCAGAGCAGAATCAGCCATGAAATCACCTCCCAAAAAATTGGTCTGAATTTTCCGTGCCGTTTCGCGCAGGTGAAGGCTAGGAGTTCACAGGGCGGAGTAAGCAAGTTCAGATTTGGGAAATATGAATTTCGGCAGTGCAGTGAGCAATGTCTTCGCCCCGTCTCTGATGGCGAGATTGCCAGTTTCCGGGTCGTTATTCAATGCACTCAGTAGACGCTCGAAAGAAAAACTCAGACCAAGATCTCGCACGCGTTGTGCGCGTCATGGGTCGATCGATATCGCAGGTCGTTCGGAAAAAATAAAAAGTCCGGTTGCGAAATTCTTTGAACTAGTTTATCCGCTCACGCCATGAATCGCCGACCCATACATCCGACGAGTAGACCGGCACGCTACCAAGCGTGATCGGTTAATTGCGTTTCGTCGGGATGTAGCTCAGGGCGTAGAGCATCCGGTTTGGGACCGGAGGGTCGCAGGTTCAAATCCTGTCATCCCGACCAATTGCTTCCGTAACTCCAACTGTGGAACAGCCGTTTTGTACGAGCTGTTTGCGCGTTCGAGTCATGCCGGAAGCCCACTTTTTTGATCGTGGAGACCTTCGTATGACTGAGAGAGCAGATCCTTATAAGGCCCGAGCGCGAGAGCTTGCCATCGCAGCAGGTTATGCGGACCCCGACATCAAAGTCGATCGCGGCCCAGAGCTGAAGCCGTGGCCCGCATGGTGCGCCTTTCGCAAGGCTGCGCGCGATGAACAGTTGGCACGCGAAGCTGCCGACGCAGCGAAGTCGATTGCAAATCTTCGCCCTCAGGACGCCAAGTATCGTGATGCGCCGATGCGGATCATCGGCACGCATGATGATGCGACGGTCGCTCAGATGACCAACTGTATGAGCGTCGGTAACGTCGTCGCCGGCGTCGTCTGCGCTGATGGCCATCTTGGCTATGCCCAACCGGTGGGTGGTGTTATCGCCTACGAAAAGCAAATTTCGATCTCGGGTGTCGGTTTCGACATCGGGTGCGGAAACATGGCAGTTCGTCTCGATACGCCCTTTGCGGCGATTGAGGACAAGATTGGCGACATCGCTCGGGATATTGCGAAGGTGATCTCGTTTGGCGTCGGTCGCACCAATGCAGATCGCGTTGAACATGATCTTTTCGACGATGGCGACGCGTGGAAGACGTCGGATATGGGTGCGTATCGGCAGAAGGCTGTTGCTCAACTTGGCACGGTCGGGTCGGGAAACCACTATGTCGATCTTTTGCGCGACGAAGACGGCTTCGTTTGGATTGGCGTTCACTTCGGCTCGCGCGGCCTCGGCCACACGAGCGCGACGCGCTACCTGAAGGCCGCTGGCGGACAGGATGGCATCAACGTGCCACCCGCGATCGTCGACGAAGATTCCGAGCTCGGGACGCGCTACATCGCGGCCATGGAACTCGCGGGCCGGTATTCGTACGCAGGCCGGGAGTGGGTCGTTGAGCGCGTGCGTCAGATCATCGGCGGCCACGTCACCGATCTCGTTCACAACCATCACAATTATGCTTGGCGCGAGACGCACGACGGCAAGGATCTCTGGGTTGTCCGCAAGGGCGCCACCCCGGCGTTCCCCGGCCAGCGCGGCTTTGTCGGTGGCTCGATGGGTGATGATGCCGTAATCCTCGAAGGCATCGACAGCTCCGAAGCAAAGGCGTCGCTTTACTCCACGGTCCATGGCGCCGGACGCGTCTTCGGGCGCAAGGAAGCAAAACGGCGGTTTTCGCGTCAGCAAATGGATGAATGGTTGCGGTCGCGCGGTGTCACGCTCGTCGGAGCCGATTTGGACGAGAGCCCGATGGCCTATCGCCGGTTGGATGAGGTGCTTGCGCATCACACCGATAGCGTCCGCGTGCTGCACAGGCTCACACCGTTCGTCGTCGTCATGGCCGGAGACGGCGAGTTTGATCCGTGGAAAGATTAGAAGCGAAAAGCCCTCGGCGCTTCGGCGCCGGGGCTCGATTGCAGGCCCGCAGGGCGTCGCCGTGCTCGCAACCACTGGCGATTGAAACGGACTACCTCCGCGCCCAGATGACTCTCGTCGCCTGCCGAAGGAGCCCCCGTGATGGCTGCTCAATTCAATCACACCATCGTCTGGTCTTCGAACCAGGGAGCCTCAGCCAAGTTTCTGGCCGAGATGCTGGGGCGACCGGCGCCGACCCGCTTCGGCCGCTTCGACGTCGTCGAGCTAGACAATGGCGTCTCGCTCGACTTTGCCGACGCCGAGGACCCGATCCGGCCACAGCACTACGCCTTCCTGATTGGCGAAGCTGACTTCGACGCTGTCTTTGACCGCATCAAGGATCGCGGCCTCGACTACTGGGCCGATCCAAGGGGCAATCGGACCGGCGAGATCAACAACAACGATGGCGGACGCGGCGTCTATTTCCGCGATCCGGACGGTCACGTCCTCGAAGTGCTCACGCGGCCTTACGGCAGCGGTGGCTGAGCGAAGGGGGCCAACCGCATCGGCTATGACGCCGATATCAACGCAATCACTTTCCAAGTTCGCGGTGCAATGTTGAGCAAACGCAGCTGCGAGAAAGCCCGGCTGACCAAAGGCCGGGTGCCGGGTATCTTTCCAGCGTTACTCGTTTCTTTGCGTCGTCGCCGCGATGCGTGGCGAATTGGAGGAGTTTTCATGCTGGGTAAAATGTTGGTCGTCGCCGGTGCGTTAAGCGTGCTGGTCGTATCCGCTGGTCCAATCGTGGCGAAGGAGAAAGCGAAGAAAACACCGGCCAAGCCACATATCTATTCGCAAGTGGAATGCACAGGCATGAAAAAAATGCATTGGGATGATGCAACGCAGACGTGCCAGAAAAACAAGTGACAGGTCGGCAGCGGAGTAGTCCGTGCCGCATAAATTTTTTAAACGCGCCTCATGTTTCCAGAGGCGCGTTGTCTCCGTTCAGCAGGAGAGGCATCCACGGGGTTGGCTCGCGAACAGGCCGCTCCCTCGTTCTCTGATGTCAGGCACTCAAATGCCCGGAGGCGTGTTCGTTCGCCGACCACAGTGACAGCACAATCGCGGCGATGCCGATCACGACGCTCGTTCGCGTCGCTGTTGCATTGCCGCTGAAGCCTAACACCCATGGTGCTATGATCAGCCAAGCGCCCAAGACGGCACTGATCCATTCCTCCCAAACGCGAAAGGCAAACAAAGCCGCTAGAGCTAGCAACGCGATAACAGCCCCGACGATGTGTGCATTCAGTGCAGCGTTGGTGTCCGCTGCATAGTTTAGCGCCCAAGGCGAGATGAACAGTGCTATTCCGAGCAGGACGTTGACCGAGTCCTGCCAGTCGTTTGTGATGTTTTGCCTTGTATCCATTGCCAACTCCTCTGGTTGACGTCGCGAGTCCCACCAGGGGAATTCGCGTCTTTGTATTTGAAGTAATTGGCCGTCTAACGCCTTCAAGGACACGGCAGCCGGAACCGCAAAATTTGATCGATCGCGCCGGCGTTACCGCACTGCAATACGCTCGCTATGTACGATGCGGTCTACTCGGGTGAGGTGTCAGTAACCTTGTCAAAGACACTCCGTACGCGTTGCGATGGAGGAAACAACGGCCTAAAATTTCCCCGATTGGATTCATTGGGCGGCGAGCGCGAGCTCTAAGTACCCGTAATGCTGTTTGGGAGGCCGTTGGGTCGACCAGGCACATCCTCCGGCACGCGATGCCGCAAAGGAGGATACAATGGCTGTCATTGCCATGACGCGCGAAATGGCGACGCGCGGAAGTGAAGTTTCTGTGAGCCTCGCAAAGCGATTGGGGCTTTCTATTGTTCACCATGAGATCGTCGAGCACGACATCGCCGAACGAGCCGGCATGCCGGAAAGCGAGGTGCATCGATTTCTCGAAGGCGAGACATCGTTGCTGGAGCGGTGGACTCTCGATCGCAAGCGAATGTCCCGGTATACGGCTCAAGAGATTTTGGAGCTGGCGCTAAAGGGAAACGTGCTGATCAGGGGCTGGGGCGCCACTTATCTCCTGAAATCCGTTCCGCATGTCATTTGCGTACGTATCTGCGCGCCGATGCTATTTCGCGAAAGAGTGCTCATCGAGCGGCTCGGCGTTGGTATCGCCGAAAGCGCACGGCGTGAAATCGAGCGCAGCGATGCTGCTCACAACGGAACAATGCAAAAGCTTTTTGGCATCGACTGGGAGGATCCGTCGCTCTATGCGATCGTGCTCAATACCGAACGGGTCCCGGTGGAAGACTGCGTCGAACATATCGTTCGCCTGGCAGAGAGTTCTGCATTTCAGGAGACCGCGCGATCTCGCAATATCCTAATGGACCAGGTTATCCTGTTTCGCGCGCGGGCCGCCATGGATCGACAGTTCGGCACCAAGTCCGTTCAAAATTGCTTTGACGTGCATGTTTTCAGCGGCAAGGTGCTGCTCACGGGAGCAACGATGGATGAACAGATGATCGTCGATGCGGTGCGTTTACTGCAAGGCGTCGAAGGTGTGACAACGGTCGAGAGCAGGGTTGCCCACGTTGCTTTCGTTCCGCATGCCGACTGACAGCTGATCTGCTGGCCGAGCAAGAAACATAACGTCAAAGGAGATGGCCATGGCGAGCAGGTTGGACGGCAAATTTGCTCTTGTCACCGGGGTTAGTAAGAACGGACAGATTGGGTTTGCCGCATGCCAAGCGCTTGCTGACCTTGGCGCGAGTCTCGCAATCGCGGCCCGCAATCGAACTAATGTCGAGGCACGGGCGGCCGAGCTAGGCTCAGGTGGTACTCGCGTTCTGGCGCTGGCCGCAGATCTCACCAACGAGCAAGAAGTGAACGAGGCGATCGATCAGATGATCCGGGAGTACGGTCGCATCGATATTCTGGTGAACTTGGCGGGTGGTCTCACGCGTTACAAGCCGGCTGTGGAGCACTCCTTGGATGACTGGCAGTATGAGATGAACAACAATCTTTTGTCGTCATTCTTGTGCTCGCGAGCCGCCTTTTTGCGCATGCGGGATAGCGGGGGCGGAACCATCATCAACTTCGCGCGTGCCGGGCTGCCGCAGGCCAATATGGTCGCCTACAATTGCGCCAAGGCGGGCATCGAGGCGCTTACAAGAACGCTCGCACTCGAAGGCCGTGACGTTGATATCCGGGTCAACGCTGTGGCGCCAGGACTCGTAGATACGGAATCCAACATCGCCGCAATGAAGCCCAAAGACCTTAAGCATTGGGCGAAACGCGGTGATGTTGCCCAAGCCGTGGTGTTTCTGGCGAGTGACGCATCCGCCGGAGTGACAGGACAAGTCCTGGCAGTCACTGGATGGGGCATTTGAGCCGCCGTAACGGCTGCAGTTTTTGAGATACCCGTTGTCGGTTGCCGCAAGATGTCGAGAGGTGACGCACGATGGCAACCGTTCGCGATGTGCTCGATCAGAAAGGGCGCGGAGTCTATCATATTCATCCAGATGCTTCCGTGCTGGCCGCACTCGAGATGATGGCGGAACATCAGATTGGCGCGTTAGTTGTCATCGACGGTGGCGATCTCACAGGGATCATCACCGAACGAGACTACGCTCGAAAGATTGTGTTGAAGGGACGGACCTCTCCTCGGACGCTGGTACGGGAGATCATGGCGACGACCGTCATCTGCACCCGGCTGGATCAAACCGTCGAGGAGTGCATGGCTATCATGACCGCGAAGGCCGTTCGCCATCTCCCCGTCCTTGAGCACGCGACGGTTATCGGATTGGTTTCGATCGGCGATCTGGTCAAAAGCGTCATTGCAGATCAAAAGTTCATTATCGAGCAGCTCGAACTTTACATTAAAGGCGGCCGCTGAAACGACGAGCGGGTGCGCAAGGGAGGCGGCCCGATCGGCAGCCGTCACGTAAATGCGGGCCGATGTCGAGCCGAAGGCATACCGGCCGGTTCGTCGGAAGCGTGTGGTGCGTGTGGGAGAGCCGAGATGCAAATCGAAGAAACAAAAGGTCGGTTTGGGTTTCACTTTTCAGCAGGCGATGACGACGCCCATCCGGCAGCGGCTTTCGTCCAAATCTATGTGAAATCCAGCGCCATGAGCCGTGTGGCTGACCTACCCATTTCTCCGCATATGAGGACGGCAGCCGAGATTGATCGTTTTGTCGACGATGCGATATTGGCTCTGGAAGCGGTCCGAAACGATGCGAAAAGTGCGCTCGCGACGAGCCCGCCGTGACAGGGATCCGGTTCGGATCATTGGCAGTCGATCGATGGACCCGTTCGAAGTTTGTGCTTCACCGGGCCAAAAATCCTCTCGCTTTCGAACGCTTGGTGGCGCTGGCGCAATCTTAGACGAGGAGAGGGAGAGCGCTTCAGGAATGAAGCCTTAACTGGCGGCCCGTCAGTACGAGCTATTGGCTCCGCGGGTAGGATTCGAACCTACGACCATCCGATTAACAGTCGGACGCTCTACCACTGAGCTACCGCGGAATGCCGAGAAGCGCCCCGCATAGCAGAACGTATCCGCGCTGGCGAGGCCTCAAGGCTATTTTCTTTAGTGCCTTCAACGGCGCCAAGCGGCGACAAGAGGAAGCACATAGGTGGAAGGCGACGACCAAGCGGAAAGTAGTGGCACGCGCTGGTCTTCAGTCCATCCGACTGGGCGGGTTGGTAGCCTTCTTTGATGGGGTGCGCAAGGGGCGAACGACGCATCCAAAGGGAATTCACGAGCGAACTCCGCGACCTGCGCAACTTTGCCTGCGACAGCTCGACGGGTGGCTTTCATGCTAGGATCGTTCGCGCACCGAGGCGGGCCAACGGCAGATGCTCGCCGGCATCCGGGGCCACTAGTGATGGAATGCTTTTTCGATGAGTAGTTTCTCGATTGTCTGGCCCGCGGTCGCCACGGCCTTTCTAGCCTCGCTGGTGGAAGCGGTTGAAGCCTTCACCATCGTCCTCGCGGCCAGCACGTTCCAAGGTTGGCGTCCTGCAATACTCGGGTCCGTCGCAGGATTGGCAACGCTTGCGGCCATCGTGATCGCGCTGGGACCGGTGCTCAGCGTCTTTCCCATTCACGCGCTGCAGTTCGTGATCGGTGTGCTGCTTCTATTGTTCGGCATGCGATGGTTGAGGAAGGCTATCCTGCGTGCCGCGGGCATCATCCCGCTGCACGACGAAGCCATCGCCTTCACCAAGGAAACATCACTCATTCGCGACGAAGCCGCGCGCCAAAAATCCCGGCTCGATTGGATTGCGGGCGTGACGTCGTTCAAGGCGGTCTTGCTCGAAGGTCTCGAGGTCGTTTTCATCGTCATCGCGGTCGGCTCGGTCCGTGACATGCTTTGGCCGGCGAGCGTCGGCGCGTTGGCAGCCTGCGGCCTCGTCCTTCTGATCGGGCTCGCCGTTCACAAGCCGCTGTCGCGCGTGCCCGAGAACGCGCTGAAATTCGGCGTCGGAGTCATGCTGTCGGCGTTCGGCGTGTTTTGGACGGGAGAAGGGCTCGGCATCGCGTGGCCCGGAGAAGATCTGGTGATCGTCGAATTCGTGGCCGTGTTTTTGATCACCGGCCTTGCGCTCGCGGCAGTGCTCCGACGCGCAACAGGAAGGGTTTCCCAATGAAGACGATCGGCGAAATTTTCCGCAGCCTCATCGGCCTTTTCCTGGACGACGAATTCCTCGCCATCGCAATCCTCGGCGTCGTTGCGTTAACGGCCTTCCTGGCCATCGGGCTTGAAATCCAGCCGAGGTGGGCAGGGTCATTCCTGCTGATCGCAATCGTTCTGGTTCTGGTTGGAAGCGTGTTGCGAACGGCCTGGAACAACGCGCGGCGCGACTGATCCGCGAATTGCGGTCGAGCAGCGATGAAACCGCCAGTTTCCGTCAGGAGACAGCACGTCCCCGTCCGTTGAAACTTATCAATTTTCTATGAAGATTTTTGGAGGCCACGCCCGGAATTGAACCGGGGTACGCGGATTTGCAGTTCGTTTCGGTAAAAAGCATAACTATTTGCTTTTTAACGATTTTTTGTGTTTTTCAGAACGCCCCTGTCGGACATTTTGTCGGACATTTGAAAGGCGATCGCCAGCGGGTACGGCCACCTTGGCCTCAGCTGGGGCGGCCAAGCGCACCTTGCGACGGCCGCCGTTGGTCGGAATATGCACGGCCTCGCTCTGGGCGAGGCGTTGATGCAACGCATCCTTGGCGAGGAAAGCATAGCAGCGTTCGGTGACCTTGACGGACGAATGCCCAAGCCACTTGGCGACCTCCTCCATGGGCATCTTGCGATCCTGCAGCAGGCGGCAGCCGCAGGTGCGGCGGAGATCATGCCACTCAAGGTGGTTGGTGATGTTCGAGCGCTGGGCGGCGACCTGCAGGCCTTCCCAGAACGTGCTGCTGTTGGGCGAGAAGCGCTCGCCGAGCTGGGTTGTGAAAACGTACGGGGAGTTGCGCCGGGCAGCCCAGAGGCGCTTCAGGATGGCCAGGGAGCGGTCCTGCAGGGGCACGAAGCGGGCGCGACGGCCTTTGGCCACCTCCGCCCGTACATGCACCTCACGGGCCTTGAAATCGACATCCGTCCATTCCAGCGCGCACTGCTCCTCTTTCCGTAGCCCGGTGTCGATCGCCACCGCAATCGCATCGTGAACGCCAGGGCGGCAGTTGTTGAGGATGAGGAACTCTTCATCGTGCGTCAGATAGCGCTCGCGCGGCGCCCCGTTCTTGAGGCCGGCCTTGGAGCGGGCCTTGATGAATTCGGTGACCGGATTGACGAGCGTCCATTTCCACTGGACGGCATAACCGAAGAGGACGCTAAGGCAGGCGAGGTCGCGCCGGATGGTGGAATTGGTGACCTCATCCTCCTCGCGCCGGTGAACCTCGAACTCCATCAGCTTGGCGCTGTCGATCTTGCGGATCTCGAGGCCGTCGAAGACGGCGAGGAGGTTGTCGAGGGAGCAGAGGTAGCGCTTGGCGGATTTGGGCTTCAGCGTCGGGAAATGCTCGCGCCCGAACCGCAGGACGGCGGCATTGAAGGAATGACTTTGAATTTCGCCCCAGTTGCTGGCCTCGAGCTCCTCTAGGAGCTTGTCACGACGCTTTTGAGCTGTTCGATAATCTCGCGTCTCGAGAGGCCGCTGAATCTTTTTGCCCTTGACCCTCTTCTCGAACCAGTAATGGTCGCCCCTTTTGTAGATATAGGCTGAAGGACGAGGCTTGTGTGGCATGGTGTGAGCTCTTTCTGGCGCTCTGCCCACCAGGGGAAGAACGACTCGCTCGCGACCACGTAATAGACCCGCTCCCCGATTTTCAGTTGTCGAGCGCCGGGGATTTTGCCGTTCGCGATCTGCTGCTGCCAGAATCGCTTACTGAAGGGCGTCAGTTTGGCAAGCTCCGCTGGCCGCAGATCTCGGCCCGCACGTTCGGGGTTTGGCTCATACATATCCATGGCGGAGCTCTGAAAGTTAAAAATCCTGAAACTTTTCGCGGCCAAAAAGGTCCAGGCACAAAGTCTAGCAGGACTTAACTTTTGGATCTAGCCTCAACCGCAGCTTGTCCCTCGGGCGTATGCTTCAGGACCCGGTTCCAGCGGCTGACGACGGCATTTTTCGTGAACGGCTGGTGAAAGCGGCGGCGCAGGTTCTTGGCGATGCGGGAGCCAGCCATCCGGCCATAGTTGCGGATGACGTAGGCGTCGGCCTCGGGGCTCCAGGTCAGCCGGGAGGTGCCGCCGTAAAGGCGCTTGTGCGCGGCCTTGAGGGCGGCGGCGACCGTTTGGCGTTCCCAGTAGAGCAGGCGGTTTTCGCTGCCGTCATCGTAGCTGAGGACAACGACGACGCGGGCCTTGGCGATGTGATCGAGCTTGAGCGGCCGGCCTTGGCCGTAGCGGCGGCTATCGAAAAAGGAAACCTTTTCATGCCGACCCATGTCGTCCTCGAAGCTTCAGAAAAAAGCCCGCCCGAGCTTCCTGACCGGTGGCTCGGGCGGGCAAATCAAGACCCCTAAAGAACAGGTCATCTTGCGGGTCCTGAATTTCGAGCCTTCAGGTGCTAGGGAGCGTCCGTCTGTTGCTCGAAATGGAAAAGTGGGGCTACTGACCTTTGACCCGCCCCGAGGCCATTCTTTCCTGTGTCAGCTCAGTTTCGAGGGATCGGACGGTTCCCCTCTCTTGCACTCGTCACCCTCCACGTCGCGCGCCGCTTCATCGGATGCCGTCCCGTGCCCAAGCTCTTAGAACTGGATCTTCAGGCCGCCCATGAAGAAGTCGGCATTCGATCCAGCAATGTCGTAGCGGCGATAGTCGACGTAGAGATCGGCCGCTGCTCCATCGAGATGCTGGACGGCAGCGAAGCCCCAATATTTGAGACCAAGGTCGATGTTGCCGAAATCGCTGTCGGCGTATTCGGCAAAGACCGTGGTGGCGCCAACCGGCAACCACTGCTCTTCCGCACCCGCCTGCACCGTCCAGGCCGTGATGTCGCCGATGGCGTCACCGGTGACGCCCCCGAGATCGAGCTTGCCGGCGGCGCCGTTGACGAAGAGGCCGGAGGCAACGTGCTTGATCGAGGCCGAACCCGAGAGGATCTTGGGATCAACGTACTGCGTGCCGGAGAAGGACACCGAGCCGAGGTTGCCGAACGGCGTCAGGGCGATGCCGTTGCGATAACCGATGCCAGCGAGGGCCTGGAAGCCGTTGAATTCGCCCTTCCAGCGCAGTGCGACGTCCCAGATGTCGCCGGTCGACCGATACTCAAGGCCGCCGGCAGCATAGGACGCTGACAGAACGGCGCCGAACATCGTGGGCGAGTCGTAGCGGACGAGGTTGGCGCGGCCGCCGTCGAAGATGTCGAGGGCGTCAGCGAAGTCGCCGCCGACGAGCGGCCTGAGGCTCAGCATGCGGGCCGCGACTTGCGTATTGGCGACAGAGAGTTCGGCGACGCCGTCGGTCGCTTGTCCGGCGAGACCAACGGTGACCTTACCGAATTGATCGCTGTCGACGTAGCCATACGAACGGCGTGTGTAGACGCCGTTGCCCGTCCCATAGGCGAACGGCGAGTTGAGCTCATCGCCCATGGCGATCTCGAGCACGTATCCGGCCTTAAGATGCGGCATGACGACGGCTTCGCCCTTGACGCCGATAAGCGTCTCGGCATTGGAGTTCTGTCCGACCGCCCAATTGCCGGAAAAGCCATCACCGGAAATATGCATGATGGCTTCATCGACGACGCCGAAAACCGTCAGCGAGATTTTACGGTTGCCCTTGCGCGCCGCCGTGGCTTCGAGTTCGGCTACGCGCTCTTCGAGATCGGCGCAGCAATCGCTACCGACGCCTTTGTCGGCAGCAAGGGCCTTGCTGGGTCCGATGACGGAGCCGCCATCGAAGATAAACGCGGCGGCCGCGAGGCCGGCAATAATGACGGCACGGCGGAAACCACCGGTGCCTTCGTTAAAGCTTCTGAGACTTCCGTGTCGCCCAGTGGGCGAGCCAAGCGTGCCTTCCATGAGGGCTTCCTTTGCGTTTCGTTTTTGAGGGCAGAGGACAAATACGCTTACGCAACAAGGCCTTCTCTGGAAGGCGATACGCACCGCACCGGAATTTTAGCGGCCGATCCGGGGCTCTCTGGGCCCCACGGTGACTTTCGTCAGCGTCGTGATAAATACGACCGCCGAAAACGAACGCAAGCAATAAGTCTAGGCGTGCTTGACTTTCCACACACGTTCGTTGCCGTTCCGTCACAATTTTAGCCGCTCGGCGCTACTGCGTGCCGGTGAACTTCGTAATGCACGGCAGCGGGAAGCAGTGCGCGTGCCCTTCCCCGTTACTACCGATCCACGAGCACCAGGCCTGATCGCAGTCGCTATCTTCGTTCGGCGGCTCAATGCCGATAATGGTCATCGGTGGACCGCCGGAATTCAAGACCACAAGGCCGCCAATTTCGGCGTCTTCCTTCTGCATGGCGTTTCCTTTCAGAATGGCGAGTCGGGAAGATTGGTGTTGAAAACGACGTTGACGTTGGTTTCGGCTTTGGCGAGACCAGCATCGTTGGCGGTCGTGAGGCGCGCGATCGTGGCCTCGAGCTGGCGATAGGCGTCGCGCGCAATCTTGACATCGCCCATCGTCAGTTGCCGGCGCGCCATCGGCGACCCCATGGTGATGACCATGGATGGCGGCGTATGATCGGCCATCGTGCCGGCAAAATCGTGGAACGGCCGCAGGGCCGTCAGTGCCACTTCGATGTCGGCGACCAGGGCGGGATCGATCACGCCGTCGTCTCCGATTTCTGCTTGGCCTCAATATCGTCTTTGAGCATGAACATGGCCGCCCGGTTGGCGGACGCCAGCTTTTTGATCAAAGACTCGATATGTACCGCGCCGAGAGTGAGCGTGAGGCCGTAGCTGTTTTCACTGCCAAAGCGTAGCTTGACGAGGCCCGGCTGCGCCGAGATCTCGACGATCTCGTCGAGCGACTTGCCTTCGATCGTTTCCTTGTGCTGCCACATCAACGCGCGCCTCCGAAAACGTCGATGTCCATGGCAGCCACCGATTTGCATCCGAGCGCCTCCCTGGCGGCGTCGACATTGTCAGCCATGGACCGGGTGCGAATGAGCAGTTCCTGCAGCTGGTAAAACTTACCGGTCTCCCGATCGCGAAAGCTCATGCCGAATTGCGAGGGGCGTCGCGCGCGATGCACTTCAGCTGCTTGGCCACCGCAACGAGCAAATCCGTTTCATCATCCAGCGTCATACGGCCACCGGCGCCTTGATCGCCGGGTGCGGCAGGTAACCCTCGATGAAGATGTCCTTGGCCGTGAAGTCGAAGATCGATGTGACGTGCGGGTTGAGCATGAGCTTCGGCAGCGGCCGGGGCTCGCGGTAGAGCTGCTGCTTCACCTGCTCGAGGTGATTGAGATAGATGTGGACGTCACCGAAGGTATGGATGAATTCGCCGGGCTTCAGACCCGTGACATGCGCCACCATGTGCGTCAGCAGCGCGTAGGAGGCGATGTTGAACGGCACGCCGAGGAACACGTCCGCCGAGCGTTGATAGAGCTGGCAGGACAGGCGCCCCTCGGCGACGTAGAACTGGAACAGGCAGTGGCACGGCGCCAGCCGCATATAGGGGAGATCAGCGACGTTCCAGGCCGAAACGACGAGTCGGCGCGAGTTGGGATTTTTCTTGATCTCGGCGATGACATCGCCGATCTGGTCGATTGGATGCTCGCGGCCAGCGTCGACCGCCATCCACGAGCGCCATTGCTCGCCATAGATCGGGCCGAGATTGCCGTGTTCGTCGGCCCATTCGTCCCAGATCGTGACGCCGTTGTCGTTCAGATATTTGACGTTGGTGTCACCGGCGAGGAACCACAAGAGTTCGTGTACGACCGATGGCCAGTGGATGCGCTTCGTCGTCACCAGCGGAAAGCCTTGTGCGAGATCGAAGCGCATCTGGTGGCCGAAGACGGAGAGAGTCCCCGTGCCGGTGCGATCGCCTTTCTGGGTGCCCTCAAGGCTGATGCGGGAGAGGAGTTCGAGATATTGCTGCATCAGGCGGCCTCCTCCGTGACTTCAACGCCAATGTCGCGCAGCTCCTGGAGGACGTTTTCGTAGTCCGCCTTGAGCAACGCCAAGTACTCGTCGAACGCCGGACCCCGCTCGCGATAGTAGCCGACGCCGGCGCAGACGATGTGCACATACGCTGGGTGAGGGCGATTGCTGCTGATCATATCGAGCACGTAGGCGAGCTCTTTGCGGCGGCGAATAAGCTCTCCGGCGCGTTCGTAGTTCTCTGGTTTGAGCATTACGCGATCCCCTTTCGCTGCTTGTACCCGGTCAGATAATTGCCGTACCAGGCGGCCTTCTTTTCATCCTCAAGGCCGTTCTTGGCGCGAGCGCGGGCCTGGTACTTGATGATGTTGCCCCGGCAGAAGCCGATGAATTCTTCCGGCGTCATCCACTGCTCGAGCACCTTGATCACTTCATAGGGATTGTCGCCGCCGCCGTAGTGCGCCGGGTTGTTGACGGCTTCCTTGACAGGCTTACGTGTGACGGCGTCGAACTCCTCCTCGAGGCCGGATGGAATGTTCGGACTGTCTTCGAGGCGCTGTGGCAGTGCAGTTGTTAGCGACGGCATTGTTTCCCTCCATTTCCGTCAGTTCGATAAGCTTCCTGACCGCCACGATCTCAACGGCCTCGAGATCGCGCGGCGTCATCATGCGGTCCCGGCGCTTGATGGCATCGCGGATGGTATGGATGCCGATCGGTCCGATGAGGTGAGCGCGGGATTTGGCGATCAGCTCCTCTGCGATGGCGATGCCGAGCTCTCGAAGGCCCGGTTCGAGAGCGTAGGCGGCTCGGATCATGCAACGTCCTTGGCATTGGCTTGGGCCTCGAATTCACATCCGGGGCAAACGTGGTGCGTGGTGCCTCCGAACTCGAATTTGGCGGAGCGCGGGTCTCTGGCGTCGAAGAGCCGGCCGCAGTCCGATATCGAACAACTTTCGAGATGGTCGAGATCGGTGAAGATCTCCTCGGCGGCGCGCAGGGCGGGGCGCAGGTGATCGTCGATGATGATGCCAAGATAGCCGCGCTCGGCGATCGTGCGCGGCCGCTTCTGCAACCTGTCGCGGCGATATTTGCCATTGAGGAGGGCGCCGGAAGATTTGCCAGCCATCAGTCCGGCGCCTTCTTCAGGGGATGATCGTACGCGCGTCGCGCGAGCTCAAAGACTTGCCCAGCGTATTCGGGATCGTGAGGCAGCGCTTCGTTGGCGTAGGCGTTGAGCGCTTGCTCCGCATAGCGATCTTTCAGCTTGATCAGAAAGAATTCGTCCTTCTCGCCGACGGCGCTCTCAAGGAGCACGGCATGCTTTTTCAACACGTCGAGCGCCAGTTTGACGTCCCAGAAGCTCAGCGGGTCGAGCTCTTTCATGACACGGCGCATATTGATGGCTCCGTACTTGCCGATGCCGCTTTCGCCGTAGCGATCGAGCCTCATGCCGCCTCCGTCGCCATCTTCGGCGCAATGGTGACCTCGCCAAAGAGCAGTCCCGGGAAACTTCCGACATTGTACCGAGCTTCACAGGTCTCGTTGGAACAGAGCACGTTGATCGTCGCTCCGCCTTCTGGCCCAGCAAGCAGCTCGGCGTCACAGAACAGGCATTTGCCTGTCTCTTGGATCTGGCGCACGTATGTCTCGTCGAGCAGTCCGACGATTGGTGGCGGCCGTTGCGGCTTGCGATTGAACGGCCAAAAGCGAAACAAGGTCATGCAGCCTCCTCTTTCGGGTAGCGGTTCGGCGGCCACTTCATCGTCGACAGATTGGAAATGTTGATGGCGGCCTTGCTGTCGTTGATCCAGAGCGCCGGCCGGTCCATTTCTGGCGGCGGCTCGATCGCGTCCTTGACGGTTCGAAAGGCGAAAACCGGGTCGGCGGCGGCGCGTGACTTGCCGTCGGAAAGGACGATCGTCCGCTTCATGCCTTCCATCAGCTGACGTAGCAGCGACGGTGACGCCCCGGCGGTCAGCTCGGTCAGCGTTTCGACCTCGCTATCGGCAAGATCGAACGGGTAGGCGTAGCGCTTGATGATTGCGAAGCGCTCGTTTTCGCTGGGCAGATCGATATTGATCTGCAGCGAAAACCGCCGCCACAACGCGCTGTCGATGGCAGCCTTGCGATTGGTGGCGCCAAACAGCACACCATGGAAACGCTCGACCCGGCGCAACAACACGTTGAGCGAGGCGGCGCGCTCCTGATCGGCGCCCGAGCCTTCGGTGCGCTTCGAGCCGAGGCTGTCGATCTCATCCATCAACACCACGACTTGCGCGACGCCGTTTTCATCGATGCAGTCGTCGAGGGCGTCGAACAACCGGCCGATGTTTTTGCCGGTCGCGCCGAGATACATATCGATGATGCTCTCGCTCTTCACCGCCACGAGCGGCAGCCCGAGACGCGCCGCAAAGTGATGCGCAAACGTCGTTTTGCCGGTGCCCGGGGGGCCGTAGAGGAGGGCGGTGTTACGCGGCTTGAGACCAACGTCCGCCAGCTTGTCGCTGTTGCGGATCTCGATCAGCCAGTGATGGAGCGCGGCGCGCGCTCCCGGCGCCAGGATCGGCTCCTCGCAGTCTTCCGGCTCATGGATGAAGGCATAGTCGCGTAGCACCGCCATCGCCGTCTGCAATTTGTCGTCGCGGCGCTTTCGAGGTTCGGCGCCCGAGAGCTTGCGCGCTTGGCCAAGCAGACCGTTATTTCTGGACATTTGCCACCCGCTGCTCAAGCCAACGAGACGCGCCGATGAAAGCAACGAGCAAGGACACAGCGACGCCGCCGGATATCACCGCCGCCATCCCCCAGCCAAGGTCGTAATCGAGCCAGGCCGCCACCTCTGTCAGAGGTCCCATCAGCGCAACAGTGATGGAGAGGAGGCCGAACGCAGTGACAGAAACCGCCGCCGCGACCCATAACCCCCACACCAAACTTTTGAGAAAAGCTTTCACTGATCAGGCTCCCGCTCTCAATTTATGGATGCGCCTCTGGGCCACCTTCATCTTCCGGCGGCGGCATGAAATCGGGCTGGTGGACGCCATCCGAATTTTCGTCCTCGTCCTTCGGCTTCTTGACCTTGTCGTCCTTGCGGCGCAGGAACCACGGCACCTCCATGCCGTCCTCGGAACCCGCTTCCGACATCCAGCCCTCTTCCCAGGAGGCACGCTCCTTGGACGCCGGCGGATAGGTGTTCTCGGTGATCTTCTTGCCGGCACGCTGATCGGCGCGGCCTTTTTCGAAGGCGGCCTTGAGATCGTCTGGCAAAGGACCTTTCGGAACATCATCAATGACGTCCTCGAGGCTGTCATCTTCGGGCGGCATCGGCGCGCCACCCTTCATCGGCTTTTTCTTCGGCGACGCCGGCGATCGTGTTTTCGACTGCTTGAGCTGCTCCTTCTCTTCGTCGAGCTCCTCCATCATCTTCTTGATGGCGGCGTTGCCGAGCGGCGTGCCCCCGAGGTCGCCGATGCGGGCCAGATAGAGATCGATCTTGGCGGCGTAGTCTTCGCGTTCCTCCGGCGTCATCTTGCGGAGCTTAATGACGGCACGGACGATCTTCGGCTCGTAGCCGGCAGCCGTCAGCTCCTGGTAGATGGAGGTCTTGAACTTGGCGAGATCGGCCTGCTCTTCTTCGACCTTCTCGATGCGCTGAATGTAGGACTTGAGGTGAGCAGCGGCCTGGGCGCCCGGGTCCTTGCTTTCGAGTTCGTCCGGCTTGCTATTGAAGCCACCCGCACCGTCCATTACTCCCCCAAAGGTCCCGGCCTGAAACACGGCTCAGGGACAGCTGACGCGCACGCGGCCGCCCGACTGAGGAACGGCCACGTGTTAAGTACGGCTTAACTTTCGAATGGTCAAGCAAGGCTAGACTTTTAATTCACAGCTGCGATGGCATGAGCCTGACCATTAGCTTCGTGGCTCTCGGTCGTCGTCTCGAGCAGCCGCTTGGCAACATCAGGGGCCGCTTCGATTTTGTTGAGCAACGTCGCGATGCGGCCCTCGAGATTGGCGGCGGCATCGAGCACGTTCTTGGTGAAGAACGACAAGTCCTTCTTGAGTGCGTGCAATTCGCGGACGATGTCGCGGCGCGACGAGTCGGCCACACTTGGTCCAAAAAATTCTTCGCGCCGCGCCGCGACTTCCTCGACCTTAACATTGAACCGCTTGGCGATCTTCTCGTCGCTCTCGCCAGCCGCGTAGCCGGTGTCGGCATCGATGTAGGCCTTGTCGATGGCGCGGTGGATCCTACGCCAGAGCGCCGTGTAGCGGAGCTCGGCCTGCCTCTCTTCTTCCAAGAAATCTTCGCGGGCGCGGTGTGCCTGCATGTTGATCGCCACGACTTTTTCGCTCAACGACTGACGGCCGACCGGAATACTGGTCAGCGGCATATGCGATGGCGTCATCGTCACCGGGGCCGCCATGTGCGGGGCGGGCAAAGCCTCGGTCGGCTGGCAAAGCTCCATCTTTTCAGGCGGCTTGCCGTCCATGATCGAAACGCACGATGGACAGACGTCTTCGGTTCGCGTCCGGCCGATAAGCCAGCCCTTGCCACGGAAATTCATCGTCAGGATCCAGAGCGACGGTGGCGTTGCCTTGCGCGAGTGGATGACGGCGCTCTCCGGGCAAAGGCAACATTGCACCCGGCTGACCGCCTGCAGCGCACCAGACTTTCCCGGCTCGATCGTCATCGGGAATGGTTCTGAATTTTTGATACTGCGGCGCTTCTTCTCCTCTACCGGCTCAGCGGCGGTTTCAGCGTCATCGAGGTCGAGGAGATTATCCTCCGAAGGCGTTGCGAGCACGGTCCTCAGTGGCGCCAGGGCCGCAAACGGATTGCCGTCGCTCTCGACCTTAACCATGTGTTCGCTGGTATGGCGAATACCGGCTTGCGTTTCGGCTCGGCGGATTTCGGATTTGAACCTTAATAGCTCTTCGGTGTGATTGGAGCCGGTCGTTTTAACGGGTCGCGCGATTTGTGGATGCGTGAACCGATAGCCGAATTTTTTGTCCGGTTCGCCCATCCAGCCCCGCTCCTCGGCGAAACGATGCATTTCCCGCAAGTTGCTATTCATTCCTTGGTCTCCTCTGTTTTGGCCCCTCTGGCCCTTCCCATCACTGCTATGAAATTGTGGACCAACGCTCCTAAGCTGACGCCGATCGTCAGCCCGAAGACCATTGTCGGCAACATTGGCACGCTGGCGAGCTCGTGCCGGCCATGGACGAGCAGGACGACCTGCAGGATCGTCAATGCCAAGAATGCCAGCGCCCAAAGGCCGTGGTCGCGACGACTCATCATGGCGCAACTCCTATCGATCAAGGGCGCGATAGATCGCGTCGTTTTGGAAAGACTTCGCCTGGCTGGCGAGAATTTGCTCGGCGATATAGGCGGCAACGTCATCGCGAATGGCCCGCCAGAAGATCTGCATCCGTTGATAGCTTGCCATCTTCACCCACTCGGGCGAGCGCTGCTGCCAAGGCTTGAAGGTGGTCCTGACCCGATGCTGCCGACCATTGAGGTCGAATGCGACAACGGCATTGAGGTCCTGCATGACCGGCTCAAGGAAGATCACCAGTTCGGCTTTGAGATCGTTGACCTCGAAGGGGCCGCGAAAGACCACCTTCTCGAGGATTTTCTCCTCCATCTCCTTGAGGAGCTTCACGCTCTCATCCGTCGGCGCCCGCTGGATCGTCACGTCGATATTGCGATCGACGTATTCGGTGCGCGTGCCGGAGCCAGTGAGCATACTTAGTGCCAGAAGATCATCAGTCGTCAGCATGGCGCTCCTGCTTGGGTTTCTTCTTGCGTTTACTGGCGACCGGGCGGTCAGCCACGCTATCGGCGTGGGCGCGTAGCGCCGCTCGTTTGTCGGGATCTGTCTCGATCTCGGGATAGCTGAAGGTGTGGGGAACATCGTTGCGCCACACCGAGCAGCCCGTCTCGTAGAGACCGACGTTGATGAAGCCATCGCCCTCCAAGAGAGCGATCAACGACGTCGACCGGCGCTTATGAGCCTCGGGCGAACTCAACTCACCCTCCGTTGAGGAAGTAGGTGGCGGGCCTAGGGCCGGCGGCCTGGTTGACGATGACGAGTTCGCCGCTCTCGACCAAGCTGTCGATGTAGCGGGCGGTGGCGCCGTGCGAAATGCCGATGACTTTGGCGAGTTTTTCGATGGAGATAACAACTTCGCCCTTCTTGTCGGCGAGCTGCATCATCTTCGACAGCATGCGCTGAATGGCTTTTTGCCGGGCCTTCTCGCGGTCCGTGAGGATGACCTTATCGTTGCCGGAACCATTGACGGCACGAGGACTGGGAAGGATCGGAAAGCGATGCGATTTCGAAGGACCGTCGTCGATTTCAATAGCCGTGCCGTCGATCACGCCCTCTTTGGCATTTTCAAATTCGACGTAGCGGCGGGCTTTGTCGTGATCGCCGAACTCGGCGATGAATTCGTAGATCTTGCCGACGCCTGAGTATTCAAACACCCAGCTTTTATCGTCGTCCGTGGTGAGCCTGAAGAACGGCATGATGCCCTCACTGAAAAGAGGGCCCGCGAAAGGTGACTGGTACAAGAGTTCACGGGCACGAGACTTCTATTACGCTTACAAAGTTAAGCTAACCGATACTTTATCGAAATAGTGGGAGTGGCAACCCACAAATTGATGCTTATCCACTAACCCCTGAGGCCATTGCCGACCTGCAGGCTAACCTCATCGTCCGTGCTCGGACCAAAACGCACCTCTTCCGTCGCGATATCGATGCTCTGGAGAAGCTCGCGCTTGATGGTGACGCGGCCGCCGACAGTCTTGAGAACGGCAATCAACAGGCGCCAAGCTTCATCGCGGGCGAGTTCGTCGCGCTTCAGCGTGTCGTCTAAATCGAAATTGGCCGTGACGGCATCGTTGGCATCATCAGTCATTGGCTGTCCCTCAAGAGCTGATGCAGGGTTTCGACGGTGAGACGCGGCTTGGTGGTGAAGCGCACCTTGCCATTCTCTTCGACAGGGATGACTTCGCCCCAGGGCAGGTACTGACCATCGACGGCGATGAAGCATCCCGTCGACCACGTCCATTGCGTGTCGACATTCATGATGCGGCCGGCTTCGCTGCAGCCTCTACCGCTGAAGAACCACTGGTAAGAGCCGACCAGGCCAACGATGAAAACGATGGCGCAGATGATCATGCCGAGAAACCACAGCAAGAAGCCGAGAAAGCTGTCGTCGACGTCGTAACGATGTGAATACATGTCGCCTCCAAAAGCGCTCGGGCTTGGTGCAGGCCTCCCGGCCGCGAAGAAGAGAGTGCGTTTTACCCCGTCGCTGCTCGCCAGGCGCAGCTCGCCTCTCTCCACCCGCACCAAGGTCTCAGAAATGATAATTGATACCGAATTTCACGGTGTCGACGTTGAGATCGGTCGTGTTGTGGAACTTGTAGCCGGCCGGCGTTGGATCATCGGCGACGAGCGACGTTTGATAGGCGTCCTGGTCGCCGAAATCGAAGTGTAGATATTCGGCCTTGATCGAGAGGCTCTCCGTCAGCGCATACTCGATGCCGCCGCCGGCAACCCAGCCGGTGAACGTGTCGGTGCCTGTCGGTGCGTAACCTGGGTTCGTCGTCGCCTGGCTGGCTTCGCCGCTATAAAACGCCAAGCCGCCTTTGCCGTAGACGAGGGCGCGACCAAGGGCAATGCCGGCGCGGCCGGTGATGTCACCGTAGGCGCCGCCGTCGAGTGTCAGATCCTGGTGATGGTCGGCATGCGTCGAGCCGATGATCCCCGAGCCCGCGACGTCCATGTAACCGATATCGCCTTCGATACCGAGCACAACGCGATCGAGTTGCAGATTGTAACCGAGCGTGCCGCCGGCCAGAACGCCATCGGGCGAATAGCCGAACGGTCCCGGATTGACGCCATCCTTTGCATTGTCGGTGACGGTGGCATCGCCCCAGCCATAGCCGACGCTGGCGCCCCCATAAAGTCCAGTCCAATGATACTCTTGAGACATAGCTGTAGAGCTAGCGGCCATGACGATGGCCGCCGCGATAAGAAGTGCTCGCATAACTTTCTTCCTCCTCCGTTAAACGCTAGTGCAGGCGCTCCCCCGATGCGGGCTGATTGAGAGCCTGCACCTCCTGCACGCCGAGCGCGGCCGCATGCAGAAATTCCTGTGCCAAGGCGACGTCCTGCGTTGCCAGAAAATCGACGACGATCGGCAGCAGGGCGTTCGCCATGTAGTCGGCATCGTCGATACGCAAGATGGTGTCGCCGTATTCGTCCTCGCCGAGCGATTGCCCAAGCCCGTTGTCGATCATGTGCCGAGCGATCAGCTTGCACATTTCGCACTTCAGACAATCGCAACGCGACTTCTCGATCTTTGCGGGCTCGGATTGGGTGGTTGGCATGCTCGTCCCTAGAATGGAATTTCGGTATCGGCGTAATTGGTCGGCGGCGGCTCGGATGAAGGAAATGATTCCGATCCCGATCCCGATGGCGAAGACGTGCCGAAACGATTGGCGGTTTCTTCATCATACCCGCCCGCGTCGCGGTCATCACGACGGCCGTCGAGCAAAGTCAGTGTGCCATTAAAGCCCTGCAGAACGATCTCGGTGGTGAACCTTTCGACATTGTTCTTGTCGCTGTATTTGCGCGTCGCGAGCTGGCCCTCGACGTAGAGCTTTGAGCCCTTCTTGACGTACTGGTCGACGATCTTGGCGATGTTCTCATTATAAACGACGACGCGATGCCACTCGGTTTTTTCCTTCTTCTCGCCCGTCGCCTTGTCGCGCCAGGACTCGCTCGTCGCCAGCGAAAACATGGCAATTTGCTTGCCCGATTGCGTCGTCTTGATATCGGGGTCCTTGCCGACGTTGCCGACGACGATCGCCTTGTTGACACTTCCCGCCATGTCTCTTCCTCTCTTAAGACGCGACGCCGGGCGCAAGAGCGGTCGTGTGCTCCTGCGCGCGCCGTGCGGCTGCGTTGATCTTGCCTGCCAGCTGCAGGCCGATGTTCATTTTCGAGCCATCCGTCAGCACGACCTCCAGCCATTGGAAGCCTTTGCCGTCGCCGCAGATGTTGACGTCGCCATCAATGTAAAGCTTGCTCATGCCGCCTCCTGCTTCGCGGCCTCGATCGCAGCGTCGCCGAGTTCCTTTCGCTTGCTGGCCATCGCCAGGCCGATCTCGTAAGCGCGCTCTGCGATCGCCGCAGCGCTCCAGTGGGCAGGCACCATCGCGATGATTGGCGCGAGAGCATGGGCCGCGAAGAAGTCGGCTACCGACACGCCGGCGTAGATGATCTCCGAGTCCTCATCCCGGAACTGGCTCGGGAAGGCCGCATCAAATGTCTTGAACATCATGTCGGCCAAGTTTTCGCCCTTGCTCATAGGCCGATATCTCCCATGCCGCCGACGCGGCGCTCGAACTTCGGCGCCATCTCCGCGCCTTCCGATTTGCCGGTGCATTCGTGTACCGAGACCAGATCCGTCTCGGTACGCTGAAGCACTTCGTCGGCGAAGACCCAGATTTTGCGCGGCACCTTGAGGTCGCCGGTCAAGAACATTTTCCCCGCCTGCGTGATCTTCCAGGCCTGCTTCGTGCGGCCCTTGCCGACACTGACCTCCACTTTTTCAGCAAGGCTCCAGTGAGCGAGTCGCGGGTAATCACGCTGCTTGGCGACGCGATCGGGAAAATCCTTCGGGAAAACCGGCCCATGATCGCGCATGTAGCGGAGAGCATCGACCATAATGGCATTGATCGAACGCTCCGTACGCTGAACGACACGGTCGCAGCACGGACACATGATCGGCTGATCGGTAGCGAGCGCCAGCTGGATCTCGCGGCGGGCGAGGCCGACGCCGCGCCTGGCTTCTTCTGAGGTCTCAGGCGCTTCCATCGGCGGCTCCATTGAGGGTCGCCGCATTGGCATCCGTCGTCGTCGTGAAGTTAACGGACATGGCGACTTCGGAGAGTGTGATTGTATTGTTCGGCGGCAGGTTGCTCGCACCGCTGATGTCGTCCACGACAATCGGCGGTGCCACGTCCCCGGCCTTGTCGCCGTTTTTCAGAAACTCATAGAAGGCACGCGCCGCCTCGAGGACCTTTTCGTAGCCGAAGTGACCGCCGCAGGTTCGAACGGCATCGCCCAAGGCGATCTTGCGCAGCTCGCGCAATTCCATGACGTCATCCTCGATCCCGAGGGGATCGAGCTCCGCCTCGAGCTTCAGGCGAGCCGCCCAAGTGGGGTCCTGCTTCTCGATCGCCCACTGCTGCGTGAGGTTGCGCGTCGAGGTCCGGTACGGGTTCTTGAAGGCCATGGTCGTGTTCCTTTGTGCGAGTGTCGCCCAACCCAGAAGTCAAGGCAGGCTAGACTACTTTGGCGTCCTTGTTCCGCGAAGCCGGTTTCGGCAGCGGTTTCTTCACTTTTTCGTCCGTGTGCGGCGGATAAAGCTCAACTTCAACCTCGGGCGCGATCGTGCCGAAGGCTTTTTCGATCACCTTTTTGACGACCGGCCAAGCCAGCCCACCCTTGCCGCAACCAAGAGCTGGAATGGCGATCGACTTGATTTTCAGTTGCTTGCAGCGCTCAGCCAGGATCTCTGCGGCGGCAACGATCCACTCTATCTTCGACGGCCGCGACCAGTGATCCTTGGTGGCGACATGAAAGATGGTGCGCGGGGTGCGCCGGCCGTCGGCATGCGACAGCACGCGGCCGGGCTCCAGCGTGTGTTCCTGGCAGGCGTTCTTGTAGCCGATGCAGCGGTCGGGATAGCGCAACCAGAATTCCTTGGCGAGGCCCGCGCCCATCACGCCGAAACAGTTGACGGGATTGCAGTAGGCCTCCGCCTTGGACTCGAACATGTCGTCTTTGACGATCGTAACCGGCATTCCACCTACTCCACTTTCCGTCGCGACTTGGCATTGCCGCGCACGGTCGTTGCTTGTTTCCGGATGCGATCGAACTCCATCGGCCGAGATGGCTCCGGCACTTCCTGCGCCGCGTTACGATCGCGCACGAACGCCATGATTTCTTTCATGGCGTTCGAGGAATACGCGATCAGGAAACCGCCGACGAGGACCATACCAATGGCGCCGATCGCCGTGCCGACCAGCTGAAGGAAGGCTCCGATCAAGCCGAAGGAACCGATCACCCAGCCGACAAACAGGCAAAACCATTCGCGTTCAGTCATGTCGTCCTCAGGCGGGGACGGGCTCCCCGGGTTCCTCGATCTCATCGTCTTCCGTCAGATAAACGGCAAAAGGTCCGTCCTCGGAGTTGTTGCGCGCGACCAACTCCCAGCCAGGCATGGCCGGCGGTATCCACTCCGCCAACACCAGCTCGCCGCGCGCCCATGCCTCGTTCAAGGCTCCGGCTTCGATGTCGTCTTTCATCGAAACCACCAGCATTTTAAAGCCGTAAGCCTTGACGATGTTGGCCGCCGTCTCGTTGCCGACGGCATAATGAAACATCACCGGGCCGAACGAGCCGTCCTTGTAGTAAACGAGCATGGTGGGCGGCGGCATCTCATCGTCGAAGAAAAAATTGCGCTCAAGGTTACGCGCCTCTTCGTCGACCGCTTCGGCTGGTCTCTCTTCGGTTTGCGCTTCGCTCATCGTCCTCTCTTTTGGGTGGGTACGCTCACGCAGCTTTCGTACGCCGCCGCTCCAATTCGAAGCGGGCGGTGTAGAGGGCATCGGGGTCCATGTTCTTCTGCTTCAGGACCCACTGCAGGTAGTCGGCGGGCACCTGCTCGATTGGGGTGCCCTGGTGCATGCCGAAGAAAAAGCGCGGCAGATAAAGTGGTGCGTTCGTCCACTCGACGAGCGTCGCAAAGTTCGCGACCTTGAGGAGCTCGGTCATGATGGCGCCGGTGACGAGAATGTCGGAATGAGCGCGGTGCGGCACGATCTTGGCGCGGTCGACGCCGAGCGGATTGATGAGGCCCTTGGCGTAGCGAATGACTTCGTTCTTATAGGACGGCAGATCGCGCCAGGCGCGGACGGCGCAGCGGTAGGTGCAGACCCAGACCTTCTTGCCGATCAGCGGCTCGAGGAAGTCGCGCTCCATTTCGAAATTGTGGGCGACGTAGGCGTCGGCGCCGTCATAATCGCCGATGACCTCGCGCATCTTGGGCGATTGCACCACGTCGGCATCAATGATGCCATGCACGGCCGAGCTCTCTGGCGGAATGGGCCGGCCCGGATTGACCAGCGTCGACTGGGCGTTGACGAAGGTGCCGCCGGCCTTCAGATCGATACTGGCGATCTCGATAATGGCGTCGTTGACGGGGTCGAGGCCGGTGGTTTCGAGATCAATGACTTTGAGGACCATGCAGGCTCGCAGCTCGTTTTCGATTTTCCACTCAGACCAGCACGCTACGAGAGGTCTGGTCGTATCGGTTTCGCACTCAAAAGTCTAGCGCTGCTTGACTTTTTACGCATCGTTCTTACGCGGCAGGGGACGGACGCGCGACACCCGGGGTTTGAGCTTGCCGTCAACCCCCTTGACGATGGGGTTGTCTTTGTTTGTCGCCATCTTGCGGCCCTTGGCGAAGCCCGAGCGGGTGAAGGCGCCGCCCTTACCGAAACTGGGGCGCGGTGTTTCGGCCCTCCCAAGCCCCGGCTTTTCGTCGAGCTCGTCGATGACATCCGGCGCAAAGTGGCCGCGCGCACCAGAGCCTGTGGCACGGCTCACCGGCTCCGGCTCGGCGCGGCCGGCTTTCACCTCCATGCGCGCCTTGTGCTCGGCAGTGGCGGCGATGACGCGGCGATCCTTGTCGCGGGTCTTGATGTCCTTTTTCGTCTTCGTCTGATGGTGGACGATCGTCTTGGCGAAGATGTAGGCCGGATCGTTCGCCTCCGGAATCGTATCGCCGTTCCATTCGTCCCAGTCGCGATTGACAAGCGCCGGGTCGTGATCGAACTGGACGTTGTCCATGCTGCCGAGTTTTTCATTGCAGCCGCAGCCGCAGCGGCCCTCCTGACGGACGAGAACCTCCATCTTGATCTTCGGCGGCATCGGCGGCCGGTAATCCTTCGGCCGGGGGATCTTCTGCATGCCAGGGTCGGTTGTCGGTTTTTTCATCTTCTCCATCCTCCCTTGGCCGAGGCGTGACCATCTTCGAAGGCGCGCTTGAGGATCCTCATGGCGTGGTCGAACTTGCCGTGATCACCGTCGCAGACGCGATAGAGCAGCGTCGTCACGAGTGGCACGGGCTTACCATTGATCAGGAAATTCCCATCGCGAGCGTGAATGCACCATTCGTCAAAGGTCATCCGTCGCTACCCACGATTTTGCGCACCTCGAGGCTCGCTTTGGATGCCGCATCGAACAGCACCGCAAATTCGTTCCAGTCCTCAATTTCCGTCACCAACGCGCCGTCGCCGATAAATTGCGCGCGGAAATTATCCGCTGCTTTCAGGGCTTTTCGAAGCGTGTCGACCTGGGCTCTGAGTTTTCCGATCTCGGAAAGCTCATCCCGCCAGCCGGGGATGAGCTCATCCAACTCGCGGGTGCCAAAGCCGCCTCGGCAATTCTTGCCCTCGAGGTCGATCAACGCCTCTTGCTTGCCGTACTTCTTGCAGTAGGCATCGTAAGCGCGCAGATGCATTGACCACGGGATACCCGCACTGAAGCCCTGCACTGGGGCCCGCTTCTCACTAGCCATGATCGCTTCCGACGATTTTGCGCATCTGGATCGGATCGAGCGCCAGAACGCGGCAGAACGCCTTGAAGGCTTCGTCAGCTCGATAGCCGCCCATGACGAAATCTCTGTCATGCCAGCCGATGAACTTGATGACGGCCAAAATATCGCCGCTGAGTTGGTCCTTGCGCTCGCCGGCTTTGTAACCGCCGCGCTCGATGTATTTGTCAGCTATGTGCTTTGGATCAGTCATCGTTCCTCGCAAGAAGATCTGTGAGCGCGTCATCCGTTAGGAACTTTTGCAGCCGCGTGATTGTTGCCTCGGCATAGGGGTAGAGATCGCCTTCATCGACGCGCTTGTCGGTCGGCGTGATCGCCCACAGCCGCAACAGATCCATGATCAGTTCGTCGTGCATTTACTGCGGCACCCCCGGCGCAACAGAGGCGAGCAGACAGACATTCGTCAGCACGTAATGCTGGGACTCGAGCGCTTTCGACGCCGCGAGACATTCGGCAAGATCATCAAAACGCATGATTGCTGGACCACCCCAGGCAAAATTACCGACGCCACCGCCCACCAGAAGATAGAGAACATAGAAGGTCTTCATCGCGGAACCTCCTTGCAGCGACGCAAGTAGAGCGCCATCGGCCCATCTTCGGCGTCAAATTTCCCGACAAGATCCCAGCCGGCAACTTGGGGCGGCTGCCATCGCAGCAGGACGTCTGAGCAGCCCTTCTCGAAATAGTCGATGAAGATAGGGTCATCGTCCTCAACCACGTTTTCCATCGAGACGCCCTTGAGATCGAAGCCTTGCTCAAGAGCGATGGCGCGGAGATCAATGCCTTCGCCAGCAAAGTGAAACATCATCGGCAAGAACGATCCGTCAGCGTAGTGCACGATGTCGTCGGGCTTCGGCAACTCGTGGCCGTTCATGCCGAACTCGGCGCGGTAATCGGTCTGGCGCGTATGGTTCGACCAGCTGCGCTTGGAGAGGAGAGGGCCGGGGCCGTAGGCGCTCACGCTACGTTCCTCCGTATCTGCCGCTCCTCGATGATCTTCCAGAGCCGCTCGGCGACGTCGTCGCCGGTGCCGATGAAAAACAGGTAGGGATCTCTTCGGAAGGCCATCCAGAGCGCCTCGCTGGTTGAGACCTTTTCGGCAAACTCCCAGTGATCGATGCACCTGAGGATACGCAGCGCGTTGTGAAATTCCGGCAGGCTCATTGGACCACCTTCCCCTCTTTTTCGCGCATGGCTTCGCCGGCCCGGCGGCCGAGCTCGAAAATCTCCTCCGGCGACTTCTGTCCATCCTTGGCGGCGCCGAGGAACGGATGGACGGTGTCGTAGAGCTCTTCAACGCGCAGACGCGTGGCATGGTCGTAATAGCCCGCGAAATAGCCGACGTTGCGCTTGGCGATGACGGTCAGGAAGGCATCGCTGACGCCCTCCATCGCTTTGCGCAGCTGCACGATCATGGCATCGAGGCAGGCGTCGGCCTCCGCCCTCGTCTGGACCTCCATGGCCTGCTGCAACAGCTGAAATTGCGGCGAGTCGGTCATCACGCCCTCCTGCGCTGGGTCGATGTCGATTTTTTCGCCGTCTTCGAAGGCGACGACAGGCGCTGAACGGCCGCCTGCCACTGCTCGTTGGCGCGCAGCTTTTCTTCTCGCGTCCCGATGGCGTCCATGTCGGCCTTGAGCTCATGCGCGAGACGTTTCGCGTCGGCAAGCGTCTCGGCCTGCTCGAGGCCGCGCGCAAAGAGCTCGAAGATGCTTATCGTCGAGGGACCATCCTCCTCGTCGGTGACGCCGAAATCGAGCGAGACGTCCGGCTCGGCCGGCCGCGACGGCATGGCGATAACCTCGGCGTCGATCGTCTTGGCGTTTCGAGGCGGCGGCATCGGCTCTTCCGCCGGCGGATTGAGCGGATCGCCGTTTTCGTCGAAATCGTCGAGGCTGTGGTCTTTGAGCGGATTGTCGCCGGCGGCGCGCGGGCCGAGCAGGTTCTGGCCTTCGAGAACGGGCGCAAAAGCGTCTTCGCGCGTGATGATGCGGCGACCTTCGTCCGACAGCGGCACCATCTTGGCGCCACGGTGAATGACGCTCTTCTTGGCCATTTCGCCGTACCAGTCGCGCCAGGCCTCGCCGTTGGGGTTCTGGCTCTTGCGGCGCACGTCCTCGATGTCGTTCCGGAGCATCACGGCGGTGTGGATGATCTGGTCGTTGAGGCCCTTGAAGTGCACGTAGGCGGCGCGCACAAGGCCACGGTCCTCAACCTCGGTGTTGGGGCGCCAATCGACAATCAGCTTGTTGTCGCGCGTGTAGACCTCGAAGAAATCCGCCTGGTAGACAGCCTGGCAGTCGATGCCGGTGACGTCGCCGAGGTCCTTCAGGCGCTCGAGGATGCCCTGGTACATGGGCATGTACTGCGCCAGGTACTGCTTGGTCTTTCGCTCGAAGAACGGCACCAGGATGGCGCGACGGCCATCGAAGATCATGCCGTCGTTGACGGCCTTCTGGCATTCGGCGACGACCGAGACCGGATCGCAGCGGAGCAGCTCGGGATGGCTTGCCACCCAGACATCAAGAGAGGAGAGGAAGCGGTCGAGCCGGTAGCCCTTCGGCATCAGCTCCTTGAAGCTGTCCTCGTGTCCGCGAACATCCTCACGCAGCGCAAGCGCAGTCGAATAGCGCGACATCAGGCGGCCTCCTGCTTAGCAAAATCCGGCAGCCGCTCCTTGACGAGCTTGAGCGCTTCATCGGCGTTGAAGGCCTCCGCCTTGCCGTCGATGGCGGCCAGCAACTGATGCCGGGATTTGAGGCCCAACTGCACGGCGCGGAGCGCGGCGATCGTCTTCACAGTCGATGAACCGCACACGTATTTATAGAGCATCCAGATTTTCTCCTCGTAGATCTCGAGGGTGTCGAGGAACAGCACCGCGCCGATGCCGCCCATGACGTTGTCGGGATCGATGCTCGCGGTTTCCTTGAGGATGTTGGTCAGCACGATCGCGGCGCCTGGATTGCCGCCGGCGAGCTTGACGATGACGTCCATGGTGCTCAGGTCGAGTGAGTGAATACGGGTCATTTGGCCCCTCTATTGCGAGCAGCTTGATGTTTCATCACCTCAACCCCGCGAAGACGTCGTCCATCAGCTTCACCGCCTTGAGGACCTTCTTCTTGGCCTTCGCCAGCTTGCGCTTGTCGGCAGCGCCGTAGGTCTCAAGCTCGGCGATGCGCCGGAGCATCGGTTGGGCGTCGTCTTGAAAGATGGTTTCGGGACCTTCGACCTTCGTCATGCGGCGTTCCCGAGCCATGAGGGCAGGTCCTGTCCGGTGACGAGCTCGACCGGGTCCATGACGAGCCACATTTCGCGGCCGAAGCGTTCGTAGAACTCGGTGTAGGTTTTGAGACCACGCTTCCTGTCATCGCAGGCGAGATCGAAGGCTGGATCATCGCGGCGGAACTCATAGCCTTTGGCGAGCGGTGGCCCGCCCTTGCCGAACATGACCCACACCCAGGTAAAATCCGTAGTCTTCGCAAAGACGTTGAGCCACTTCTGCGTCGGCATCGTCGGCCGCTGCACGATCTCGCCGGTGTCTTCGTCGTAATGCTCGAGCGTGCGGCCGCCCGTCATGTCGAAGACCTTGCCCTCAGTGACGAACTGGCGTGCCATGTCGCGCGCCGTCTGATAGTGCGCGCACTGCATATCGTAGCGGTACATGGCGATGGCGCGATGGACGAGGCGATCGAAGGTCAAGTCATCGCGGTTGGTCAGGATCGACTTCAAGTCGACGGTGGCCTTGAGCTTCAGGTAATCGATGCGCGCCTTGCACGGCACGCCGTCCTCGACCCAGAAGACCGAAACTTCCGAAAAACCGTCGCGGAACGACGGCTGCAGGTGCGGGTTTTTGGAGATCATGGCGCCGGAGAGCAGGATTTCGGCATGCATGCCGGGCTTGAGCAAGGTTTTACCGCCAGCCTCGGCGGCAGCGACGATTTCATCCCAAAAGGTCGCCTCGGGGTCGGCAGCCTTGAGGCGCTCGATAAGAACGGCCTTATTGCCGGAGACGGGGAGGCCGAGGGCGGCCAGCTTTGCCTTGATGTCGTCGACGATGCGGCAGCAGCCCGGGTATTCATCGATGACCGGCGCCCGCGCGAAGCTTTCATCGAACGCGCTACGGCCCTCGAGCGTCAGCTTATGGAAGGCGCGGCCCCAGATGTAGGCATCGCTCTCCTTTTTCTCCTCCCGGAGCGGGTTCATCCAGCTTTCCCACCAGTAGTGTGGGCCGGAATAGCGAAGCCGCGCCACCGAATGCGAGCCGAGCGACGGGTCGGCGTGGTAGACGTCATCGGCCAGCCCGAAATAGATCCCAGGCGCCATAGGCTGACGCTCAGGCAAGGCGCCAGCCCCTGACGGCTCTGGCGGCGGTTCGGGCGCGAAACTCTCTGGGGAAACGGACTCGTCCAAGAGATGACCTCATTAACACTCTGCAACGGGACTCAATCGGCCTTCGGCTGTTGAGCTATTGTCAGAGTATCATCACATTTAACCTCCATAAGGTCAATGAAGGCTAGACTTTATGCGCAACAAAAGACCGCAACGGCGAATCGCCGGCGGTCTTTCTCGGAATACCAGATGTCAGGGTTAGCGGCGGATCAGGCGCACATGCTCCACGAGAGTGCCAAGAAAAACAAACTCGGTGTCGGCGGCAATTTCAATATCGTCGTAACCCGGATTGTCGGCGCTCAGCTTGAAGGGTGCAGTCAGTTTTTTGGTGAGGCCGGAAGCTTTGTAGCGGCGGAAAAAGAGGTCGCCGGATTTGGGTACGCCAATCAAAAAACAATCGCCAGGGTCGGGCTGGACGGCCGGGTCGATCGTAATAACGTCGCCCTGCATGATCGGGTGTCTGCCGCCGTCCATCGCATTGTCGAAAATCTCAACCGAAATGGCCTTATTCGAACAGTCGGCATAGCACTGCCGCCGTTCTTGCACTTCTTCCGGCGCGACGTCCCCGATGGCAAATTTGATGATATCGTCGTAGCGGATCTTGGGAACGAAGCGGCCGCGCGTGACCTTCAATTTGCCAACGGAGCCGCCCTCTTTGGAGCCCCTGTTGCCCGTTAGAATGTAATCGATGGAGCAGCCATAGATCACAGCCAGTCGCGACATGTCAGTAATAGACAGTTCGGCACGCGCGAGTTCGTAGTGACAGATGCTCTGCTTGGACAGCCCAAGCACCCGTGCAACCTGTTGCTGGGTCATGTCGGCTTGTTTGCGGGCCTCCTTGAGGCGCTTGCCGATCGCAATTAACTCGTTCTGCATGCTGTTTTTTCGGGGGTCCCTGAGACGCTTGCCGATCGCCGTGATGTTATTTTTCATCCGGCTTCCATTACAATGAGGGGATAAGGGGTCAAGCAGTCAAGTTCGACTAGACTATAGCGATTGACAAAAAATATCATGGTGCTTAACTTCCGTTGGCGTAAGTTGCTTGGTCAAAATAGAGAACCTGTATGTCAGCTTTTTTCGACATTGCCCCAAAGTCCGGAATGGGACGAACGTCGAGCAACGACTTGGTTAAGGAAGAGACAAAGCTATCGCCTCCCAAGTCGCGGAAATTGAACCTGAAGGGCGGTCCTCGCCGTGACGCGCATTCCCGCGACCTCCTCCGTGATGAGGCGCTTCTGCGGGCCTTTCGCGCCGTTGGCGGCCAATCGGCCCTGGCCCTGCTTCTCAACCGCAGCAAGCAGGCCACCTGGCACTGGCTGCGCGTGCCATCGCAATACGTGCTGAAAGTCGAAGAACTCACGGGCATCTCTCGCTACGAGCTGCGACCGGATCTCTACCCCCGCGAAGAGGTTCGCAAGGGCGCCGGCAAGGAGGTTTCACGGGCGCATTAGTTTCGTTGGATGTCAACAGTATCACCCTCCTTTATCCCTAGTGCCAGTTCGGCCCAAGGCCCTAGTTCGAGTGGCGTAGCGGCAATAGTCGCAGAGAAATAACGCAACCGAACAGGGACCCATGGCCCAGAAGCCTCCGCAACCGAAAGCGACGTACGCCAGCGTTAATCCGCCGTGGTCGGAGCGCGACGAACAACACCTGATTGCCGGCTGGAACAAGGGCAAAAACTCAACCCAACTCGGCTTTGAGCTCAACCGTAGCGCCAGCGCCATCGTCGGCAAAGTCATCCGCCTACGGAAGAGTGGTGTCAATCTCGTTGACCACGAACGGCCGCTGATCACGCCCAACAGCCCAAGACCGGCGTCGGCGCGTCGGGAGAAAAATTCTCCAGAGCCGCAATCGTCGAGCCAGGCGCTGGTCACACCACGATGCACGCCCTCGCCCATAGCACGCAAGCATCTGCAAGTACGTCGAAAAAAATGCACCACCGGTGTCTGGCCGGAGGATCTCGCCGATCATCATTGCCGGTGGCCGAAGGGCGACCCGCAGGACAAGGAGTTCCATCATTGCGGCAAACAAAGAGCTCCTGGGATCTCGTACTGTCCCTCGCACGCAAAGCTTGCCTTTCCGCAGCTGACTTCTTCGCAGATGTCGGCGATGACGACGATCGCCGACGCGATGGAGGCGGCACGCAAGAAAGGTCAGCCGCAACCCTTTCGCAATCCCGTCGCGGCGCTGAAAGATTGCCAAGAGTCGTTGAAGCGCAAAGAGCTCTCAACCAGCTGAAGTCGCCTGCCGACGACGGAGATCTTTCGTCCGACCTCGCGATCGACGTCGAGCTGCCGCTGCCCCGTAGCATCCAACCGGAGTCGATCGCCTCGTGGGTCATCGACGCCTTGACGATCATCTCCAATTCGGGTGCACGCGTCGTCGAAGGCCCAGCGGCTTTGCTGATCGAATTGCCACACCGCATCGTTCACGGCACTCCATCCGGCGTCCTTTACTCGGTTGAACTTGTCAAAGCGCTTCTGATGCGCGAGAAATTCGTCGAAGGTCCAGAGGCTCTTGCCGACGTGTGTATTCGGCAAGGCGAACGCCCTGGCATCTATGTTGCGCTGAAGCCGTTCGCGGTCTGACGCCGATCTTCTAGTCCAGTCGGTATAGTCGGTAATCAGCGCGCCTCTCGCTTTGCGAGATCGCCCCCAGTCGATCCAATTCAAGTTCATTTGCAGCGGTGCGCAACGGCGTCCCGCTCACGAGGGGACTTTGCCAAATGCCAACCAAAGATGAAATTCTGCGGGGAGGCGACGCTGCGATCGGCAGCGCGTTGATCCTTGTTTTTCTGTCGGCGTCGTTCATGGCCGATCTCTACGGCGTCTCCGCCGTCATGGACAACCAGCTCTCGATCTGGAACCAGTGTCTGATCGCCGGCGGGTGCGTCATGGTCAAGGCTTGCGGCCTGATCAAGACGCGCTCCGCCTGGCGTGACGGCTTCTGGCCCTCCGCCATCGCCATGGGCTTTCTAACGGTCATGGCGCTCGTCGTCTCGATCACCAACGAGATGACCTACTACAACACCAACTACTCCGGGAAATCGGCGCGCCTCGCTGGCGACGTCACGGTGTCGATGGATACCGCCAAGGAAAAATCCGAGATCGAGGATCGCCTTGCCAAGGCCGGCAGCCTTCGCCCGCGCGGCACCATCGAAGGCGAAATCACGGAAGCACTGGCGTCGCCCGTTAAAGGCGACCGCGCCGAACGCTCGCTCGGCATGCTGACGAAGAACTGCACGGCGGCGAAGAGTCCGCATTACGATCAGTGCCGCGATGTTCTCTCGCTGCGCTCCGAACTTGCCAATGCCATCGAGCTCGCGCCGCAGGTCGAAAAGGATCAGGCGCGGCTCGAAGTCATTCGCGCCTCCAAGGCCTGGGTGACCACGATCGGCGAGGTCAATCCCGGCGCCGGCTTCTGGGTGCGCTCCTACAATCGCTTCGTTGATTGGAAGGGCTGGGGCAAGGAGCATTACATCACCAACCAGGACGGCCAGGATGCACTCGTCGTCGTGCTCATGCTGGTGCTGCAGAGCTTGAATTTGTTCCTGCCCTTCGCCTGGTTCTACAAGAAGGCAGACAGCGTTGCCGTCAAGAAGGCCATCGCCGGCCTCGTCGATCGCGCGAGCGACATGCCGTTGGCCGTCGAGAAGATCTCCAACGACAACGCGCGTATCGAAACCAAGAAGGCGGTCAAAAGGCTGGAGGCTGCAGCGACGGAGATTTCCGTCGCCAAGCCGAAGCCGATTGCGCTTCTGAAGAACAACGACATCAAGGGATTTGCCGATCGGTGCTGCGTTTTCAACCCTGGCTTTGCAGTACATCAGGGCGATGCGTACGCCGCATATCTGCAGGCCATCGGTGACAAGAACCCGCTGAGCTCGAAAGCCTTCCGCCAGCAACTCATGCTTCTGCCTGAGGCGCTGGGCGTGACGGAGTTCACCGGCTCGACGGGACAGAAGAGCTACAAGGGTTTCAAGCTGACACCGGTTGGCCTGCAGCTCCTTGGCAATGATCCCATGATTACGGCCGCCGACGCGGTGAAGGACAGGTTCGCCGACGCCGCCTGACCCGCCGGCGCTTTTCTGTTTGCGCCGAGCGGGCACGTGCGTTGCGTTGGTTCGCGTCTGTTCGCGTTGGAGTGAGTGAGCGTTTCACCAGGATGATTGAATGACAGTGAAAACTCGCAAATCGCATGAGCCCGGCAGCCGTTCACGGCCGCCGTAGGAAGAGGGAGAAACTTCCACATGCTCACACGGCCTCGGAAGCCTGGAGCAACCGGCGACATCCCCAATGTCTGAGCCGCGTACAGTCTTCCGAGGATCTGACTTCCGACCCAAGCACTAGCGTAAGGCGTCCGCCAGTCTCCCGTTCCGCAACCATCAGGGCTCCCTGGATTTGATCCACACCCTCCGGTCTCCGGTTCGAGTTGCATCAGGAGAGGCAATTGGGACACGGGTCGACCCGATTGCGGCGGAACGATCCTAGAACTCCTGGCAAGCCCATTGCGAAGCGATGCGAGGGCATGTCAGTTTCGGCGAGTTAAATTTGCTGAAACCTTCTTGGCCGCTTGGCCACATCGTTCCAGCAGCCTTAATCGACGGTGCGATGGCGTAGCTCGGGCCCCGGCTACGCAAGCGACGAAAGGGGCTCCTTCCTTCCAGTAAACGTGCGTAAGGTTCGCGCTTTTGCCTGTGTTTTCGGGCAAAAGTTTAACCCGGTCACTCTTGCGAGCAACCGGGCCAAGTCGCGAATTTAGGAGAACCCCCTAGACGCTGGAAATCCAGTCCAACGGAAACAGCATCACGGGAACGCACCATGAGTATCAGCTTGCTTGACCTCTCGCAATGGCGAGACGCGCAAATCGAGTCGGTGCTCAAGCGGGCTGGGGATGAACCCGGCTGAATTTCTCCAGTGGCGTGCAGCGTGTGCGTGACGGTGACGGCCAGGCATCGGGCCCGGCTTGAGCAGATGGGGAAATTCTCTTGGCCGACGGCACCTTCGCACCATTCCAGCCACGCTCCCTCGAGCCGCACAACGCCGAAGCCGAGGGCGCCATCGTCGGCGCCTGCCTCGGTTCTCCCAAGGCTTTCCACCGCATTTCCGGCTTGCTTGAGGGCATCGACTTCTTCGATCCGCTCTATGCCGACTGCTGGAAGGCGATGCGCGATCTCGGCGCCCAGGACCGCCGCGCCGATCTCGTGACGCTGGCGCCGGTCTTTGCCGAGCGCAAGGTCGGCGACATGGCGGCCCGCGATCACCTCGATCTCCTCGTCGCCTCCTACTCCGGTCACAACCTGCCGCCCGACGAAACGCTCGACGCCTACGTCAACGAGCTCCGCCGCTATTCGGCGCAACGCCTGCTCGCCAAGGCCGCCAAGGATCTGGGTCATAACGCCCTCGCGCCCGACCCGGTCATCACCGACGTCGCCGCCAAGGCGCTGAATGAGATCGACAACGCCCTGATGAAGGCGCGCGGCGCCGACGACTCCGGCGCCTACCTCGGCAAGTACGCCAAGGACGCCATCGAGCTCTTCCTCGACGAGAACGCGCCGCGCGGCCTGCCGACGGGGCTCAAAGAGCTCGACGCCATGACCGGCGGCCTCTATCGCGGCGACCTGTCGATCGTTGGCGGCCGTCCCGGCTCCGGCAAAACCACCGTCGGCGCCCAGCTGATGATGAACGTCGCCAAGCGTGGCTTCGGCACGCTGATGGTATCGATGGAAATGGGCGGCATCCCGGTCGCCGAGCGCTGCCTCGTCTCGGACGCCTTCTCGACCGACTTTCCGATCCCCTACACGCTCTTCCGTACCGATAAACTCGCCAAGCCCGAGGACCGTCGCATCGGGGCCCGCGAGCTCGCCCGCCTGCGCGACGCTCAGGACCGGCTCAAGACCTATCCGCTCTATATCGAGCAGCGCCCCGGCCTGACCATCGCCGAGATCGGCTCGCTCTGCAGGAAGCTCAAGGCGCAGTATCAGAACCATGGCCGCGACCTCGACTTCGTCGTCGTCGACTATCTTGGACTTGTGTCGGCAACCAACCGCTACGCCGGACAGAAGGTCAACGAGGTCGGTGAAATCTCCAACGGCCTGAAGCAGCTCGCCAAGAACCTGAACGTCCACGTCATGGCGCTGCACCAGCTCTCCCGTGGAGTCGAGAGCCGCGACGACAAGCGTCCCCAGCTGCAAGATCTCCGTGACAGCGGCAACATCGAGCAGGACGCCGACCTGGTGCTGTTTGCCTACCGGGAAAGTTACTATCTCGAGCGCGCCCACTATGACGACGCCGAGCAGGAGAATGCCCGGCTCGAGGCGCTCGAGAAGTGCAAATACAAGATGGAGCTGAACATCGCCAAGCAGCGCGCTGGCATGGTCGGCTCGGCCGAATACTTCTGCCGCATCGATTGCAACGTCGTTCGTGACAGCGGCTTCGGAGGCTGGGCATGACGGCGGAAACTTATCCCCACAACCGCGCCGCGCGTGCACAACTTCGGTTCGACCTGCAACGCTTCGAGAAGCTGTGCGGGATGCTGGCGTCACCGGCGGAAGGGGAGCGCGCCACCGCCGCCCTGATGGCGTCCGAGATGCTCAAAAGCGCCGGTTTGACGTGGTCCGATATAGTCTCGCATACCGAGACTTTTGTAGCTCTCGTCCAGCCCGTAAAACGGGCGACCGAGACTTTCGAGAACCCGTATTCGAAGCCCCAGAAAGCCTCAAATACCTTCTGGGAGAACGGCCGCAAGGCTCCGCCAAAGTCTCGGTCGCGCGCCGGCCGGTCTTTTGAACAGTCTCGGCCGATCTACAACCTGGAAGCCGAGGACCGCCGTCATCCACTGGGGCCCGACGGCAACCCCCGGTTTCGGACCTGGGCGGGCGTTATCGCTTTCGACGTCGTGATGGGGGTTTTCAACAGGCACCCGCCACTCTCCCCTTGGGAGGCCAGTTTCATGAGCAACCTGGAGGCGAAGGCGCTCGCTGGCCGCCCCAATCAATTCGGCGTCACCCAATCGCAGTGGAAGTCGCTGCTCGCCATCGCCACCCGCCTCGGCATCATCCGGCAGGTGTCGATCGTGCCTGAACGCTACGAGCTCATCGAAGAGGACGACGCATGACCAATGTTCTCGCCAGGAAACGCGCCACGTCTCACCCGGCCAAGCTCGCAATCGGCTTCGAGAACCTTTCTCTGAAGGAAATGCTGGCAGCCGAGAAGAAGCTGAAGGCGGTCCTCGATCGCCCCGACATCTCCGGCGCCCAGGCCCTGAGCGAGATCCGCAAGATCGTCCTCGGCTTGAAGACCCCAAAGGTGCGTACGCGTCGGTTGAAGCCAGCAAAAACCAAAGCGGAGAAGCAACGAACATGATGGCCGCAGAAATCCAGTCCATACAGACGAGGCACCCGATGACCCGACAATCGCCAAAGCCCGCCAAAGGTGCTCCTGAGGCCCTGGAGCTCGACGAGCGCCCGGAGGTCCCTCTGACGGCCTACGAGGACGCCCCACAGGCCTACGACGAGTGCGCCGCCCTGGTTTCCCGGACCAATGGCGTGGTCATCACCGGCCAGCAGCTGTTCAGCAAGTGGCAGGCCATCGACGCCGTCCTCGACAGCATGGCCTACAGCCAGACGCAGGCGCTGATCATGATTGGCCTGATCTGCCGCTCCGACAAGAACTACGGCAATGCCTACCCCTCCGCCTCGACGCTGCAGAAGTACGCCAAGATCCGCAAGGAGGAGACCATCCACGCCGCCATCCGCTCGCTGGAGGCGGCTCCTTTCGGCGTCATCACCAAGCGCAAGTCGGGACGCAAGAACATCTATCAAATTCTGCCCGAGGCGGTCATGCGCCTCGTGGTCAGCGAAGCCGAAGCCCACAAGGCGAGGAAATTCGCCGCCCTTCCCCTCAAACAACGAAACCGCGGAATAGGGGCTGTTGAACGGGAGTGGAGCAAAGGTCAGGAGCCACTCCCGTTGGAAGACCCCTTTTCAACCACCCCCGTTGAACGGGGAATTTTCGACGCCGATGACAGTCAACCCCGCTCAATAACCCCTGTTCAACGGGGGCTTTCCAACGGACACCGTTCAACCACCCCCGTTCAAAGGGGGGCTTTGGAGCCCAACCACCCCCACTCACCGGGGGTGAACGAAGCGATAACCCCCTCCCAGGGGGGGACTAACCTTACTGAGTCCAATAGATACATAGGTTCTAGGTCTACCAATCTTACACTAGCAGCTAGCTCTGTTACTGAAGCTGCGCGCGAAGACAGCTTGCTGCTGCTGCAACCTGGCCGACGCCGGGGGAGCTACTCGGTCGCCGAGTGGACCGCGATGGAAGCGGCGCTGCGTGAAGCTGCTGGCCCGCTGTTGGCCGTGACCAGTCCGTCACTGGCGGTGATGGCCGACGTCGAGGGCTGGATCGCCGATGGCGCCGATTGGAACCTCGATATTTTGCCCGCCCTCCGGCATGTGGCCGCCACTGAGGTCGACAAGCATGGTGGCCGTATCGGCTCGTGGAAATGGTTCGGCCGGTCGGTTGTGAGCTACGCGCAGCGCCGTCGGGCTGTCGAGGCGCGTGACGCCGGTCTCTCGGCCGACATGACCTTGGCCACCACCCGCGAGCCGCAACGGCCTCAGGGGCGCGCCTTGGCCGTGCAGGGCGCCCAGCCGCAGCCAGAGGCCTGGGACCCGAATGTCTTCACGGTTTCGGCGTCGGGGGCGCTTCGCGTCCACGGTGCTTTCCGCGACGAGCTGGCTGCCTCGTACCCAAAGGCCAACATCGACGCCGCCTGCGATCTGGTGGCGGGCGAAATCGCCCGTTTCCGCCGCAGCGGCGCCGGCAATCGCGAGGTTCAGCAGCTGATCCGCTCGAAGGTCGCGGAGGAACACCAGTCGAAGGTCAAGGCCGCCTCCTGGAGCAAGCGCCAGGCCGTACCCATCACCGGTGACCTGGACCAGGCCATGCGTAACATCTACGGCAGTGAGGAGAAGTAAAATGCTTGCAATATCAGGCAAAAAGAGCCTTTGCCGGCAGCCGGTCCTGGAGCTTGTCGAGCTTCTGAAGACGATGTTTCGGCCGGAATTGCCGGAAGGCGCCGACCCCCGGTCGTTCGGCGAGCACTACGTCGTTGCGCTCGGCGAGGACTTTGATCCGCGCGACATCCGCAGCGCCGCCAAAATCCTGATGCGCGATCGCCGCGAGGTACGCTTTCCGCTGCCAGCCGAAGTCATCGAGGCGGTGAAGCTGGCGGCAAAGCGGCGTGTCAACCACGAGGAGTACGTGCAGTTCCGTCTCTCGGTCGACTACCTCGATGAACTCCAGGGCCGGTTCTTCCGCATCAAGACCAGCTCGGAGGCGGAACGCGATGCCCTCAGTGCGGCGCTAGCGAAGACCGACGACCCGGTCGAGCGCCGCCGCATCGCCACCGCCGCGCTGATCAAGGCCGGGCAAAAAACGCCGGAGGACTTCGACAACGGCTACAGACTGCCGGTAAAACCGTCTTGGGACATCCAGTGAGGTAAGCGATGCTTGACCATCAGGAAGTAAAGCGGCCTACGCAACTTGTTTCACGTGAAATGTCGCCGGAAGGCCGTTCAGAACGCTTCAAACCGTCGCCGAAGGCCAAAAAAATCTATGATTTTCATGTGCCTAGCGCTCCGGCGTTCATTGCCGAGATGCGGCCGCCGCAGACCGGCAAGGACCAGCGCATCGAGTTCATTTTTGGCGCCTCGGCGCGTGTTTTCGGGATATCACGGGCTGAGATCTTCTACGGCTCGACAGCGGTCGGCCGACGGGCGCGACAGGTTGCCTGCCTATTGACCTACGTCTGGGCCGAAATCCCGCTCCCTGACCTCGCCCTGGCCTTGGGCTGCGATCTGTCGACGATCTCGTTGTCGAACGTCAAGCTGCGCGACGAGTTGCAAACCTCGAGCCGCATCCTGCCGCTGACGATGGACGCCATCGCCGCCGAGCTCGGAGGCTGACGATGGAGTTTCGCGACAAGGCGCAAGCTTATCTGCAACTCGGCTGGGCGGTCTTTCCAGTGCACTCGCTCGTCTTCGAGACGGACATGCGGACGGGCGAGGTTATTCCGCGCTGCACATGCGGCTGGGACGAGTGCCCGCGTCCGGGCAAGCATCCGCGCATTCCGAAAAAGCTCGGCGGCAACGGGGTGCTCGATGCGACCACCAACTCCGATCAGATCGACGCCTGGTCGGAGAGCTATCCCGACGCCAATCTCGCGGTAGCGACCGGCAGGCCGTCCGGCGTCATCGCCGTCGACATCGACGGCGCCGAAGGCGAGAATACCATCTCGGTGCTTGCCGCCAACAACTACCGCCTGCCGCAGACCGTCGAAGCCCGCTCGGGCTCGGGCGGTCGCCACCTCTACTACAAGTGGGCGCCGGGCATTAAAACCGTGGCGTCCGTCATCGGCCCCAAGGTCGACCTGCGCGGCGATGGCGGCCAGTGCGTGCTGCCGCCGTCGATGCACAAGTCCGGCAACGCCTACACCTGGATCCGGCCCCCAGAGACGACCTTCATGCCGCCGATGCCGATGTGGATCATCCGCCGCTTGAAGGAGGTCGAGCTCGCCAAGCAGGGTCTGAAGTACGAGGAGTATGCCGCCGATCGTCCGAAGCGCCTTGGCCGGCCGGCGATCGAGCGCATCATGGACCGAGCCCGCATCGTCGCGGCGCTGTCGCCGGAGTGCGGCCACCGCAACCACACGCTCAATCAGCAGGCCTTCATTGCTTTCCGCATCGCCGATGAGGGCCACATCCCCGACAGCGAGGTCGAGCACCACATGCTCGCCGCCGCGCGCGCCTGTGGCCTGACCCCAGGCGAAGCCCGTCCGACCATTCTCTCGGCGCGTCGCTCGGCGCGCTCGAAGCCCGCCATGTCGCGATAATGCGTCCGCGTAATCAGTCAGTGCTCGTAGCGTTCAGTCAGGGTCGAAAACCAATGAAGGAAGCACGAGATGACGAGCCGCGAGGGGCTAGCTGAATGGCCGCTGCGAACATCGCACAGGAACGAGAAGAAGCTGATCCAGGTGGTCTACCTGGTGCCGGAGGTGATGGAGTTTTCCCGCCAGGGTCTCGTCACCGAGATCTACGACTACGGCGACCCGCAACATCGCGCCATGATCGAGCGGGCGACGAAGAAACTTGGCTATGAGGTGATCTCGGTCACCAACTATGATGGAAAGACGTCGCCACGATGAGGTTTCGCACACGCAAGCTCACCAAGGCGCCGAAGGTGCCGCTGCCAAAGCTCACCGAGGCGCAGATCCAGAAGACGCTGCTCGATCATTTGCACCATCGCGCCAAGCCGGGTGTCGTCTACTGGCATACGCCGAACGGCGGCGTTCGCGATCGCATCACCGGCCGCCAATTGAAGGATCAGGGCGTCGTCTCCGGCGTTCCTGATCTTCTCCTCTTCTTTCGAGGCCAGCTCTATGGCCTCGAGCTCAAGACCGAGAAGGGGCGCTTGCAGCCGACGCAAGTAAAATTCCAGGCCGCTCTTGCAAAACAGGGTGCGATCCTCGCCACCGCCTACGGTCTCGATGAGGCACTGAAGATCCTGTTGGGCTGGGGCGTTCTGGTCACGGCGGCGATGTTTGAAGCGTTGGCAGCAAAAAACTTCGAGTCGGAAGTCAAGCAGGGCTAGACTTTAGTCGCGAACAAACTTAGCGACGAGGGATGGATCGCGCTGGCAACATTCCGAACCTTGAGCCTTTCGATCGCCTGAAGGCGGCGATTGATGCGCAATTGTCGGGAGCGGCGTTGCAAGGCAGGGCAACCACAAAGGCCGGCTGTCCGGCGCAAAACTTCTTTCCCTTCTTTTTAGGCTGCATCGCCAGAACCGATCCAGAAGCCGCACGCGGCATCATTTCAATCTTTGAGATGGCGCTGCTCGATCATGCCGAAGACCTGCATTTGATGGCGAAGTACGGCTCCTTCAGATCGGTCAATCCGGTGAGTAAGAAGGCGGGCAACACCCGTCGAACCTAAGCGTCCCAGTTGGTTCCCCAGTCGGTAACAGTCCCGTTTTGTCCGCCGCAAGATAGTCGGGGAACTCATCATGCTTAGCGATACGACACTCTCGCCTGTCCAGCGTGCTCTCCTGGCGCCACCTATGACCGCCAATGAGGTGCAGGAAATGCGCAAGCTGCGCCGCAAGGGCTGGACCATCACCTCGCTCGAGAAGCGCTATAGCCGAACGCCGGCCGAGGTCAAGAACGCGCTCGGCCCCGATTTCTAAAGCCTGAACCAAAAAGTCGTCGCGAATGCTTCGCGCAGAGGGATGCCTCCGCGCGTTTGGAGGGACCTTTATGTCTATCGTCAACGAGATCAGTTCCGGCACCGAACGCAAATATCGCCAGCAGTGGCGCCTGTGGCAGGAGTTCGCCGAAGTATCTGGTATCGCCCCGCTGCCGGCGGAGCCCAAGATGGTTGCGAAGTTCCTGAGCGATCGCGCCGAAGCGGGACAGGCGCAGTCAACGCTGCGCGTCGTGCTCGGCGCCATCAAGGCCATGCATGATGCGCAAGGCCTGTCGTTTGACTCCAAGGACGCAGCCATCGTTGCGGTGATGGCGCGCAATTTCGAAGCGCCGGTCCCGCGCGCCAACTACGCGCTGCCGTCACAGGACTGGCTGATCGCCAATTTCGTCACCATCGAGGATGTCGAGTGGCGGGTGCTACGCGCCCTGCAGACGATCCGTGCCGCCCCCGATCCCGATGCCAAGTTTCGCGGTGGTCTACGCGCCGTCTGGCCGAGCTTCACGCAGGATTGGACGGATCTTGCCTGGAACTGGAATTCCCGCGATGAGCGCACCGACATGGAAAAGCGCGCCACGCAGTTTCGCGCGACACCGCGCGACAATTCCGATTGCCTGACAGCGCTCGAGTGGCTGAGAGGCGTGCCGGTCTTCGTCAACGACGGCCTCGAGCGGCCGCAGCCGCGCATTCTATCCTACAGAGATCCGTTGACAAAAAAGCAAATCCAGCTGCTCGGCTGGATGGCCTCAGGCTATGGTCCGAGCTTCATCGCGTCGCGTTTGAACATTTCCAAGCAAGCCGTCCACCGTCGCTATAAAGACGTCATCCTCCAGGTCTTCAATGCCGCAATCCAGCACGCACTCGAAGCCGCCCGTCGCGCCGCCCGGCGATCGGAGATCTCGGGGCCGTCCCTCAAAGACGACCTCGACACATATAACGCAAAAGCGCATGAAGGAGGCGGAGCAGACCGGGGAGAAGAAGGGCCTATTCGCCTTTAGGGCCCTCTTCATTGCCGGTCCCGTCGAAGGACCCGTGCGCATCGGTGTCTCGAAAGCGCCGGAGGATCAGCTTCGGCTGATGAACCGCCATTGCCTGCTCACCTCGCACTTGGGCTTTGAGGGCTGGTCGACATCGAGCGGGCCGCCGCAGCGCGTGTTGCATGCCATGCTCGATGTTGCTCGCCGGCAGGGTCTTCTACATCCCGATCCCGAGAAGGCCGACACCATCATGGTGCCGATGGCGTCGGCGATCGAGACGGCGCTGAAGATCGCCAAGCGCTGCGGCGTCCAATTCATGACGGAAGCCGACAAGACGCAGGCGATCGCCGCCGTTGTCGACGATCTCTTCGATGAGGTCGGCAGCATTTTTGCCGGTGAACAGAAGCCGAAGCGCAATGGCAATTCCCGCGCCTTCAATCCCGGCCGCTTCAAGTAAGTCGCACCGAAAAGCGCGCAAGAAAAAAGCGCCGAGGAGCGGGGTCCTGGCGCTTTTTAGGGGGTCACTCAGTAAGTTTATCTCGACGCTAGCTCACCGACTCGGTACGCGACGCAATACAAACGACGGGCCTTCGCGAGAGCTGCCGGCGGATTACGCGACACAAAAGTCGCCGGCGAAACTCGGAGCCGAAAGGTCCTGATACGCAAACTGATACGCTACGCCACTCACTGTACGCACACACGATACGCACGGGATGCCACTCACTCTTTATGCATCCCGCTCACTCTCACGGGGGGTGTCTGAAAAACAGCCTACCCCGGGATCGGTTCCAAATCAGGGTCAAAAAAAGTAAATCTCGTGAAACCATTGCGGCGATTTCAGCCTGGCCGCAAGGCGATGGCCCTATACATCAGCGCGAGACGAACCGCTTCGACCTCGTCCTCTGGATCATCGAAGAGCTCGTCGTTGACGGCTTTTTTCAGCGCTTGCGCGGTGATGGCGGCCCCGCGCCGGCTCAGATCAAAGCGCGGCGTTGGGTCGAAGGGGACTGGATTTCCGATCATTGGGCTCTCCTCTTTTCGTCTGCGATAACATCGTCTAGGAACCGCTTGCACAGCGCGCAGTATCGGTTCTTGATATCCTCAGGGTGAAAGCTTCGCACTCGGCATGGGTAGAACGTGATGGCGTCGCCGTAGACGTCGTAACCGTGCCTCGGGGCAGCCATACAGGCGTCCTTGTCCTTTGGTCCTGGCGTGCCGTAACTCATGTCTCTGACCCTTCGTCATTGAGTTTGTCGATCGCGGCGAACGCCTCTTCGGCGGCATCCTTGATTTCATCTATGCGCTCGGTGATCTCGCTTTCCTCAAAGCCGCAGAACGTCATCTCGTAGAGAATGTTGGCGATGATCTCGGCGTCGCTGAGCTCCAGCGGCGGCTCGACATGGACATCCATCATCAACCACTCCGCCCACGGCTCGAACTCGATCGCATAGTGCAGCGCGTCGCCGGGACGGACGCCATAGACATCGACTGTCGGCAGCGGCGGCTCATCGAGCGAGAAGGTACGGGCGAGGCGGCAGCCCATCACCGTCGGCTTCGGTGTCATCGCTCTCAGTCGCGCGATCGTCTCGCGGTACTCCTCGCCATCCTGCTTATCGTAGAGCTCGCCCAGAGCCGTAACGATCGCCTCGGCATCGACGCCGGCGAGGATCGAGGCAACCGTGCGCACAGTGATCGCTTCAACCATGGACTGGACTGCCCTTGATGCCGAGGATTTCAGCCGCCTTTTCCATCGCCCGCGCCGTTGGCAAATGCGAGCGGATCGGCGCTATGCCCTGATTGAGCAGGGCGGCCGAGACGACGTTCGCCACCCATTCGATCTCGAGTTCGGCGCAGCGGAGCGCCCAATAATTTCCGTCCCGGCTCTTGCGCGCCTCGTGCGTCTGGTAAGTGGCGGCATCGAGCAACTTGCCGAGGTCGTCCGGATTGTTGGCCTTGAGGCAGCGCTCGAAACCATCGAGCGCGCCCTTGAGCTTCAGGGCGTCCTTTGGCGCCTTGTAGTCCCGGCGCGCCGCTGTCATGCCGTCGGCGCAGATGCGGGCGACAAAGGCGTGGAAGTTCATCGTCATGTCATCTCTCCGTCGATCTCAACGAGATCGTGCTCGCCGTCCGGCTCCGCGCCGCCAGCCTCAATGCGATTGTCGGCATTGACGTCGGCGGCGAATTCGAGCCGCAAATAGCCGAGCCGTTCATTGAGGAGTTTTTCCGCCTCGTCGGAGGTCGCCGCTTGCACGGTGAAGTGCGCGAAAAATTTGACATCGAATGTGAAGGCGCTCATGCGACGGCCTTTCTGCGGTTGTCTACTTCAAGAAAGGCCAGCACCCGAACCTGCAGATCGAGAATGCGGCGTTCGAGTTTCAGCGTCTCGAGGGGCGCCGGCGACAGCTGCTCAAGCCGTCTGATGAGAAGCTCGCTGTTGGCGACGGCATCGCGGCGGCTGACGAGCACATCGGCGAACGGCTCGAGGAAGCAGTCGCGGTCGAGGTTGGGCAAGAGGCGCTCGAGCGACCGGCGGTGGTAGCCGCGCATCAGTTCGGCCGCCTCGCGCCTGAGGTCGTTGAGGGAAGTCTCACCCGTCTTGCCCGTCGATTTGCTCATCGCCATGGTCCTCATCGCTCTCAAACATCGAGATCGTACGCAAACAATCGTATCACCATGGCAGGCGACGCAACATATAAAGTCTAGTTTCCCGAGACTTTATGAACAGGACAAATCAGTTCGCAAATTTCTTGCTGATGTCGATCGGCTGGAACGCTGCGAGCAGTTTTTGGCCGACCTCCTCTGGCAACGTCAGGCCCTCAGGCGGCAAGAGCTCGGTCAACAGCCCGCCGGTCTCCAAGACGTCCGGATACTTGTCGCCCTTCGCTTGGCGTTTTCCGAGCCAGTCGGCGTCGCGGGTAGCGCGATCGCCGTTCGCGTCGACAAAGAGTTCTTTCTGGATGGCGATCTTAAAGTTGCGACTGACGCCGACGCACATCAATATCTCGACGCGATACGGGTTGTCGGCGTTGCGGATCTCAGGGTCGTAGTGCTCCTCGCGGCAGCCCCAGGCTTCGGTGATATGAACGTAGTGCGTCGAGCCATTGGCGAGCAGGATGAGCCGCGCCATCGTCAGCATCTGCATTTTTTCTTCGTTGTCTTTCCAGCGCAGCGGGATGATGACGCCCTTCTTGTCGTCGGTGCCAGGTGCAAACATGAAACCCTGCGCCTCGTCGTTGCCCTCAACGATCTTGACGGCGTTATCCATGATCTCGCGCATGAACGTCAGCAGCTCCTGACCTTCCGGTGTATCGAGCCGCTCGTCGAGCGGCGCTTCATGCTGGCGTTGGCGTATCTCATCCTTGATCTGCTCACGTACTGAGGCAATGGTCATGTCCGGTCACTCCGATCGTTCCAGCTGCTTTAAAAGAGCCTTGCGGCGGGCCTCGAGGTTCCACGCCATCGTCTTCATTTTATACGGAGCCTTGCCGGATGACACGAAGGCGAGGAGCTCGGCGAGGTCGGCATTTCTGAGAAATGCGAGCGTTTGCGCCCTGAGGTTTGGCGCCGCGATCGCGGGCGTTGCCAGGAGCGACTGACCGCGACGCGCAAGGCGGCGTGCCGCCGCAATCTTGTCGGCGGTTACGGTATCGCCAAGATACGTCTCGTCAGTAACGCGGCGCTTAGGCCGCCCATCGTTCGTGTTGTCCTTCATCGTCCCTCACGCACGAGACTTCGCTTGCCGTCATGTCGGGTGGCGTCGGCTTGCCGCCACAGAGGATATGGGCGATGTTGCGGAAGCGCCCGGATGGCGTCGCGCGGTCGGAGATCGCCCTGCCGTAGACAGCCACCTCCACGGCTTCCCGCCAGATGTGCTGGGTGTCGTCGAAATAGGCCTGGTTACGCGCCCGCCGGTATTCCCAGATGGCATTGTCGAGCGCGGTGACGCCGGCGATGAGATCATCGGGGATCGCCGAGGCGATCTCGCGATAGCGCTTTTCAATTTCGGGATGTTTGTAGCCGATCGTGGTGATGTTGGAGAGATTGGCGGTTTTCAGAATTTCGAACTCGCCTTCGCCATCGCCCATATACATCTTGAGGAGCGCGCACTGTTCGAGCGCCGGCGTTTCGTCGATATAGACGCACATGTCGGCGAGCTTTTCTTGATGGTGGTTCTCGGCATGGACCTCGAGGCCACCATGGCCGAGCCAGAGCGGGTCGCGTTTGTTGCGGATGACGAAACGCACGTTGGGGCCGGAGATCGTCACCGGCTCGCCCTTGACGAAGGCGCGCACCTCATCGGTCTCGAGCACGCTTTCGGCGAGGCGAATGGTCTTTTTGAGGACACGGCGTCGGCGTCGTTCGAGCTGGCGCTGAACGTGCCGGGCGGTCCTGCTCGGACCGCGCAAATCGGTGTTGATCTGCTGAATGGCCCGGCCGACCAGCGAGCGATACGCTAAGCGTTGCTCGTCCATTGCCTTGTCGAACAAGTCATAGCGTTCGACGATCAGCTCCGACGGGACGAGAGGGCAGCGCCTGGCGATGCGCTGCCAAAGATTGCGGAGCTGCCCGATCTCTTCGTGGCGTTTGGCGGTGCGGCGGATGAAAGCCGGCGAGTAGAGGCGGCGGCGGATTTTCGCCGTCATTGGAGAATTGCCGATGAGGGGATCGCGGCTGACCTTGGTCTGGCCACGCCGAAAGCGCTTCCAGCTCTTACGCGAGCCGCCCTCGAGCGCGTCGGAAATGGCGGTGGTCGCGAAGTAGACCGCAAAACCCTTGAGCTGATGCTGAAACGCCGTCATCGAGGCGTAGATCAGCGCGCCCTGCCATTCGGGCTTGAGCTGAGCGATGAGTTCATCGGCGTAATCGATCAGCGCCGCCATCAGCGGCTTCCTCTGGCCGCGATAGACGCCGGCGTTGCCGTAGTCGGTGTCGACGATGGCTTTGAGCCGCGTGCGGTTGCCGAAGATCGACAGCGTGATGTGCGATCCCATATCGAGCTCGGTCTCTTCCAGCGAGCAATCGAGAATGTATTGCACGTCCGGCGGCAACTGCGAGCCCGCGACCGGCAGACCATAGGGCGCGACGACGGTCATGGGGCGGAAGGCCCCTGGGTTGCGTTGAGGAGAGCTCTGATTTTCTCGGCCGCAGTCACTCCCTCTTCGCTTCGGTTGCCGTGCTCAACCATCGCCAGCACAGTGTTGATCGCCTCGAGCGCACCATTGCCGTAGACATGCAGCATCTGCCGTAGCGTCGGTACGGCAATGTTGCCGACCAGCATGTTGACGTGCACGGAGTTCCGCGACTTGAGCAAGCGCATTTGCGCTTGGAATTTCTTGTGCTGATCAAGGAGGGCCTGCACAGCTTGAAGCTCGGTATCGAGATCAGCCGGTTGCGAGATCAGGTCAGCGTCCGCCATCAAAACCGTCCTCTTCCTCGAAGGCTTCACGGGCTGGGTCGCGAAACTTGTGCCGCACCCAGATCCAGGCCAGGCCAAGGAACCACTCACCGATGAGTGTGGCGATAACGGTCACGACAATGATAGCGCCCGTTGTCATCAGCCACCTGCAATCGGCCGCGCCGCAATGCTTTCATTCTGCACGACCTCGCGTGGGCTCTTGGCGCGGCGAACGGCACGCGCCTTCGTGTCGGGCGTCGGAATGGCGGCGCCCTTGCCGGCCGATACGAAGGCCGCCAAGTCTTCGTCCGGAATGACGACGGCGCGCTTGTCCTTCACCTGGTCAATGGCGGTGACCTTCACCTTGGCCGGCATGGCGCGGCCTTCGAGGCGCGGCTCGAGGATGAAGAAGGTGACGCCCTCCTTCATCTTCTTCTCGATGATCGGCAGCATGGCGTCATCGTTCTCGGCTTCCCAGACGATGGTGGTGTCGCCCTCGGCATTCGGTGTCGTCAACGCCCTGAGGCCCATGTTTCCCTCGCAACAGTCAAGCAATATGAGACTTTAGCGCAATCCCGTCGGCCGAGTCACGCCCCTCCGATTAGGGCAGCGCCTGCGCGGCCGGCACCATGTGGCGCGGGCCCTTCTTGCAGCTCATCCGCCCGCACGGACAGACCGAGACCATCAGATCGGCGTTGGTGGGAGCCTTTTTCGGTTGCGGCGCCTTGCTGACGCGCTCGCGGACCTGTCCCAGTGCGTCGGTCGGCGCGCTCGTCAGCACCGATGCCGCCGCCTTCGGTTTGAAGTCGAAGCCGCCGCCGCCAAAGGCGGGGACACCAGGTTTTCTGCGTTGTTCCATTCCGACGTTCCTTTCATATGAACACTATCTCTTGCGCGGCCTGTCAGGCAGCGGTTGCCACAGCGGCCAGTCTTCCAGAATAATTCTTCCACCGTTGCACGAGGCCTCAAACCCCGGCACATCTTGAAACTTGTGCCAGTAACCGACGCATACCGGAGCGCTATCCCAAATCCACCGCTCACTATCGCGGCCGAAAAGGATGTAAGAACCATCCATAGGTGGCGGCTCGGTTTTGACGCTGCGCCAGTTATCCAATGCCATCTCCTTTGGGCTGTCGTGCTAATTTCGGATCCGCGCCCGCTCTTCATCCATATTGACGAGCTGGACGTCGTAGCCGGAGGTCTCATACTCTTCGATCTGCTTGCGCACCGAGACCTCAGAGCCCCACCAGGTCTCGCACCCCCAGCACACCTGACCATCGTCCATGACGAGCTTCGGGTTAGGGACACCGAAGTTGAAACCCGCGATATGTTGTGGCGGTATCTCATCGCCGGCATAGACGCCGTAGCCGACGAACTTGACGACCTTGCCGCCGCCGCCACCGAGGATCACGCCGACGCGCTCACCAATCTGCCGTGCCATTGGTCTCTCCTTACTTGGCCAATCGTTCGAGCACGTCATGGGTGCCAGCAACATATCCCGCGACGCCAACAAGCATGGCCGAAATGCCATCGTAACCGCTCTGATGTGCCCACCACATGGCAGCGATGAGGGCGAGAAACAGCAGCTTCAGCACCCTCATGGGTTCGCTCTCCTACTCTGCCGCCATCAACTTCGGCGTCGCCGTCTGTTCGGCGAGCCAGTCGTTGATGGCATCGGTGTTGGAGAGCTGCGCGTTGGACGCCAGCGAGGCTTCGATGGCGCGAATGAAGTCGTCTTCGCAGGCGCCCGTTTTCGTCTTGGCCTCGAGATCGCGATGCAGCGCATTGGCGATGCCGGCCTGGATGATGCCGACCGCAATCGCTCCCGACGCCAGCGCCGAAAACGGTACATCGACGGCGCGGCCGGTGCGCTTGGTGGTCGCGAGCACGTGCTGCGGCGAGAAGAAGTTCATCGCCAGCTTGGCGGCGAGCGTCTTGGCTTTGAGGCCCTTCTGCAGCGGGCATTTGTTCAAGGCCAGGGCCATGATGTCGGCAAATGCTGCTTCATCGGGGCGCTGGACCTTGATCTTGATGTCGATACGGCCATCGCGGACGATCGCCGGATCGAGCGTGTCGGGGCGGTTGGTGGCAAGCACCACTGTCGCCGTCTTGTCCTCGAGGCCGTCCATTTCTGTGAGGAAAGCCGGCACGATGGTCTTGTCGAGCGGGTTCAGGTTATTGTCGCCGCGCCGGCCGAGAATGGCATCGGCCTCGTCGATAAAGATGATCGCCGGAAAGCCGAACTTCATTTTGTGCTTCTTGGCGCGGACGAACAGCGCGCGGATTTTCGCTTCGCTCTCGCCGACGAATTTGTCGAGGAGCTCGGTCGCCTTGACGTAGATGAAGGCCGACTGCAGCGCCGCATCATCGATGACGCCCTTCTTGGCGTAGATGTCGGCGAGTGCCGTGGCGATCGCTTTGCCGAGCATGGTCTTGCCGCAGCCTGGCGGCCCCCAGAGCAGAATGCCTGCTGGCGGCTCCTTGCCGTAGAAGGCGAAGAGCTCGGGCTGAGTGTGCGGGAACTCGATCGCCTCGCGGAGCTGCGCCTTGGTCTCCGCCATGCCGCCGAGACCATCGAATGAGATGCGCTTGGCGGGCTTCACGGCGCGGTGCGGCTTCGCCACTTTGGCGACGATGACCGAGCCGGTGCGATCAAGGATGACAGTGTCGGCTTCTTCGACCGCGATGCTGCCTTTGCGGACCGAGCGCTCGCCAGGCATGCCGGCGCCGGTGACAGCGACCGTCTTGTCGTCGAGGAGGCGCTGAACGGTGCAAGTTTCGCCGGTGGCGTCGATCTCGGCGATCTCGATGATGGCCATGGTCTCGCTGTTGCAGACCACCATCTGCCCGGATTTCACCTCGAACTCCGGCTTTGGAATTCGGATCAGGCCGCTGCCCATGGCGAGGAACGCCCACTTTTCATCAACATGATGGACGGTGGCGATGCCGTTAGGGGCGGTTTTGACGCGCTCGACCCAGTCGTTGATTTTTTCGATCGCGTTATGGGCTTGGTCGACGACCTCGAGCAACTCTGCGCGCGTGGCGTTCGCGTAGTCGGGACGTGGCGGCAAGGCAGTCATGGCTTTGGCTCCGTTAGGCTATCAATGATGCAAAAGTATCGTATCACTTGACTTCAGGGACACAACGCAGCCCCGCAAGGCACACGAGAAGGCCTGGGGCGCCGGAACTCGCCCCAGGCCGCCGCCGGCACGCATCCGCATGACATGCCGGCGGTAGTCGGTCTCAGTCGATTTCGAGGTCGCGATCTTCCGCGATGCGACGCACATTCCGCATCGTCGGCTCGGTCTGATTGACGATCTTCTTGGTGCGATCGGAGATCTCCCGCGCCATCCCACCAATACCGACGACCTTGTCGTTGGTCTCGTTGGCGCGACTGTGCACGGTATCCCGCGTCGCCTGCGCTTCTTCTTCAACAAGCTCCTTGACATCGTCGATCTCGATGCCGCCCGCCAATGCTTCCTTGATCATCTTTTGAAGCGCGGTGCCGACGGCTTCTGCGGCCGTCGGTTCCTTCTCGGCTGGACCCTCCAGAAGCTTGCGGTGACCGTCCATCGTCAGAGCGGCGGCGATGAGATCGCTTTCGAGGAGCTCATCACCACCCCGCGAGATCATCGCGAGCTTGGCGCGTTCGACCGCCTCGCGGATGACCGCCGCCGTCCAACCCGACATGACGTTACCGAGTTCGGAGAGGTCCTCGTTGATGGCGAGCAGCCCGTGAGAGTAGAGACGAACGAGGCGCTCGGCCGCCTTCGCATCGGGCGGCGTCACCTCGATCACCGCATCGAGGCGACCCGGGCGAAGCATTGCCGGGTGGATCGTCTCGATCTCGTTGGTGGTCAGGACGACCATCGTCTTCGAGTTCTTGGAGAGAATGCCGTCGAGCGTGTTGAGGAGATCGTTCGCCGGCTCATCCCGCGTTCCGGTGATCCTGTCGATGTCTTCGGCGAAGACGACGCACGGTTCATATCTCTTCGCAAATTCAAGGGCTTGCTTGAGGCTCTGCGGCTTGTCGAGGGTGATGAACGTCCACGCGTTATCGGTGCCGTACTTGGCTGTCACCAAGCTCGTCAGGGTCTTGCCGGTGCCGTACTTGCCCCACAGCAACACGCCGCGCTTGAGCGGAATGCCCGCCTTCACACACTGCTGAGTTTTGCGCAGGAGCGTGAAGACGTTGACGTCGATCAAGCGGCCGGTGACTTCCGACATGATCAAGTTGTCGGGATTGACGTGTTCGACATCGATGAAGGTCGGCGGGATCTCGACGTTGAGCATGCCGTTGTCATCGGTGGCCAAGCGGATCGCCCTGCCACGGTAGATCGAATGCTCGGCGGCGATGTCGCGGGCGAGATCCGCGAGCTCCTTGAGGACATGGCTTTCCTTCTTGCGAAGCTCGCCAATGACCGCGAACGCCGGACCTTTGTTGGTGTTGATCTGGATCGTTTTGATGGGGTTCTCGATGCCGGGCACCTTGAACTGACCCCACGGGATCTGGATCTTATCCTCGGGCTTCGGACCGACATCGACGGTGATCATGCGCGGCGGGATCGGACCGAACCACGTCATCTCCGGCACCGGCGAGGCCCAGCCGTAGATCGTTTTCATGGCCATCATGAAGGCCACGGCGCCATCCAGCGGATAGGCGTCGATGACCTCCTGGACGGCCATCATCTCTTCTTCTTCCGCCTTGCGAGCGATGAGCGCGTTGATGGCATCGTCGATCGGCATGTCGGCTGGATCGCCGGGCAGAATGATCTGCTTGCCCTGGCGGACGATCTCAGGCTCGAGGTGCTGCCAGTTGATGGTGCCATCCTCGTTCAGCGCCTTTTTGGGGATGCCAACCTTCGACTTCGCAATCTTATTGCGGCCGTTGAGCACGTCCTTTTTTGCCTGCTCGACGAGCGCGGCAGTACCATTTCCAAGTGTCATGCGGATGTTCCTTTTGTGGTTGACTTTTACGCTTCAGGTCGCAAAAGGGCGCGCGCCGACTCCGCAGTCACGCGTCCGAGTGCTCGGGGAATGGGGTCGGTCAGCTCGGCGGCTTGGCGAGCGGCGGCAGTGCGATCTTGCGCACCGGATCGAAACGCGCGCTCATCAGGAAGGTGAGGATGCGATTGCCGACCATTGTCGGCGTAGCCTCATTCGGATCATAGGCTTCCGGCTGAAACAGCTCCTCGGCACGCTTGTCGCTGATGTGGAAAAATTTCGCGATCGTAAGCCACGAAGGCTCCCTCAGGTCTGCTCCGGGCGCGATAACGCCAACGATATTCCGATCGTAGGTGCGGATTGTGAGACCGCGTTCGTTGAACCAAGGATCGGTCATCGCCCAGCCACAGGCGCAAGCAGTGGTGCCGCAATCGGTCTCTGCATCATTCAAACGCGCGATGAACTGCGCGACCGGCAAGAGGGGGTGCTCATACCGACCCCGATAAGTACCCCATTGGCTGAGATCGAATTTCCGATGCGGAATGGGACCCGCATCGGCATAAGGTCCGGTCCCGTGCAACTTTTCTGCGACGCGCAGCAAGCGCTCGAAGCTTTCGGCCAGGTCTTCATCCGAAATCAGCTCTTGCCGCTCAAGCGCATTCGCCTCCTTCGACCATTCGAGTCCGTGGACCGTCGACGAAGGGAGGAGACAGGGCGTTGGCTCATCAAGCATGATCGACAATCCTCTGACGGCGACGTTAGAGCGCTGGGTGGGCACGAAGCCATGGCCCACCCAGCAATCCTGCGGGCGACAGGATGAGAGAAAGGCCCGCAGAAGTTAAATTATATGAGACTTTCCAGACGCAAAACCTTGTTGGAAAGTCTCACGCGCGGCCCCGGAGGTTCTGCGCCTTCGAGAGTGTCTTGCGAAAAGACAACTCGAAATCGATGAGGTGGATCTCGCCCTGCAAGTCTTGGGCGAGGCGACGGCGATCGCCAGACGGACGGCCCTGGCGATGCCTGAGGTCATGGAGGCTGGTCAGGCGCTCTTCGCGCAGGACGGCAAGTTGATCATCGGCGTAGTAGGAAAGGGCTCCGCTCATTGTTTGCTCCGTTCGCTCCGTTGAAATCTCAGCGTGCTTGCCGCTGGGGCATCCCATAAAGTCTAGCACACCTTTACTTTATGCGAAACGGAACCCGCTGCAAAGCCGATTCTTCTGTCGTCAACGATCGCTCTTGCCATCGAGGATCAAGGCGATGAGCGCGGCATCGGTCGGTCGCGTCGCGATCAACATGAGTTCCACGGTTGTCAGCTTGCGGCCGAGTTTTTGCTCGAGCATCTTTTGTGTCGAGAGAATGAGGTAGCCCTGGAAGGCGCAGGCCCCGATGAGGCCTACACCAACGACGACAGCGATCTGGATTTGCTCCCAGGTCATGCGTTCTCCAGCTCGTCGACAACCTTGGCGCCCGAGGGATCATCCCATTTGAGCACGCCTATCGTTGTCTCGTTGACCGAGAACACGCGCGTCGGGAACTCGTCGTCGGCGATGCTGGCATCGTCGCCCTGATCGATGCCGCCTTCGGCATTGGTGTTCCAGTAGTCGCGCCAGTACTTGAGCACGGCCTCGCGATTATAGTTGCCGCCGTCGTCCTGACGAACGAAGAGGTCGAGCGAGTTGCCGTCGTCGTCATCGGCCTGCACGTAGTAGAGTGTCATGCGTTCTCCTTTGCTGCATCATCCTCCAACGCCACGACGTGCATGGCGTTATAGAGCTCTCGAAAATTGTCGCGCCCGAGGTGCGTCTTGAGCGCTCTGATGCAGGCTTCCGCGTCATTGGAAGCCGCTGCCCCGGCGCTCGCATCGACGCCGAGCTCGTGAAGCACGCGTCGCGTATGATCGATCCGCTTGGAGAGCACCCACGCCGCAAACTCTTGGACGATGAGAAGATCGCCATGCGTAAAGGCGGAGAGAGGTGTTCGGCTCGACCAGCTTTCCCAATTGCCAAGGTCGCAGACGAACGCATAGGCTTCGCTGCCACGCTCGAGTTCGCGCACCAATTTATTCGCCTGCGGGATGTTGCTGAGCTTCAGCACGGGCTAGTTCTCCGGTGGGTCCGAGCGACGGTAGTCGCCATCGCGGCGCGGTTCGTAAGCGCGCATCCGCTGCAGCGCTTCTTCGTCGAGCATTTCCCATTCCCCACCCTCGTCGTAATCGGCGAGCGGCCAGGGGATGTTCTTCTCCTGCTCCTTGGTCAGCGGCCAGAACGGCGTGCAGGTGCCGGCAACAGCCGCGCCTTGGAAGTCGGTGACGCCGTGGCCGACACCCAACTTGGCGGCGATCCGCTTGGCCATCACCTGGCCGACGCGCTCGATGATCGCCAGACATTTGTCATAGCCGTCGATGTCGAGCTGCTGCATGATCTCGAGGAGCTCGTCGTTGGAGAGGATCTTCATCCGCTTGCCTCCTCGGGATCAGGATAAGGGTAGGCGCTGTTGCGCCAGAAGTTGGAGGCCGCCTCGTCGATAATGAGGAGAGGCTCGTCGTCGTCGATGCTGGCGAAAATTTCCGTGAAGAACGGATTTTCGTTCGGGTCGTTAGCTTCGTGCAGAAAGACGCCGCTATTGGAATGCGCAGCGGCGTCAGCAGAATTCGCCTCGATCTCGTAGACGCGGCAGCCGACGTAGTAGCGATAGACGCGAAATTTCGGCATCAGCTTCCCACCATCTCCTGAGTTGCAAAATAGGCCTCGACCAAAGCGTTCGCGTCCTGCCACAACTTGACGTTACCCTTGCCAAGCACCACCAGCAGCTGGCGTTTTTCCAGCATGTAGGTTGCAGCAAAGTCGCCATCGTGCGCGACGATGGTGCGCGTGTTTGAGATCAGGTCGGCGAGCTTGATGGTCTGAGCTTCCTCAGAAGCCAGCGACAGGTGCACGCGATCCTTGAGTTTGCGTGCAGCGCGGTTGCCATCTTCCGGCTTCGAGACATCCGTCACTTGATCGACAAGGTTCGCAATGATACCGCCGAACTCCGCCTCAAGATCAGCTTTGGTGACGCCGGTGTCCTCAAGCACGTCATGCAGCAATGCGGCCGCGACGATATAGGGATTGCTCGTCACTTCGCTAACGATATCGGCGACCTCGCGCGGATGCACGATGTAGGGCTCGCCGGTGTATTTGCGCTTCTGCCTGACACCGGCGTGAGCGCCGGCTGCAAAGGCATCGGCTTTGCAGATCATCGGGTGGATGGAAGAGGTATACGGCATCTGGCCTTGCTCCGTCAGGCATCATCTGTTTCGCGAATTTTATCACGGGCGGCAGCGCGGAATACTTCAAGGCCCGGATCATCGAGTGGGCGGAAACGCTGTGCGCAGAAGGCCGGCTCGCCATGTTGCGACATCGGCAGCCGGACTTCGTTCAGCAGTACGACGCCATTGGCGATCTCCAAGGTCTCCGGGTCGATGCCGACGGGCGAGCAGTCGCGCACGTGATAGACCTCGCCCGCCGTCAGACCATTAAGACGGGCGACGGGATCTTCGTCGCCGAGCACGCTGGTGGAATCGATGCAGAGGATGCGCTGGCCAATATCGAACATCTTCCCTCCCTCCAAATAGAAGGCGGGAAGCACCCGGAGCAGAATGCTTCCCGCCACTCGACACCAGAGGTGACCAAACCTCGGTGGAGACCCTAAGCGAAGGCTTTCGCCTCGCTGTGCTTTGCAACCCGGCGCGATTTTCGACGCTGAACGCGGGTTGCCAATTCGGCTTCGATCTCGATGATGTCCGCGTCGATGTTATGGGCGCGGGTCAGTGTATGGCGTGGCAGACGATTGGGCCTCGGTGTCCTCCGTGGGTTCTGTTTCGCCCAGGCCAGGCACTCCGCATGCAGCTTGTTGAGTTCTCCGATCGACAGGGTCTTCAAAAGCTCCATGGGGCGGCTCCGATTTCAGTATCAGGCGGGTGACAGTCGCGTGCAAATAGAATCTAGGGCGGCTAGACTTTTCTTCAGGTTATGGTAGTGAGACTTCTCGTTCGCAGTGCGTCGCGTCTTGCGTTTGGTCGAAGCAATTCGTTTCGACATTTCAAATAGTAATCGACCGCCAAGGCCGCACAAGTGCCAGCTCGGTCGACAGTCAACGCAACCGAGACGGAGAGCATTTCCCATGAAGATGTGGGTCGCCGGCAAAATTCAACGCATCCGCGTCACCGACAAGAGCCTGAACTACAACGGCTCGGTGTCGATCGACGCCAAACTGATGGGGCTCGCCGGCATCGAGGCCTATGAACAGGTCGACATCGTCAATCTGTCCAACGGAGCGCGCTGGACGACGTACGCCATCCCAGCGGAGCAGGGCGTCTTCTCGCTCAACGGCGGCGGCGCGCGGCTCGGCGAGATCGGCGATCGCTGCGTGATCATGACCTACAAGATGGCGGAAAAGTTTGAGCCGGCGCCCGTCGTCTACATCCGTAGCGATACAGCCAACAACGAGGTCGACCGGCGCTTCTACTACGAGCAGGACAAGCCGATTGCCGCCAAGGATCAAGTTCTCGAGACCATCGAGGCATAGTCAGCGTTGTCGGCGCGCTTCTTGAGCACGTCGCGCGCCACCGTCTCGGGTTCCTTGTCCCAGAGATCGGCGACCATCATGACTGAGATCAGCGAGGCGATGACCTCGGGGTCCGTTTCCGCGTCTTCGTCATTTTCGGCGATCCAGCTGATCGCCTGCGAATAGGATGCCATCACACTGTCTCCATAGCGCGTTTTTTCCTCGCCCGCTTCGCCGGCTTTTCGGGCCTTTTCTTCGCTGTCTGTCTTTGCTCACGATAGCGTGCATTGTATTCGGCGACTCGCCGCTGAAGCATGATTGATTGCATGAGCGCGTAGGTTTGCGGCGCGCGACCGCCTTTCTTCCAGTCGATCCCGACTTCTTTTTTCATGGTAGTCTCGAGATCGTCCCATCGCTCCACAAGCGCTTTCCAGATGCGGCCGTACTTCTTCATTTCGCCGATGCGGGGCCTCCATTCCGGCACGCGCTTCAGAAGCCTGAGGCAGCGGCCAAGGTCGCTCGGGTCGAGCGGAAAGGCGCCGCTCGAAACGCCGCCGATCATGTGCTGCATGATCGCCTCGGAGGAGGCGCCGGTGTCCCGGCTGATCAGCCACTTCATGGCCCTCTTTTCAGGCGACATCCCGCTCTCCCTCAGTTCGACTGCTGTACGTCCTGTAAGGTCTCGACGGCTTTTTGCACGGCGTGCTTCCAGCGCCGCATGACACGCACCGGGTCATCTTCCATCGTGCAATTCAGCTCACTGAGCAGCTGCGTGAAGACGTCGAGCTCATCCAGAAGAGCCTTCGCCTTGCCTTCGGCGATTATCTTCTGGAAATACTCGGCCGCCTTGCGCTCATCATGGTCGCGCTGGAGATGGGGAAGCATGCTCATGCTGCACCAAGCTGCTGATCGACCCATGCCTCGAAGTGCTGATCGCGCGGCTCGACTTCGATGCGGCCCTCGGCGGTCGCAAAGACATATTCGTCGAAGCTTTTGTATTCGTCGTAGGCGGGGAAGGTGGAAATCATCGGCCCCGACTCGCCGTTGCCGCGATCTTCGAACTGAGCGTCGACGCGGCGATGGCGATAGCCAAGACGCGTCAGATGCTGGTGCAGCGCCACGTTGAAGGCGCCGAGTGGGGAGGAGCCTTGGCGCTCGATGACGGGACCCTCGGCTGGTGCGTTGAGGAATGCGCGAACGCGCGCAAAGCTTGCCGCGTCGAGCGTCCAGTCGCTCTCATGGCCGCACAGGCAAAGGCCATAGCGGGCGTCGTCGCCATTGGTCAGCGTATCGGCATAATAGCTGGAGACGAACTGGCCGAATTCCGGGTGGAAGTGGGGGCCATGGAAGCGGTCGTCGTAGAAGTCGACGAGCCAGTGGCCCTTGTCGTCCTGGTGGGCGACGACATTGAAGGGGATGCCCCGTGCGGTGGTGATCTTGAGCGTGTTGGTCATGGTCGCTGCTCCGGTGAAAGTCTAGTCTAGCTTGACTTTCACAACGTACAAGAGCCACGCGCCGTGCATAGTCGAGAGGTTAAAAAAAGATCAACCCAGGTCCCAAAAAGATGGGCCTGGGTGCTGGAGCTGCGGCAGATGCGATGCGCTATTTCCTCGTCTCCTTTGTGTAGATGAGGCGCTCGCAGGCCTCGCAATGTATCTCGATGGTGACCGAAGTTTCGGAGCCGTGGCCACACGTCGGGCAGCCTTCCGAGCACCACGCCTCGATTGCGATCATGCCGTCGGTCCAAGGCGCGGAGCAGAACGGGCAGAGCGGGCGCGCTACCCAACCGTTGTTCTTTGTTGCCGCCTCCCTGTCCTTCTCCTCCTGCGACTTGTCCATCGTGATCCTCCTTACGCGATCGGCTTCAGGACGTACTTCGTGGCCGGCGCCTGGATGTGGAAGCGGAAAGTGTCGACCTTGAACTTGAAGCCGAAGGGGCGCAGCGTCAATTGATCGAAGATGATGCCCTCGGGCAGCTTCGACTTGATGAGATCGGCGTAGGTGCTGCTGTCTTCGTACTCGCGCTCCTCGCGCCAGCGATCCGACAGATTGCAGACGAGGTTCTGCAGGCTTTCGTAGACCGCCTGGGCCTTGGCGCGGGCCGCGTCGTGCTCGGCATTCGCCTTGCCGGTGACGATGTCGAGCGCCTTCTTGCTGGCAGCATCGCGCCCCATGCCGTCGGCGATGAATTTGCGCATGAGCTCGGCGTGCTGGGCGACGCGGTGCTGGATTCTTTGGGCCTGTGCGAGAGTGGTCATGATTGTTTGCTCCGTAACTATCTGATAAATAAACAATAAATGAACCAAGCCCCGTGCATAGTCGCGGCGCAAAAAATTCATCCGCGCCCCAACTTTGTTTCCGGCCGGTTGAAAATGACTGTTGCGTAGCTTGTCACTGGCTGCGGGCGCGCCTTGCTGCTTGATGATTACATCGCTGGCCGAGTGCGCGTTTAGACGGAGCGGATGACGAGCGCATCGGGCCCGATCTCGATGACGATGTTGCCGTCCTCGGGAACGCTGGCAAGGGGCACGAATTCGACGCCGTCATCGCCGCCAAAGGATGCGCGCTTGGCATCCCACCAGTCGTCGAACGCCATCGTCTCCGGATTGCATTCATGGGCGTAGGCGACGAGGCTGCGCTTGGGCTGCTTCGGGTCGGGCAGCATCGGGTCGCCATTGCTCATCAGGTAGACACCCGTGTCGCCAACCAGCCAGAGGCCCGGCTCTTTGTGTCGCCCGCCATACATTTCCCGGTTCGCAGTGGCTTCCACTGTGTGCTGGCGCAGCTGCTTCACGAGCGCTGCATCGAAGGTCAACGTCATCATGGAGAGGCTCCTCTGGCTAACAAAAAAATGCCCGGCACCGTGGGGGTCGGTGCCGGGCCCCGGGGAGGGCAGGGCGTGGGGGGAACGCCCTGCTCGGGAACTTAGGCGGCGTCGTCGATCGCCTGGCGGGCGATCTGACGCTTGGCAGCGCGTTCCAGACGCGCCACGGTATTGCGGATGACGCTCAGCGCGTCGGCGACTTGCTGGGCGCCTTCCTCGTCGCACAGCGCCTCGATATCGATGCTGCTGAGCTCGGCGTTGGCGGCCTGGATCTTCGCCAGCTGGCTGTCATCTTCGTCGGCTTCGGGTGTCGCCTCGGGCTTGACCCGCTCGGGACGCGTCTGACTGTCGTCGGGATCGCCTTCCTCGTCGAGGCGGTGCTCTTCGAGGATCGCGGCGACGGCGTCGCGGACTTCTTCCGCCGTCCTGAGCTTGCCGGCCTTGATGAGCTTCAGGATCTTTGCCTGATCCTTGGCTTCGAGGCGACCCAGCTCGCAAGCCATCGACGGGCACAGCGTCCCCTCGGCGACCATCGCCTGGGCGTCGAGGATCAGCGTCAGCAGATTGAGCCGGTCCTGGACGCGGTTGCGCGACTTGAAGCCCATTTCGCGCACCACGTCGGCGACTGTCATCCCGTTCTGCATTAGCTTGCCGAAGGCGTGAGCTTCTTCCATCGGCGACAGGTTGCGGCGCTGGACGTTCTCGATGATAGCGCGGAGCGGCAGGTTCTGTTCGTCGGTGGTCGTGTCGACGATCGACTTGATGTGCTCCCAGCCCAGCTTCTGGTGGGCGAGCCAGCGGCATTCGCCGCCGACGATCATGTAGCGGCCGGCCTCGCCGATCTTGTGCGGCATCGGCCGTACGATGATCGGCTGCAGGAGGCCGTGGCGCTTGATGGAGGTGGCGAGCTCCTCGATGTAGGACTCGGGGAAGTCGGTGCGCGGCTGCTCGGGGTTGCGTTCGATCTGCGAGACGGCGATCTGGCGTACTTTCTGGTCAGACATTGGTTTGCTCCGTGGTTGTAAGCGTCTGTATTAACTTGACTTTCATACAATATGAGACCAGCGCGGCGTGCATAGTCGATCTTTAAAAAAAGATCACCCGGCCCCAACTTTTTTTTCGCTGGGGCCGGGTGCAGGCAGGGCGTCACGGAGCTAACGATCAGCCTGCCATATCGAGCGCGAAAGACAGCGCCTTGTTCTTGGTGTTGGTGCCGTTGCCGAACCAGGAGTTGGCGAGACGGCTTTCGCTGGTCTTGCCGATCACGTGGTCGACGGCGTAGGTGGCGGCGTTGAAGAGCTGGTAGTAGGAACCTTCGCCAAGCTCGGCGCCCGGCTGCTCGTCAACGGCCTTCAGAAGCTTCTGCATGGTGGGAACGACGCGCTCGGAGCCATCCTTGTTGGGCTTGGCATCCTCGAGATCGAACACGGCCTTGAAGTAGTCGACGATGTCCTCCTTGGCGTAGCGCTTGGAGATCAGGAATTCGGCCTTGGCCTTGAGCTCGACATTGCGCTGATGCTCGCGGCGGATCATCTCGGCGATGATCTCGGGGTCGAACTTCTGGTTGTGCCAGATGGCGATGGCTGCGACCGAGCTGCCGGACAAGGCTTCCTGCAGGGTGTTGTCGCACACGACCCGCGTCGAGGTGTGGCGCGCATTGCCCGAGTAGCCCTTCATGTGCGGATTGTGAAAGAGCCAATAGCTCTCGTAGACGTCGCGGCCGTTGAAGAGCTCGAAACCCTCTTTGGACTTAGCGAGACCGAAGACCGAACGGCCGCCCTTCAGCGATCCGCCGGAGTGCATTTCGAGCTCGCCGCGCTCGACGAACTCATGGAAGATGTCGAACCAGTCTTCGTTCTGGAAGGGTTGCCAACCCCCGGTCAAACCATCGTCGAGAACCGCATCGTCGATGTCGCGGACAAGGGCGGACTTGCCGGTCGGGATCATCTCGCCCTTGCGGTTGGTGGTATAGCCGGGGCGCTTTTCGACCCGCCAGTCGAGGCCGCATTCCTTCAAGAACTGATCGGGCGAGAGGCCGGCGGGGACGCGCTTGCCGAGCCCGTGCCAGGTATCTTCGCCGACATAGGCGAACTGATGCTTGCCGTCTCTGACTTCAATGTTGTGGCCCATGACACGCTCCTGTGACGCTGGAAGTTAAGTCTGATGAAACTCACAATATGAGACCAGCCCAGGATTACAAATCAGGGACATTAGGCGCGCGTCTTGAGGATCTGCTCGAACACCCGCCGGCCGCGTTGCAGTTTTTGATCTCGAATCTCTCGCGCTTTTCTCATCAAGCCACGCTCGAGGTTTTCGGAAATGACCATGCCGAACCCGTACGTCGTCAAGACGATGCCATCGACGGCGATGAAGATGTGCGTCGGGTTCTCGCAGACGTGACGAAAGGTTTTGCTGATCCGCCAACGCGGTCCGCACGGAATGGTCTGCACATTGCCTTTGATGTAGTGCGAGGCAAAGAAGGCAAGCTGCCCTTCGATTGCGATGCGGAGCTGTCCGGCAGAGCGTGTTCGCTCCGGACAACCCAGCACCCGTTCTCTATAGCGTTCGACCGCGTGATTGGTGATTTGCCACCCATGCGCAGGTCGTGTCGCCATGCACTCAATCCTCATCCCGGATGGGCAGTTCGCCACTCCAAGTCCAAATCCCCTGCGCACCCTTCTGGATGATGGGCACCTCGAGCATGTGGACGTTGTCGAAGTGCCAGAGCCAGCGACCGGCGCGATAGTCGCCGAACCACGCTTCACCCGTCATGAAGACGAAGGATGTGAGACCCTTCTCCGATCCTGGCAGCCGGACACCGACGTCGACATGGTCATCGTGGAGACGCGACGCCCGGTAGGCGCCGGCAAGTCTCGCGGTCGCAACAATGGCGCCGCGCGCCAATGTTCCCCAGTGCTCCATCGGCAGACCGATCGCTTTCTCGATGGCGAGCCTCTCGAGCGGCGAGCAATCGCTCGCGCGTGGTGGCCGGGCAGCAGCGTGGATCGCCCACTCCTTGCCGATCAGATTTTCCGGCGGCGGCCAGTGCCGCGTCTCGAGCCGCTTGGCGCCGCGCGCCAGCAACAGCGACCACGGCTGCCAGACGGTGATCGTCGGCAGCGACACGCGCCGCTTTGCGATCACGTCGCGCTCGTCAGTGAAGAGATCCGTCATGCATTCAATTCCAATCCCACACGCGCCCTGTCACTCTATATTAGACGTTTTTTCGCGCTTTCAGCTCAGCACCGGCGATCGGCGGGTCCCAGTCTGACGGCCCCGCCGGCGCCTCGAAATCGCCCGAGACTTCTTCTCGAAATCCCCCAGCCGCTCCAGGCGATAGCCTTCCCACTTGGCAGTCGTCGCATCGACGACCTTGGCGGCATGTGCGAGCAGGCACTCGGCCTCGCGGCCATTTTCGCAGGCGACGGTACGGGGCGTGTAGATCTTGTCGAGCACGGGCTTCTCGATGCCGAGCTTGCGCCAGGTGATGATCACGCAGGGCAAGACCTCGATGACGTTCCCGACGTCGTCGACAACGTTGCCATAAGCGGTATGGGCTTCAATGCGCATCGGCACGCCCTTTCCAGAGGTCGGGAAGCCGATGTAGCCATAGCCGTTGTACGTCATGCTGCGTTCTAGAGTTCGAGGGCAAAAAACGCGGCACTTGAAAGTCTCGGGTCAGAACCAGATGCGGCGCATCGCCAACACGGCGGGTCCGTAGATCGCCGGCAGCATCTCGGGATCGGTGTCCGAATACTGCGTCAGCCAGTTGTTGCGGTAGATGGAAGTCGCGACGTCGTTGCGCGGCAGCTCGTCGAGCGCGCTCATCTCATCGACGAACATGTCGAGCTGCTGACCCTCGTAGAGCACGGCGACTCGCTCGAGCGGCCTCAGGCCGAGCAATGGTTCGATCTGGGCCTTGATCTCCTTGAGGCTCGGCGCCGTGCGCATCGTGCGCTCGTAGAGGATCGGCATGCGTCCCGGCCTCAGGAGCATCAGCTTGGTCGCGACAAGCTCGTCCTGCGGATCGGGAACGGTATGAGCATCAGCCACGGTTTCACCTTTCTTGACGACTGATAGTCTAGCACGCCGAGACTTTCATGTCAGACGAAATTCAGCCGACTCCCACAGGAATGTGGCTTGTATGGCAGACAATCTCACGCCGCTATCCCGGTGCAGGTCAAGGATCGCGAGACTTTCTGGTTTAAGAAACCAGGGTGGCAAACGGGTTGAAATCGAAGCCCGAGATGACCAGCAGCGTCAGCCCGGCCGCCCGCTTCGACGCTTCGCCGTTGAAGTATGTGGCGGCTTCTACGCGCCAAATGCCAAGGGCTTGACCGACCGCCGAGAGGCGGAGTGCGATCTCATCGCTGCCGGTGATGTTCGCCAGGTCACGCGCCGTCGCGCGATTGTTTGGGAAGTGGAATTCCCGGTTGCCAAGGAGACCGAGGAGCTCAGTCTTGATGCCCACGGCACGCGCCTGATGCACGCCGACGATCAACGCGTCCTGCGCGGCGGCTTTCAGGAATTGGGCGAGGGAGGAAAGAGTTTGCGTGTCCAGATTGACGATCGTCAATTTGGTGTGGTCGCTCGTACTGCCGTCGCGCAGGATCTCAGTGGTATCTCGGACGACTTCGAGCAAGCGCTCCAAGTTCATTATGATGCCTCGTGGGTACGCTGATGCCTCATGGTACGTTTCTTCAAAGCAACGCAGATGGAACGGCCGTTTGTGACGGTTGTTCCCGATCTGACGTTTAGTGCTCGTCCAATTCCATCGTCAACTGAGTAGTTTTCACATCAGGGCCTGTGGCTCGCGCTGTTTTCGATCTGGCGAAAACAGTGGTCCTTATGCCGATGATCCCACATCGTCCTTTGATCTCAATCCCTTCCAGGTCGGATGGCGCGGTTTTCCCTTGCTGCCAATCCGCTGGTACTTAAAAGACACTAATTTTCCGTGCAATTCGGCGCGGGTGTCCCAGAGTTCCTGGGCGTACGCGTCGGTGCCGCCAACGGCGAGATCGAACACGACCTTATCGCGCCCATTATGCCAGAGCACATGGACGCCGCCGAGAGTCCCGGCCGGCACCATCCCCGCCTTTTTCGTTGAGCGCTTGGTTTTTCCAGTGGCCGAGGTTTCGGCGACATTGGTATTCTTGCGCTGCTCATAGCAGCCGACGATCACGCCCTCGCTGTCGTGCCAGCGCTTGAACTTCAAGAGCAGCTCTTCCTTCAGCGTCGACCGGCCGAATTTGTAGTGCCCCTCGGGGTCGCGCAGGATCAGGCCTTCGTAGCCGGCGGCGACGGCTTGATCCATCCAAGGCTCGATCTCCGCGTGGCCGTAGGCCGGACGCTGCGCCACGATCCTGAGCCACGGCAGGTCGACGCCGGCCAGTTTTTGTTTTAGCCGTTCGAGGCGCATCCGGAACGGTTCACCGGGAACCGAGAAATCGTCGAAGACCCAATAGGAAAAATCAGGCTGGCCGGCCTCGGTCGTGACGGCGCGCTGGGTTTTGTTGAAGACATCCGGATCCGTTGGTGCGCCGACGATCAGTTCACCGTCGGAGCCATCGGGCATCCCCTGCATGGCCTTGCGGATGTGGCGATTGCGGATGATCTTCAGTTCCCGCGTCATCGGCAGGCCGTTGCGGATCAGGCAGCGAAACCCATCGATCTTCAGAGAGACCAGTTTCGGGTAGGCGAGGGCCGTGAGATCGGGGTTCTCTTGATACGCTAACATGGGCTCGAATTGCCGGTTCAACTGTTAATCCTCCCTATAGCAAAACAGCGTTCTGACCATCCCCCTTTTTGGGGATAGTCGCCGGCGCTTGCGCCGCGCCCATCAGGCGGCGCCGTAGGTCGGACGGTAGGGAAAGTCCTGGGCGCGCCGCTGGACGTTATTTTCATCGAGCTCCCAGGCGGCGTCTGGATTGCCGTCGAAGAGGAAGACCACCCTCGGCTCGGCGTCGGGGTCGGAGGCTTTCCAATAGTTGAAGGCCAGCGCCGCGTTAACCGGCATCAGAAATTCGAGGAAGGTGACCTCGGCAATCAGCTGCTCGCGCGTCACCAGGGGCGCGATCGTCTCGCCCTCGCTGTTGGTGCCGAGCACCAGGCCCTTCTGGATGAGCGGCTGCCGGTAGCCGTTGATCAGGAAGAAGAACGGGCACATCGGCCGGTGCAAAAGCCCGTTGTCGTCGACGTAGAGGGTGTCGCCATGCGAGAGCTCGACGATGGTGAAGGTATCGACCGGCCAGCGTGCTTCCGAGATCAGCGGATAGATCGATTGGTAATTGCGGGCGCGGTACGTTCCCGGCACGATCTCGCGCTTGATCGGGTCGATGACCCAGCCGGTGATCGGTGTGTTGTACGGTGGGGCTTCTTCTCTGCGCTCACTCATTGTGCCGGGTCCCTTCCTTCTTGAATTTCAGCATTGACGGTCTCGAGCACGTAATCGGGAAAGGGGTAGCCGGCGGCGCGGAGTTCGAGCAGCAGGGCCTTGAATTCCTCAAGTGTCGGACTGTTGAAGGTCCGGCCATCGTAGGGCCCGCCGATCGACACGCGATCGGCCGTGTCCAGCCAGTCGTCCTGCGCCTTCATGGCGGCGGACATCGCTGCGGCCCAAGCCATGAGTTCGGGACTGCCCGGCTCCAGGCGTTTGTCGGGCCAATCCGGCGTCTTCGGGACGTCGCCGACGATGCGGTTTACGGCGACGTGCGTCGTCCACCCACCAGCGACATCCTCGTAGCAGTAGAGGTCGCAAGACCAGTCGGCACTCGACCAGCGGCAATAGCTCATTTCAACATGATCCCGAAACCAATGAGGCCGGCGGCGATAACGACCGCCGCCGGCCACGTCAGCGTGTTGAGTTGGGCGATCAAGCCCGTTGCTTGCGGACAGGAGGTGGCGCTCATCGCCGTTTCAGCCAGGAGAGACATCATCCGTCGGTGTCCTTGAGTTGAGTGGAGGCCCAGATGCCGACACCGATGAGTGCCGGCACCTTCGACCACGTCCACAGCAGCGCGATGATCTCGATCATCCGGCCCTCACAAGAGAAAGAGCCAGACGAGCGACAGCGCGAACCCGAGCAGCACCGCAGCCGCGATGGCGCCGGGCATGAGCTGGAGGATGGCCTGCAGCGCGAAGCCGAAGGCCAACAGCTCCTTGCGATGGTTCTCACTCATGCAGCACCAGCCAGGCGATGAGCGCCGCCAGCATGAGGATGAACCCCATGTGGACGTAGAGCTCGTGGTAGCCGAGCCAGAGAGAGCCGTAGGCGACCGCATGCGCGGCGTGATCCGCGCCATGGTAGATCTTGCCGATCTTCTCGCCCTTGCCGTGCAGGAAGTGGCGGGCCTCACCATGCGTGACGGTGAGGAAGCCCTTCGTCTGGCGCATCGCGCCGGCCATGTGCACCCGGGCCCGTCCCAAGTGTCGCCGCTGTGCTTCGTTCATCGTCAACGTCACCATGACGCCCTCCTTTCACTTGCTACAAAATCGTGATTGCCACTCCCGTACCGACGGCGATCGACGCGAGGAGGCCCCAAAGCCCGAAGATCAGAATCGCCATAGCTGCCGCTCCACGCTGACGTCAGTCAGCGTCGCTGGTTGCGCCCTAAGACCGTTGTCGTGAGAATGCGTTAGGTCCGCCTGCGCTGGACGCGAGACGGAGACGCAGCGATGTCGATCAGGTCAAGTTTCACGAACCGAGACTCCCTTGCTGCGCGTGACCCAAACACGAACCTTCGTTCGATCACTATATTAACAGACCGTAATTCGCGAGGTCAACCCACAAAGTCTAGCCTGACTAGACTTTGAAAACAAAGCTTTCGTAGGTATCGCCTTGCGGAAAAGTGGCGAGCATCAGGTCGCCGTTGGCGAGGCGCACCCACACCCAATTCGAACGGCCGTGACCACTGAAGGGATCGGCAGCGAGCATGCGGGCAACATCGTCTGCCGTGGCCGGCACCATATAGCCGAGCGTGACATGCTCTGGCAGTCGCTTGCCGTCGACGAGGTTCAAATCTTCCGGTGTCGCCGTCAGGTTTTCGCGCGGCTCACGCATCACCGTTATCCAGGACGAAGCAGGCAGTGCGCGCCCCGGTCGACCAGATGCGGCCGCCGACCTCGTGGCGGTAGCCATTCGCACACTTGATGAGGATAGCGTAATCCTTGCCGAAGTGATCGCGGTCGAAGACGAAGCGGGCACCCAAGGGCACGCTCTTGAAGAGGGTTTCTCCGAGCCCAAGCTCTTTGGCCCACAGACAGGCGTCAGCATCGCGGTCGTCGTTGTTCATGGCGAGACCATCCTCCAGAAGACATGCCAGACGTATCTGCCGTCAAAGACGGTGCCGAGGAATTTCCACGGCTCGGCCGGACAAGGATGCCCCGTGCCGACGATCTTGACGTAGACCTCGCTTTCGGTGGCGCCAGGCGTTACCGCCGCCCACAGCATCATCTCCTCGCCTTGCATGCCGACCGACAGGGGTTCCGGTGCCGGCAGGCGCAGCATCTTGTCCGGCGTGTCGATATGGTATTTGTAGATGGTGCGGCTCATTCTTCGAGGTTCTCGCCGGTTAGAATGTCGATCTCTCGCAGGAACGCGTTCTCCGAATTTGTCGTGCGTACCGAGATGTCGAGATTGACCGTGCCTCTGACGACGTCGATCGTCAGATAGCCATAGCCGCCGTCGTTGTTGTACCAATCGACGTCCGCCTCGTTCAGATAATTGTCGGTGAGGCTTCTGATGGCCTCAACGAGGCTTATCGTTGCCGGCGCCCGCACGGACACCCATCGTCCAGCAACGAACTGCCGCTCATTCTGCATGACTTCGATGGTGAGGTTTTGGGCGGCGCGCGCCGAGTCGGGCTTGAAATCGACGCTCTCGATTGAGCCACTGTCGCCTGAGCCGTCGAAATAGACCTCGACTTGCGTGACGCCGTTGGCGCGCAGGACCGGCAGCACACGGCGCAGGGTATCCATGTAGCCGTGGTCAGTCTCGGTCTCGACATCGGTCTTGAGGCTCTTGATGCCGAGCAGCTCTGCAATGGCGTCGCGCTGGGGCTTAGTCGGCAGGCGGTTGTCGCGGCCCTTGAGCTGCGCAATCGTCAGCGGCGCCTCTGGATTGCCGGTTTTCTTCAACTCGACTGTCCAGCGCTGGCCGTCGAGAAAGACGGCGGCGATGGCAGAGGCGCCTGAAAGGACGATGCGATGGTAGCTCGCCACGCAGTGGCGTTGTCTGAGCCCCTCCATGCCGAGGCGGCGGCTCGACTGGATGACGTAGCCCGGGAAGCGTTCCGGCAAGTGCTTCGTGAACTCCGACATGTCGTAGCGGAGATTTTCCGCCTGCAGATGCTTCATCGTGGCGAGGCGCGACAAGCGATTGTGCTCGTCCTTCCAGCGCGCCGGACTCCAGGCGAGATTGACGCGCCGGCCGTGCTGCTTCGCCATCTTGATGGTATCGGCGACCGGAATGTTTTGGCTTCGCATGCACAGGAAGCCGGCCGCGAAGCCAACGAGCCGGGTTTTGTCGCCGGCCAGCTCGCCGGCGTCGAGGACAATATTGACGACATCATCGGTCAGCTGACCGGTTTTCATCAGCTGCCGGATCGGTTCGGCGGTCTTCTGCGGCAGCAGCGCCAGGCGCTCGCCGATCGTCGCAACTGTTTCACTCATACTGCACGTTCTCCCGCTTAGCGCCGACCTTGGTGGCGCGGGCCATCCACGGCTCAGGGGTGATTTTCGACAGCCAGTCGGCGATGGTTGGGATCTGTCCCAAGTCTTCCATCACGTGCTGCTCGGCGACGTAGCGCACCGGCACGGTCTTGCCGTCGCTGTTGGTGAGCGTGACGCCGAACACGCGCTCGCACTCGAAGATGCCCTCGGCGTGATGGCGCAGCGCCCGGTGACGGAAATCAGCAAAACTTTCCTTGGTGGCGTCGAACCAGTTGTGGATCTCGAGGTAGTCCTCAGGCTTGCCACCGAACATGCGGGCGGAACTCACGGCATGAAAGTGCGGATGCGTCACCTCAACCCTCCTTACTTCCCTAGCGCCAAAGCGTGGCGCAGATTGCTGATGATCGCCGTCGGCGGCCCAGGATATTTGTCCTTTGGCAAGTCGCTGTACGATGCCTCAAGGGCGTTGGCGGCAAGCTCGATGGCCAGTTCGAGCTGCGCGATGCGCTTGTCGCGGATGGCAACCGCCTGAGCGGCGTCGCCTGTCGCGTCCGCGAGTTGCTGTTTTAGCATCTCTGTCTGCGTCGCCATCCTGCTCTCCCTTAGCTGACAACTTCTTCGTCAAGCTTTTGCTTCGCGATGCGAAACATTTCGCCCATCGTGCGCCGGATGCCTTTCGCTTCGTAAATCCGCCCACGCGCGAACGCGCCCGGTTTGCCTTCGGTGTCTCGGGCAGCCTCAGCGGCGCACTTTTCCTCCGTCTCTTCACACAGCGCACAGAGGTCTTTGCGAAGGTCTTCGATGATCTCCTTCGGCGTCATCCGCCTGCCTCCTTATTTCTCCAACGAGCAGCCGCCACTAGCTGGCTTCGGCTCTGTTTTGATCTTCGTTCCGCACTTCGCGCAAAACCAGTACGGCGGCTTCGTCCAAAGGTCCGTCGTGCGCGTAATTCTGATCCAAGAATGGTCGGGCACGTTGGCTCCGTTATTTTACACCGGCATCGATCAAGATGCGGGACACTTGGTGAATTTGCTTCTGCACTCGCTCTATCGTTTTGATGCAGACCGGATCGGCCTTCGTCCTCTTGAGATCGATGAGCGCACCCTCAAGATTATAGTAGGCGTCGCTATCGATGAGATGGCCGCCACGTTCTTTTCGAGGCGTCGGGAACAGCGCGCTGCTGATCTTTTCGAGTGCCTTTTCCGGTTTCATCCGCCTGCCTCGTTTCTTTGACAAATGGGTTTCTACTTATTCGATGCCACGAGCTTGCAAAGCTCGTCTGCGCGGTCTGCCCTGTCGATGATCTGTTGGCACGCCCATCGCGCGCCATCCGCGAACGATCCGGACATGTCCGGAAAATTTTCGCTTTCCAGCATCACGACACTCGCGATGCTTTGCGGCACGCCACGAGGCGGATGCGCCAGCACATTCTTGATTTCGTCAGGTGACATCCTGTTCTCCTATCTCTTACATTCCTCACGCGCCCATTCTTCGAAAGCTTTCGCGTCCGCCTTAGTGAACGGATGAAACACGATGCCTTTGCCTTTGCACTCGTCACAGCCTGAGCCGACGTGAACGTGATGCTTCGGGTGGATAGGGAAAAGTCGATGACTGATGTAGCCATCGACGCTATCAGTGCAGCCCGAGCACGAGTCCCAATAGCCAACGCTGTTGCCCATCCGCCTGCCTCCTCGGGTGTGAAATTAAAATTCGCAATTGGCGATAATCTGATTTGCCTTGTCGAGAGGCATCAACCCCGCTCCATCGTCGTCTAAAAACGGTTGCAGCGCGACGCGCGCGTGCGCCTTTGCGAGAGCGCAGACGCAAAGACCGTCTTCCCCCATGTCGTCCAAAAGCTGCGCCATCGCATCCACCAACGAGCGAACATTCTGGTTCATCCGCCTGCCTCCTTTGGTGTTAAGCGGCTTTGTTGATCTCTTCGAAATTTCGTCCGAGATCAAATGCCTCGCGAGCGCCGCCCTGAGCATGCGCTCTCACGCTCTCAACCAACGACAAAATATCTCCGAGCTTTACGCTCCCTTGCTCTCTCGCAAGCTCATCGAAAACAATCCAGCCGCAGCCTTCGGCCCACTCAGCCCCAGGATGCCCTTGCTCTACGCAGCGGTAGTATCCAGAACCTTCCATTCTAAAGTCTCCTTTTAGACGATCTTCAATTTCGGCGTCTTCGGCCCTGCCGCCTTCAGCAACAGGTCGCCCATGTTCCGCGCAAGCGTCGGCGGCAATCGCAAACTGACGGTGTGATGCTTCTCGATCTCTAGGATAACAACGCCGTCGTCATCGACGCTCACAGCGATTTTTCCGGACCACTCGCGTGACACGCCATTGGCCAGCGCTATCTCCCCAATCGGCTTCATCCGCCTGCCTCCTTTGGTGCCTCAGGGAGCACGGCCTTGGCGATCCGCGTATAGGCCTCACCGACAGCGACGGCGCGCGGGTCGTCTTCGGTAATGCCGTGTGGCGGGCGCGGCTTCGGATCGATCGCCTCGAGGATGTTGGCTGGCCCACGCTTGGCCTCGGCGAAATAGCCATCGAATGAGGAGGGGTCATCGGGACTGGCGCGTTTGCGGTCGAGATCAAGCTTCTTCGTCATCAAGGTCCTCCGTCTCGTAGAGGCCTTGGATCGCCTTCTCGATCAGGTCATCAGGACCGATCGTCATGATTGGCGATACGCTGACGTCCGGCAGGTCGGGATCTTCGAAGCGCTGACCCGAGAACGGCACGTCGGCTTGGTCTTTGCCTTCGGCGTCAAGCTGGCCAGATGCCAGCGTGCGAGCCTTCTGCCTGGCCTCTTCGATGGTCTTTGCCTTGATGTAGGCGGTGGCCCAGACTGGAATATCCAACTGGAAGATTTTCATCAGATCACGCGCTCCCTGGCGATGTGCTCGCAGAGCTCGACCATCCAATCGATCGTCTCCTTGTCGCGCGTCAGGTGCGCTTCAAGGACGACGGCGGCGATGACGAGCGGCTTCTTCTTCAGGCTGTCGGCGATCCGACGGCGCTCACGGCGGGTGGCGCGGCGGAAGCACTCGATAAGCGCCTTGGCGTCGCTCGAACGCCTGGCAATGCGTTTCTCCCGGTAGTCGGGATCGCTGGAATACTCTTTCACGCCAGATTTCCTCCATCTCCGAGCATTTTATCAGACCGGCAGCACCGTCTCAGTCGCCGCCTCCACCTTCAGGCGGTAGCTCGGATAATCCGGCGCGTGCGTCGCAATGTGCGCCTCGGCATCCGCTTCGCTCTCAAAGCGCATCGGCGCGCGGCGATCGGGACCGAAGCAGATGGGCGACAGCAGCCAGCCGTCGCGGCCCATGATCTTGCCGTGCTGGTTCTTGATGATGAAGGTCATGCAGCCCTCCGTTCGGCCCGCTTCAGCTTCGCCATGATGTTGAGGATCGAGCGCGGGTCCGACGGCGTCGAAGAGCCGAAGACCGTTTCGCGCTCGGGGTGCGTAAATCGCAAGTGGTTGTTCTTCGAACGCGAGACTGTCCAACCGCGAGCGACAGCGAATTCTTCGATGTCGCGCCGGTAGCACATGGCTCAGGCCTCCATGACCTCGGCACGGGTGATCCGCTTCATCACGTGGCGCACATAGCGGTGCTCGAGCGCCTTGGCCCGCCGGCGGCACTTCGAGCCGTGCTTCGATGGCCAGGCCGGCCATTCATCGTGGCCAGGGCAACAGGGCTCACCCAGCCGCTTCAGGTTCTTGATTTCGCGCTTCATGGTCGTTGCTCCGTGTGGTCGTTCGGTAATCGTCTTCCGCTGCCGGCGCGGAAGCTGGAGGGGACACGCCGGCAGCAGAAGGCGGTTACGCAGCCTTGGCCTGCGCGGGGATCGCGGGTCGGTACTTAAAGGGGCGGTTCAGCCAGTGGCCGATCTCGAGCTTCGTCAGATGGCTGTTGCCGGCGGCAATCATCAGCACGCGTTCCAAGGCCTTCAGCATGGCGCCGTCGAACTGCTCGGCTAAGTGCTCGGTGTCGACGTCGTAGCAGGGCTTGCGGCCGTCGAACCCGTAGTCGTAGGGCGCCTCGACCACCGACACGGTGAGCGTGCGGTTATCGGGGGAGAGGCGGAGGGCGAATTTCCAGCCCTTGAAGACGGCGGCGAGCGTCTCGCGCTTCACTTGGACTTCGGCTGCGGTGATGTACATGGGATGCTCCGTCCCGTAAGTGGTTGATAAACAGACAGTAAATGAGCCACGCAGGGGCACAAGACGCGAAATCAAGCAGGATGATACTTTTTTACCGGCCGAGCGGTCGCAAGTAGGCCCTCGGGTTCTTCCAGCGTTCGCGCGCGATCATGGCGGCCTTGGTGGCGTCGCGACGGCTGCGCCGGCAGGCGGCGATAAGGCTCGGGTCGTGTGTGTCCATGGCCGCGCGGAGACGGCGGCGAAGCAGGCGAACGACCCGCAATTCCATGGCAAATTCGCCTTTGAGCTGCCGTTTCGGCAGCGCCAGGCGCGGCCAGTTCTCGATGTCGAGGAAGTCGATCTGCTCGGCCAGCGCGTTGAACGTCTGGGCAATGCGCGGGCGGGAGAGGGTGGAAATGGTCATGGGAGAAGCTCCGAAGATAAAAGTCTAGCCGTGCTTGACTTTGCAATCAAGCAATCAGTGGCGCGGGTCGGTGTTCAGCACGCGATAGCTGGTAATTTTGCCGGCGGCCTTAAGTTCTGCGAATTTCTCGGGCTTGACGGACACGATCTTGCCGTCGGCGCGCTGGAGACTGACGAATGCGCCAAAGCGCTTAGTTGAACCTTCGCACAGATAAGTGAAGGTGCTATTCGCGGTCATCGTTTGGCTCCGTATGTCGTTGATAAAACGACATTAATTGAGCCAAGCACCGTGCATAGTCGAAAAATTAAGCGTCCTGAAACGTTTATTCGCCAGCAGCTGCCTTCCGGCGCTGCTCGTGGAAGGCGGCGATGTCTGTCACCCGCGTGTGTAGGCGCCGGCTATCATCGACGTTCAGGAAGTGGCAGGACATGAAACCGGGCATGCCATTGAGCGAGCCCGGCCCCGCCTTATCGAGGTACTCGTAGACGGCATTGATATTGTTTGCCTTCTGCCACTCACGCCCCGCCTTATCCATGAACGCGAGGGGCATCCAGATCTGCTCGAGGTCGACGTTGGCCACCTCGATGCGGTGGCTGTGGTAGACGTTGTGAAACACCAAGCCGCCGACAATGTCCTGCGCCAACTGTTCGAGTTCGGCGTCGGTCTTCGGCTGATAGGGCAGAGGCTTCGTCTCATCACTCATTGACTTGCTCCTTGGCGTGCCGGCCTCCTGGCCCCGAACGGCCGCCAGGCTTCTCCACGATCCAATTCCCGGGCGGATCACCTTGGCCATCCCAGGTCACGCACGCGACCAGCGCCTCGCCCTGGCCGCTGTAGCAGTAGCGCTTGAAGTAGCTGGTGCGGTCCTCAATGACGCAGAGGCCCCAGGTATAAATGAACTCCATGATCCCAAGGAGATCACCGGCCTCGTTGCGGCGAAGGTGCTTATATCCCATCGCGAGGAGATCGGCGAAGAGCTCTTCATCGCCAGGCTTTCGGATCGCGGATCTATCGACCATCCGCTTGGCGGCATCGAGAAAGTCCATCAGTGTACATGGCCCCGGATCTTGCCGTTGCAGCAGGCGCAGCCGCGCTCGGCGACCTTTTCGATTTCGCGCTGCTTATCTTCCGGCATGTCTTTCAGGCTCTGGGCGCCAAGCGCGTGCAGTTCTTCGGCCGTTGCCAGCCGGCCGATACAGATGGCGATATCGGGCTGCGTCAGCATCTCCTCCGGCACTTCGCCGCCGAGCACCTGGCCGCCGGGGTTGAGACCGAGATCCCAGGCGTTGCGGACGGCATCCACAAGATCGTGGCCCTGGACCACGGTAGCGCCGAGAAACGTCTCGTCGGCGAACGACAGGTAGAAATGCTTCATGGTTTTGCTCCGTTCATGGCGCGTGCTTCCTCACGCGATTTGCCTGCGATTTCAGGCCATTTTATCAGAACCTCGTCGGGGCCACAGTCGGCGGCGCACAACCCGCAAAAGCGTTGGCCCTCGGTCGCGAGCTGCCCCGACTCGGTCTCGTCGTAGCCGCAGACCGGGCATTCGAAATGATAGAGGATTGATGTCCCATTCATCGCGGCCTCCGGCACACCATCTTCGCGTACTTGTGAGTCATATCAGAAAAATCCTCTTTCCTGATTTCGAAAGGTTTTCTCGCGACCAGAGGGGCCGAAGATTGGCAAGCCCCCAACAGTCTCGAAAATCGGCGTCTTTGGCGCTAGAGAACGAGAACGAAGAAACCGGCCGGACATGATCGACGTGCCATCCAGATCCGTAGTTATCCCACGTCATTCCGCGCTTAAATTGCCTTTCGAGATGCGCAACAAGCATCTCGATGGAGTATCCAGCAAGCACTTGCCATGCTCGGTTCGCCTTCTTGCCTCTCAACGAGGAATATATGCCAGCGCGCATCGCATCATTGAGCCGATTCCTAGGGGTCTTGACTTCCTTTGCTCTACGGGCTCGCTGACGCTCAGTTGCCTTCTGTTTATTGCGATAGTGGTATGCTAACGCCGATCGACGGCGGCGCTCTGGATGGCGAGAGCGATACTCACGCGAGCGACGAGCATCGTCTGCCTTGTGGCGCCGCCGATATTCACGGTTCCTGACATTGCGCTCGGTGCGATTTTCGGCGTGGCTGGCGCGGTGCCGGGCGTTCCGACATAACTTACAGCAGTCGACGCGGAGCAGCCCAGGACGCCGCCAATGAAAGTTCTCCGGCGTTAGCTCTTTGTCGGTCTCGCAGTCGGGACACATCACGGTGCAGGCGCCTCACGCTGGCGACATATAAATTTCGCATAACGGCGATACGCTTCCTGCCAATTCTCCATATCAGTTCTGGCCTGCTCAAGCGTCACCACGCCCGCGCAAACGCACCGCATTGCCTGAATTTCCAGCCTATCTTTGCGATGTGCCTCGGCCCACAACTGCAACTGAAAATTGCTCGTATGTTGAAGATCCCCGGGCTCGCCGCCAATCGAGAGGCTAATGGCATGGTCAAGCTGGTATTTATCGGCGTCTGCCCACGTCAGTCCTTGCGCTTCGAGGAGCCACTTCTTGATGAGTTGCGTGATGTAGACCGGCGGCCTGACGCTTGCCGTGTAGCCCGGCACGCAGATCGTGGTGGCGATCGTTTCCTGCGTCACGGCCGGATTGTAGGTTCGCCATGTGTCGGGGTCCGGTCGCATATCGGCAGCGCCGATGCCGCCGACTGCCAGAATGAGGAACAGCGGGAGCCAGTAGGTACGCTTCAATTCCCGAATACCCTCGCAACGTAAGCCGGCGTCATGTAATCGCGGTAGCCGACGATTTCGAGCCAGTCGGGTTCGCACATGCCACGGTCGATCTCCGGGACTTGCGCCAGCATGTCTTCCAGCCGGCAGACGCCGATATCAGCCTCGATATAACCGGCGACGACGGCAAAGCGCCCCGGCTCCGGAATGCGCAGCGGACGGTTAGCCCTGACCACGCACAGCGGCGGGAACGCGACCACAGCCGCGCCCTCGTAAAGGCCCTGGCGAAAGTCTTCGATGGCGCCATCGTCAAACTTCAGCGGCCGAGCGCACCAGCTCTCGATCAGCTCGCGCTCGGCGGGATTGAGGTCGGCTGTTTCGACGATCATTCGGCTTGGGTCTCCATCGCCTCGAGCGTCGCGAACTCGCCGAGCTGACCGGCAAGGCGCGTTACCCAGCTCTCGACGTAGGTTATATTGCGATAGACATCCTTGGGCGGCTTCCAACCAGGGAGCGCTTCGAGCTTCTTATGCAGCTCCGCCAACTGCTGCATCACCGGATCGTCGAGGGTTTCGCGCGCCATCATGGCACGTAGGCCCGCGAGCTCGGGAACGTAATCGCCGGCGTGCCCACAATCAAAGCCGAACCACCAATGGTCTGCAAACGGCGCGCGAGCCTCCTGGAGTTTGCCGGTCCAGGTGATGCCGCCATGGGCGCGGAAGAGATGGCCGACGGTCAGCGACGACACTCCGCCACCGCTCATAGCCGACAGAAAAATATCAAAGACGCCAAAGCCGTCGCTGGCGTCGAGCTTGACGGGACCCTCCAACAGGGCTTCGCCGACCGAAGTCGCCCAATTCGGCAAGGGCGTATCGTACTGACGGCCAAAGAGAGAATTGCCTTCCTCAACGCCGACGTAACCGCACAGCGCGCCCATGTGATTGCGCAGGATCAGGCAGGGGAGACCTGAGGTCTCATCAGTCCACTGCTTGAGATCGGGCTCGTCGTCCCACGCGCCGAACGGCCAGCGGGCGCGGGCTTCGTCGCAGCGCTTCAGGCGTTCGACAATCAGTGGCGACGGCATGGGTGATTGCTCCAATGAAGGCTCAATTATATCATGCCGGCGCGAGGAGCCCATCCAGGTCGGCGATGATGTCGGCGAGCTTCCGGTCAACGCCTTCCGGATCAATAGTGACCGAACTTCGGCAGGCCGTCAGCGCATCCCTGAGCAATATCAGGCGGAGAATGTCGGCGCGCTGAACCGTCGTCAGGTTGATCGCGCTGCTGGCATGGACATTGCAGCTCATCAAGAGATCGCCAAGACCGTCGATGGTTTTTTTGTGAATAACGGCAAGCATATCGTCTTCCGATTCCGGCATACCGGAAGCCAAGGCCTTGAGCGTCACGCCAAAATAGAGTGCCTGGTCGCCGCGAATAAAGACGCCCGGCCAGTCGCGCTCGAACTGCAAGGGGCCGGTCTCAACTCTGTCCATCGTGCGCTCCAAAATTATCATTGCGTGCCCGTCGCAGCGCTCGGAGCATTTCCGCATCATCGCCGAGCGAAATCAGGAGCTGCCTGGCGAAATAGTGCGTATTCTCCGTCATTTCCGGCGCGTACAGCAGCAAGGCCCGGCGCAACAGCCAATGCCCGACGTACCAGCGCAGCGCCTGCTTGACATCGCCCCAGGCCAGGCGCAGCGCCTCGCGTGTCTCCGCCATCATGAGCCGGCCCCTTCCATTTTGCGCATCTCCCGCAGATGATCCTGCAGCATCTGCTCGACCATGTGCATGCCCCCGAGATCGCGGTAGATGAAGGCGGCCTCGGTGAGGCAGGCGTGCGCCCACGCTGCAGCCGCTCGCGGCCGCTCGCGCGGCAGCTTGCTGTTCTTGGCGAGGAACTTAGTCCGCCCGCGCGCTATCATCTCCATCGCCTTGCGGACAATACTGATGCTGTCCTCAGTCTTCTTCTGCGCTATGGAGCTCTCGGTCGTCGCTTCGTCGCTCATGCGTGCGTCTCCGTGCTTTCTGCGTGCAGTTGGGCAGGATGCGTTTGATGTGCTCAGCCAGCGTCTTCGGGCTGTCGAGCCACATCAGCTCCAGGAAGTGGTTTTGGCCGCCTATGTAATCCTTGCGGCTCTTGCAGGCGCGGAACATCAGCCCTTCGCGGCCGCCACCGGGCAACTGCTGCGCCATGACGTAGAGTTGGTCGGCGTGCAGGATGATCTCGCCGGAGACGGCGGGGCCGCCGAGCACCGAGCGGATGTCGTAGTCGTCATCGTCGAGACCGAGCTCTTCGGCGAGGCGTTCGAGCTGTCTGCGGCAATGAAGATGGAACGCCTTCTTGCGCTCGGCGTCGTTGATCACGGGCTTGCGGTAATTATACGCCATGTCATGCCACCTTCTTTTTCTTCGCCGCGCCGATCAGAGCGACCGCCTTCCAGGCCCACTCGAGATCCTCGATCGCGCGCTCGATGCGCCGCTTGGCCTCCTCGACGTTGTCGCAATCGGCGCTTGAGGCGAGTTCCCGCATCAGGAACTGGAACAGCGGGTCGCACGCTTCGAGGTCGGCGCGCCAATCCTTCGACTTCATCAGCTCGCGGTATTCGCCATTCATGAAGGTACGGGCGACGGCGCGCTGGTAGATGTTGAGAGACAGCGTGTCGGGATGATCGCTCATGCCTCGGTGGCCTCGATCGCGGCGATGGCCTGGTCGATATTGTCGTCGTTGGTCTCGAGGTGGCGCTCCAACAGCCAGTCGAGGACGTCGAGCCAGAAGCAAGCATCCATCCGTTGTGTCG
>NZ_JAIELN010000010.1 GCF_019753045.1 Hyphomicrobium sp.
CCCCGACCCACCTCATCGCTTTGCAGGACGCGGGCTAGCGGAGGTCAAGGCCGTCAGCCGCTGCAAGCGGTGGCCGAGCCGCAGGGACCCGTGCGCGTGCAACGCGCAAGGGTGGGCGCAGGTCAGCCTTGACCGAAGCGACCGCGACGGCACGCTCGATGAAAGTCGGGATTAGAAACTATGAGCGGCAGCAAATTTATTTTTGCGACAAATGTTTCTCGATGTGCGCCCGCGCTGCCTGATGTGCTTCCACGTTCTGTAAATGCTGGATTTGCGGGATATTATGAAAGCGGTTTATGAAAGTTGGGAATAACTAAACGCAGCCTATGTGGAGCGAGCGAGTGAAGCACTTAGCCTGAAGCGCGGAGGAGCGAGATGTGGATTTGATATCGATATTAGGGCTTACGCCGATATCGATATCAAATCCCACTCGCCGGGGAGCGTGCTCCGCACTCCCCTGGACCCCTCCGGTCAGGGCGCCTCCGCGCCCCGAACCCAACCTGATGAGGCAGCACGTGCCCAAGCGACGGACTCACCCGCAAGGTGCCCGCAACAAGATGGTCTGCATCCGCATGACCGATGACGACTACGCGTTGAAGGTAGCGCAGTCGCGCGAAATGGGCCTGACGCCGTCCGGCTTGTGCGAGCGGCTGGTTCTTGAGGGCAAGGTCGAGCTAGGCGCTCGCACCGCGTACAAGCTCATGGACCCCGCCCTGTTTCTGGAATTGCGCCGCATTGGCAACAACGTGAATCAGATCGCCCACGCCGTGAACGGCAACCTGCCCCCTGACCTTCATATGGCCTGGCGGAGCGTCGAAGACCTGCTGAAGAACCTGCTGGCTGCTGAGCTTGTGAAACAGAAAACCGAAGCCCTCAGAACGAGGACCGACGACGATGGTACCCCGCCTCCACAAGCGCGGGATGTCTTTCAAAGGAGCGTGCGGGTACATCCTGCACGACGCCCAGAAGACTTCCCGTGATCGCGTCCTATGGAGCGAAACGCAAAATCTTATCTCGAAGGCGGACGACGCCTGGTTCGAGATGTACGCGACCGCGCGCGATCAGGCGCAGCTTAAGCAGCATTCCGGCCAGTCAGCGAGCGGCCGCAAAAACACGAAGCCCGTCCTTCACCTCACCCTTTCATGGGCGATCGGCGAAGAACCCACGCCAGAACACATGCGCGAAACTGCGCGGTCCTGCCTGAACGTGCTGGGACTTGGCGAACACCAGGCCTTGCTCGCAGCTCACTGCGACAAAGAACATATGCACGTGCACATGGTGGTCAACACGGTTCACCCCGAGACCGGGCTTACGGCCCAGCTCAAATATTCCAAGGAGCGGTTATCGCGATGGGCAGAGGCCTACGAACGTGAGCATGGGATTCACTGCGAAGAGCGCATAAAGAACAACGAACGCCGGAAGGAGGTCGCCGCTGCCCGCGAGCAGGACGCCTCCATCCCATACGTTCCAGTCAAAAACGAACAGACGCCTCGCAAACAATGGTTCGAACGACGGGAGATTGATCAACGCGTCCAGGATCTGCGCGATGCCATCGCGAAGGAATACCAGACGAGAGGGGACGGCTTGTGGTGGCAGCAGCAGCAGGCCTGGAAGGCCGCCATGCAACAATCGAAGGAGAAGGACCGCACCATTCGCGCGGACATCAAAGCCAAGTACAAGCACAAGTGGCGCAACCTTCATCACCAGCAACGGAAAGAAGCCCGCTACGTCGAGCGCATATCCGGGAGCATTTTCGAGCGAGCGGTCTACGTCTTTTCCAACAGGCGCAACCTCGGTAGCTTCGACAAGCCGCTCACGCGACGCCAGATGCTCTCGTTGATCACCTCGGGCGACCGCCTCAAAAAGCGGATAGCAGCGATTCACCTGCGCGACCGCCAAGGTCTTGCCCGTCAATCCAAGCTTGAAGCGAAGTCCCTGACTGAGCCGCTATGGTCGGTCCACAAGCAGAACCTCGACACCATGAAGGCGCGGCAGACGGCCGAACGCCGATCCCTGCGTCGCGAAGGTTGGGCAGCCGCCAAAGAAGTGAGGTACGAAGCTGCCAAGCAATCCTTGACGGCGGAACAGAACAACGGCCCACGTGAATTTCAGATGCCCGGCAACGAGGCGCGGCCGGCGCATCAATTTCATCGATCGAGCGGAGCGCAGGAGATCCAACAATCCGACGAGGCGGAGGTCTCGCGTGCCGAGCAGATCAAGCGGGACATGCAAGCATGGCGACGCCAGCAGCGCGGGCATGATCAGGGCCGGGAACTTTAGCCTTGCGGCCTCAGCGTGCGTTGGGGCCGGACGCAGCGCGAACCCGATCAGCAGCGAACATGCGGCGATACCGCCGTTCATACTTCCTGCGTGAACCCTGCGTGAACAGCAAAAAGACTACTTTTAACTCGTGGCGTAACTATCTGAAGGAACTGGTGGAGCCGATCGGGATCGAACCGACGACCTCTGCAGTGCGATTGCAGCGCTCTCCCATCTGAGCTACGGCCCCAATGGTCGCGCATTTAAATTTTGGCCTCCTTCATTGTCAAGAAAGCGCGTCGGGCAGAGCCGTGCCCCACGCCGCAATTGCCCCTGTCCGCCGGGGAAGTCCCAAGCAAGCGGGATCAACTACTTGCGGCGCACTGGGCGTCAGGGCTACATGGCGCTACGGTCGACAACTGCGGGACGGCGAATGCTCGAGCTTTTGCAATTTATCAGTTATCTCATCACTCTTTACACTTACGTCGTCATCGCGGTGGTGATCGTCAGCTGGCTCATGGCCTTTGGGGTCATCAACGCCTACAACCCCATGGTGCGCTCGATCTGGCAGGGGTTGAATGCGGTGACGGAGCCGCTGCTGCGACCCATCCGGAACGCGCTCCCCAACATGGGCGGCCTCGATATTTCGCCCGTCATTCTGCTGCTACTCTGCTATTTCATCCAGACGGTCATTCTTCCGAATATCGCCAAGGCGGTCGTGTGATCAGCCGGCCAGCGTCCCAGCCGCCGGCTCGCAAGGCCTGGCGGCATGGGAGCGCGTGCGTCATTGCGCACTTTCGGCTGACGCCGAAATCTTCCAAAGAGGCGATTGACGGGATCGTCGAAACCCCCGACGGTCCGGCCTTTCAGGCGCGTGTCCGCGCACTTCCCGAGGATGGAGCCGCCAATAGGGCGCTCGAAGAGCTGGCCGCCCGGTGGCTCGGAGTGACCAAGAGCTCGGTTTCGCTCGCAAGGGGCGGGAAGTCGCGGCTCAAATCCTTGAAGATTTCCGGTGATCCGGAGACGCTTGAACGGCTACTGCAAGAACGAACAAACGAATTGCGAAAATAGACGAACCAGGAGGAAAGACGGGAATGTCCGTGGCGCAAATCATCGATGGTAAAGAGATTGCGGCGAAGGTCCGCGCTGAAGTGGCTGCGGAGGTCGCGCGTCTTCAGAAAGAACATGGCCTGAAGCCCGGACTTGCCGTCGTGCTTGTCGGCGAAGATCCGGCCAGCAAGGTCTACGTGGCGAACAAGGCCAAGCAGACCGTCGAAGTCGGCATGAACTCGTGGGAGCATCGCCTTCCGGCCGAAACGCCCGAGGCCGATGTGCTCGCCCTCGTCGAGAAGCTCAACAACGATCCCACCTGCCACGGCATTCTCGTGCAGCTGCCGCTGCCGAAGCACATCAACGCCGAGAAGGTTTTGAACCTCATCAGCCCCGACAAGGATGTCGACGGGTTCCATCCCGTGAACGTCGGCCGGCTTTGGGTCGGCGAACGCGCACTCGTCCCGTGCACGCCGACCGGCTCGGTCATCCTCGCGAAGAGCGTGCTGAAGAACCTCTCGGGCCTCAACGCCGTCGTCATTGGCCGTTCGAACATCGTCGGCAAGCCGGTCGCGGCGCTGCTGCTCAGGGAAAACTGCACGGTGACGATCGCGCACTCGCGCACGAAGAACATCGAAGACGTCGTTCGCGCCGCCGATCTCGTTATCGCCGCCGTCGGCATTCCGGAGATGGTCAAGGGAAGCTGGATCAAGCCCGGCGCGACTATCATCGATGTCGGCATCAATCGCGTTCCGTCGGACAACGGAAAGACGAAGATCGTCGGCGACGTTGCTTACGAAGAGTGTGCGAAAGTCGCAGGCGCGATCACGCCGGTTCCAGGCGGCGTTGGCCCCATGACGATCGCGTGCCTTTTGCGGAATTCCGCTCAGGCGGCCGCGATGCAGGCGGGCGTCAAGTCAGCATTCGGCTGAGCACGACAAACCCAGGTCAATGAATTGTGCGCCGGGACCTTCGTGTCTCGGCGTTTTTTGTCAGCCGCCAGCGGCGCGTTTCAACGCACTCTTCGCATTCGTAGTGACCGCGAATGCGGGTCTTGAAATATTCCGCGACGGAGGCTGCGTTGACGAGGCCCTCGTATTCCGGGCGCGGGACCCCGAAGTAGGTGATGCAGCTGCCGTTGGAAAAAAAGATATCCAGCGTCCGGCTTGCTGCATCGTATTCAGCGGCATGAATGACCGACGTTTTCTGAAACTCCATTTCCTTCACCATTCGCGACTTCACGATACTCTGACTTGCCGTAATGTCTCCCCTCGATAGCTCAGGGCTTCCGCGACATGAGCGCGAGCCACAGTCTCGCAGCTCTCCAGGTCCGCTATGGTTCGAGCGACCTTCAGCGTGCGGTGAAAGCCTCGCGCCGATAGTCCAAGAGTTCCCGCCGCGTGGCGGAGCAGCGCCACACCTGCTTCATCGGGCGTCGCCGTCTGTTCGAGGAGCGTTGCCGAGCAATCGGCGTTCGTGCGGACGCCGCGTGCACCCAGCGCCGCGAACCGCGCGCGCTGACGATCGCGAGCCGCGGCGACACGAGAGCGGACTTCGGCGCTGCCTTCGGACGGCGCCGGCAAGACGAGATCAGCCGCTGAAATGGCCGGAACCTCGATCTGCAGATCGATGCGATCGAGCAGCGGCCCCGATACGCGCGCCTGATAATCGTCAGCGCAGCGCGGACCGCGGCGGCACGGCTCGCCGGGATTGCTGCCTCCGCATTTGCACGGGTTCATCGCTGCGATCAGCTGAATGCGCGAGGGGTAGGCAATGCGGTGGTTCGCCCGGGCAATGACCGTCTCGCCCGACTCCAACGGCTGGCGCAAAGCGTCGAGCACGTTCGGCTGGAACTCGGGCAGCTCATCGAGGAAGAGGACGCCATGATGAGCAAGCGAGACTTCGCCGGGCCTTGGCCTAGAGCCGCCGCCGACGAGCGAGGCCATGCTCGCGGAGTGATGCGGCGCGCGGAACGGGCGCTCGACCGTGAGCTTGCCGCCGACGAGTTCGCCCGCGAGCGAATGCACCATCGAGACTTCCAGAATCTCTTCGGGTTGCAGATGCGGAAGGATCGAGGGCAGGCGCGACGCCAGCATCGATTTGCCGGACCCGGGCGGGCCGATCATCAGCAGGTTGTGGTTGCCCGCGGCGGCGATTTCCAGAACGCGCTTGGCTGTCTCCTGACCCTTTATATCGCGCAGATCTGCAGCGTAGCTCCGCGTCGGCAGAACGTTGGGCTCGGGCCGCGATAGCGTCTGCGTGCCTTTGAAGTGATTGACGAGCGATAGGAGATGCGGCGCGGCCAGGATCGCGAGGTCTTCGCTCGCCCACGCCGCTTCTGGGCCGGAGGCTGCAGGGCAGATGAGGCCCTTGCCGATGGCGTTGGCGCCCATCGCAGCAGGCAGCGTGCCCGGCACGGGCCGGATGGAGCCGTCCAGCGCCAATTCGCCGATGGCGGCGTAGCCTGCGATGGCGTCGGGCGCGATCGCCTCCATCGCGCACATCATCGCGAGCACGATGGGCAAATCGAAATGGCTGCCTTCTTTCGGCAGGTCGGCGGGCGCGAGGTTGACGGTGATGTGCTTGAAGGGGAGCCCGAGCCCGACGGCGTGGAGGGCATTGCGGACGCGCTCTCGGCTTTCTGCGACCGCCTTGTCGGGTAGGCCGACGATGGCAAAGGCGGCGGCGCCGGGCGTCACCCGGACCTGCACTTCGACGTGCCGTGCCTCGATGCCGATGAACGCGAGCGTTGAGATCTGACCGTACATTTTGCCCCCTGGCGGGAGCTAATCAGCACGGTGAGGCAAAGTCAAGAACGAATGGGGAACATAGATGCGGATTCTCCCCTGCACTCTTCGGTCCGGCACTAGACTTCAAAGAGCGGTTTCGCGTTTGCACTACCCCCTCGTCATCACCAGCGTCATGCCGATCAGGGATGATGAGTTCGTGAACTGAATTTCGACCGCCTGCTTATCGTTGTTCACGACGATGTCCATGTTGGCGGCGACGTCGCCGCCCTGGATGACGACGTGAAAGCCTTTCGGCGTGACGTCGCCGGTCAGGTCGCCTTCGAAGTTATGGATCGTTTCTTTCCAGTGGCCCGTCAGCTTGCCGGCGGTTTCCTTCACATTGCTGATGATCTCGACGGAGCCGCCCGCCGTGGCGCAGCGGATCGTCTGCTTCAGCTCGTCCTCGGTGTCCGTCAGAAGGTAGGTCGCGCGGCATTTGATTTTTTCGGCCGGGCTCTCCTTGTAGCCAATCATTCCGATCCCCGACCACCGCCCGAGAAGCGGCGCGAACGGTGAGGCGGTAACGGCCTGCGCTTCATTCCATGGCAACGCGGGGGCAACGAACAAAAGCGCCGCGAGCAGGCTTGCGATCGTGATCGATCTCATCGTGAATTGGCCTTTCATCGTCCTGATATCGACACGCGCGTTCATGCTTGCGATTTTCTCTTGTCTTCGATGACGTCCCAGATCATCGCGGCGATGTCGTTGCCGCCGAACGCCTTCACCTGGCGGATGCCGGTCGGCGACGTGACGTTGATCTCGGTGATGAAGGGGCCGATGACATCGATGCCCGTAAAGATCAGGCCCCGGCGCTTCAGCTCGGGCTTCAGGCGCGCGCAGATCTCGCGATCGCGATCGGTCAATTCGACGGGCTTCGCGGTGCCGCCGACGTGCAGGTTCGAACGGGTTTCTCCGGCTTGCGGAACGCGGTTGATCGCGCCTGCGATCTCGCCATCGACGAGGATAATGCGCTTGTCGCCTTCCTTCACCTCGGGACGGAACTCCTGCACCATGAAGGGTTCGCGGAAGACCGTTTGAAAGAGTTCGACGAGGGAGCCCAGATTGCCGTCCTCGGGTCTGATGCGGAACACGGCGGCGCCGCCGTTGCCGTAGAGCGGCTTGACGATGATGTCTTTGTATTCGGCGCGGAAGGCCTGCACGTCCGCGAGCGAACGCGTGACGAGCGTCGGCGGCATCAGATCGAGGAAGTCCAGCACGAACAACTTTTCCGGTGCGCTGCGCACGCTCGCGGGATCATTGACGACGAGCGTCTTCGGATGGATGCGTTCGAGCAGATGCGTGGTCGTGATGTAGGCCATGTCGAACGGCGGATCCTGCCGCAGCAGTACGACGTCGAGATCGCCCAGATTTTCGGTGCGCGGATTTGAGAGCGCATAGTGCGCGCCACGCTTATCTTCGACCTTGAGCGTTTGGCCGCGCGCCAGAAGCTTGTCTCCGCGCAAGGCGAGATCGAACGGCGTATAGTAGAAAATGTCATGTCCGCGCTTCTGCGCTTCGAGAAGAATAGCGAACGTCGAATCGCCGCTAATGTCGATGCGATCGATCGGGTCCATCTGGACGGCAATGCGAAGTGGCATGAATGACTTTCGAGGCGTGGTGCTGTGACCGGTGAAACGGCACGGGTTATTGATTGCTCATCGTCGTTTAGACGATTTGCGCACCGGGCGGAATGACAGGAAGCACGCTCATCAGTAAGCGCCGCGGCTTATGGCAAACTTGCCGCACACGCCTCGAAACGCCGCGCCAATTCATAGGAAATTATAGGGGTCGATATCGAGGGTGATCCGGACGTCGGACTTGAGTTTTGGAATCATTCCAGCCCAAGCACGCAGATAGCTTTGCAAATCGACATCGCGCGGGGCTTTCACGAGAAGCCGCCAGCGGTGACGGCCGCGGACGACGGCGATCGGGGCTTCGGAGGGGCCGAGCACCGAAATCATTTCACTCGGAGGCGCCCGGCGCGCAATTTCGCGGGCGACCGTTTCCGTCAGCACTTTGTCGCGTGCCGAGACAATGATTGCCGCCAAGCGGCCATAGGGGGGCAGAAGGCCCGCCTGGCGCGTCTTGACCTCGTAACTCAGGAAGGCGTTGCGGTCGCCGGCGACGATTGCGGTCATCACCGGGTGGTCGGGCGAATAGGTTTGCACGAAGCCGCGGCCGACGAAGCTCGTTCGCCCAGCGCGTCCCGTGACCTGATGCAGAAGCTGGAATGTGCGCTCGGCGGAACGCGGATCGGCGCCATGAGCCAGCCCCAAATCGCCGTCGACAACGCCGACGAGGGCGAGGCCCGGAAAGTTATGGCCCTTCGCGACGATCTGCGTGCCGATGATGATGTCGAACTCGCGGGCTTCGATGCCACGGATCACCTCGCGCATCTCGGGCAAGCCCGGGATGAGATCGGACGATAGCAGCGCAACGCGCGCATCTGGAAAGCGCTCGGCGACTTCTTCCTGGACGCGTTCGACACCCGGGCCGCAGGCGACGAGCGAACCCGGCGCGGCGCACTTGGGGCATTTCTCCGGCAGCGACAGCTGGAAGCCGCAGTGGTGGCATGACAGCTTCTTCTTGAAGCGGTGCTCAACCAGCCAAGCTGTGCATTGCGGACATTCGAGGCGGTGGCCGCAGGATCGGCATAGCGTCAGTGGCGCGTATCCGCGCCTGTTCAGAAACAACAGTGTCTGCTGGCCCTTTTCCATCGTCTCGGTCATCGACGCGACGAGACGCTCGGCCAGCCATTTGCCGGGCACCAGCTTTTCGGAGCGGAGATCGATCGCCGATACGTCCGGCATTTCGACGCCTGAGAAGCGGCCCGGAAGCACGGCGTGGCGATACCGGCCGATAAGAGCGTTGACGTGGCTCTCGATCGACGGCGTTGCGGAGGCGAGGATTACGGGAAACTTTCCGAGGTTGCCGCGCACGACGGCCATATCGCGCCCTTGATAATGGACGCGGTCATCCTGCTTGAAACCTTGATCGTGCTCTTCGTCGACGACGATAAGTCCGAGTTCGCAGAACGGCAGAAACAATGCCGAGCGCGCGCCGACGACACAGCGTACGTCTCCGCGCGCGACGCCTTTCCAGATGCGGCCGCGTTCGGCTGGGCTGAGTGCCGAATGCCACTCGACGGGGGGCGCGCCAAAGCGGCGGGCGAAGCGGTCGAGGAACTGGCTCGTCAGCGCAATTTCAGGGAGCAGAATGAGTGTTTGGGCGCCAGCCTCAAGCGCGCGCGCTACTGCTTCGAAGTAGACCTCGGTTTTGCCCGAACCCGTGACGCCATCGAGCAAGGTCACCGAAAAATTCTTGGCATCGACCGCGCTGCGCAGGCTTTCGACAGCACGCGTCTGATCGGCGGTGAAGCCTGTTTCTCCGTGCTGAGGCACAGGGCGCGGAAAGCTCCGCTCGGGGATCGCCACTTCGACGAGCATGCCCGCGGCGGCGAGGCCATCCACCACGCCCGTCGAGCAGCCTGCGAGATTTGCAAGATCCGATTTCGCACGGACAAGTCCATCGGCTGCGATTTCCATGACGCGGGTGCGCGCCTGGGTCATTTTCGGCGGCGGGGTCGCGCCTTCGACGATGCACACACCGAAACGATGTTTAGGGGGCTCGAACGCGGCGTCGGCGCTCATCATCATCCGCGCGACCATGCCGAGCGGCGCCAAGGTGTAACGTGCGACCCATTCGGCGAAGCGCATCGAAATCTCGGGCAGGCACGGTGCGTCAATGCCGCTCGTCAGGGCCTTGAGCTTCTTCGGATCGACGGGCTTACCCTCGCCGCGCGGCGCATCCCAAACGATCCCTATGCGTGTTTGCGGCCCAAACGGCACCAGCACGAAGGAGCCGGGTGCGGCATCCATGCCCTCCGGCACGAGATAGTCGTAGGTCTGGTCGAGCGCCACGGGCATGAGCACAGGCACGCTGCGGCCGGCTTCGACGGCGTTGTTATCCAGGATTTGAAGCAGGCTATCCAAAGGGGCGTTCAACGGACTAGAAGCTTCCTCCAAGAATCGGTCGTGCTAGGTTTGCCGGGAAGTTGCGGCGCACCAAAGGCAGGGCCAAGACTTAAGGACGAGGTGAGGAGAAAGAAATGAAATTCTTCGTCGATACCGCCGACGTGGCCGAGATCAAGGAGTTGGCGGCGACGGGCTTGCTGGACGGCGTTACGACGAACCCGTCACTTGTTGCGAAAGCCGGCCGCGACTTCAAGGAAATCGTCAAAGAGATCTGCGCGGTGGTGCCGGGTCCTGTATCTGCCGAGGTCGCAGCGACCGACTACGCCGGCATGATGCTCGAAGCCGAAGTGCTGCGGAAGATCGCGAAAAACGTGACCATCAAGGTCCCGCTGACGCTCGACGGTCTCAAAGCCTGCAAGGCTCTGACGGGCGATGGCACGATGGTGAACGTCACTCTGTGCTTTTCGGCAAATCAGGCGTTGCTCGCGGCGAAGGCCGGAGCAACGTTCGTTTCGCCGTTCATCGGGCGTCTCGACGACATCGGCCTCAACGGCATGGACGTCATTCGTGAAATCCGCACGATCTACGACAACTATCCGGATCTCTCGACCGACATTCTCGCAGCGTCGATCCGCACGGTGAACCACGTGAAGGAAGCGGCACTCATCGGCGCCGACGTCGCGACCATTCCTCCGGGCATTCTGAAGGCGCTGGTGAAACATCCGCTTACGGATGCCGGTCTCGTCACCTTCGTCAACGACTGGAAGAAGACCGGACAAACGATCGTGTGAGGCAGGCACGACAAAGTGCGAGCACGGACCTTATCCCACGATCTGATCGGACGCTTCGCACACATCGTCGGCGACGCGAATGCTTTGACACGTGCCGACGATCAAGCCGCCTATCTCACCGAATGGCGGGACCGCTACACCGGTAAGACGCCCGTCGTTTTGCGTCCGGGCTCAACGGATGAGGTTTCGCGCATTCTCGCGCTTGCCGACGCCGAGAACGTTGCGATCGTTCCGCAGGGCGGCAATACCGGGTTGGTCGGCGGACAAATCCCGTCTGCCGAGGGAAATGAGATTGTGCTGTCGCTCAGCCGTCTCAAGGCCGTTCGCGACGTCGATGCGGCCGGCGGGACGATGGTCGTCGAAGCCGGGGTCACACTGCACGCGGCGCAAATCGCGGCCAATGAAGCTGGGCGCATCTTCCCGTTGAGCCTGGCTTCAGAAGGCAGCGCGCAGATCGGCGGCGTGCTGGCGACGAATGCGGGCGGCACAGCCGTTCTCGCATATGGAAACGCACGCAGCCTGACGCTCGGCCTCGAAGCCGTTCTTGCAGACGGCCGCGTTTGGCATGGCTTGCGGCGGCTCAAGAAGGACAACACCGGTTACGATCTGCGCGATCTGCTGATCGGCTCGGAGGGGACGCTTGGCGTCATCACGGCGGCTTGCGTGAAGCTCTTCCCGACGCCCGCAGAACGCGAGACGGCAATCGTCGCGCTGCAATCGCCAAAGCACGCGCTCCGGCTCTTTCGGATGGCCGAAGCGGAGGCTGGAGGATCGCTGACCGCGTTCGAGTTCTGGGCACATCGCGCGCAAGAGTTCGCGCTGAGCTACGTTCCGGGTCTCCGCGACCCGTTCACGGATGCTTACCCTTGGTACGCGCTGATCGAGCTCTCGCATGGCGGGACCGGGGCGCGCGTTGCGAATACGATCGAGCGAATGCTGACGAATGCGCATTCGAAGGGTCTCATCCTCGACGCCGCCATTACGCGATCACTTCGGCAGGCTGAGGATTTCTGGCGCCTACGCGATGGCTTTTCCGAAGCGCAAAAGGGCGCGGGCGGCAGCATCAAACACGATATCTCGGTGCCGGTTGCGCGAATTCCGGAGTTTCTCGAACGCGCCGCCGCCGTCGTCGAGGACATTTGCCCCGGCGCGCGGCCGGTTCCGTTTGGACACTTTGGAGACGGCAACCTGCACTACAACGTCAGCCAACCTGTGGGGATGGACCGCGCCCAATACCTCGCCCTTTGGGATAGGATGTCGGACGCGATCTTTGAGCTCATTGCGGAACTCGACGGATCGATTTCGGCCGAACACGGGATCGGGCAAATGAAGCGTGAGGCTCTCGTCCGCCACAAGTCCGCGGTCGAGATGGATATGATGCGCGCCATCAAGCGCGCGCTCGATCCGAAGGGGATCCTCAATCCGGGTAAGTTGCTTTAGCGAAGTGTCGCGTTAACGTTTGATTAACCAACGCGGGTAACGTTCGGAAGCTTGTGCCGAACACCGGCATGGGGAACAGCCATTGGCGCAATCGCTCGACGACGTATTTTCCGGGGATGCCGAGCTGCCGCTCAGCGATGATCTCAAGAGCGTTATCGTGGCGTGGCTGGATCATCTCGTCGTGGAGCGCGGGCAAAGCGCGGCGACGCGCGAAGCCTATGAACGCGATGCGCGCCAGTTCCTCGCATTCCTCAAGACGCAGCTCGGCCATCCGCCGTGCCTCGCCGATCTCGAACGGCTGGACGCCAAGACCATACGGGCCTTCCTCGCCGGCCGTCGTAAGGCGGGCGTGACGTCCCGGTCGCTCGCACGGTCGCTGTCGGCGCTGCGCACGTTGTTCCGCTGGCTGGAACGCGAGGACACCTTAAAAAACCGCGCGATCTTGCAAGTCGCAGCGCCGAAGATCCCGCATTCGATTCCGAAGCCTTTGACTGTTCAGGGCGCGGCCTCGCTTATCGAGCGCGACGGGGGCGGGGCTGAGGATTGGATCACGGCCCGCGACGTCGCGGTCATGCTGTTGCTCTATGGATCGGGGCTGCGCATCAGCGAAGCTTTGAGCCTCATGCCACGCACGGCGCCGATCGATGGGCGCGATATCATGCACGTGACCGGCAAGGGCGGTAAGGAGCGGCTCGTCCCAGCGCTCGCTGTCGTCTCCGCGGCGATCTCCAAATATATGGGGCTTTGTCCTTATCCTCTCGAACCGGACAAGCCGCTCTTTCGCGGGACTCGGGGCGGACCGTTGTCGCCGCGCCTGATTCAGCTCGCTATGGAGAAGTTGCGTTACGAACTTCAGTTGCCAGATACGGCGACGCCGCATGCGCTGCGGCATTCCTTTGCGACGCACCTGCTTTCGGCAGGCGCTGATTTACGCCAAATTCAGGAGCTTTTGGGTCACGCATCGCTCTCGACGACGCAAGTCTATACGGAAGTGGACCGGGCGCGCTTGCTAACGGTGTATGATCAGGCCCATCCGAGAGCGTCGCGCACTTGAAGGCCGCTCCGACTTGTCCATGAGTATCGCCATGACGTTCTTCCGTCGGCTGAGGTTTAGCCGCCGTTCTTTTTATGCTCTGACGGTTTTCGCTCTCGCATTCGCTGCAGGTCCCGTTGCTGCGGACGACTTGCCGGCGCGATGTCAGGGCACCGACATGCTCGCCGAGATGCAGGTCAAGCAGCCCACGCTCTTCGATAAGATCATGGCGGAAAGCAAGGCGACGTCCAACACCGAGGCCATGCTTTGGAAAGTCGAAAAGGCCGGCATTCCGGCATCCTATTTGTTCGGGACGATGCACCTCAGCGATACGCGCATAACCGAACTGCCGGCAGCTGCAGTCGACGCCATTGCGCATTCGAAATCAGTGGCGCTTGAAGTTGCAGATCTCTCTCCGGAAGCCGTGGCGGCGGCAATGGCGAAAGCCGCCGGGCTCATCGTCTATACGGACGGGTCCTCGCTCAAAAGCGCGCTTTCGTCCGACGACTACAACAAGGTCGAACGGATCGTCGTCAAATCCGGCATGCCGGGAGAATTGGCGGCTATGATGAAGCCCTGGCTCGTCAGCATGCTGCTCGCGACGTCCGATTGCGAACGCAAGCAGATCGCTTCCGGCAAGGTCGTGCTGGATCTCCGCGTTGCGGCCGAGGCCAAGAAAGCCGGAATTACCGTTACGGGATTGGAGACGATCGAGGGCCAGCTTCGTGCGCTCGCATCCATCCCCGACGATCAGCAAGTGGCGATTCTGAAAGTCGAACTCGACTACCTCAGCCGCGCCGACGACATGATGGAAACGATGGTGCAGATGTACGTGAAGCGGCAGATCGGTGCGGCGATGCCATTCCAGCTGGCGCTTGCGGCCAAGAGCGGAACGTCTCCGGACGCTTTCGATGGGTTCAAGAAAGCACTGCTGATCGACCGTAATGCAGGGATGCGCGACGCGGCGTTGCCGCTGCTCGAGAAGGGCAATGCCTTCGTTGCGATCGGCGCGCTGCATCTTCCCGGCCCGACCGGCCTCGTCGCGTTGCTGCGGGAGTCGGGCTACACCGTTACGCCGATCGAGTAGCGCGTCAGAAGTGGATGGCGCGCTTGGCGACGGCGAGCGCCGCTTCCTTGACGGCTTCCGAGAACGTCGGGTGCGCGTGGCAGGTGCGGGCCAGATCTTCCGCCGAACCGCTGAATTCCATCAGGACGCAAGCTTCAGCAATCAGTTCGCCCGCATTGGCGCCGATGATGTGAACGCCGAGAACACGATCGGTCTTGGCGTCGGCAAGGATTTTCACGAAGCCGTCGGTCATGTGAATCGCTTTGGCGCGGCCGTTCGCGGTGAAGGGGAATTTGCCGACATTGTAGGCGATGCCCGCGGCCTTCAATTCCTCTTCGGTCTTGCCGACACTCGCGACCTCTGGGCTCGTATAGATGACGTTCGGGATCACATCGTAATTCACGTGCCCTGCCTGGCCGGCGATGATTTCCGCAACGGCCACGCCTTCATCTTCTGCTTTATGCGCCAGCATGGGACCGGCGATGACGTCGCCGATGGCGAAGACGCCCGTGACGTTCGTTTGATAATGGCCATCAACCAGAACGCGCTTTTTCGGATCGAGGGCGATTCCCGCTTCAGCCAAACCCAGCCCCTCGGTGAAGGGCACCCGGCCGACGGCGACGAGCACGGCATCGGCCTCGACGGATTCGGCAACGCCGCCTTCGGCAGGTTCGACTTTCGCGATCACACCAGTGTCCGTCGTTTCGACGGCGGAGACTTTGCTCGACAGGCGGAAGGCAATCCCTTGCTTTTCGAGGATGCGTTGGAACGACCGGCCGATCTCGGCATCCATGCCGGGCAGAATGCGGTTCAAATATTCGATGACGAGGACTTCCGAGCCGAGCCGCCGCCAAACGGAGCCCAGCTCAAGCCCGATGACGCCGGCGCCGACGACGAGCAGCTTTTTCGGGACCGTCGTGAAGTCGAGAGCGCCCGTCGATGAGACTACACGCTTTTCGTCGATCTCGATGCCGGGAAGCCGCGTCACGTCGGAGCCCGTCGCGATCACGATCCATTTCGTCGCGAGCGTCTGCGTCTCGCCGCTTGGCGACGTTACGGCGACCTGGCCCGATTTGACGATGCGGCCGGTGCCGAAGACGCTGTCGATCTTGTTCTTCTTCAGGAGGTAGGCGACGCCGTCGACGTTGCCTTTGACGCCTTCGCGTTTGAACGCCTGCATCTTCGCGAGGTCGAGCTGGGCGTCGGTGTTGATGCCCATCGACGCGAAGCCGTTCTTCGTCTCGTCATAGGAATGCGATGCGTGAAGGAGGGCCTTCGAGGGGATACAGCCGACGTTCAAGCATGTGCCGCCAAACGTCGACCGCTTTTCGACGACGGCGACCTTCATGCCGAGCTGCGCGGCGCGGATCGCGCAGACGTAGCCTCCGGGGCCTGTGCCGATGACGATGAGGTCGTAATTCATTCCCTGAGATTTCCGTTATCGAGATGTCTCTAATTCTTCGGCTTGATTACATTCCAGGTACAGAGAACGTCGGGATTGACGACCACTTCGCCCGTCGACCTTAGAGTATATTCGCCCGGGAACGCATCGCTAAATCCGCGAAGATCGGGTGGCAAAAATCTTTCTGCTCCCGTCAATATTCCCGAACAGTCAATCCGAAAACCACCCGTCGGGTGCGCGGAGGTGATGACGCCGTAATACTGTACGTGATCAACGAGCGTTTCTCCGTCGGCCTCCAAAGTCGTGATGCCGACCAAGACTCGCTTTCCAACGAGAATTTCCGCTCTCTCGTCATCCCATCGCGGCAGCTGATCGGCGTTTGCCATGGTATGAGGAAGCTAAAGTTCCAGAATGAAGCGCTGCGGGTCTTCGAGGCATTCCTTGACGCGAACGAGGAAGGTCACGGCCTCTTTGCCGTCGACGATGCGGTGATCGTAGGAGAGCGCAAGGTACATCATCGGCCGGACGACGACTTGGCCGGCGCGGACGACGGGCCGCTCTTCAATGCGATGCATGCCGAGAATGCCGGACTGCGGGGCGTTCAAAATCGGCGTCGACATCAGCGATCCGTAAACGCCGCCGTTCGAGATCGTGAACGTGCCGCCCTGCATGTCCTCGATAGACAGCTTGCCGTCTCTTGCGCGCTTGCCGAACTCGTTGATGCGCTGCTCGATCTCGGCGAGGCTCAGGCGATCGGCATCGCGCACGACGGGCACAACGAGGCCTTTCTCCGTCCCGACAGCGACACCGATATGATAGTAATTCTTGTAGATGAGATCGTCGCCATCAATCTCGGCGTTGACGGCCGGGACGTCGCGCAGCGCCTGGATGCAGGCTTTGACGAACAGGCCCATGAAGCCGAGCTTCACGCCGTGGCGCTTCTCGAAAATGTCCTTGTACTGAGAGCGCAGCGCCATCACGGCGCTCATGTCGACGTCGTTGAACGTCGTCAGCATTGCGGCCGTGTTCTGCGCGTCCTTGAGGCGGCGGGCGATGGTCTGGCGCAGCCTCGTCATCTTGACGCGTTCTTCGCGTGTCGCGTCGTTGCCCGGCGAGGGAAGCCGCGTATCCTGCGGCACGGCTTTCAGCGACGGCGCGGTTTGAATGGCGACGACGTTCGTTGCGGGCGCGGAGCTTAGAACCTCATGCACCGGCGGCGCAGCGGCCGGTCTCGGCGCCGATGCCGTGGCGTTGGCGACGTCTTCCTTCAGGATTTGTCCGCGCCGTCCCGAGCCACGTATTTCCGAGGCTTCGAGGCCCGCCTCGGTCAGCGCCTTCTGAGCTGCCGGGGGCGGCGGTGGAGGAGCACCCGCGGCTGCGGGCGCTGGCTTTTCCGCCTCGCGCTCGGGAGCAGGCTGCGCGGGCTGAGATTTTGCCTCGGGCTTTTGCGATTGAGGCTTGCCGGCGCCTTCGCTCAATGCGGCGAGCAGCGATCCAACGGCGACTGTCGATCCGGATCGAACGAGAATTTCGCCGAGCACTCCAGAGGAGGGTGCGGGGACTTCAACCGTCACCTTGTCGGTTTCAAGCTCGACCAGCGGCTCGTCCGCATTGACGGAATCGCCTTCCTTCTTGAACCATTTGCCCACAGTCGCTTCCGTTACGCTTTCTCCGAGCGCGGGGACGCGAATCTCGATCGACATCTGAGCCTCTCAAACCTTCCTAAGTTCCGAGCGCGTCGGCGACGAGCGCGGTCTGCTCCTTGATATGCTGCGAAAGTAAACCTGTTGCGGTCGACGCGGATGCGGGCCGTCCTGCATACCGCGGTCGGCGATGAATGTATCCGAGGTGGTTCAGAACCCACTCGATATTCGCATCCATGAAGTACCAGGCACCCATATTTTTGGGCTCTTCCTGGCACCAGACGATCTCGGCGAACTTGAAGCGGCCAAGTTCCTGGATAAACGCGCGTGCCGCAAACGGATAAAGCTGTTCGACGCGAAGGATATAGACGTCGTCACGGCCTTGCGCGTCGCGCGCGTCGAGAAGGTCATAGTAGACCTTACCGGTGCAGATGACGACGCGCTTGATCTCGTTGTCGGGCTTGAGCTTGATGGAGGAGGTGCCACGTTCGGCATCGTCCCACAGCAGGCGATGGAAACTCGCGCTCGGACCGAAATCCTCGATCTTGGAAACGACGCGCTTGTGGCGCAGCAGCGACTTCGGCGTCATCAGGATCAGGGGCTTGCGGAAATTGCGATGCAATTGCCGGCGCAAGATATGGAAGTAGTTTGCAGGCGTCGTGCAGTTGGCGACCTGCCAATTGTCTTCAGCCGAAAGCTGTAGATAGCGTTCGAGACGCGCAGAAGAATGCTCCGGTCCCTGCCCCTCATAGCCGTGAGGCAACAGGCATACCAATCCGGACATGCGCAGCCACTTGCGCTCACCCGACGACAGGAACTGGTCGAAGATAACCTGCGCACCGTTCGCGAAGTCGCCGAATTGCGCTTCCCAAAGCGTCAACGCGTTGGGTTCGGCGAGCGAATAGCCGTATTCGAAGCCGAGAACAGCTTCTTCCGACAACATCGAGTTGACGATTTCGAAGCTCGCCTGGTTGGTCGAGAGGTGCTTCAACGGAGAAAACCGGCGTTCGTTTTCCTGGTCGATGAAAACGGCGTGACGCTGCGAGAAGGTGCCGCGTTCGCAATCCTGGCCGGACAGGCGGACGCGGAAGCCCTCCATCAAAAGCGACGCGAACGCCATGTGCTCGGCCATCGCCCAGTCGATGCCCACGCCCGTATCGATCATTTCGCGACGGCGCTCGAGAAGCTTGGCGGCCGTCTTGTGCATGTGGAAATCGTTCGGGATCGTGGTGATGCGATGCCCGATATCTTTCAGCGTATCGATCGGAATGCCCGTGTTGCCGCGCCAATCATCGCTATCGGGGCGGGTGATGCCGGACCAGCGTCCGTCGAGCCAGTCGGCCTTGTTGGGCTTGTAGCCGTCGGAGAAACTGAACTCCTTGTCGAGGTTGGCGCGGACCGTCGCCTTCATCTCGGTGAACTCGGCCGGGGTCATCACACCCTCATCCATGAGCTCTTTCGAATAGATGTCGACGACCGTCGGGTGCGATTTGATCCGCTTGTACATCGCCGGCTGCGTGAACATCGGCTCGTCCGTCTCGTTGTGACCGTGACGGCGATAGCAGAACATGTCGATGACGACGGGCTTCTGGAAGCGCTGGCGGAACTCGGTCGCAATTTTCGCGACGTGGACGACGGCTTCAGGACTGTCGCCGTTCACGTGGAAGATCGGCGCTTCGATCATCAGCGCCACGTCGGAGCAATAGGGCGATGACCGCGAGTGATGCGGCGCGGTCGTAAAGCCGATCTGATTGTTGATGATGAAATGAATGGATCCGCCGGTCCGATGCCCCCGGAGACCCGAGAGACCGAAGCATTCGGCGACCACGCCTTGGCCTGCGAACGCCGCATCGCCGTGAATGAGAAGGGGCATCACCCGCGTGCGATCGCCGCTCGGGCAGCCTGCCTGGTCCTGCTTTGCGCGGACTTTGCCGAGCACGACCGGATCGACGATTTCGAGATGCGAGGGATTTGCGGTCAGCGACAAGTGAACGGTGTTGCCATCGAACATGCGGTCCGACGATGCGCCGAGATGGTATTTCACATCGCCGGAGCCTTCCACGTCGTCGGGCTTGAACGAACCGCCCTTGAACTCCTTGAAGATGGCGCGGAGCGGCTTCGACATTACGTTGGCGAGCACGTTGAGACGGCCGCGGTGGGCCATGCCCATGGCGATTTCCCGAACGCCCAAATGGCCGCCGCGCTTGATGATCTGCTCGAGCGCGGGAATGATCGATTCCGCGCCGTCGAGGCCGAAGCGCTTCGTGCCGGTATATTTGAGATCGCAGAATTTCTCGAAGGTTTCGGTCTCGATCAGTTTTCTGAGAATGGCCTTCCGGCCCTCGGGCGTGAACCGGATGTCTTTTTCCGCGCCTTCGATGCGCTCCTGGATCCAGCCTTTTTGCGTCGGGTCGGTGATGTGGGTGAACTGGACGCCGATTTTCCGGCAATAGGTTCGCCGCAGAATCGTAACGATCTGGCGCATCGTTGCCGTTTCGAGGCCCATCACGCGGTCGATGAAAATCGGGCGATCGAGATCGGCTTCGGTAAATCCATAGGTTTCCGGCATCAGCTCGCGATGCGCGCGGCGGTCTGCGAGACCAAGCGGATCGAGGTCTGCCGCCAAGTGGCCGATAACGCGATAGGCGCGGATCAGCATCAGAGCGCGAATGGAATCCTGCGTCGCGCGGAGGGAAGCCGCGGGCGTCAGCTCAAAACCGGCGATCTGCGCGCGGCGTTCGATCTTATCGCGAATGGTGCGTTCGCCTTCGCCGTAATCGCCGGTCAAAGCGCCGACGAGATCGCGGTCCGCGCCGTTCTCATTCAAAAGTGCCGACAGCGGCGGAGCCCACGCCGGGCCTCCGGAATTTGCGGGGACGGAAGAGGGCGCTTCTTTTATGCTTTCAAAGAACCTTCGCCATTCATCGCTGACGGCGCCGGGATTGCGCTCGTATTCAGCCTGCATGTCTTCGATGTAGGGCGCGTTGGCAGCGCTCAAAAAGGAAGTGCGTAGAAAAGCTTCGTTCTGGCCATTTCGTGCCATGAAATTCGTCCTTATTCATACTCCAAAAGCATCGCCTTCATGCTCTGGATGACGCGGACAAGACCGGATAATGCGTGCCGCCGGTCGTTCGGCCTATTCGTTCTGGCGGAGGCTACTCTCGCAAGACTTCAACAAGAGTACGACCCAGAGCGGCGGGGCTCGGCGCGATGGCGATGCCTGCGGCTTTCATCGCCTCAAGCTTGTCCTCTGCTTTACCCTTGCCGCCCGAGATGATTGCACCGGCATGACCCATGCGCCGCCCAGGGGGCGCAGTCACGCCAGCGATGAAACCTGCCATCGGCTTTTTGCGTCCCTTCTTCGCTTCGCGAATCAGGAACTCAGCGGCGTCTTCCTCAGCGGAACCGCCGATCTCGCCGATCATGATGATCGACTGCGTGTCGTTGTCGGAAAGGAACAGGTCGAGGACGTCGATAAATTCCGTGCCCTTGACGGGGTCGCCGCCGATGCCGACGGCGGTGGTCTGCCCGAGCCCAACATCAGTTGTTTGTTTCACGGCCTCATATGTGAGCGTTCCGGAGCGCGATACAATGCCGACGGAGCCCTTCTGGAAAATGTTGCCGGGCATAATGCCGATCTTGCATTGGCCGGGCGTCAGCAGGCCCGGGCAGTTCGGGCCGACGAGCCGTGACTTCGAGCCATCGAGGGCCCTTTTGACGCGGACCATATCCATCACCGGGATACCTTCGGTGATGCACACGATGAGCGGCAATTCCGCGTCGATGGCTTCGAGGATGGCGTCAGCCGCGAAGGGCGGGGGAACGTAAATCGAGGTTGCTGTTGCGCCTGTCTTGGCGACGGCCTCGCCGACGCTATCGAAAAGCGGAACGTCCGCGAGTTCGGCGTCGGGGTGCTTGGAGCCGCCTTTACCGGGCGTGACGCCGCCGACGATCTTGGTGCCGTAGGCGCGGGCCTGCTTCGTGTGAAAGGTGCCTTGGCTTCCCGTTATTCCTTGGCAAATGACCTTGGTGTTCTGGTCGATAAGAATGGACATTCCAACCCCGCGTGAAGGCGCGTCACAGCGCCTACATTTTGCGCATTTTTTGCACCGCAGCAAGTAGAACTGGGTGTTTAACTCATAAGCTTACGAAGTTTCAACCGCGAACACTGCTAAGCTGCGTTCTTCAACTGATCAGTGATTTTCTTGGCGGCGTCGGCGAGATCGTCGGCGGGAATGATTTTCAGACCCGATTCCTTCAGGATTTTCTTGCCAAGATCCACGTTCGTCCCTTCCAGCCGGACGACGAGCGGAACTTTGATATCCATCTCGCGCGCAGCGGCGACGACGCCCTCCGCGATGATGTCACAACGCATGATGCCCCCGAAAATATTGACCAAGATCCCTTTGACGGACTCGTCTGCCAGAATGATCTTGAACGCCGCCTGAACCTTTTCCTTCGAGGCACCACCGCCGACATCGAGGAAGTTTGCGGGCTCGGCACCGTAAAGCTTGATGATGTCCATCGTCGCCATGGCCAGGCCGGCGCCGTTCACGAGGCAGCCGATGTTACCGTCCAGCTTGACGAAGGCGAGATCGTATTTCGAAGCTTCGATTTCGGTCGGATCTTCCTCGCCGAGGTCGCGCAGGGCGACGATCTCCGGATGGCGGTAGAGGGCATTTGAATCAAAGTTCATCTTGCCGTCGAGGCAGATGAGCTTGCCGTCCTTCGTGACGACGAGCGGATTGATCTCGAGGAGGCTCATGTCCTTCTCGACGACCATGCGATAGAGGTTTTCAACAAGGTTTCCACAAGCTTTCAACTGGTCGCCCTTGAGGCCCAGCGCGAAGCCGACCTTGCGGCCATGGAACGGTTGATAGCCAGTTGCCGGGTCGATGGTGAGGGTGTGGATTTTTTCGGGCGTGTCGTGGGCCACGTCCTCGATGTTCATGCCGCCGGCTTCGCTGACGATGAATGCAACGCGCGACGTTGCGCGGTCGACGAGCGCCGAGAGATAAAGCTCGCGCGCAATCGCGGAACCGTCTTCGATATAAAGCCTGTTGACGACGCGGCCTGCAGGGCCGGTCTGGACGGTCACCAGCGTCTTGCCAAGCATTTCGCTCGCGAACTGCTCGACCTCTTCCAGAGACTTGGCGAGGCGGACGCCGCCCTTGTCCCCGGCCGATGGCTGCTTGAACTTGCCTTTGCCGCGGCCGCCGGCGTGGATCTGGGCCTTGACGACCCAGACGGGGCCGGGAAGTTTTTTCGCAGCTTCGACGGCCTCTTCCACGGAAAATGCGGCAAACCCGTTCGGGGTCGGCACGCCGTATTCGCGGTAGAGTTCTTTGGCTTGATATTCGTGGATGTTCATAACCGAGCCCTCACAGAACAAATCTCCGTCATCATGCGCATCGCGGCAGCGCGTGCCGCTTTTTGTCCAAATTGCCAACGCTAAGGTCACGATGCACCGGCATTTTCGCGGTGCGCCCGGGCCGCCCATTGAGTCGGCCTTGCAAGAACCGTAAATCCGGTTTCGATACTCGCTTAGTCAATAACGGGGAACGTCTATGACATTTGCCTGCATCAACATCGATGGCTTGAAGGCGGCGCGGACTGGCCGCGATCCCTTCAATTTCCTGGTCGGCGAGAATTTCATCCAGCCGTCGACCGTGGAGCCGCTGAAGAAAGATTTTCCTGATCTGAAGGAGCCCGGGTTTCTGACAGAGACCGACATTGGAGAGGGCATCCATGGCGCCTTCCAGAAGCTGCTCGCAGATCTGAAGAGCCCCGAAGTTTCGAAGATCGTCTCCGAGAAGCTCGATATCGATCTCGTCGGCAAGCCGAAGATGATCACCATTCGCAAGCTGTCGGCTGCGAAGGACGGCCGCATCCACACGGACGGCGAAGCCAAGATCGCGACGATGCTCACTTATCTCAACGACAAGTGGGACGGCACCGGAGCCGGCTGCCTCCGCGTTCTGCGCAACGATCACGACTTCGAGGATTACGTCGAGCAGATCAGCCCGCTCACCGGCACGGTTTTCGCCTTCCGGCGCTCCGATTTTTCGTGGCACGGGCACACGCCGTTCGTCGGCGAGCGCCGAGTCGTGCAAATGACGTGGCTTAGAAGCGAAGCCGACGTCGCCCGCAAGGAGAAGCGCGGCGCGCTCTCGCACAACCTGAAGAAAATGTTCAAGTTCGGCTGAGGCCGAAACCCTTATCTCATCTTCCTGAGGGTGGCGTGCCGGCAAGGTTGCGCCACCCTTTTAGTTTGCGAGGACCGGATTGATTTTCTTGCAGGCGTCGATGAGGCCCTGCACGGAGGCGACAGACTTCTCGAACATCGCCTTTTCGCCTTCATCCAGCGAAACCTCGACGATCTTTTCGATGCCGCCCGCACCGATGATGGCGGGAACGCCGACATAGGTGTCTTTCTGGCCGTATTCGCCGCTCAAATAGGCGGCGCAGGGCAGCATGCGCTTCTTGTCCTTCAGATAGCTCTCGGCCATGGCGATGGCGGAAGCCGCCGGGGCGTAGAAGGCCGAGCCCGTTCCCAGAAGGGCGACGATTTCGCCGCCGCCGCCGCGCGTGCGCTTGATCATAGCGTCGAGGCTTTCCTGGCTGAAGAAGCCGAGCTTCACGCAGTCGGGAAGCGGAACGCCGCCAATCGTCGAGTAGCGGACCATCGGCACCATGTCGTCGCCGTGGCCGCCCAGCGTCAGGGCGCGAACATCCTCGATCGAGACGCCGGCTGCTTCGGCGAGGAAGTGGGAGAAGCGAGCGCTGTCCAGCACACCGGCCATGCCGACGACCTTGTTCGTGGGGAGTCCGGTGAATTTCTGGAGAGCCCAAACCATGGCATCGAGCGGGTTTGTGATGCAGATGACGAAAGCATTGGGGGCGTGGGTTTTGATCGCGGTGCCGACCTGCTCCATCACTTTCAGATTGATGCCGAGGAGATCGTCGCGGCTCATGCCGGGTTTGCGAGGAACGCCGGCGGTGACGATGCAAACGTCCGCTCCAGCGATTGCCGCGTAGCCATCGGGGCCCGTTCCCGAAATTCGGGCATTATATCCTTCGACGGCTGCAGTCTGCGAGAGATCCAGGGCTTTGCCCTTCGCGACACCTTCAATGATGTCGGTCATGACGATATCGCCGAGTTCCTTGAGGCCTGCCAAAAGGGCGAGCGTGCCACCAATCTGTCCCGATCCGATCAGTGCAATTTTGGTGCGCGCCATGGCTGCTCCCCCGGAGATCACTAAAATGACGGCCGCGATTGCGAACCGCGATGTTGCAGCTGCGTAATCAAATTCAGCGGCCCGTCAAGCACAAGACGCAAATTTCTTCTCAAAGTCTGGCTGCGCGCCGTGATTTGGTACGATCGGAACGACAGAACATGGGCCCGCCATTTTCGGCTTCAGTGGCGCGTACGGCCCCCAGAATGGCCCGCCAAATAGGCTTCCGAGCGCATTTCGGTCAGCCGAGACGCGGTTCGCTGGAAGAGATCGGCGCCATCGCCCTTCGGGTACAGCGCGGCCGGCTCGGCGGCGGCCGAGGCGATGAGGCAGATGCGGCCGTCGTAGAGAGCGTCGACAAGATTGATGAAGCGACGCGCGACGTCCCGCCGGTCGGGCGTGAGCAGAGGGATCCCATCAATAATGACGGTGTGGAAGGCGTGGGCGATATGAATGTAATCGTTCGCACCCAATGGCTGATCGCAAAGATCGGCGAACTGAAAGCGGGCGACGCCCATGGATGCGACCGGCACCTGGACCTTGCGGCCTTTGACATCCAGCGTTTGCGGTTTTCCGGGATGGTTGCCGGTCAGCCGTTTCCAATGCGCATCGAGAGCGGCTTTGGCGGCTGTATCGATCGGATGAAAGTAAAGCGTCTCGCCTGAAAGCTTATCGAGCCGGAAATCCTTCTTCGCGCCGAGCTCGACCACGTCGAGCTGCTTTTCGAGCGACGATATAAAGGGAAGGAAAAGCTGGCGGTTGAGGCCGTTCTTATAGAGCTCCGACGGGCGCGCATTGGACGTCGCAACGACGACGGTACCTGCCGCGAAGAGCGCTTCGAACAACCGGCCAAGGATCATGGCATCGGCAATATCGGTGACGTGCAGCTCGTCAAAGCATAGAAGCCGCGCTTCTTTTGCGATCGTCTCCGCGACGTGTGGAATTGGATCGCCGTCGACCGTCTTTCGGGCTTCGCCGATGCGGTCATGCACGTCGGCCATGAATTCGTGAAAATGCGCACGCCGTTTCGGCTCGAAGGATGTCTCCTCAAAAAAGAGGTCCATCAGCATTGTCTTGCCGCGGCCGACCGAGCCCCAAATGTAAAGACCCTTCGGCGGTACCGGCGGTTTGCCGAACACTTTCGCGAGCATCCCGTTTTTCGGCCGATACGCCGCGAGTTCACGTTCCAGCTCGTCGAGACGTATCGCGAGTGCGGCCTGCGCGGCGTCGGGCTCGATCTCTTGCTCGGCGAGCCGCCGATTATATCCTTCGATGATCGTCGCCATCCGGCCCCCAATCGTGATCCGCTTTCGGTAATCGGCGGAAGCCGAGAGATGCAACAGCGGATCGCCGCGACGAATTGGGGTGCGCCGAATGTCGCTCTCCAATTGCGTCGCATCGCTCAGCGCCCAGCAATCAAAGGTTCGGCACCGTCCGTCGCCTAAAAATGCATTGCTGCTTTGCAGCATTTTCTATCGCTCCGCACAGAATAAGTCCCATTTTAGGGGAAGTTACAAGCGCTTAGCGCGCGGCGGCGCGGCGTGAAGCGAGGAGATTGAATAATGTTGAAAGAGGCTCCGGAGGCAAGCGCGGACCGGCTTGGTTCAATCAGGCGGCTGCTGACAAGCGAGAGCTACTTGCTCGCCGAACATTTGCAACGGCTCGACCCCGAGGCGCGTCATCGCCGTTTCGGTCACGATGTTTCTGATGAATTCATCACTCGCTACGCGTCGCACGCGGGCGATTTCGGCAACGTGACTTTCGGCTATTTTGTTGACGGCGAATTGCGGGCGGTCGCGGAATTGCGTCCGGATGATCTCATGCATCGCCCCGGAGCCGAGGTTGCATTCTCAGTGGAGAAGCCGTTCGTAAATCGCGGGATTGCTACACAGTTGATGGGCCGCGTGATACGCACGGCACGCAATCGTGGACTGCGCCACCTCATTCTCGTGTGCTTGCCCGATAATGCGAAGATGCAAGCGATCGCGCGTCACTACGGAGCGGAGATCAAGGTCGAGGACGGTTCCGTCATCGCGGACATCATTCCCAAAGATCCGGATTATCAATCGTGGGTCGGCGAATTGTTGGACGAGCGAATGACGTACCTTCACTCTGCGCTTGATTTCCAAAAGCGTCTCAGAGGCGCGGCCGAATTGTAATTGCGATTGGCTGTCCGAACGCGAATTGAGTAATTCGATATCGCTCAATTCAGATACAACGAGATGTTTGCAGCGCGGTAATTCGAGCCCGCGAGTCGTTCTAAAGGCCAATAGACGTCGAAAAATAAGAAAAATTGAGTCATTATCGCAACAGTTTGCGTTAATAAACGCCTTTTTGCCCGCGATTTCAAACTTCTCCGTCTACAAAGCTCTCGAATTTGCTCATGTTTGTGAAGTTCGAGCTGATTCGAACATCCTAGAGGGAGATTAATACTATGGCTAAGGCAGCTAAGGCAGTTAAGACGGTCGCGAAGCGCAAGAAACCCGTTGCCAAGAAGGCAGCACCTGCGAAGAAGACCGTCAAGAAGGCAGTCAAGAAAGTCGCCAAGCGGAAAGCCGCTTAATTCCATTTCGCGTCCCGGAGCTCTGGACTGGGCACTCAGGCTTCGGACGCAAATGCAAATGGCGAATGGGCGCTCTCGAAGCGCCCCTTTCTCTCCAAACGGTACTATCCAATGGCCGGGCGATTGCGATAAGCATCACCGGCCATATCTTTTTTCCGATATAAGCCGCCGATTCCTCCGGATCGGCCGCGGAATTCGCCGACGATATCGAACGGCAATCCTCATGCTTTCATTCAAAACGGCGAAATATGAGCAGGCCGATTGCTCGACCTGCCCATATTGCATTTAGCCTACGCGGAACACGGCGCCGGCGACCGATCTCGCCCGCTCGCGCACTGCGTTTCCGTCGTTGCCGGATTTTACGATCCACTGGCCGTTGGCCGCGCGGCCGGTGATCATGCCGACGTGATGCGGCCAGACGACCACGGCACCGATCTGTGGTCCGCTCGCGCGTCCGTAACGCTTCCAGTTGGCAGCGAGGTTGAATTCTGGACCTCCGCCCAACTGCGTGCGCATCCACCAACCGCACCATGCCCGGGGGCGGCCGCCAACGTTGCCAGCCGACGCATATTTGCGGCCGCTATAGGAGCGGCGCTGTGCGTAGTGACGTCCACCACTGCCGCTGTTGGCATAGTGACGGCGTGTTCCGGAACGAGACGCATAACCGGAACCAGATTTGCGGTTTGAATATTGACGGTGGGCAGAGCTACGCGATGCGTAGCGGGCCGAGTACTGCCGCTTGCCAGCGGAATGCTTATAGGAGCGCTCGTAACGGTCACCCTTGTGACCCTGATAGTTGCGCGCCTCGGCCGATGTCATACCGGCCAACCAAGCCAAGCACATCGCCACTGCGATTAAACTCAATCGCATCTTAACTCTCCTTACACTTGTCTTCACAAACGCGGCGCACTCACCGTCGTAATGGGGCGAAAACAAGAGAGGATTCGACGCGCGACATATCGTCTTGCCGATCCACAACTGGCGCGGGTTTGGGAATTTCGGCCTATTTATTAAAAAGTTAACTCAAATAAACCGGTGCATTCAAAGGTTCGTTCACTACCTTTGGGCGAGTAAATTGTGAAGTTTGCGTAATGAACGACGCGATATGTGATCGATTTTAACCGTCACATCGGGCATTTTTTGCGAACCGGGGTGCGGCGACAATCCGCACACAAACGCCTAAATCACCGCAAAAAGAGGCTGTGCCGATGGAATACCGAAGACTTGGCGCATCTGGACTATCGGTTCCACTCTTGAGTTTCGGCGCAGCCACGTTCGGCGGTTCGGGCGAATTCTTTAGCGCGTGGGGCTCTACCGATGTCGCCGAAGCGCGCCGCATGGTGGATCTCTGCCTCGATGCCGGCGTCACGCTTTTCGATACGGCTGATATCTACTCGAATGGAAATTCCGAGACTGTGCTCGGCGAAGCTCTGAAGGGCCGCCGAGACAAAGTTCTCATTTCGACGAAAGCGACATTCCGTTTCGGTGATGATCCCAACGCCGTCGGATCATCGCGTTTTCACCTTTTGAAAACCTGCGAACAGGCACTGAAACGTCTGCAGACGGATCACATCGATATTTTCCAGCTTCACGGCTTTGATGCGTTGACGCCTCCGGAAGAAGTGCTTTCGACACTTGATCAACTCGTTCGCGACGGCAAAATTCGCTACGTGGGAATATCGAATTTCTCCGGCTGGCATTTGATGAAGTCGCTCGCTGTCGCCGATCGCTACGGCTATCCGCGCTACGTCGCGAACCAGACTTATTATTCCCTTGTCGGTCGCGATTACGAATGGGAGCTCATGCCGCTCGGACTCGATCAGGGTCTCGGCGCGCTCGTCTGGAGTCCCCTCGGGTGGGGACGACTTACCGGCAAGATCAGACGTGGACAGCCATTGCCGGAGACGAGCCGTCTTCACAAGACGGCGGAGCAGGGACCGCCTGTCTCGGACGAGCATGTATATAATGTCGTCGATGCTCTCGATGAGATCGCGAAAGAAACCGGCAAGAGCATTCCGCAAATCGCGCTCAACTGGCTATTCCATCGCCCGACGGTTTCGAGCGTCATCGTCGGCGCGCGCAACGAGCAGCAGCTACGGGACAACCTCGGTGCAACCGGCTGGAGCCTGACGCCTGAGCAAATGAAGAAGCTCGATGCCGCGAGCGAGACGGCGAAAGCCTACCCATATTGGCATCAGAGGAACTTTACGGAACGCAATCCGCCGCCGGTTTGAGGGGCTGGGGTCGCGTTGTCACAGGGTTGTCATCTGGCTCGCGAAAGGATCGCAAGCAATTGGGCGAACATAGACGGGCGATCATGGACGAGCAGGAAAAAGCCGAGCGGACACTATCAGCATCAGCGCGCATCGAGGCCGAAATCGCCGACAGCTTCGACGAGGAGCTGGAAATGGAAATGGATGATGGCCGGCTCGAACGGCTTCTTGACGGGCGCGATCGCGACGGCGACGCGGGCCTTCTCGATCGCCAAGTCTACTTCCAAGAGCTGTTCCGGTTACAGCGCGAGCTGATCAAGCTGCAGGACTGGGTCGTCAACACCAAGGCCAAGGTCGTCGTCATTTTCGAAGGGCGCGATGCGGCCGGCAAAGGCGGCGTCATCAAAAGGATCACACAGCGTCTCAATCCGCGTGTCGTACGCGTCGTCGCGTTGCCGGCGCCGAGCGAGAGAGAGCGTTCGCAATGGTATTTCCAGCGTTACGTTCCGCATCTCCCGGCTGGCGGCGAAATCGTTCTCTTCGATCGCTCTTGGTACAATCGCGCGGGCGTCGAGCGCGTCATGGGCTTTTGCACGGAGTCCGACCTCGAAGAATTCTTCCGCACCGTTCCCGAATTCGAAAAAATGCTGGTCCGTTCGGGGATCACGCTCATCAAATATTGGTTCTCGATTTCCGACGATGAGCAGCATTTACGGTTCGAGATGCGCATCCACGATCCGATCAAGCAGTGGAAGCTATCTCCGATGGATCTCGAGTCGCGACGGCGGTGGGAAGACTACACAAAAGCCAAGGAATCGATGCTCGAGCATACGCATATTCCGGAGGCGCGCTGGTGGGTGGTTCACGCCGACGACAAGAAGCGTGCACGGCTCAATTGCATTCATCATCTGCTGAGCCAAATGCCGTACGAGGAGATTCCGCGGGCACCGGTGGCGCTGCCGGAGCGTGTGTATCATCCGGATTATAGCCGGATGCCGGTTCCGGATGATCTCTACGTGCCGGAGATCTACTGACCGGCGCCGACGCGTATTGCCGTTGGAGCGGACAGCTCGGCTGACCGCCCAACGTGTCCACTAAAGGCTTCCGCTAGCGCATGCGGCGCGGGTTCAAGTAAAGGTCAGCTTCCTGGCGCTGGATGTCCGGCTTAATGCGTCCGTCATGAATATCGCGCGCTAGTTTCTTGACGTGCCGACGGGCACCGCCATTGAAGACGATCATGCCGGTGAAAAGCTTCATCACCATCAGCAGTCGCGGATCGGCATGATCGCCGCGTACCTTGCAACGCCATTTGCCGCCGATCGTGAACACGGCACCATCAATATGGCCGACGTGCTCGCCGTGCTGATCGATCAACGTGTAGTCGCCGCCGAGGTTGATGAAATCGCGACGGAACCTGTAGAATTTCGGCTCTCCACCTTCCATCAGGAAGAACGAGAAATTCTCTGGCATCAGCGGCCATTTGTGGGCTGAGCGTTCGAGATAGACGATATAGTCGTCGGGACTCGTATTGATGGAGTAGCAGGGAACGGGAAGCCCGTGCGCCGCGAGCGTCTGCTGCACAGACCGGCCCAGCATCATGTCCATGCTGGCCTTCCAATTCAAAGTCTCGGAAAACAGCTTGAAGACGAGCCGCTTGTTCATGCCGGTCGCGTCTTTCCAAAGCTCTCTGCGATAACCGAGGACTCCGGTGCGCGTGCCGTTCTCGATGACTTCGGCGAAGATATCCATATCGGTCGTAAACTGACGCGACTTGCCGCGATTGCGGTCTTTCTTCCAGAAGCCGAATTCGTACGAATTGAAATTCGTGATCCAGACATCGACCTGGAAGTCGTGCCAGGTTTTTCGCGCCGCGCTGGTCGCGTCATTCTTGCTCTTCTCGAGCTTTGAAGCGGTTGTCGCGGCTTTGGCCGTTTCTTCTTTTTTCGCCTGCTCCAGCACTTCCGCGCGCGCGACGGTCGCAGCTTCGGCAGCAGCGGCATTGGCTTCAACTTCGGCGATATCTTTTTTCTGAGCAGATGCAGTCATCGGGGAAAGTTACCTCGCGTGCGCCAACGCCCACACTCAAGCGAATCACTTGGGCAAGGTAGCACCGCGAGTGCTTGTCACTGTGTTCGTGAGCAAAATTGCCGTGGGAAAAACCGGATCAGCGGACGCCGAAAATAGCTGAACCCACACGGACATGCGTCGCGCCAAAGGCGATCGCGGTTTCGAAATCGCCGCTCATGCCCATACTCAGGCCGGCGAGGCCCATTTCGCGCGCAAGTTTCGCGAGAAATGCGAAATGCACAGCGGGCTCTTCCTCTACCGGCGGGATGCACATGAGGCCTTTGATCGCGAGCTTCAGGTCGTCGCGACAAAACGCGACGAAGGCTCGCGCATCGCCCGGCATGATTCCCGCCTTTTGCGGCTCTTCGCCGGTATTCACTTGAACGAAGAGTTCGAGGCTTCGGCCCTGCGCCGCCAATTCACCGGCGATGGCGCGAGCAATTTTTTCGCGATCGATCGTGTGGATCGCGTCGAAGAAGGCGACGGCTTCCTTCGCCTTGTTGGATTGCAGCGGGCCGATGAGATGCAATTTTACGTCCGGGAACTCGACGCGGAGCGGGGGCCATTTGCGCTCGGCCTCCTGGACGCGGTTTTCACCGAATATGCGCTGGCCAGCCTCAATGACGGGGCGGATCGCGCCAGCATCGAAAGTTTTGGAAACCACAACCAGTTCAACGCTTTCGGCGTTGCGGCCTGCGGCTTTCGCGGCGGCGGCTATTTCGTCGTTTACGCGCTTTAACCTATCGACTGCGCTTTCCTGATAGTCGTTCTGTTGCACGCGTGTTCCTCGTTGGTCTCAAGCCTTTCCATAGACATTCCGACCCATGTGGAACAAGTGTCGCAATTTCGCGCGGGCAACCTATGTAGAAGGCCGTGGCGCGACCGAAACGTCCGGCTTCGCTAACCGTCATCCCCCGAACCTTTAGACCGAACCTGAGGAGCATTCCCTATGCTGAAACTTGCCGACGCTCGCCGCATCATCGACGCCGCAGAAAAGAAGGCGAAGGAGATCGGTCAGCCCATGAACATCGCTGTCGTGGATGAGGGCGCGAACTTGATCTCGCACATCCGCATGGACGGGGCGTGGCTCGGGTCGATCAACATTGCGATCAACAAGGCCTTCACGTCGCGCGCCTTCAACATTTCGACGAAGGAATTGGCCGAGAACAGCCAACCTGGCGACCAGTTCTTCGGCATCCATGTTTCCAACCACGACCGCGTGATGATCTTCGCCGGCGGCATTCCGCTGAAGGATTCGAAGGGAGACGTCATCGGCGCCATCGGCGTTTCAGGCGGCAGCGGCGTGCAGGATCAGACCGTGGCAGAAGCGGGCGCTGGTGCGCATACCTGCTAATAGTGACGTTCTCGCCGGATCATGTGCTCGACATTCGGGTACAAGATCCGGCGGGTGCACTCTCCGGCGCTTAGCTGCTCGCATCCCGCACGATCTGACCGCTTTTATGTTTTTTAAGATGAATTGCTTTCCGTCGAGCTCCACCGGCACCCAGGCGCTCGTCACCACCCCCAACTGTTTCCTCGCTGATTTGACGCCCCCCTGGTTCACCTCATTGTTGTTCCTGCAACCTTGACGTAACAGCAGCCTCGTGTAGGCGATTACGCGGGCCCACTCTAATCCTGCTGGCCGATCCCGCTGACCCCGGCCGGCCGATTGTTGTCCCAACGACTTGACCGGCTTTACCATTCGGGCTCTTTACGGCCTTCCGACGAATTCTTGAACGAGATCCAAGGCCCCCATGGCCAATGAACGTTACAACGCGGCTGAGCGCGAAAAATACTGGCAGTCCGTCTGGGACAAGGGCGAGATCTTTCGCGCCTCCGAAGATCCCTCGCGTCCGAAATCCTACGTGCTCGAGATGTTCCCGTATCCTTCGGGACGCATCCACATGGGCCATGTCCGCAACTACGCGATGGGCGACGTCGTCGCGCGTTACAAACGGGCTCGCGGTTTCAACGTGCTGCACCCCATGGGCTGGGATGCTTTCGGCATGCCGGCGGAAAACGCTGCGATGGAGCGCAAAGTCCATCCCGGCGCTTGGACTTATGCCAATATCGACACGATGCGCGGACAGCTCAAATCGATGGGCTTGTCGCTCGACTGGTCGCGCGAGATCGCGACGTGCTCGCCGAGCTATTATAAGCATCAGCAAAAGCTGTTTCTCGATTTCCTGAAGAAGGGGATCGCGTACCGAAAGTCTTCGAAGGTCAATTGGGACCCGGTCGATCAGACGGTGCTCGCGAACGAGCAAGTTATCGACGGCCGCGGCTGGCGGTCCGGTGCGCTCGTCGAACAGCGCGAGCTGACGCAATGGTTCTTCAAGATCACCGACTATGCCGATGAGCTGCTGAGCGATCTCGATACGCTCGTGAACTGGCCCGAGAAAGTGCGCCTGATGCAGGCGAATTGGATCGGCCGCTCGGAAGGCATGCTGGTCCGGTGGTCACTCAATAAGAAGACTGCGCCGAAAGATTTCAGCGAGCTCGAAGTTTATACGACGCGGCCCGACACGCTGTTCGGCGCGTCGTTTCTTGCCGTCGCGGCCGATCATCCGCTGGCAAAAGCCGCCGCCGAACGCGATCCGAAGCTTGCCGCGTTTTGCGACGAATGCCGCCGCATGGGCACGTCGGTCGCCGATATCGAAGCCGCTGAAAAGCGCGGCTACGACACGGGAATTCGTGCCGTTCATCCGTTCGACGACGGATGGGAGCTGCCGGTCTACGTCGCGAATTTCGTTTTGATGGACTACGGCACGGGCGCGATCTTCGGCTGCCCATCGGGCGATCAGCGCGACATGGATTTCGCGCGCCGCTATCAACTTCCCGTCGTGCCCGTCATCTTGCCGCCCGGCGAAAACGCCGAGACGTTTCAGCTGACCGACAAGGCCTACGTCGACGACGGCACGATGATCCATTCGAGGTTTCTCGACGGCCTTTCGACGTCGGCCGCCTTCGAGGAGGCGGCGAAGCGCCTCGAGAAGCAGTCGCTCGGTTCGCGGCCGCAGGGCGCGAGAAAAGTCAATTACCGGCTGAGAGATTGGGGCATTTCCCGGCAGCGCTATTGGGGCTGTCCGATCCCGATCATTCACTGCAAAACGCACGGGCCTGTTCCAGTCCCCGAGAAGGATCTGCCGATCGAGCTGCCCGAGGATGCGACGTTCGATAAGCCCGGCAATCCGCTGGACCGGCATCCGACGTGGAAGCACGTCAACTGCCCGATTTGCGGCGAGCCTGCGGTTCGCGAAACCGACACCATGGATACGTTCGTCGACTCGTCCTGGTATTTCGTGCGCTTCACCGCGCCTGAAGCTCAGACGCCGGTCGATCTCAATGCGGCCCACTATTGGCTGCCGGTCGATCAATATATCGGCGGCATCGAGCACGCGATTTTGCACCTTCTCTATTCGCGCTTCTTCGTGCGGGCGATGTGCGACACAGGTCATTTGTCGTTCGCGACGAACACGCGGGAGCCGTTTGCTGCGCTCTTCACGCAAGGCATGGTGACCCACGAAACCTACAAGTCCGAGGACGGTCTTTGGCTCCTGCCGAACGAAGTCCGGATCGAAGGCGAGGGCGCAAATCGCAAGGCCGTCGAGGTTTCGTCCGGGCGTCCAGCCGCGATCGGCAGCATCGAAAAGATGTCGAAGTCCAAGAAGAACCTCGTGGACCCCGACGACATCATCTCCCATTACGGCGCCGATTGCGCCCGCTGGTTCATGCTTTCGGACAGCCCGCCGGAGCGCGACGTCATTTGGACGGAAGCCGGTGTTGCCGGTGCAGGCCGGTTCATTCAGCGCGTCTGGCGAATTGTCGAGGAGATTGCCGAAGCGTATCCCGGCGAAAAAGGCCCGAAACCCGATTCATTCGGCCCGGAGGCCCTTGAGGTCCGAAAGGCTGCTCACCGGGCTCTCGACGCCGTTGGCCGGGCCATCGAAGCGCTGCGATTCAACGTGGCGGTGGCCAATATCCACGAGTTTTCCAATGTGCTCCAATCGGCTTTATCCAAGCGCGGACCGGACGTTGCCTGGGCCGTTCGGGAGGCCGGAGAACTGCTGATTGTCATGATCGGCCCGATGATGCCGCATTTGGCTGAAGAATGCTGGGCGCGGCTCGGATACAACACGCTGGTCGCGAATGAACCGTGGCCAGCCCCAGAACCCGAGCTGCTCGTTGACGATCAAGTCACCATTGCCGTACAGGTTAATGGTAAGCGACGGGACGAACTTGTGATTTCGCGCAGTGCGAAGTCCGAGGAAGTTGAAGCGGCGGCGTTGCAGCTTGGATCGGTGGTGCGTGCGTTGGACGGGCGGCCGCCGAAAAAAGTTATCGTCGTTCCGCAGAGGATCGTGAATGTCGTTGGTTGAGGGGCGGGTTGGGAGACGTGGCATGTGCGGCAGCCGATGGGTTGCGCGCGGCCTTTTCGCGTCTTCGGTCTTTATTGCCGTTTCAGCTTTGGGCGGTTGCGGCGACGGCGGTTTCCGTCCCCTTTACGGCTCGGCGTTGATCAACGGTTCTGCCGTCACCGAAAGAATGGCTTCAGTCGACATTGCGCCCATTCCGGGCCGCGTCGGCCAGCGGATTCGCAACGAACTGATTTTCCAGGCGACCGGCGGGGGCGCTCCGAAACCGCCGCAGTACCGTCTCGACATCGCCATCCGCGAGTCCGTCACGTCGATGCTCGTTGCCGTCGATGGCAACGCGGGCAGCCAGATTTACAGCATCGACGCTTCGTTCAACCTCATCAGGCTTTCCGACAAGAAGGTCGTGGCGAGCGGCACAAGCTACGGCCGCGCTTCGTTCGATCGCGTGTCGTCGATTTTTGCCAACGTCGAGGCGCGTCAGAACGCAGAAAACCGGGCGGCCGAGACTGTCGGCCAAGAAATCCAGACCCGGCTGCTCGCAGCTCTATCGACCGGCAATGTCTAGCTCTGATATCTAGGGCACCGCCCTAGAAGAGCATCACGATGACCGCCGTCAAACCACAACAAGCTCCAGCGTTCATGAAGGCGCCGCCTGCCGATTTGGCGGCTGTGCTCTTCCACGGGTCGGACCCAGGACTCGTCAGCGAACGTGCGGCGGCGCTGGCCAAAAGCCTGGCGGCTCGAGAAAACCCGCCGGGCGAAGTTCTAAAGCTCGACGAAACGGAACTCGACGAAGACCCCGCGCGGCTCGAGACCGAGTTGCAGACACGCCCAATGTTTTCGGGACGAAGAATCGTCCGCGCCATCGCCAGCCGGCGCGTTTCAACGGCGCTTCTGAAACCGCTTCTCACTTCAGGGCCGCTCGAAGGCTTGCTGGTCGTCGAAGCGGGCAATCTCAAAGCGGACGACAGCCTGCGGGCGTTGTTCGAGACCCAGTCCCATTGTTATGCCGTCGCCTGCTATCCCGATAGCGCCGCGGACATCGACACTCTCATTTCGGAAGTCCTCTCTTCCTTCTCATTGACGATCGAAGGCGACGCCCGCGCGTTACTGCAAAGCCGGCTCGGCGCCGATCGCGCTTTGTCGCGAGCGGAGATCGAGAAACTCGCGCTTTTTTGCCTCGGCCGTCCATCGATCACGCACGATGACGTCGATGGGTTGGTTGGCGATGCGGCGGGGCTGGCGCTCGAACGGATTGCAGAAGCCGTCGCCGAGGGCCGAACGAAAAGTGCAATCAGCGATTTCGGCCGCGCGCTGGCGTCGGGCGAGAACGCGCAAGTGATCATCTCGATCGTGCAGAGATACTTCCTCAAACTGCATCGCGTCAGAAGCGACGTCGATGCCGGCCTGCGTCTCGACGATGCGCTAAAGTCCATTCGGCCGCCGCTGTTCTTCAAGCAAAAGGACAGTTTTTCGCGGCAAGTGCGAAGCTGGTCACGCGGACAGCTCGATCAGGCGCTCAAGCGGATTTCGGAAGCTGCGAAAGCGGCACGTCTTACGTCGAGCCTTGAAGACGTTATCGCCGAGCGCTTGATCCTGGCTCTCGCATCGATGGCCGCAGTGTCGGCGGCTGCGGCGGGCGGCCGCTAGCGGGCGTCTTGCGACCGTCTCTCGCGTCCCTATAGTGCCTGCGCAAATGGCAAGGGGGACGACATGACTGACGCGCGTTACGACGTGATCGGGATCGGTAACGCGATCGTCGATATCATTGGGCGCTGTAACGACGCCTTTCTCTCGGAGATCGGCGTTACAAAAGGCAGCATGCGCCTCGTCGACGCGAACGAGATCAAAAAGATCTATTCATCGATGGGGCCGGCCGTAGAGATCTCCGGCGGGTCGGCCGCCAACACGATCGCGGGTGTTGCCTCGTTCGGCGGACGCGCGGCATTCGTCGGTACTATTGCTGACGACGATTTCGGCAAAGTCTTCGCACACGACATTCGCTCGGTCGGCGTGGCGTTTACCTCGCCCGCGGTTTCCAATGGCGCGCCGACATCGCGTTCTCTCATTCTCGTTACGCCCGATGGCGAACGCACGATGAATACGTTCCTCGGCATTTCGACGAGCCTTGGAGAAACGCAGCTCGATTTGGAAATGATCCGCGCGGCGTCAATTCTTTATCTCGAAGGATATCTCTTCGACGAACCGCAAGCGAAACAGGCATTCCGAAAAGCGCATGAAGCAGCGAAAAGAGCGGGCCGAAAAACGGCGCTGACACTTTCCGATGGTTTTTGCGTCGATCGCCATCGCGGGGAATTTCTCGATCTCATTCGTTCCGGCGTCGATATTCTTTTCGCCAATGAAAATGAGATCAAATCTCTTTATCAAACGGACTCGTTCGAGGTTGCGGCAGAAAACGCGAGAAATGACACGAAACTCGCCGTTCTCACGCGCAGCGGCAAAGGCTCGGAGATTCACAGCGAAGGCCAATCGATACGGATATCGCCATTCCCGGTTGATAAAGTCGTCGATACGACTGGCGCGGGCGATTTATATGCGGCCGGATTCCTATTCGGATATGCGAAGGGATTAAATCTCGAAATTTGCGGCCGCCTCGCCAGTCTCGCCGCTTCGGAAATAATCAGCCACATCGGCGCACGGCCATCCATTTCGCTGGCCGAATTCGCGAAGCAACACGGCATTATTTCGTAACTCGGGGACGGGCGGCCGCCTTATCGTCGAATGGTTTTGAAATGCCTATTTCCTGTGAACGGCGTTCATATGGAGAATGTTTAGGGGGTGAAACGTGTCCAATTCGGACTCAAATTTATTCTCCCTGGAATTGGGGAATGTATTCGCGCAGTCTCGGAATTAACGAATCGCTTCGTTTCGAGGTTCGCTCAAAATGCTTCACACTCCCATTCGCCGTGGACGTCCGATAGGTACCGGTATCGATGATAGCGACCGTATTGCACGGCTGGACGAGTTGCTGAGGATACACCCCGAATTGAGACCGACGACCGCAATACGGTTGATGGGATATTCAAACCCATCGGCGATCCGCCGCCTTCGCGACAAATACAAAGTCTTTGCCTTGAAGACCCGTATCGAGTTTTCAAAAGACCTTCGGGAAGCCGCGCCGGTCTCTTCCGGACACGCCTCCGAGCAGGCGGCTCAGGCGATGCAGCCAAGTCGCTGAGCCTTTGCCGCAACCGACCTAATCGACAATTCGATTTCTGAACTCATCCTGTGAATCACTCACGGGCCGCTTCCCCAAGCGGCCCCTTTTTTTCGCCGTTTAAAGCTTGCGAAGCGACGCCGCTTCTACGCGATGGCTCTCGCCTTTTTGCAAAATGAGCTGGGCGCGGCGGCGCGTCGGAAGAATGTTTTCTTCTAAGTTCTTCAGGTTGATTTCGCGCCATAGCTTCAGCGCGATGCGGCGCACCTCATCAGGCGCGAGGGCCGCGTATTTATGGAAGTAGGCGCCGGGGTCGCGAAACGCGGTGCTTCTGAGCCGCATGAAGCGCGTCAGATACCATTTCTCGATCACTGCCGGATGAGCGTCGATATAGATCGAGAAATCGATGAAATCGGAGACGAATGGAATTGTGCTGCCGTCTTTCGGCATTTCGCCCGGCTGGAGGATATTCAGCCCTTCGATAATGAGGATATCGGGCTGATGAACCTCCACTTCTGCGCCGGGAAGAATATCGTATTGGAAGTGCGAATAGACTGGCGCCGCGACGCTCGATACTCCGGATTTCACGTCACCTAGAAAGCGCAAAAGGCGCTCGGTATCGAAGCTCTCAGGAAAGCCCTTGCGATCCATCAGGCCACGGCGCTGAAGCTCAACGTTCGGATATAGAAAGCCGTCGGTCGTCATCAGGTCGACGCGCGGATGGTCGGGCCAACGCGCAAGCAAGGCTCGCAACACACGTGCGGTGGTGCTCTTGCCGACCGCGACTGAGCCGGCAACACCGATGATGAAAGGGACTTTCGTATCTTTGCGCCCGAGGAATTCCGAGCTGACGGAATGTAGTTTTTGCGCGGCCGCGACGTAGAGATTGAGAAGACGCGACAGGGGCAAATAGATCTGCTCGACCTCGTCGACCGAAAGCTCCTCGATGATGCCCGAGAGCTGCTCGAGCTCATTCGGCTTCAGCGTCATCGGCGTATCGGCACGAAGTCTCGCCCACTCCTCACGCGTAAAGACGCGGTAAGGGGAAAAGGGGACACCCTCCGGACGGCGCGCCTCGCCGGGCGCCTCCGCCAGTGGTTGCGCTTTCGCCTTCTTGCGGGCCGCGGCGCGCGTTTTCACGATGCGCCTCGGGTCCGGGAGGCTTTCTCTTCAAGTCCCGAAGTGCCCATGCGCCCCTCCAGAACCTTCAGGACCTCCTGAAGAGTGACGTTGCGGGATTCAAGCAGGACGAGGAGGTGATAAAGCACGTCTGCGGCTTCGGCCTTGAGGGCCGCCGTATCAGTTCCCAAGGCGGCAATGACGGCTTCCACCGCCTCTTCGCCGAACTTCTTGGCGCAGCGCTCGGTGCCAGCAGTCAATAGCTGAGATGTATAGGACTTTCCACTCGTGTCGGACCGCCGCGAGTGGACGAGCGCGGCAAGGCGATCCAACGTATTTACATCACTCATGTTTGTGTCTCGTGCGATTGGGCTCGAGCGCACGAGCCCCTTGGCGCGCACAGCATCAAGCCGCCGCGAGAGCGTCAAGCGGCGGCTCTAAAATTGCGACAGAAAGCTTAAAAACTCAACCTCCGCCAAGGCGTTGGCGGATGTAGTCGAGCTGGTCGAAGTTGCCGTACCTGATCGTGAGGGTGCCGGTTTCGCCGGATCCGCGGCGGACTTCGACCTTCAGGCCGAGGAGATCGGTCAGTTCCTTCTCGAAGGCCTTCGTATCGGCATCCTTGTCGCGCGCGCGACGGTTACCGGTCGGGCCTTGTTCTCCGAAGGTTTGGACAAGCGCCTCGACGTCCCGGACGTTCAAGCTATCGTCGATGATCTTCTTGGCCAGCGTCTCGGCATCGGTGCGGCCGATCAAGGCGCGGGCGTGACCTGCCGTGAGCTGTCCCTGCTGGACGAGCGATTGCACGCCCGTCGGCAGCTTCAGCAGCCGGAGCGTGTTCGCGACGTGGCTGCGGCTCTTGCCGATGATTTCGGAGAGCTGCTCCTGGCTGTAATCGAAGCGCTCGACCAGTTCGCGATAACCAGACGCCTCTTCGATCGCGTTGAGGTCCTGGCGCTGGACGTTCTCGATGATCGCCAGCTCAAGGACTTCGCGGTCGGTGAGCTCGCGGATGATCACCGGGATGTTGTGCATCCCGGCCTTTTGCGCCGCGCGCCACCGTCGTTCGCCGGCGACGATCTCGTAACCGCCCGACATGCCGTTCGGACGAACGACGATCGGCTGGACGAGGCCTTTGGTACGGATCGATTCCGAGAGTTCCGCGAGTTCATCTTCGCGGAAGTCCTTGCGGGGATTGAGCGGGCTCGATTTGACCTCAGCGATCGAGACCATGCGCTGCTCGCCTTCCGGCGGAAGGCGGTGTCCGAGGGGTGCCGGGTCTCCGATCAGAGAGGCAAGGCCACGTCCCAGGCGGCTCTTCGGCACTACGGAATTCATCTGCTTCTTCGTCCCCTGCTTGTCAGTTTATAGCTGCAAAACCCCAGTGAATTCGCCCGTTCGCGCTCAGGCTGCCTTGTAGCGCCGTTCGCGTTCCATGATTTCGGTCGCCAGCCGGATGTAGGCCTGGCTGCCGGCGCAATCGTAATCGTAGAGGAGGATCGGTTTGCCGTGCGACGGCGCCTCGGCGATGCGCGTGTTGCGCGGAATGACGGTGTCGTAGACCTTGTTGCCGAAGAAGGCGCGGACGTTGTCGGCGACTTCGCGTGACAGCGACGTGCGCCCATCATGCATCGTCAGCACGACGCCTTGGATCTCGAGGCGCGGGTTGAGCGTCGCGCGGATTTGCTCGATGGAATCCTTCAACTGCGAAATACCTTCGAGCGCGAAGAACTCGCACTGCACGGGAACCAGCACGGCATGCGCCCCGGACATCGCATTGAGCGTCAGCAGGTTCAACGACGGCGGACAGTCGATCAGGACATAGGTGAAATGGGTGTCGGCATCGCGCGCGCGCTGATGCCCGATCATGGCCGTGATCGCGTCGCGGAGCTTGAATGCTTTGTTTTGATCGGTTGCGAGCGCTGCGTCGATGCCGACGAGATCGCTGTTCGCCGGCACGACGAAGAGGTTCGGGACCGCGGTTTTCAGGACCGTGTCGAGGATCGCGGCATTGCCGGTCAATACGTCGAACGTCGTCTTGAAGCGCTGCTCGATATCGATGCCGAGGCCGGTCGATGCGTTGCCCTGGGAGTCGAGATCGAGAATGAGAACCCGCTCGCCCACGGCCGCCAAGGCGGTGCCGAGATTGATTGCGGTCGTCGTTTTGCCGACGCCGCCCTTCTGATTGGAGACAGCCACGACACGCGGTCCCGCGTTCGCACCGCCCGTGCCTGATACGTAGCCGGCCACGGGTTTATCCCTCCATCCTTGGCTTCAACGCTTTGAGCAACACAACGCGGCCAGCCTCTTCCGTAACGCTTGGAATCAGCTCAAAGGCAAATTGCCAGTCTCGAGCTGCGTTCTCGAGTTCGGCCGAGACGTCACGGCCCTTCAAGAACATGCCAAGCGTAGAAGACGCAAAATAAGGTGCCGCGATCTCGACCAGTCGCGAGAGTGGTGCAAGAGCGCGCGCGGTAACGCAGTCGGCCTTGCCTACCTTAGCCTGAGTCTCGGGATTTTCGATCCTCATGCCCAGAATGTCCACAGCAACGCGGGTTTCGCGGGCGACTTCGCGCATGAATGCGGCCTTTCGGCTGTCGCTCTCGACCAATATGTGGCGCGTGCCGCCGGTTTCGGAAGCCATGATCGCCAGGACGAGACCGGGGAAACCGGCGCCGGAGCCGAGATCGAGCCAGGTTCGGGCATTTTCTGGGCGGTAGCGCCAGAGCTGGGCGCTGTCAGCCAAATGGCGGTGCCAGATCTCGTCGAGCGTGCTCGGTGCGACGAGGTTGATCGTTTTCTGCCAGCGTTTGAGAAGAGCTGCGTAAGTCTCTAGTTTTTCACGGACTTCGCGTGAAATTCCGAAACGCCGCTGGAATTCTTCCGGGGTATCGATCCGCACCAGGCTCATCAGGCGCTCTTGAACTCGCCCTGGGGGACGGTCCTGCCTTCGCCCTTGTTATCCCTCGTCCCGTCCTTGGCTGCCTTGAGCCGGGCGAGCAGGGTGAGAAGCGCGGCGGGCGTCATACCCTCGAGCCGTCCGGCCTGGGAAATCGTTGCCGGGCGGTGGCGAGCCAGCTTCTGCCGGATCTCGGCGGACAGGCCCGGAATAGCGGCGTAATCGAAGTCGGCCGGGATGCGGACGGCTTCGTCCCGCTTCAGCTGGGCCACATCTTCGTCCTGGCGCCGCAGATAGGCGGCATACCGGCCATCGACCTCGAGCTGGGCCGCCACGGCCGAATCGATCTTGCCGATCTCAGGCCAGACGGCCTTCAGGCGGTCGAGGGAGATTTCCGGAAAAGCCAACAACTCGAAGGCCGTACGACGGCGGCCGTCGCGGTTGACCGCGAAGCCATGGCGAGCGGCTTCGGTCGGGGTCATGGCGAGCTGGTTCAAGAGGTTCAGGCCGTCGGCGAGGGCCTTGGCCTTGGCTTCGAACTTGCGGCGACGCTCAGGGCCGATGCAGCCGAGTGCTATACCTTCCGGCGTCAGGCGCTGGTCGGCGTTGTCGGCGCGCAGTTTCAACCGGAATTCGGCCCGTGACGTGAACATGCGATAGGGCTCGGAAACGCCGCGGGTAATGAGGTCATCGACCATCACACCAAGGTAGCCGGCGGTGCGCGAAACGGCGTACGTTTCACGTGAATCCTCCATATCCGCTTGATTTGTTTCACGTGAATCCGTTTCACGTGAATCACTGGAGGTTGAATCGCGCGTGGTTTGGCTTGCCGTCAGGGCGGCGTTGATGCCGGCGAGCAGACCTTGGGCGGCGGCTTCCTCGTATCCGGTCGTTCCATTGATCTGACCGGCGAGGAAGAGGCCCGGCAGGCGCTTGACCTCTAATCCCGGAGTCAGCTCGCGCGGATCGACGTAGTCGTATTCGATGGCATAGCCAGGGCGCTTGATCACGACATTCGCGAGACCCGGCATCGTTTTAAGGAAGGCGTCCTGGACTTCCACGGGAAGCGATGTCGAGACGCCGTTCGGGTAGATCGTGTCGTCGTCGAGGCCTTCGGGCTCGAGGAAGATCTGGTGGGCCGCGCGGTCGGCGAATCGCACGACCTTGTCCTCGATTGACGGGCAATAGCGCGGGCCAACGCTTTCGATTTGGCCGGAATACATGGGAGAACGCGCGAGATTGGCGCGAATGATCTCGTGCGTTGCCGCGGTCGTGTACGTGATCCCGCAGGCGATCTGCGGGGTCTTGATGGCCTCTGTCAAAAACGAGAAGGGCACCGGGTCGTCGTCAGCCTTTTGCATTTCGAGGCTCGCCCAATCGATCGACTTGCCGTCGAGACGCGCTGGGGTGCCTGTCTTCAGGCGGCCGAGCTTCAGCCCAAGCCCGTAGAGCCGCTCGGAGAGCTTGAGGGCAGGGGCTTCGCCAGCCCGGCCGGCCGGGATCTTCTGCTCGCCCATATGAATGAGGCCGTTGAGGAAGGTGCCGGTCGTCAGAATGACCGCGCCTGCCTTGAGGTGCCGGCCATTCGCCGTGATCACGCCCTGGACCCGGCCTTCGTTAACGATGAGGTCTTCGACCCCGCCTTCTATGACGTCGAGGTTCGGGATAGCGGCGATTTCGGCCTGCACGGCCTGGCGGTAAAGCTTGCGGTCCGCTTGGGTCCGGGGGCCGTGGACTGCCGGGCCTTTCGAGCGGTTGAGCAGCCGGAACTGGATGCCCGCTACGTCCGCGACGCGGCCCATCAGGCCGTCGAGGGCGTCGATTTCGCGGACCAGATGGCCCTTTCCAAGGCCGCCGATGGCCGGATTGCACGACATTTCGCCGATCGTCGCGAAGGCGTGGGTGACGAGCGCCGTCCGCGCGCCCATCCGGGCCGCAGCTGCTGCCGCTTCGGTTCCGGCGTGGCCGCCGCCCACTACAATGACGTCGTACGTGCTGTTCATGGCGTGGATCATGACCTGGGACCTAGCGCATCCGGGGATCGCGCAAAAGGCGGTATGTCGCCGGAGGTTGCCCACAGGAGTCTGAAAAATGGGGGCTTGCGAATCCGAGAATCATTTCACGTGAAACCTTTTGGACTCACTTGCCGATGCAGAATCGACTGAAAATTTGGTCAAGGACGTCCTCGACGTCGACCCGGCCAGTGATCCGGCCCAGCGCATGGGCAGCGCGGCGCACGTCTTCCGCCCGGAGTTCAATGGCGTCGGCCGGGCCGCTAAGGAAGGCGCCGATATCCTTCAGGGCATTTTCCAGGGCTTCGCGGTGCCGGGCTCGCGTCAGCGCCGGTTCGGTTCCGGTGCCGACGGCCGCATGAGCGCGGCGGGCGATCTCGGCGATGAGCTGGTCGATGCCGGCGCCGGTTTTGGCCGAAATCGCTAAGCCACTGATTTCCGACTCAAATCCAAGATCTTGTTTGGAACGGATTTCAAGACTTGTTTCACGTGAAAAACTAAGTGGCGGAATCGATTCAGAATTTTCCGTTAACCACAGCACCAGGTCGGCGTCGCGAGCGGCGGCGAGGCTGCGCCGGATGCCCTCGCGTTCGATATCGCTCGCGGCTTCACGGATGCCGGCGGTGTCGGAAACGATGACCGGGAGGCCGGCGAGATCCAGCCTGACCTCGATGACGTCGCGGGTCGTCCCAGCTTCAGCGGAAACGATTGCAGCTTCGCGGCGGGCGAGGACGTTCAACAGACTCGACTTTCCCGCGTTCGGCGGTCCCAACAGGGCGACACGAAAGCCGTCGCGAAGAATCTCGCCGCGATGGCGGTCGTCGAGATGCGCGGCGACTTCTTTTTGAAGCGATGCTGCGCGTTTTCTTGCTTCGGCAAACGACGATGCCGAGACATCACCTTCATCGGAGAAGTCGATTGCCGCTTCAGTCAGCGCGGCAATCTCAATCAATCGCGTCCGCCAGCTTTCGTAGATCTTCGAGAGAGAGCCTGCGGTTTGCGCCAATGCCTGGCGGCGCTGGGCGTCGGTTTCTGCGTCGATCAGATCGGCAAGGCCTTCAATCTCCGCGAGATCGAGCTTGCCGTTTTCGAAGGCGCGACGGGCGAATTCGCCGGGCTCCGCCAAGCGGCATCCGGCTATTTTACCGAGCGCCGATAGGATCGCGGCGATGACTGCGCGACTTCCGTGGATCTGGAACTCGGCGATGTCTTCGCCTGTTTCGGTCGAAGGCGCCTTGAACCAAATGACAACGGCTCTATCGAGCGCTTCTCCGGTCGTTGGATGTTTGATGGTCCGGTAAGCAGCGAAGCGCGGCTTCGGCAATGGCCCAGTCATCATTTCGAGAGCCTGCTGCGCAGCAGGCCCCGATACGCGGATCACGGCGACGCCCGCGCGTCCCGGTGCGCTCGATAGCGCGAAGATAGTTGAAGCCTCATTCATTTGGTTCGCGTACTCGTAGACGCCGTCGGGTGCAACCCGATCACGAAATTCCTCCTAACGCCACAGAGTGCAATGAGCGAAAACCGGCTGAAATACGAGACGAGCCCCTATCTCCTGCAGCACAAGGACAATCCCGTGCATTGGTGGGCGTGGGGTCCGGAAGCGCTTGCCGAAGCGAAGCGGACGGGAAAACCCATTCTGCTCTCCGTCGGGTACGCTGCATGCCACTGGTGCCATGTGATGGCGCACGAAAGTTTCGAGGACGCGGCGACGGCCGAGGTGATGAACAGCCTCTTCATCAACATCAAGGTCGATCGCGAGGAGCGTCCCGACATCGACGCGATCTACATGGGCGCGCTGCATCGGCTCGGCGAGCAGGGCGGATGGCCGTTGACGATGTTCCTCGACAGCGAGGCAAAGCCCTTCTGGGGCGGCACGTACTTTCCACGTGAATCACGCTACGGGCGTCCTGCGTTCGTAACCGTTCTTCTCCGCATCGCGGAGGCCTATCAGAACCAGCCCGACAATGTGCGCAAGAACACCGAAGCACTTCTCGCATCGTTGAAGGATGATGCCGTCACGCAGTCTCGCGGGAACGTGCCAGGTCCCGACGTCCGCGATCTCGTTCAGCGTATCGCGCGTGCGGTCGATCGCGAACATGGCGGTCTCTCGGGTGCACCGAAGTTTCCGCAATGGAGCATCTTCTGGCTGCTATGGCGGGGAGCCATTCGCTTCGACGAGCAGCCTGCGAAAGATGCTGTCGTCACGACGCTTCGTCATATCTGCCAGGGCGGCATCTACGATCATCTCGGCGGAGGCTTCGCGCGCTATTCCGTCGATGAGTTATGGCTCGTGCCGCACTTTGAGAAAATGCTCTACGACAACGCGCTGCTGATCGATCTCATGACAGAGGTTTGGCGCGAGACGCAGGAGCCTCTCTTCAAGATCCGCATCGCGGAGACCATCGCGTGGTTGACGCGAGAGATGATTGGAGAAGCCGGCGGGTTCGCGGCGTCGCTCGATGCCGACAGCGAAGGCGAAGAAGGTAAGTTCTACGTCTGGAGCCCAGCGGAAATCGTGGAGGTTCTCGGCGCAGAGGATGCGGAATTCTTCGGACGCATTTACGGCGTGACTCCCAACGGCAATTTCGAAGGGCACACGATTGTCAATCGTCTCGACTCGCTCGCTTTGCTTTCGGATGCGGAAGAAGAGCGACTGGCTGCAATGCGTGGGAGGCTTCTGTCGCGTCGCGCGCTGCGCATCCGTCCGGGATGGGACGACAAGATCCTCGCCGACTGGAACGGTCTGATGATTGCCGCGCTGTCGCGCGCTGCGGTCGTGTTCGAAAATCCGGAATGGCTTGCTCTCGCCGAGCGCGCATTCGCGTGTGTCACGACGAAGCTCTCTGCAGGCGAAGATCGTCTGTTCCATTCGTATCGCGATGGTCTCGCAAAGGCTCCGGCGACGGCGTCGGATTATGCGAACATGACCTGGGCCGCGCTTCGCTTGTTCGGCGCGACGCAATCGGAAACCTATCTCGCTCAGGCGCAGCGTTGGGCTGAGGTTCTCGATCGGCATTATTGGGATGGCGAGGGCGGCGGCTATTTCACGGCGGCCGACGATACGACCGATGTGGTGGTGCGCCTCAAAGCGGCAACGGACGATGCTGTTCCGAGCGCCAACGCGATCCAGCTTTCCAATTTGATTTTGCTCAACGCTCTGACTGGCGAGAGCCGGTACGATGACCGGGCGCGGGAACTCACGCGTGCTTTTGCGGGCGCGGTGGCGCGAGCGCCAACCGGACACTGCGGTCTTATCGCTGCGGAACTGGATTTGGATCGTCTGGTTCAGGTTGCAGTCATCGGCGGCGGCGATGATCGCCTTGCGACGGTTTTGCGCAATATATCGTTACCCGGTGACGTGGAGTTCATTTCCGCAACGGCGACGTCGTTAAGCAGTCAATCGGCTCTCGGCGGTAAGTCCAGCATCGGAGGAAGATCAACGGCTTATGTGTGCACGGGTCCGGCCTGCAGCGTGCCTTTGCATGAGCCTGACGAATTTCTCGAACGGCTCAGAGCTGCGCGGGGCGAAAAGAGAGAAGCAACTTTTCGATGACTCTTTACCGCGTTGAAACGTCTCAGAGTTCAAACGCTTGGCTGAAACAGCCTCGGAGCGATATAGAGGCTGTGTGGAAAGGCCACGTTGTATGAAACTTTTGCGTGAAATCGTTCGCTACGGATATGCCCCCTTCATGATGTTCGGGCTGACCGCGGCCGCCTATTGGGTGGTTAGCGAGCTCGTCGTCGCGCGGGGCAACCATTGGGCATATCTCTGGCTCGTGCCGCTGCTCGCAATAGCCTATGCAACTTCATTCGCGGCTGAGAAGATCGCTCCGTTTTTTGATGAGTGGAACGACCACTCCGAACACGGCGACATGGCTGCCAACACAGCGCACATCGCGGCTTATGAATTGTCGGCGATGAATGGCGTCTTCCTGATCCCGGTCATCTGCTGGCTTTTCCCGTTCCAGGGTATCTGGCCGACGCATTGGCCGATGTGGACGCAAGTGCTGATGGCATTCCTCGTCGCCGACTTCGCGTTCATGATGATGCACTATCTGAGCCATCGTTATGCGCCGCTCTGGAGGCTGCATGCGGTCCATCACGGTGTCGGCCGGCTCTATGGCTACAATGGCGTTATTCGCCACCCCATCCATCAAGTCATCGATATGGTCGTCGGCAACATGCCGCTCGTGATCATCGGCATGCCGGTCCCGGTCGCGGTGGTGCTTGGCTTCCTGATCTCGGTGACGCTGATCGTGCAGCACTCGAATGTCGATGCGCGGCTTGGACCGCTGCAGGGACATCTGTCGATCGGCCGTCTCCATCACATGCATCATGTCAATTGGGGCACGGAAGGCGACTGCAATTTCGGCCTGCTTTTGACGATCTGGGACAAGATGCTCGGCACGTTCAACGACAAGCCGAAGCGCGAGATCACGTCCAAGGATATGGGCATCGACGAGCTGCCGAATTTCCCGAAGGGTTATGTCGAACAACTGCTGCTGCCGTTCTACTACGAGCCAGGCAAGGGCGAGCCCGAGCGCTATAAGAAGCTTGCCAAGACGCCGGCGCAGGAAGCGCGCGAGCAGATCATTCACGCGGCGGAGTAGTCTAGCGGGCCGCCGGTCAGATGTATCTGACGGCTTCCGCTCTCTGACGTCTTTCTTCTATCGACCAACAAAAAAGGCCGCTCGATTGGGCGGCCTTTTCACGTGAATCACTTGTAGATACTTTACGTGTTCATCGACTGGAAGAACTCGCCGTTGGTCTTGGTGGACCGGAGCTTGTCGATCAGGAACTCGATGCCGTCCATCGTACCCATCGGATTGAGGATGCGGCGGAGGACGTAGACCTTCTTGAGCTGATCCTTCGGCACGAGCAGGTCTTCTTTGCGCGTACCCGAGCGCGATACGTCGATCGCGGGGAAGACGCGCTTGTCGGAGACCTTGCGGTCGAGGATGATTTCCGAGTTGCCGGTACCTTTGAACTCTTCGAAGATGACCTCGTCCATGCGCGAGCCGGTATCAATCAGCGCGGTCGCGATGATGGTCAGCGAACCGCCCTCTTCGATATTGCGGGCTGCACCGAAGAAGCGCTTCGGCCGTTGCAGGGCGTTCGAGTCGACGCCGCCGGTCAGAACCTTGCCGGAAGACGGCACGACCGTGTTGTAGGCACGACCTAGACGCGTGATCGAGTCGAGCAGGATGACGACATCCCTCTTATGCTCAACAAGACGCTTAGCCTTCTCGATGACCATTTCCGACACTTGGACGTGGCGCGACGGCGGTTCGTCGAACGTCGAGGAGATGACCTCGCCTTTGACGTTGCGCTGCATGTCGGTGACTTCTTCCGGCCGCTCATCGATGAGCAGAACGATCAGGTAGCATTCCGGATGGTTGGCCGTGATCGAATGGGCGATGTTCTGAAGAAGAACGGTCTTGCCGGTGCGCGGCGGGGCCACGATCAGGGCGCGCTGGCCTTTGCCGAGCGGCGAGACGATGTCGATCACGCGGGACGACAGGTCTTTGATGGTCGGGTCTTCGATCTCGAGCTTGAGCCACTTCGTCGGATAAAGCGGCGTCAGGTTGTCAAAGTGGCTCTTGTGCTTGGTCTTCTCGGGGTCTTCGAAGTTGATGTTCGAGACCTTGAGGAGGGCGAAGTAGCGTTCGCCGTCTTTGGGCGATCGGATCTGGCCTTCGACCGTATCGCCCGTGCGGAGGGCAAAACGGCGGATCTGCGAGGGGGAGACATAGATGTCGTCGGGACCGGGCAGATAATTCGCGTCGGGCGACCTTAAAAAGCCGAAGCCGTCCTGCAGGACTTCAACGACACCGGTCGCGGTAATTTCGGTTTCCTGGGTCGCGAGCTGCTTCAGCGTCGCGAACATTAATTCCTGCTTACGCAGGGTCGAGGCGTTTTCGACACCGGCCTCTTCGGCGAAGGTGACGAGCTCGGCGGGGGATTTCCGCTTCAAATCCTCGAGCTTCATTTGCTTCATTGAAAAAGAACTCCACGGAGCGCCGCGTTTACGCGGAATCGGGTGGTGAGGTGGGATGAATGAGCCTGGCATGACGGCGACGAGGCGGGCGCCTCGTCATGGACCGGCGGGCGTTGACGCATCAAAACGTCGAAACGTGCCGTCTGCCAAAATCCTATGAGGACTGTATTTCCATAGCAGATAGGCGCGGTTCTGGAAAGTCTCAAAATGGCTTTACAATTACAAGGATGACAATGCCGATCATCAGCACCGCCGGTACCTCATTGATAATCCGCCAGTGACGCGCGGGTTTCGTGTTGCGATCTTCACGAAAGGCGCGAGCCGAAGCAGAAAGATAGCCATGCAACCCGGAAAGGATGAGGACCAGCGTAATTTTGGCGTGGAACCAAGGTGCTGACCAGAAGTGACCCGTGGTCACGAGCCATAAGCCGAGCACCCAGGCGATGATCATTGCCGGCGTCGCGATGATGTTGAGAAGCCGGCCTTCCATCACCTTGAAGTTTTCGGACTGCGCGGAGCCGATGGGCGCCTCGGCGTGATAGACGAAAAGCCGCGGCAGATAGAGCATAGCCGCCATCCAGGCGATGATGGCGATGACGTGGAAGGATTTGATCCAGAGATAGGCGTCTGCCGGGAAGATGGCGACGAAAGCCGCGGCCATTAGAATGGTCACGACCAGCGCAATCGCGGCGCGGCGCGCTGGGGAGCCTGCCGAAGGCGAGACGGTGGAGGGAGCGTCTGACATTCTTCAGTTTCCCTTTTCGCGGACCCTTTGAACAAGCCGAGCGACGTTCTCGGGCGGCGTTTCCGGTACGATGCCGTGTCCGAGGTTGAATACAAATGGCAGGCCAGCCATCGCCTCGCAAATTGCGCCGGCGCGGGCGTCGAGCGCGTCGCCGCCGGCGACGAGAAGCAGGGGATCGAGATTACCCTGGACGACTTTGCCTGTTTTCGCGATCGTTTGCATGACGCTCAGCGGGCAGGACGTATCGCAACTCACGCCATCGACATTCGTGCCGTCGATGTATTTTTGAAGGAGTGCTGCGGCTCCGCGCGGGAACCCTATGATCGGGACTTTCGGGTGACGCCGCCGGATCTCGGTGACGATACGCGCCGTCGGAGCAATGACCCAGCGCTGGAATTCGTCGTCGGCGAGACTACCAGCCCAGCTGTCGAAAATCTGCAGAGCGTTGGCGCCGGCATCCACCTGGTTGGAAAGGTACACAATCGAGGCTTCGGTCAGCAGATCGATGAGCTCGGAGAAGCCCTGCCGGTCGCGATAAGCCCAGCTTCGCGCTGCGGCCTGGTCGGTCGATCCGCGGCCTTCGGCCATGTAGGTCGCAACGGTCCAAGGTGCCCCACAAAATCCAATCAAAGCCGTTTCGCGCGGCAGCTTTCGGGCGAGCAGCGCGACCGTCTCGCAAACTTTTGCGAACTTGTAGTGGGTGTTCGATAGGGTGAGTCGGCGCAGATCATCAACCGACTTTATCGGCTCGAGGCGGGGACCCTCGCCTTCGGCAAAACGGACGCTTTGGCCAAGGGCGTCGGGAACGACGAGAATGTCGGAAAACAGGATTGCGGCGTCGAAGCCGTAGCGCCGGATCGGCTGCAGCGTCACTTCGGCAGCGAGCTTCGGCGAATAGCACAGGTCGAGGAAGGTTCCGGCTTCGGACCTGATCTTGCGGTATTCCGGCAGATAGCGGCCGGCTTGGCGCATCAGCCAGACGGGTGGTGGTTGAACGGCTTTGCCCGAAAACGGGGTCAGGAAGTGCTTCAGAGGCCGGTTGGCGTTCGGATCGTGCAACGTCGTTCTTCCCTTCCCTTCACTTCAAATCAGATAAGTTTTCTTGAAGCTTATTTTTTTGACTCTTAGGGCAGCGAGGATTGGGGATGACGAAATCGTCCACATGCTGTCCACAAGGTTTCAGTCAGTCAGGTCGTGTAGCACGAGCGATAGGGCTTGTGGGGCTCTGAGCGCAATAGGGTGATAAGACGTCCATTAATCAATGACTTGCGAGCGACCTGCACCGACAACCCAAAAGGGTTGTTTGTTGAAAACCGCAGGACTGAGGCTGGAGAGGCCCTTTGTCCCTTGGGATGGCCATTTGTCGAACAACATCTTTCCCTTTTGCCCGGATGTGGGTATCGCCGTGGGTGAGCCGATGGTTGTTCTCTCAACCCGAAACGAGCCCACCGGGTCCGGGGATAACGTCGGGGTTTTGAACAGGCTGCCGCCGTCAGTCGCAAGAGATCAATGTCATGACGTTGCCGAGCCTGTTTCATATGCACCTCGTCTCGGATTCCACGGGTGAGACGTTGGTGGCGATCGCGAAAGCCGCGACGGTGCAATATCAGAATATCCGCGCGATCGAACATATGCATCCGCTTGTGCGCACGCAGCGGCAGTTGAAGCGTGTGCTTGCCGACATCGAGGCCGAGCCCGGCATCGTTCTTTATACGGTCGTAAACAACGCGCTTGCTGTCGAGCTCGAGCAGCATTGCCAGCGATTGAAAATTCCGTGTCTCGCAGTGTTGCGTCCGATCATGCAGGTTTTCGAGAGCTATCTCGGCGCGCCGCAAACGCCGACGGTCGCGGGACAGCACGTTCTCGATGCCGATTACTTCCGGCGCATCGATGCGATGAATTTCACGATGGCGCACGATGACGGCCGGCTGCCGGACAATCTCAGCGATGCGGACATCATATTGCTCGGCATTTCGCGGACGTCGAAAACGCCGACCAGTCTCTATCTCGCCCAGCGCGGCTACAAGACGACGAACCTGCCGCTCGTTCCGCAGGTGTCGCTGCCCGAGCAGCTGTTCCGGCAGCACTCGGCATTTGTGGTGTGTTTGATTGCAAATGTGGATCGAATTGCGGACGTGCGTCGCAATCGCGCGATCCTCATGGCTGACCGGGATCTCGAAACGTATGTCGATCGTGATACGATATCGGCCGAAATCGCCTATACGCGAAAGATCGCCGCTCAATACGGTTGGCCGATCATCGACGTGACGCGACGGTCCATCGAAGAATCTGCAACGATGATCCTGAAGCTCTTGAACGACCGGAAGGCCGGATCAAAACCGGAGACGGACCCGGTCAATGTCTGACGTGACCCAGTTGATCCTCGCTTCGGCCAGCGTTGCGCGCCGGGCATTGCTCGAAGCGGCGGGACTCGAATTCGAGGTCATTCCCGCGGACATCGACGAGACGGCCATTCGAGACGCCATTTTGGAAAAGACATCGGGCGCGGAAGCGGCGGATGTCGCGAGCGTGCTTGCGGCGGAAAAAGCCCGCGTCGTTTCGATCGAACATGCGGATGCTCTCGTCATCGGCGCCGATCAGGTGCTGGCGCTGGGGGCTAAGATTTTCTCAAAAGCCGGGAGCGTCAGTGAGGCCCGCGAACATCTGGTCATGCTGCGCGGGCGCACGCACGATCTTGTTTCCGCGGTCGCGCTGGCTCGAAATGGCGTCGTTCATTGGCAAACGACATCGACAGCCGCAATGACCATGCGGAATTATTCCGATGAATTTCTCGGCGCATATCTCAAGCGCGCCGGAGATCGCGTCCTCGGCAGCGTCGGCTGCTATGAATTGGAAGGTTTGGGCGTGCAACTCTTCGAACAGATCGACGGCGACTATTTCACGATCCTCGGCATTCCGCTGCTGGCGCTTCTCGAGCGTCTTCGCGAAGAACAGATGATCACAGCATGAAGCGGGCTTGTGTTATTGGCTGGCCGATTGCGCATTCGCGCTCGCCGCTCATTCATCAGTATTGGCTGCGTAAGTACGGAATCGAGGGCACTTATACGAAAGAGCCGGTTCGAGCCGAGGAGCTCCAGCAGTTTCTCGCGTCCTTGAAGGATCGCGGATTGGCGGGCTGCAATGTGACCGTGCCGCATAAGGAAGCCGCGTTTGCGGCTGCCAAGATTCAATCTTCTTCGGCGATTGCCGTAGGTGCTGCGAACACGCTCTGGTTCGAGGGGGATGCACTCGCCTGCACCAATACCGATACCTATGGCTTCATGGCCAATCTTGATCAGTCTGCGCCTCATTGGAAGCAGTCGCCCGGTTCCATCATGATCCTTGGCGCGGGAGGATCGGCGCGGGCCGTGATCCATGGCTTTCTCGAAGCCGGCCGCGACGACATTCGCGTTTACAACCGGACAGTCGAGCGGGCGCAGGAGATAGCGCGTCACTTCGGCGCGCGTGTTTCCGCTTGGCCTTGGGACGCTCGAAATGATCATATCACGGACGTTTCCGTCATCGTTAACACGACGACGCTTGGCATGAACGGCGTGGGGGATACGGGCATCGATGTTTCTCGGGCACCCAACACTGCAGTTGTTGCGGATCTCGTTTACGTCCCGTTGGAGACCGGGTTGTTAAGCTCCGCTCGTAAATATGGGCTCGTTGGTGTGGACGGCCTCGGGATGTTGCTACATCAGGCTGTCCCCGGGTTCGAGAAGTGGTTCGGCGTTCGCCCGGAGGTGACGCCCGAGCTTTACCGGCTTGTTGCAGAGAATATTCGTGAGGCGTGATGCTTGTCGTTGGATTGACGGGTTCGATTGGCATGGGCAAATCGACCGCGGCGGCACGGTTCCGTGCGCGCGGAATTAGCGTTTTCGATGCGGACGCCGAGGTGCACCGGCTCTACGAAGGTCCGCTGAACGACGAGATCGAGCGGGCTTTTCCAGGGTCAGTCGCCGGTGGCGTTGTCGATCGCGGCAAGCTCGCAGCGCAGCTCGTTGCTGATCCCCATCGCTTCAAAGATCTCGAAGCGATCGTGCATCCTCGCGTTCACGAGGCGGAGCGGCACTTCCTGCAAGACGAAAAGACTCACGGCGCAGCGATGGCAGTTCTTGAAATTCCGCTCTTCTTCGAGGGTGGGCGCGACGAGCATGTCGATGCCATCGTCGTCGTGACAGCGTCGCCCAAGCTGCAGCGCGAGCGTGTGCTGGCGCGTGCGGGGATGACGGACGCCAGGTTCGAGGCCGTCGTTGCGCGGCAGCTTTCGGAAGAAGAAAAACAATCGCGCGCCGATTTCGTTGTGGACACCAACGGATCGGTCGAAAACTGCAACAGCCAAATCGACCGTGTCATCACTAAGCTACTTCCCCTTAGCGCCACGGCTTACGACAAGTATTGGCGATAGCTCTAGGCGCCCCGATGGCGCCAAGTATTGACGATAGCTTTCGGTGCCTGATGGCGCCTCCGGGGGGAAACGGACTGAATGCGCGAAATCGTACTCGATACCGAAACGACCGGCCTCGATCCGAAGAAGGGTCATCGTCTCATCGAAGTCGGCGGCATCGAAATGATCAATCGCATTCCGACGGGCCGAGAGTTCCATCGCTTCATCAATCCGCAACGCGATGTGCCGCGGGAAGCGCAAGAGATCCATGGGATCGCGACGGAGTTCCTATACGACAAGCCATTGTTCCGGGATGTCGTGCGCGAGTTCCTGACGTTCGTTGGCGACGATGTTCTCGTCATTCACAACGCCCAGTTCGACATCATGTTCTTGAATTACGAGCTGGGTCTCGTCGGCGAGAAGGCTCTGAGCTTCGATCGCGTGGTCGATACGCTCGCGATTGCGCGGCGACGGCATCCTGCAGGTCCGAATACGCTCGACGCGCTTTGCAAAAGGTATTCGATCGACAATTCCCAGCGCACGAAGCACGGCGCGCTCGTCGACAGTTTGCTTTTGGCTGAGGTCTACGTCGAGCTGCTTGGCGAGCGGCAAGCGACGTTCGGTTTGCAGTCGTCGAGCGCTAACGCGTCAGGCAGCCAGCGCGGCGGCGCACGGCGCACGGCCGCCGCCGTCCGATCGCAGCCGCTACCGTCGCGGATTGGAGAGGCGGAGGCCGCCGCTCACCGTTCGTTCGTCGAGAAGATGAAAACGACGGCGCTCTGGCTGCGCTTCTGGGATGAAACGCCAGCCTCGTAGTCAGAAAGCCCGAGATTGATCTCAGGCTCAGATCGCATTCGGGTTTAGGCGTTGGCCCGGCCGGTTCCCTGGCTTCGCTGCTGCTGGCGGCGTCTATAAAGGTCACCGAAATCGATCGGATCGAGAAGCAGCGGCGGGAATCCGCCTTCGCGCGTTACGTCGGCGACCAGACGGCGGAGGAATGGGAAGATCATCGCGGGGGCGGAGATCAGAAGAAACGGCTCCAGCGCGCCCTCCGGCATGCTTTCGATCTTCAACAGGCCCGCGTAGACCGTCTCAATCACATAGATCGTACCGATGTTGTTCGTGGCGGTGGCTTTGAACTCGATCGACGTTTCGAAGAGGTCATCTTCCATTTTCTGAGCGCCGACGTTGACCTCAACCTTGAGGGTCGGCTGGTCGCCCGCAGACACAATCAGTTTGGCGACGTTCGGATTTTCGAACGACAGATCCTTGATGTATTGGTTGACGATCTTGGCCTGGATGGCCACTTGGCCTTCGGGCTTTTGCGTGCTGGCAGCGCCGTTGCCATTGTTTCCCTGTTCGGCCATCGTCCCCTCTTCAATCTATCTATGGATCGAGAAATTCGGAGCGCGGTCGCTAGCACGCCGCGCCGGGTCGTGCAACGGAGAGCGCATCCGTCGCCTCACACGTCTTCGCGAACGTCTCAGTTTCGCGAACGCCGGGGCTGAACGGCTTTGCCCTGATGCAGCGGGCGTTCGCTCACGCGCTCGTATTCGCCCTCGATGACGACACCCTCATCTCCGGCCGGATTTTCTCCGGTGCCGGCGCGGAAGGTTTCACGGCTGACTTCGGCCTGATAGTGGAACAGCGTGACAAGCTTCAAAAGTCCGGTCCGGATGACGAGGTGGCGGACTTGAGGGATGAGCAGGCACAGGCCGAGCAGATCCGAGATCACGCCGGGAAAGATTAGGAGCAGGCCGGCGAGGACCTGCAAGAATCCATCGAAGAGCGGCGGGAAGCCTTCCCGTTCCGTGCCCAGTCGCGATAACGCCCGCTCGAATACGGAGAGGCCGACCCGGCGAATGACGTACGTTCCGAGGATGGCGGTGCCGAGGACGATTACAGCAAGCCACCAGATGCCGATTGTCTGCCCAAGGCGGATCAGCAACCCGATTTCCAGCAGCGGCAGGGCTGCGAACGCCAGGATCAGGGCAATTTTGAACGGTTGAGACATAAGCGCTCGCAAAACTATTGCGGCACCTTAGCGCGGATGGGCGTCAGCGGCCATCGACCATCAGGAAGCAGGCCCCATGTTCAACGATATTCACATTATCGGGCAAGTCTTTGATCTCCGCATTCCGGTCGGGAAGGCCAGCGGCGACAGGCGGCAGACGCCGAATGCTTAAGGTGTTATAGAAGTTCTATCTTCAAATCGTCCGTCCGGGCCCTTAGATAGGGGTACTAGGGTGGCGGGCCATCCAACAGAAGCCTTTTTGGCACCACGTCACCCGGAGGCGCTGACCTTTAGTATGAACGGTCAATTCGATCTTATTACAATCATTGCTCTCATCATCGCGGTTGCAGCGATCATCAAGCTTCGGAACGTGCTTGGCCACCGTACGGACGATGACGAGAAGCGCGTCGAGCGGCTGAAAACGCGTGAGCGGGAAGCGGGCCAGCGCCCTGCGACGGAAGGGGCTTCGGCAGACGTCATCACGATGCCGCGGCGTGACCGCGAGCCATTGGCTCCCGTATCTGCGGCTGAAGGCGCCGCAACAAATGCGGAAGCGCGCATCAGGGCGTATCCTGTTTCGGATCCGGCTGTAACCACCGGATTCCTCGATATTGCGAAGGTTGATCCGACGTTCGATCCCGACGCCTTTTTGGCCGGTGCTGGCCGGGCATATGAGATGATCGTGTCTGCGTTCGCGGAAGGAAACCGCAAGGCGCTGAAGGACCTTTTGAGCAAAGAAGTCTACGACGGTTTCACTGCCGCCATCGCAGAGCGGGAAGCTCGCGGCGAGACCGTCGAGCAGCAGTTCGTCGGCATCCGGAAGGCCGATGTCGTCGAGGCGGAACTCAAGAATGGCGTGGCCTCCGTGACGGTGCGCTTCGTCAGCGAGCTAATCTCGGCAACGCACGACAAGGCCGGTGAGGTCATCGCGGGCGACGCCCAGAAGATCACGGACGTGACCGATGTCTGGACGTTCAGCCGCGATGTCTCGAACGCCAAGGCTCGGAGCAACCTGAATTGGCGGTTGGTTGCAACTCAGGCTCCAAATTAAGATTGGGCCCCAAATTAAGAAAACGTTAACTGGCGCGATGTGACCGTGTGGGCGGGGTATGCCGCTTCACACGGAAAAGCGTCATGCGTTCGTCTGGCACCTCATGGGCGTTCAGCCCGCAATTTTTCAACCCCGTTCGTCTCGTCGCGCTGTTATTCTCTCTCGTAGCGATGCACGTTGCGCACGTTCCCGCGTTCGCAAAATCATCGTCCGAAAAATCATCGCCCGATAAGCCTCAGAACAAAGCTCAGCCTCGAATGGCTTCGAACCCAATCTCCTTCGAGCCCATTTCGTTCGACGATCTTCCCGCCTGGAAAGAGGACGATCATCTCGCCGCCTGGAAGGCGTTCCTGGCGTCATGCGGACCGTTGCTGAAAGCGGGCCCGCGCGAGCCGACGCCCGGAAGCGCAGGTTTGCCGCAAGAGCTTCTCGACGTTTGCTCGCGGGCGGTTGCGTTGTCGAAGTCGAAGACCCCGCAAACGCGGCAGGGCGCGCGGCAATTCTTCGAGGCTCATTTCCAGCCCAATCGGGTCGTGGGGAACGATCACGACGGATTGCTCACCGGGTACTTCGAGCCGGACATCAAAGGTTCGCGGACGCCGGACAAGACTTTCAAGGTGCCGGTCTACCGACGGCCGCACGACCTCGTGAATATGGTTCCGGAAAGCGAGCGCGGCGCCAAGTCGGGGGCGCTCACGCATCAGCGCAAGACTGACCGCGGCCTGGAGCCGTATCTGACGCGCACCGAGATCGAGGAGGGCGGACTCGCCGGTTTGGGTCTCGAGCTCTTTTACCTCAAGGATGCGGTCGACGTTTTCTTCATGCAGGTCCAGGGGTCCGGCCGTATCGAATTGCCGAACGGCGACAAAGTTCGGATTACCTATGACGGCAAGAACGGTTATCCCTATAACTCGATCGGACGGTTGCTGATTGATGAAGGTCATCTGACGGCGGACGAGATGTCGTTGAAGTCTTTGAAGAAATGGCTGAAGGCCGATAAAGACCGGGCGAAACCCGTGATGCGGAAAAATCATTCCTACGTTTTCTTCAAAGAGCTGTCGGGCGAGGAAGCGAAGGCGCCGATGGGCGTCCACTGCATTCCACTGCAGCCTTTGCGAAGTCTCGCTGTCGATACGACGTACTACCCGATCGGGATTCCGATCTATGTCGACGCTCCGCAAATCACGCATGCAACGCCATCGCGCGAATTTCACAGGCTGATGATCGCCCATGACGTCGGCTCGGCAATCAAGGGATCGGAGCGCGGCGATATTTTCTTCGGTTCGGGCGATGCGGCGGGCAGGCTTGCAGGCGTAACGAAGCAACCGGGCCACCTCTACGCGCTGCTTCCCCTCGACCGATCGCACGCACATAAGACTGCGAGCGATGGCCCGTGAAAAAGCAAAGTGGCGGTGGCGGTGGCAAAGGGCGGGGTTCGGCCGACGACAACGATGATCACGAAATCTGGCGCCACACCGCTGCAACGATCGAGCCTTTGAAGCGCGCCAAGGCTCGCTTTCATCCGGCGAGCGATGCCGTTAAAGCGGCCGGCGTATCGAGGCCGAAGATTTCCGCCGAGCCCGAGAGGCCGCCGGTCAAGCCGCGCTCGGCGCACGCTCATCCCGAAATTGCGCGTCCGAAGCCGTCTCCGGCGAAAGCTCCCGATCTTGCGCTCTTCGATCGCAACAGCGTGCGAAAATTGCGTGGTGGCCGGACAGAGATCGAAGCGCGCGTCGACCTTCACGGCATGCGCCAGGACGAAGCCCACATGGCGCTCCGAAGCTTTCTCTTCAGCTGCCAACGGCGCGGCTTGCGGTTCGTTCTCGTGATCACCGGCAAGGGCAAGACGAACGGCAAAGCTCTTTCGGAAGAGGGATACGGGGAGCGAGAGCGTGGCGTTCTCAAACGCAACGTTCCGCGCTGGCTCGATGAGCCAGAGTTAAGGGCAATCGTCGTCAGTTTTACGGTTGCCGCCATCCAGCACGGCGGCGAAGGCGCGATGTACGTTCATCTGCGTTCGAAGAACCGGGTGTAATTTAGAAGCAGGTTTCCTGAAGCTTCTGTAGCGCCTGTCCGATGCCGTTCAGGGAGTAGGTGTCGGTCACGCTCGCGCCGCGATCGGAAGAGATCGCGACCGTCATCGTGTTGCCCTTCCGCATGGCCTCGACGAGCTTCAGTTCCTGAGTGGAATCGGTGACGTAGGCACGATCGCTCGCGCCGAAAAGCCTGAAGCCTGCAGGGCTGACGGTCGCCGTGCCCTGCGCGCTCTTCTTGATCCGGAATCCCATGAGGAAGCTGACTTCGGCGCGAATGCCATCCTTGGGCCAGGCTGAAATATAGGCCCGGGGCGCTTCGCGGGGCGTGTCGTGCGGATCACTCGTTTTCGGTTCGCTCGTTACGAAGCAGAAGAGGTGCGGGTCATTGGCGTCGGCCATCACGTCCCAGTCGCCGAAGGTCGTAACGCGGGTCATCTGCTGTGCGCCAAGTGCCGGTTCCGGCGCTGGGCTCAACGCGACGAGACCAAGAAAAAGAATAAACAAAATGTTCCGCACATTCTGCTTCTCCATCAAGGTCCCCCCTCACCGATCGGGCGATCGGCGAACCGCGCCAAGCTCCTTATGCGATCGTACATCACAATCGCGCCGGCCATCGCGACATTGACGCAAAAGGACGTCGGGATCTTGACGACATAGTCGCAGCGCTCGATCAGCGGCTCGGAGAGAGAACCTAGCTCCGGTCCGAGCACATATGCCGCTCTGAGGGGATGGCGGAAACTCGGCAGGTCGATTGCATCGTCGAGGAGCTCGATGCCGACGAGCTTGCAGCCGCCTGGGAGCGCCATTTCGTCGAGGGTCGCCCAATTGTAGTGAGGCAGGTGCAGTTGGCTTTTCGACGTGTCCGCGTGGGCTTCCTGGGCCTTATAGGTCGCGCCGACCGTGAAAGTGAAGCTCGCGCCGAAGGCGTGCGCCGAGCGCATCAGATTGCCGAGGTTCAGCGACTTCGACATCCGCTCGGCTCCGATTGCGAAATAGCCCTTCGGGTGCGGCGGCCATGTGGTCGCTTTTCTTGACATTGTGTTCTGCTCGTGTGTGTCAGAGGGATATGCAGCGAGTGGGACGTCACACATGAAGGCAGCTCTTTGCAAGAGCCTTGACGGGGCAAAAAGCCTCGCCGTCGAAACACTGCCGGAACCGGTTGCCGGCCCGGGACAGGCCATCGTTCGGGTGGCGGCCGCAGGTCTCAACTTTGCCGATACGCTGATCACGCGCGGCAAATACCAGTTCAAGCCGGAGTTGCCGTTTTCGCCGGGGGCGGAGATTGCGGGCACCGTCGAGAGCATCGGCGCGAACGACGTCGGCGTTTCGGTTGGCCAAGCGGTCATGGCGTACGTCAATTGGGGCGGGGCGTCCGAGAAGATCGCCGTCGACGCCGATAAGCTCATCCCTATTCCCGACGGCGTGGCGATGACGGTCGCTGCGGGGCTTTCGGTGACCTATGGCACGGCAATGCACGGGCTTGCCGATCGCGGCCGCTTGCAGCCTGGAGAGACGGTCATCGTGACGGGCGCTGCCGGAGGCGCCGGCCAGGCTGCCGTCGAGATCGCCAAGCTCATGGGTGCTCGCGTGATTGCCGTCGTCTCGTCGGAAGAGAAGGGTGCGATTGCTAAAGCCGCAGGCGCGGATGACGTGATCCTGTTTCCGGAATCTGATCTCAAGACGAAAGTTCGTGCGCTGACGAACGGCGACGGCGCCGACGTCGTCTATGACTGCATCGGCGGAGATGCTTCGGAACCGCTGGTCCGGGCGCTCAACTGGCAAGGCCGGTTTCTGGTCGTCGGCTTTGCGGCAGGGGACATTCCGAAGATTCCACTCAATCTGCTGTTGCTCAGGGGCGCGGAGATGTCCGGCGTTTTTTGGGGCGAGTCCGTGAAGCGCGATCCCGCCGGACACCGCCGCAACATGGAGCAGATCTTGAGCTGGGTGCGCGACGGTCGCCTGCAGCCGCGCATCCACGGTATTTACCCGCTCGAGCAGATCCGCGAAGCGCTCGAGATTCTGGAGCGGCGCGAGGCGACCGGCAAGGTCGTATTGACGATGCAGTGACAGGCGACGCGCGCTACCAGCTTGCTTCGCTGTCGTCGGCGAGAAAGCCTAAGCCGCGCATGGGAAAGCGATCCTCTATCCCATAGGGACCCCCACCGACGCCGGGCCGCGACGACATCAACACGGTTCGGCCGACGAAGAAGGGTTCGGAACGATAGCCGCCGTGGCGCGATAGAAAGCGGGCGACGGCATCGGCGTTCGAGTGCTTCAATCTTGCGAGCGTGACATGGGGTTTGAACGCGCGCGTATCAGGCGGCAAGCCCGCGTTGCGGGCGGCCTTCTCGTGCGCCCGCGCCAATTCCTCAAGTTCGGGGCGGGTTTCAACCGCGGCGAAGATTGATCGAGGATCATCGCCTCCGAATGCGCCGAGACCCGAGAGGCGGATTTCGAATCCGTCGGGTTCGATCATGGCGAGGTTTGCGGTGAACTCGCGTGCTTGCTCGTTGTCGATATCGCCGCCGAATCTCAGCGTGATGTGATAGCTCTCGGGTAATAGCCAACGCGCGCCGGGCAGCGGCACACGCAAACTATGCAGCTCTTCGCGGATATCATCCGGCAACTCGATGGCGGTGAACAAGCGGGGCATCGGAATGTCCTTGCTCGCAACAGGGGCGAAGGCGCCGTTATTTTTTCTGCGCTTCCTTTTGCTCGACGCTTGCGACGAGCGCTTCGACGTCGGGCATGATGCGCTTGACGATCTCGGAGACCCCGGCTGCAGTCGGGTGCAAGCCATCAGGCTGCGTGAACGATCGATCCAAGGCTACGCCATCGAGGAAAAACGGGTAGAGCGGAACACCGTATTTCGAAGAGAGGTCCGGATAGATCGCGTCGAACGACTTTGCGTACTCGTCGCCCCAATTGTTCGGCGCCTTCATGCCGGCGAGGAGCACGGGGACACCCTTGTCCTTCAACGCGGTGAGCATCTTGTCGAGATTGGCGCGCGGCACTTTCGGGTCGATGCCTCTGAGTGCATCGTTGGCGCCAAGCTCAAGGATCACAGCATCGGGTTTGGGGTCGAGCGCCCAGTCGAGCCGCGCCACGCCGTCGGACGTCGTGTCGCCAGAAACGCCGGCATTGACGACGGTGACCTTGTGCCCCTTCGCTTCAAGCGCCATCTGAAGCTGCGCGGGGAACGAATCACTGGTTTTGACGCCATAGCCAGCGGTAAGACTATCCCCGAAGGCAACAATCGTCGCCGGTCGCCCTTGAGCGGCCGCCGGGGACATCATGATGGGAGCGGCCGTGCAGGCAAAGATCGTCATGAGGCAGAGTGCCGCTTTCGCAATCCATGGCCTTGGCCGGGCCTGCAGATACATGCGGGGACCAAGGGAAAATCCATCGTTCATTTTTCGGCCCCACACATTACGCAATTCATGAGCTGACGTAGAGGCTCGATACGCACCGTGCAAGGCCGCCTCGACAACGGCCATGACAATACAGGGCATCTTAGCTTGAGCGAACCCATCATCAAACTCGACAATGTGCATCTCTCTCTGACGAGCCGCGCAGGCCCAGTCCATATTCTGCGCGGTGTGTCGCTTGCGATTCCTCACGGGCAGTCCGCGGCGATCGTCGGGCCATCTGGCTCCGGCAAGACGTCGCTGCTCATGACGATGGCGGGGCTCGAGCGGGCGACAAGTGGTGAGATCAACGTATCAGGGCGGAGCATCGGGCCTTTGTCCGAGGATGAGCTTGCCATGCTGCGCGGTGCGCATATGGGCATCGTGTTTCAATCATTTCACCTTGTCCCGACGATGACGGCGCTCGAGAACGTCGCTTTGCCGATGGAACTCGCAGGCGACAGCAAGGCTTTTGAGACGGCTCGCGGACTTTTGGACGAGGTTGGGCTCGGGGCGCGCGTCGAGCATTTTCCAGCGGAACTCTCGGGCGGCGAGCAACAGCGCGTCGCCATCGCACGGGCGCTCAGCCGTTCGCCCGAGATCATTTTCGCCGATGAGCCGACGGGCAATCTCGACGGTCGGACCGGGCGGCAGATCATCGATTTGCTTTTCGGTCTTCGCGAGCGCCGAAACGCGACACTCGTGATGGTCACTCACGACAACAAACTCGCCGCGATGGCTGATCGCATCATCCGCATGGCGGACGGCGCGATCGTATCGGATGAGCGTACGGACGTCTCCGATGCGGGTCCCGGTTCCGCGATGCATGCGGTGTCGTCGTGACGGTGTCGGCGTTGGAAAGCGCCCTACCGCAGCAGCGCGCCGGATTGCGCACCATCCTGCGTCTCGGTTTGCGCGAGCTTCGCAATGGGTTTGACGGCTTCCGGATCTTCATCGCGTGCCTCGCGCTGGGCGTGATGGTGATCGCCGCGGTCGGTGCGCTTGCGGATGCGTTGCGCGCGGGGCTCGCGACACAAGGCGAGGTTATTCTCGGCGGCGACGTGATGTTTGCGCGCGCACACACGCGGTCGGCTCCTGCCGAGCGGGACGTATTCAAAAGTCTCGGACAGGTCAGCGAAACCGCCACCATGCGGACGATGGCGCGCCGTCTCGACGGATCGGATCAGGCGCTGGCGGAACTCAAGGGTGTCGACGGTCTCTATCCGCTCGCGGGCGAGGTCACGCTCAAGAGCCCCGGTTCGTTCGCGCATGCGATCACAGGCGATGGCGTCGTTGCCGACGCAATGCTTCTCGATCGCCTGGGGCTCAAGGTCGGCGACAAGATGCGTCTCGGCGAAGCCGAGGTCGTGGTCGGTGGCATTCTCGATAACGAGCCCGATGCCGTGGCGGACCGGATGACCTACGGGCCACGGATTTTCGTCTCGCTTGAAACGCTCGAAAAGACCGGCCTCGTCAAGCCGGGTACGCTGATACGCTGGCGTTATGCGATCAAGCTTCCAGCGAACGCCGTAAGCGACCGGCAGGCGCTCAGCGAGTTGCGGAAAGACATCGCGCAAAAGCTTCCGAATGGCGGGTTCACGAGCGGCGACCGTTTCGATCCTTCGCCACAGATCACCAGAGTGCTCGAGCGGCTGCGGCAGTTCCTCATCCTCATCGGACTTGCGTCGCTGCTCGTCGGCGGCGTCGGCATTGCCAATGCGGTTTCGACGTTCATCGACAAGCGGATGAAAGTGATCGCGACGCTCAGAAGCGTCGGCGCATCAGGCGCGCAGATCATGGGAATTTTTCTCGTTCAGCTCGGGCTGATGACTGCGATCGGTATCGCGATCGGCTTGGCGTTGGGCGTTGCCGTTCCGCAGGTCATCGATGCGTTCTACGGGGATCTCCTGCCGGTCCGCATCGATGTTCAAGTCTCGCCGCAGAGTTTGGCGATCGCCGCGCTTTACGGTGCGATCATTGCGTTGCTGTTTGCACTCTGGCCGCTTGGACGGGCTGAAAATGTGCGTGCAAGCGTGCTCTTTCGCGATTCCGTCAACTCGCCCGGCGGCAGACCCCGCCCAGCGCTCATCGCGATCATGGGTGTGCTGGCCGCTCTTCTCGTCGGCGTTGCTGTCCTGACATCGGAGCCGCGCTCGATTGCCCTCTACGTCGTTGCGGGCCTCGTCGTCATGCTGGCGGTGTTCGGATGGCTAGGCGGCTATCTCTCGCGTCTCGCCGGCCGGCTGCCGCGACCGAGGCGGCCTGAACTTGCTCTTGCCCTGCGCAACATCGCGTCGCCCGATGGACTGACGCGGTCCGTCCTCTTGTCGCTCGGCACGGGGCTTTCATTGTTGGTCGCGGTGGGTCTCGCCAATGCTGCTCTCGTCGCCGATCTCCAGGAGCGGCTGCCGGCCGAGGCGCCGGATTACTTCCTTCTCGACATTCCACCTGCCGACTTCGAGGGGCTCACGACCCGCGTTTCGCAACATGTGCCCGGTGCGAAGCTCGTCGAAGCGCCGATGCTGCGGGGCCGGATCGTCGCGATAAAGGGAAAGCCTGTCGAAGAGCTGACGTTCCCGGCAGACACGCAATGGGTTTTGAATAGTGACCGCGGGCTCAGCTACGCCGACACTGTTCCGGAGGGGTCGACGGTTTCGAGCGGCGCCTGGTGGGATAAGGGGTACGACGGGCCGCCGCTTGTCTCGTTCGAGGGCGAGATCGCCAAAAAGCTCGGCCTCGGCTTGGGCGACACCGTGACGGTCAACGTGCTCGGGCGCAATATCGACGCCAAAGTCGCAAGCCTGCGTGACGTCAAATGGGAAAGCATTGCCCTGAACTTCATCATGGTTTTCTCGCCCAATACGCTACGGGCGGCGCCGCACAATCTGCTGGCCACCGTTCGTTTGCCGCCTGGCGGCAAGCCAGGACCCGAGTCCGACATGGTGCGTGACCTTGGGAAGGCCTATCCAAGCGTCAGCGCGATCCGGGTTCGCGACGCGATCGACCAGTTCAGCAAGATTTTTGCGAAGGTGATGGTCGCCGTGCAGGTGGCGGGAAGCGTCACGTTGACCGCAGGCGCGCTCGTTCTCGCGGGCGCTTTGGTAATTGCCCAGCGCCGCCGCATTCTGGAAGCCGTCATCCTGAAAACGATTGGCGCCCGGCGGCGGCAGATCCTCGAGGTTCACGCCTGGGAATATGCGGTTCTTGCCGCCATTGCCGCGCTCGTCGCCATTGCGCTCGGAAGCGCCGTCGCTTGGGTCGCGGTCACGCGTGTCATGGAACTGGACTACGTCTTCTCTCTCAGCTCCATCGGGATCAGCCTTGGGCTGGCGGGGGCGATGATTGCCCTTTTCGGGGGGTTCGGCACTTGGGCTATCCTGCGGGCGCCCCCGGCGCCGTACCTGCGCTCGGAATAAAAGACTAACCCCTTTTGTTTACGGGGCTTGAAAGCAATCAAATGAAATAACATATGATTGCGCGGGACCCGGCGACTGGCCGGCAATTACGAGGATACAGACCATGGCTGAAGTTTTTACGCGACCAAATAGCCCGTACGGCGGCGCACGGACATCGGGCGCGATTGACCAGGGGCTGCGCTCGTTCATGCTCGGCACCTACAACTATATGGCGCTCGGCGTCGCCGGCACTGCCGTCGTCGTCATGCTCCTGATGGCTAATCCGCAAGTTATGGCGGCCATTGCCCTCGGCCCGATGAAGTGGGTCGTGTTTGCGGCCGTTCTCGGCCTCGGCTTTTTCGCGCCGCGTCTTTTCTTCGGCGGCAGTGACGTTCTCGCGCACGGCGCCTACTGGCTCTACTGCGCTCTCTGGGGCGCTTTGATCGCTCCGATGGTGTCGCTGTACGTCGGCATGGGCTTGGCTGGCATTGTCGGTCAGGCGTTCTTCATCGCTGCTGCCATGTTCGCCGTGACGAGTCTCATCGGCTACACGACGAAGAAGGACATGACCGGCTGGAGCGGCTTCCTGTCGATGGCGTCGATCGGCCTGATCATCGTCATGGTGGGCAGCTATTTCTTCATCAACGATGCCGGCACCAGCAAGATGGTGAGCATGGGTATCTCGGCTGTTGTCGTGTTGCTCTTCTCGGTCATTACGGCTTTCGAAACGCAGGCGATCAAGTCGATGTACATCGAGCAGGCGGCTTACGGTAACGAAGCCCAGCTGAAGCGTTCGTCGATCTTCGGCGCCTTCATGCTCTACGGCTCGTTCGTGACGCTGTTCATCCACATCCTGAACCTGTTGGGCTTGGCAAGCCGCGAATAACGGTCGAAACGTCGATTGAATTGAGAAAGGCCCCGGTTTCCGGGGCCTTTTTTCATTGGGTGCTTTTGTTGATTGGCACTTCCGACACCTGTACCGGGAGCCGGCCGGAAGTGCCAATGATCAGCGGAACTCACGCGCCGACAATGCCCGGGCGGTCTTCCAGGACGCTCAGTACGCGTTTCAGGTCCTGACCGCGCTTCATGATCAGTCCGCCAGCGGCGATGACGCTATACGCCCCCTGCTTGCGCGCTAGGCGCAAGTCTTTCTCGATGCGGTAGAGCGGATATTCGCTGGCTTTGCGGTAGACGGAGAACACTGCCTTATCGCGGAGGAGGTCGATGGCGTAATCGCGCCAAGCTCCGGATGCTACCTTTCGGCCGTAAAGATCCAGAATGGCGGTCAGCTCGTACCGATCAAAAGTGGTACGGCGACCGGGTTCCGAGGCGGTATCGGGGGCCCCAAGCTTGCCCGCAGGCCGCGGGCGAAAAGCTATCGGTTCGGTTGTCTCGCTCAAACGGTCTTGTCCATCGTTAGCCTCTTAAAGATCGCGCCAACGCTCGAGGAATGCAAGAGAGCAAGGTTGATAATCTTATGATCGAGAATTGCATGGTTGGTGCACGGAAAGACCCTCAGGCGGACAAATTCGCGACTCCGCGGAGGCCACAAACAGCCGTAATAAAACGCAATAAAGATAACCGTTGCCTTTGGATCAAGCTTCAAAGGACCGGCTCTGGACTCATAGCCCCCCAGCCCCCCGGGGCCACAGTTTCGAGGTTGGGTTCACAGGCAACGCTTCCCCTCCTGCGTTTTGGCCCCCCGTCCAAGACGAACTTCTTCCCCTGAACGTCCTGACTTCCGGAGAATCGGCCCAAAAGGTCGATCCTCCGGCTTTATTCATTCCCATTCATTGCCACTGTTTCATTAGTCGTCCGGCGGTTTTGTGCGTATATAAAGTTACATAGCGGGGAAGAATAGAGATTGATCTCAGGATGATAGCAAAGCGCAAGGCGGCTCCGAAGCCGCGTTCCAAGCCCAGTATCAATCCACTTTTGGCGAAGTGGAACGGCCCGTTTGCGATGCCGCCGTTCGCTAAAATCGAAGCGCGCCATTTCAAACCGGCCCTCGATGCCGCCTTCCGCGAGCACAAGGCCGAGATAGAGAAGATCGCGAAAAACCCGGCTAAGCCGACTTTCGCCAATACCATCGTGGCTTTCGAGAAGAGCGGCTGGCAGCTGTCACGGGTCGCGTCGGTTTTCTGGAATCTCGAGGGTTCCGATTCGACGCCTGAGTTTCAGGAAATTGCGCGCGAAATGGCGCCGCGATTTGCGGCCCATGAAACGCAGATCCTTCTCGACAAGCGCCTCTTCAAACGCATCGACGATCTTTATGAGCGGCGTGACGCGTTGAAGCTCGGCGAGGAAGATATGCGCGTTCTCGAACGCCATCATCTCGAATTCGTCCGTTCGGGCGCGCGGCTTTCGGCGGCGGACAAATCCCGCGTCAAAGAAATCAATGCGCGGCTCGCGACGCTCGTTACGCAATTCATGCAGAACGTGCTCAAGGATGAGCAGTCGTGGCGGCTCGTTCTCGACGGAGAGAACGACCTCGCGGGTTTGCCAGATACTCTGAAAGAAAGTGCCGAACGCGCTGCTACTGACGCGGGCTTTCAGGGCAAGGCGATGATTACGCTCGCGCGCTCAAGCGTCGAAGGATTTCTCACGTATTCAAGCCGGCGCGATTTGCGTGAGCAGGCTTTCAACGCGTGGACGCGCCGAGGTGCGCACGCCGGCGAGACCGATAATCGTCAGATTGTTGCGGAAGCGGTGGCGCTGCGCGGAGAATATGCGCGGCTGATGGGCTTTCCTTCGTTTGCCGAATTCAGCTTGCAAGACACCATGGCGAAAACGCCCGGCAGGGTCGACGAGCTTCTTCGCGCAGTATGGGAGAAAGCTGTCGTTCGCGCGGGCGAGGAGCGCGATGCGCTTACAGCCGAAGCCATCAGCAGCGGCGATAATTCAGAGATCATGCCGTGGGACTGGCGGTATTATTCCGAGCGCGTGCGCAAGGCGAAATACGATTTCGATGAATCGAAATTACAGCCCTATCTCGAACTTGATCAGATGATCCGCGCGGCGTTCGACACGGCGTCGCGCTTGTTCGGTCTGAAGTTCCAGGAGCGCAAGGATCTGCAGCGCTATCACCCGGAAGTCAGGGTGTGGGAGGTGCTCGACAAAAAGGGCGCGCACGTCGGCATTTTCATGGGCGACTATTTCGCACGTCCGACGAAGCGCTCCGGCGCCTGGATGTCGGCATTCCGCTCGCAGCACAAGCTCGGGAAAGGCCAGAGCCCGATCATCGTCAACGTGCTGAACTTCGCGAAGGGCGGCGAGGGCGAGCCGGCGCTGCTGTCGTTCGACGACGCGCGCACGCTGTTTCACGAATTCGGGCATGGGCTGCACGGATTGCTTTCCAACGTGACCTATCCCTCGATTTCCGGAACGTCGGTGTCGCGGGATTTCGTCGAGCTGCCGTCGCAGCTTTACGAGCATTGGCTTTCGACGGCGGAAGTTCTCGAAAAGCATGCGCTGCACTACAAGACGGGAAAACCGATGCCGAAGGTCTTGCGGCAACGGCTCGCAGCGGCGCGTAATTTCAATCAAGGCTTTGCGACGGTCGAATATACGTCGTCGGCGCTCGTCGACATGGCGCTCTATTCGGCGGACACCGCATCCATCGCCGATGTCGAAGGCTTCGAGCGGGTGACGCTTTCACAGATCGATATGCCGAAAGAGATCGTGATGCGGCACCGCCTTCCGCATTTCATGCACATCATGTCGGGTTATGCGGCCGGATATTACAGCTATCTGTGGTCGGAAGTGATGGACGCCGACGCCTTTGCCGCGTTCGAGGAAACCGGAAACGTCTTTCATCCGGCCACGGCGAAGAAGCTTCATGAGTTCATCTACTCGGCTGGGAACCGGCGCGATCCGCACGCGGCTTACGTGGCGTTTCGCGGACGGCCGCCGAAGATCGATGGCCTGTTGAAGAAGCGCGGGCTCGCCGCTTAGCAACGGGGTGGGGCAGCTCTGGAATTACCAAAGCCCCGCCATCGTCGCTCCGATGATCGGGCCGCTTCGCCCTTCCTGCACGAGAACGACGAGCTTTTGCACGTCGGCCTGCATCATGGCGGCTCGGGGGAGCTGCACTTTCATCGGCATCCCCTTCCAGATGCCGATGGGCGTCAACTCGCGAACGATGTTGGTGTAGGTGAGCGTCTTGCCGGCGTTCTCGCCCTCCTTGATCTGCACGGCTCCCGTCATTTGGACGACGCCAAGCCAGATCGTCGCTTCGCGCGGGCTGTGTCCCGGCGTCTCGCCGCCCAACGCGAAGTTCAGAGTATTGCGTTCCTGCCAAAACCGGACGGGCACCTGCATCGGTCCACCCATTTTCATAGTGTCGTCGATCGCCTGCTGGATTGCCGCTTTGGACCCGCCGTTGACGTGCGCCACGCCATTGACGATGGCTTGCGGCGTGAAGATCTCGCCGTCGCCGCGGTTGCGGGCGTAATTTCGTTGACGCTCGCTGTTGCGCGGTGAACCGAACGTGTCCTTCCAGCCGAGATAATTCCAGTAATCGACCGGCAGCGAGAGCGCGATGATGGAGGGATCGTCCGACAGCGTTTTGAGGAGCGCGTCGGCCGGGGGACAGGACGAGCATCCCTGGCTCGTGAAGAGTTCTATGACGCCTTTGATGGGTTTCGCGGTCTGGACATCGAGGGAAACTTCCTGTGCCCGCAACGGCGAAGTCAAAGCCCACGCTGCGGCGAGGGCCGTCAGAACCAACGGGGTGAGGACGCGGAAACGCATCGGGGGGTAAGCCTTCGAGCCTCAAGTGGCAGGTGCCACGACAATTCTTTTAGCTCGTAGCCCGCGAATGAAAAAGTGAAAGGCTCGAAAGCCTTGTCACGAACGGGTGAGCATCAAGACGTTCGTTCCGGCGAGAAGGATCGTTACCGGGAAAAATTCTTAATTCGTCCCGGCCTTGGCTTTGGCCTCGGCCGGGACGCTGGCGTGCTCTAGGCCGCCAGGTTTCTCAGCACGTAGTGCAGGATGCCGCCGTTCCGGAAGTACTCGAGCTCGTCGAGGGTATCGATCCGGCAGAGGACGGGAACGGGGATCGACGTGCCGTCGGTGCGCGTGACGGTGAGCGTCACGACTTCACGGGGCTTGATGGTGGCAAGACCCGGGATGGTGACGCGCTCGTCGCCCTTGAGGCCGAGGGACTGCCAGGAAGCGCCTTCGGTAAAGACAAACGGAGCAATGCCCATGCCGACGAGGTTCGAGCGATGAATGCGCTCGAACGATTGGGCGATGACGGCGCGGACACCGAGAAGGTTCGTGCCTTTCGCCGCCCAGTCGCGGGATGAGCCGTTGCCGTACTCGATGCCGGCGAACACCACGAGCGGCACGCCCTCCGCTTCGTATTGCATCGCGGCGTCGTAGATCGCCATTTCCTTGCCCGACGGATAATGGATCGTCAGGCCGCCTTCCTTCACGTTGCCGTTCGCATCCTTCACCATATGGTTTTTGATGCGGATGTTGGCGAACGTGCCGCGCATCATCACCTCGTGATTGCCGCGCCGCGTGCCGTACTGGTTGAAGTCAGCCGGCGCAACGTCATGGTCGAGGAGGTACTTTCCTGCGGGGCTCGCGGTTTTGATCGATCCCGCAGGCGAGATGTGGTCGGTCGTGATCTTATCGCCGAAGAGGCCGAGAATGCGCGCATTGACGATATCGTTGATCGGCTTCGCGTCGCGAGAGATCGACTGGAAATAGGGTGGGTTCTGAACGTACGTCGAGGAACCGTTCCAGCCGTAGGTCAGGCCGCCGCTCGTCGCGATGCCTTGCCAGTTGCCGTCGCCCTTGAAGACGTCGGCGTAGCGAGACTTGAAGAGTTCGCGCGTGACGTTTTCGATGATGAACTGCTGGATTTCCTGCGACGTCGGCCAGATGTCCTTGAGGAAGACCGGCTTGCCGTCGCTGCCTTCGCCCAACGGTTCCTTGGTCAAGTCTTTCTGCACGGAACCGGCGAGCGCGTAGGCGACGACTAGCGGGGGCGATGCGAGATAATTCGCCTGCACGTCCGGGCTGACGCGTCCTTCGAAGTTGCGGTTGCCGGAGAGCACGGCGGCGGCGACGATGCCGTTGCTGTTGATCGCCTTTGAAATTTCCGGCGCGAGCGGGCCGGAGTTTCCGATGCAGGTGGTGCAGCCGAAGCCGACGAGGTTGAATCCGATCTGATCGAGGTACGGCTGGAGGCCGGACTTCGCGAGATAGGCGGCAACGACCTGCGATCCGGGCGCCAGCGAGGTCTTGACCCAAGGTTTGCTCTTCAGGCCGCGCTTCGCCGCGTTGCGGGCGAGGAGGCCTGCAGCAATCAGAACGCTCGGATTGGATGTGTTCGTGCAACTCGTGATCGCCGCGATGACGACGTCGCCGTGGCCGATGTCGAACTTTTCGCCTGCGACCGGCGCGCGTTTAGCAAGCTCGCCCGGCTTTTTGTATTCGTCGGCAAGGGCCGCCGCGAAGCCGCTCTTGATGTCGGTCAGTGCGATGCGGCCTTCGGGACGCTTCGGTCCGGCCATCGACGGCACGACGTCACCCAGCTCGAGGGACAGGGTATCGGTGAAGACCGGATCGGCGGATCCCGTATCGCGATAGAGGCCCTGGACCTTGCAGTAGGCCTCGACGAGCGCGATGCGATGACTGTCGCGTCCCGACATCGTCAGATAATTGACGGTTTCCTTGTCGACGGGGAAGAAGCCGCACGTTGCGCCGTATTCGGGCGCCATGTTGGCGATCGTGGCGCGATCGGCGAGCGACATCGAGTCGAGGCCGGGTCCGAAGAATTCGACGAACTTGTTGACCACGCCCTTCTTACGCAACATCTGCGTAACGGTCAGCACGAGGTCGGTCGCGGTCACGCCCTCGGGGAGCTTGCCCGTCAAGCGGAAGCCGATGACTTCCGGAATGAGCATCGATTGCGGTTGGCCGAGCATTGCGGCTTCGGCTTCGATGCCGCCGACGCCCCAACCGAGCACCGCGAGACCGTTGACCATCGTCGTGTGGCTATCGGTGCCGACAAGCGTATCGGGATAGGCGACGGTTTTGCCGTCCGCCATTTCGTTGGTCCACACCGTCTGCGAAAGATATTCGAGATTGACCTGGTGGCAGATGCCGGTGCCGGGCGGCACGACGCGGAAATTCTGGAAGGCGCCCTGGCCCCATTTCAGGAAGTTATAGCGCTCGCCGTTGCGTGCATATTCGAGCGCGACGTTATCAGCCAAGGCTTTCGGCGTGCCGAACTCATCGACGATGACGGAATGGTCGATGACGAGATCGACGGGCACGAGCGGGTTGATCTTCGTCGGGTCGCCACCGAGCTTCGTCATGCCGTCACGCATGGCGGCGAGATCGACGACGGCGGGGACGCCGGTGAAATCCTGCATCAGGACGCGTGCCGGGCGAAAGCCGATTTCCTGCTCGGTCTTGCCCTTATTGTCGAGCCAAGCGGCCATGGCGACGATGTCGGCCTTTTGGACCGAGCGGCCGTCTTCGTGGCGCAAAAGGTTCTCGAGAAGCACCTTCATCGAGTAGGGAAGGCGGGAGATGCCGGTCAGGCCATTCGCTTCCGCATCGGGCAGCGAATAGTAAACGTATTCCTTGCCCTCGACGGTGAGGGTCTTGCGGCATTTGAAGCTGTCGTCGGAAACGGGTGTATGGGCGCTCAAGATCAGGCCTCCGAAAGATTAAGACGAAGGGCTGCGCCGCCGGAGTGCCGGCGGATCGAGGTTGTCCCGCGGCACGAGCTCGTCGGTCCGCGCGACCCCCTCGCTTTTGCGCTAGCGAAGGATACAACGTGCCTTCTATATAATCGTTATAAAAAGAAAACACCAATCGCGAGATGGGCAAAATAGCGCGCAAATGCCGCCGTCTTGCTCATTCTCACGTCACGGAATCTCATCGCTGTGCAGCTGATTGCCGAAGACTTGGTCATAGATCGGGGTTCGCGCCGTATCATCGACGGGCTGTCATTTGCCGTCAAAGCCGGAGAGGCGCTGGTTTTGACAGGTGCGAACGGCATCGGGAAAACGACTTTGCTGCGTACGCTGGCGGGTTTCATCCGGCCGTTCCGCGGTGTCATCCGGCTCGATGGCGGCGACGATGAATTGACGCTCGGGGAGCAGTCGCACGTCGTCGGGCATACCAACGCGGTCAAGTCGAGCTTGTCGGTCGCGGAGAATGCTGGCTTTTGGAATACGTACCTCGACTCCGGTGAGGATTCTCCATCGCGGATCGCGGCATCACTCCGCCATTTCGGGCTTGAAGACTTGAGCGATTTTCCCGCGGCTTACCTGTCGGCCGGTCAGAAGCGGCGGCTCGGACTTGCCCGGCTGCTTGTCGCACGCCGTCCGGTCTGGCTGCTTGATGAACCAACCGCATCGCTTGACACGGCGTCATCGGAGCGGCTGGTGGCTGCGGTCAACGATCATACGAGTTCCGGCGGCCTTGCCGTCATCGCCACGCATCTGCCGCTCGGGCTCGAGCGCGCGCGGACGCTGGATCTCGCAGCGCAGAGGATGGCGGCTTGAAGAGCTTTTGGGCTCTCCTTTCCCGGGATGTGAGACTTGCGGTCCGCGAAGGCGGCGCGATCGGGACGGCGCTCGGCTTCTTTCTGGTCGTCGTATCGCTCATGCCACTCGGCCTTGGACCGGATCTCAATTTGCTGTCGCGCATCGCGGCGGGGGTGCTGTGGATCGCGCTGCTGCTGGCGGCACTTCTGTCGCTTAACCGGATTTTCGAGGCCGACCACGAGGATGGGACGCTCGATGTGCTCGCGACGGGCCCATTGCCGCTGGAATTGGTTACCGCCGCCAAGTCGCTGGCGCACTGGATTACGACGGGCATTCCGCTCGCGATCATGGCGCCAGTGCTCGGTATTCTGCTGAACCTCGATCTTGCGGCGTATCCGATCCTGGTGGCGACCACGCTCGCCGGCACTCCGGCGGTTAGTTTTCTCGGCGCTATCGGCGCGGCGTTGACGATGAAGACACGTCGCGGCGGCCTGCTGCTGGCGCTCATCGTGCTGCCGCTTTACGTTCCTACCCTGATTTTCGGGATTTCGGCTGTGAGCGCCGGGGCCGGGCCCACGGGGCTGGCGGCGTCGTTTCTCATCCTGGCGGCGATTTCTCTTGTTGCAATCGTGCTGGGTCCCCTCGCCGCAGCAGCCGCACTCAAGGTCCAGCTGCAATAATTGTAATCTCGGCCTTCATTGCGCCTTTCCGTCGAAAGTCTTAGATCCGGCACATGCAGACACTGACGCAACGCCTCGCCAACCCGGCCCGCTTCATGGAGCTTTCCGCACGGCTGCTGCCGTGGATTTCGGGGGCGGCCGGCATTCTGTTGGTCTCTGGGCTTTATCTCGCGTTCTTCGCGTCACCGGCCGACTATCAGCAGGGCGAGACGGTGCGGATCATGTACATCCACGTGCCGTGCGCGTGGCTGTCGATGATGGTCTATGGGCTCATCGCGCTGTCGAGCTTCGGGCTTCTGGTTTTCCGCCATCCGTTGGCGGATGTCTCGGCGAAGGCCGCCGCACCGCTCGGTGCCGCCTTCACGTTCCTGGCGCTGCTGACGGGCTCGCTCTGGGGTAAACCGATGTGGGGCACCTATTGGGTCTGGGATGCCCGACTGACGTCGGTCCTGATCCTGTTTTTTCTCTATCTCGGATTGATGGCGCTCCGGTCGGCGCTCGAGGACGAGAGCGCCGCCGCGAAGCTTACGGCGATCCTGGCGCTCGTCGGCGTGACGATCCTCCCGATCATCAAATTCTCTGTCGACTGGTGGAATACGCTGCATCAGCCGTCGACCGATTTCACATCGACGGTCGATCCAAGCATGCGGTTGCCGCTTCTCGTCATGGCGGTTGCCTTCACGCTCTTGTTCTTCGCCATGCATCTCAAAGCCATGCGAAATGAAATTCTGCGCCGGCGGGTGAAAGCTCTCAGAACGCAGGCCGTCGCCGGGCGCGACCGGCTCGCGGCCCAGGCTGCAAATCACGGCGCGGCGGAGTAATCGATCATGGATCTTGGACCGCACGCCGCCTTCATCTGGATTTCTTACGCCGCCGTGACGGTGACCATCACCGGGCTCATTCTTTGGCTGATCGCGGATGGCCGGAAGCAGGCAGCCGATCTCGAAGCTCTCGAGCGGCAGGGTGTGAAGCGCCGTTCGGCGGCGCCGGGAGTACGATAAAGTGACTGGCGGCAAGTCGAACTTAGTGCGCGTTTTACCGGTCGTGATTTTTGCAGTCGTCGCGGGGTTTTTCGCGATGGCGTTGCGGTCCGGCGATCCATCGCGGTTACCGTCTACGCTCGTCGGAAAGATGGTGCCTCAGACGGACTTTCCGCCGCTCGAAGGGCTTGAGGTCAACGGCAGCCCGGTGCCGGGTTTCAGCTCTGCCGATCTTGCGAAGGGCAAAGCCTCGGTCGTCAATTATTGGGCGTCCTGGTGCCAGCCCTGCGTTGAAGAGCATCCATTTCTGGAACAGCTGAAAGAAGAAGCGGGCGTCGATATCTACGGCGTCAACTACAAGGACCAGGCAGACGCGGCGCGCCGTTTCGTCGGCCGTTTCGGCAATCCTTACTCAGCTGTCGGAACGGACAAAAGCGGGCGCGCGGCCATCGACTGGGGCGTCTACGGCACGCCCGAGACCTTCGTCGTCAATGGCCGGGGCGAAGTCGTCTACAAGCACGTCGGGCCGATCTCGGCCGACTCGTTGAAGACGAAGCTTTTGCCAGCCATCGAGAAGGCAAAAGCTGCGCCGGCGTCTTGAACGGCGTTCGCCTTAGAGCGGATAGAACATTCCGCGCGAGTGGTTCAGCACTGTCAGCGTTCCCGTTCGGATGTCGAAGTGCGCTCCATGTAGCGCCAGGCGGCCGCGTTCTTCCTGATCGCGAACGAACGGGAAGGTCCGCAGGTTTTTGATCGCCTGCTTGATGCCTTCCTTTTCGAGAGCTTCCTGCTTGATGGCCTGGGGACTGTTTTGATGCGCGGAGAGCACCGAAAGGCGCGCATCGTCTAACATCGACATCCAGCGCGAGATGAATTGCGCTTCCGTCTGGATCGCGGCGCTCTGATCAAGGGCAGCCTTGACGCCACCGCATCCAGAGTGGCCCATGATGATGAGATTTTTAATGCGCAAGTTCATGACCGCGAATTCGACGGCTGTACTGACGCCGTGATATTTGCCGCCCGTTTCGTAAGGCGGCACGAGGTTCGCCACGTTGCGGACGATGAAGAGTTCGCCGGGCATTGCGCTGAAAATCGTTTCCGGATCGACGCGACTATCCGAGCAGGAAATAACCATCGTCTCCGGGTTCTGCCCGTAGGTGGCTAGCTCTTCATAATGGTCGGCGTTGAGAACGAAGTGGCGGTGCCTGAAGCGCCGATAGCGGTCTGTGAGGGATTCGGGGAAACTGCTCATTTATTCTTATTGCTCCTGACGTCTCGTTCCGACCCGCTTCTAATAAGTACAATGTAACCGACGACCGCGGACAATAGAGAACCTGCGAGAACGCCCAGACGGACTTCCGCGCTCGCATCAGGTTCGGGAAATGCCAGCATGCCGATGAATAGGCTCATGGTAAAACCGATGCCGCCCAAAATAGCTGTGCCCAAAAGCTGCATCTGGGTGGCTCCGCGGGGCATTTCTCCTAAACCGGCGGCAAGTGCAGTTCTGACGGCGCCGTATATTCCGAGTGGCTTGCCGAGGAAAAGTCCCAACGCGATGCCAATGGGGATTTGCGACAGCATGTCATTGGCCGACATGCCGTAGAGGCATAATCCGGCGTTGGCAAAAGCGAAAATCGGCACGATGAGGAAGCTGACCCAGGGGCTCAGCGCGTGCTCCAATGCCTCGAGCGGTCCCTCGGTACCCTTTTTGTTTCCCGTCAGAGGAATTGCGAGCGCGGTTGCGACGCCGGCCAGTGTCGCGTGGACGCCGGACTTCAACACGCAGAGCCAGACGAAGGCGCCGACGAGCAAATAGGGCCAAGTGCGCATCACGCCCGAGCGATTGAGAAGGACTAGTCCGGCAACGCCGGCGGCCGCGAGCGCCAGGGCCTGCATCGAGAGATCAGCCGTGTAGAAGAAGGCGATGATCAGGATTGCGCCGAGATCGTCGATGATGGCGAGAGCGAGCAAGAATACCTTCAACCCCGGTGGAACGCGGCTGCCGAGTGCCGCCATTACGCCGACCGCGAACGCGATGTCGGTCGCCGCAGGAATTGCCCAGCCGCGAAGCGCGACGGCGTTATCCCAGTTGATGACGGCATAGATCAGGGCGGGAACGATCATGCCGCCCAACGCGCCGACGACCGGCAGGAGGGCTGCCCGGCGGTTGGAGAGGGCGCCGCGTATCGCTTCGCGTTTGATCTCCAGCCCGACGACAAAGAAGAAGACGGACATCAGTCCGTCGTTGATCCAATGGATCACTTCCTTGGTCAAAGCGAACGGCGCAATCCCCAGTTGAATGTGTGTCGCAAGCGTTTGGTCGTAGATGCCTTTGAGCGGGGAATTGGCAACAATCAGCGCCAATACGGCGGCGCTCAGCAGAATCAGTCCTGCGAGGGCTTCGCGACTGATGCCTTGGGCGCTCGTTTCCGGTTTCATTTCGGCATTGCTCCGACAACGCATGCGTTCGCAACAGGTATGCAAGCCGAAGCGGCGATCAGCAAGGGTTACGGCTGGTTGCGTGCGGATTTGCGCAGCGGGAATGCATGGATTTCGTCCGGCGCGAAGCCGTTTTCCCAGTCCACGAGATGGGGCAGCAGATGATCGCTGGCGCGGGAGACTTCGAGTGTTCTTCGCACGCCCGCGATGGCGTATCCAAGCGCTTGTTTGGGCGATTGCCCAAGCATCAGCTTGGCCGTCAAGCAGCCTGCGAAAATATCGCCGGTGCCATGGGGGACGTCGTTCCATTTCTCGACGCTGCCGATGAATGCCTCGCCACCGGCGACGAGCACGGTTGCCAGTTGCGACGGCCCATCCGGTATCGACGTGCCCGCGACGATGGGGCGTCTAGGTTTTTTGTCTGTCGCGTTTTCTTCACGCGGACCGGTATCCACTTCGCTTGAAAACGCTCTAAGCCGGCAAATCGCTTCGAGGGCATCCGCTCGCGACCTGACGTCGACGCCGGAGAGCCAGGAAAGCTCGAACCGGTTCGGCGTCAGGACGTCGGCGAGGGGAAGCAAGAGGTCACGGGTTGCGCCTGCGGCCTGTTCGTCGATGTAATGGCCTTTCGGATCGTCGCCGAAGATCGGGTCGCAGATGTAAGTCAGCGCTGGATTGAATGCGCGCATGCGCTTGACGGCAGCGGCGACGATTTCGACGTGCCCGGCGGACGGGAGATAACCCGAGAACACGGCATCGAAATTTCCGAGCCAGCCGTTTTTCTCGAGCGCCCCGATCATATTTTCGAAAAGGGCCGGATCTACCGTCATGCCAGCGATGTGGGGCCGTATCGGGTGGTTGGAGAGGACGACCGTCGGCAATGCTACGACCTCGATGCCGGCTCGCTGCAGGGGCGGCATCGTGGCGGTCAGCCCTACGGGATCGCGGGCGACGTACGAGGAAATCATCAGGATTCTGGACATTTGGCCGACAAGGTCGTTGGAGGGGTCAGTGTCCTATACCAGCACGCCGGGGGCGTACCCAGCGAGAGCACTATGATTCATGTGAAACGCTGTGAAACCATGGTCATGCTCAAGGTTGCAAATCGGGATGGTTGCGTTGCACAATCGGGCAATTCATCTCGGAGTCGATGCAATGGTCATGAGACCGAGACGCAGTGTTCTCTATCTTCCGGGCGACAACGAGCGGGCGCTCGAGAAAGCGAGAACGCTGCCGGCGGATGCGATCATCATAGATCTCGAAGACTCGGTCGCTCCAGGGAACAAGGAACGGGCGCGCAATCAGGCGATCGCGGCCATTCATGAGGGCGGCTTCGGGTCCCGAGAGGTGATCCTGCGCGTCAATCCGATCGAAACGCCGTGGGGGATGGTGGACCTTCACGCGGCGATCGCGGTGGTTCCAGACGCGATCCTCATCCCGAAGGTTTCGAACGCGGGCGATATCTTGGGCACTGCGAAGGTCGTCAAGGCGGCGGAGGCCGATCCGCGCATCAGGCTCTGGGCGATGATCGAAACGCCTATGGGCATCATCAACGCCAAGGAAATCGCGGCGTGCGGCCCTGATCCCGACAACCGGCTCGTCTGTTTGGTTCTCGGCACGAACGACCTCTTGAAGGAAAGCAGGGCGCTGGCCAGCAGCAACCGTTTCGCGGTGGTTCCCTGGCTCGCGATGACGCTCGTCGCGGCGCGCGCGTACGGGCTCGACGTGATCGATGGCGTGTACAACGATTTCAAGGATGATTTGGGTTTCCGGGCGGAGTGCGAGCATGGCCGGACGCTCGGGATGGACGGGAAAACGTTAATCCATCCCTCGCAGGTGGTGCCGTGCAACGAGGTTTTTTCGCCGACCGAGGAGGAAATTGCGTGGGCGCGCAAGATCATCAGGGCCTTCGAAGAGCCCGAGAATGCGCGCAAGGGCGTCATCACAGTCGAGGGGCGCATGGTCGAACGGCTGCATCTCGTCATGGCGAAGCGGGTCGCGGCGATTGCCGAGGCGATCAGCGCTCGCTCCAAGGTGGAAGAGCCCTGGTTCTGATCAGCGGCGGCCGCTTCTCCCGTCTCTCGGGTCTTCTGCGGCCCTAGAGCGCGTCCTCGAAGCGCGAAAAAAGTTGCGGTTGCGGGTGGACCCCCCGAAAAAGGCTGGCCGAAAAAGACGTAAATAGCCGAAGCCCAGTTTCTGGGGCTTTCCGAAATACAAGGCAGGGACGATGGCCGGAACAAAGACTAACGCAGGCAATTTCTTCGAAGATTTCAAATACGGCCAAGTCATTCATCACGCGACGCCTAGAACCGTCACCGACGGCGACGTCGCGCTTTATACCGCCCTTTACGGTTCGCGGTTCGCCGTCCAATCGGCCGATACCTTCGCGAAGGCGCTCGGGTATCCCAGGGCGCCGCTCGACGACATGCTGACGTTTCATGTCGTCTTCGGGAAGACGACGCCCGATATATCTCTCAACGCCATCGCCAACCTCGGTTATGCCGATTGCCGGTTTCTGAAGGCGGTCTATCCGGGAGATACGCTGTCCTCGACGTCGGAGGTGATCGGTCTCAAGGAAAATTCTAATGGCGAGACGGGTACCGTCTACGTGCGTTCGACGGGGCGCAATCAGCACGATGAAATCGTCCTCGAATATTGCCGTTGGGTGATGGTGCGGAAGCGCAGCAAGGGCTCGCCGGCGCCCGAAGCGGTCGTACCGAAGCTCCCCGAGCGCGTGGATCCGCAGGACCTGGGCCGCGCCGTGCCGCCGCTCGATGTCAGCAAATACGATTTCGCCCTGTCGGGCTCGCCGCATCGCTGGGAAGATTACGAGGCGGGCGAGAAGATCGACCACATCGACGGTATGACGCTCGAAGAAGCCGAGCACCAGACGGCGACGCGGCTTTATCAGAACACCGCCAAGGTGCACTTCAATCAGCATACGGAATCCAAGGGACGCTTCGGCAAGCGCATCGTCTACGGCGGTGTCGTGATCTCGCTCGTTCGGGCGCTGTCCTACAACGGGCTTGGCAACGCCTTCCATCTCGCCGCGATCAATGGCGGACGCCATGTGGCGCCAACATTCGCAGGCGATACGATCTACGCCTGGTCAGAGGTGCTTGAAAAAGCAGAGATTCCAGACCGCAAGGATATTGGTGCGCTGCGCGTCCGGCTCGTCGGCGTCAAAAACCAGGATTGTGCGTCGCTGCCGCTCAAAACACCGACGGGCGAGTATGCAGAGGGGGTTGTCCTCGATCTCGATACGTGGCTTGTGCTGCCTCGGCGGGTGTAAGCGGTACTCGGCACTGGGCTAGCGTGAGGCCGTCCGCGGCGCGTGATGCAAGGGGAGCAGTCGCATGAAGATCGGAACGACGGCAGCCACAGCGGCGGCGATCCTTCTCCTTGCTGCAATCCCGAAGGCGGAAGCCATAGGAGAGACTGCGGTCGCCGAGATCAAGTTTGCAAACGGCAGCAGCGCCGGCACCATCACGCTGACCGAAATTGCTGCGGGCGTTCTCCTGAAGATCGATCTCAAAGGATTGACGCCCGGCGCGCACGGACTGCACCTCCACGAAGGCGGCAAGTGCGAAGGCGATTTTTCGTCGGCAGGCGCCATTTATAATCCGCTCGGGGCGAAGCACGGCTTCCTCAACGAGGAAGGTCCGATGGCGGGGGATTTGCCGAACGTCGTCGCCGGGCCTGACGGCATAGCTTTGGCCGAGATCCTGAGCCCCTACCTGCATCTCACCAAAGATACCGAAGACACGCTTTTCGATGCCGACGGGTCGTCGCTCGTATTGTTCGAAAAAGCGGACGACTATCAGACCGATCCGGAAGGCGGGGCAGAGCCCCGAATTGCCTGCGGCGTTCTCAAAGCGCAGTAGATAACGCCGTCGCCGCCCATTCTTCGCGACCTGTGCGTCGGGATTTGCACCTTCATCACTCGTCTGCCCGGCGCGCTTCGAAGCGAGACTTCAGTGCCAAAGAAATTTGCCATTGTCGGCGCTGGGATGGCCGGTCTCGAAGCCCGGCCGTTACCCGGCGAAAATCTCGTCATTCGTACTTCGCCCATCTGGAGTTTGCGGCAGAGGGTGCCGATCGCGGCGATGCTGCTGCAAGGCTTTTAAGCGAGGCACCCGGCACCTGCGGGACCGCGGTGATGACTTCGCCGGGGCGATCGTCAATTCGCTGGCTTAGTCCCACTCTCTGTGGCATTTGGCGAATTGCCGCGCTCGCTTCGAGCCGCTACACGTTTGCTTCACGCGCATCAGAAGGACGTCCGATGGAGGCTACATCAGGCCGCGGCGTGCGACCCGAGCGGCCGCTCTCGCCACACCTTCAAATCTATTCGCCGCTCATCAACATGGTGATGTCGATCCTGCATCGCATCACCGGCGCGGCGCTTTACGCCGGGTCGCTGCTGCTCGCCTGGTGGCTGATCGCGGCAGCGTCCGGTCCCGACTATTACAACTATGTCTTGAGCTGGTTCGCCACTTGGCCGGGTAAGATCATTCTTCTCGGATATACGTGGGTACTGATGAACCACATGCTGGGGGGACTGCGTCACTTCCTTTGGGACACCGGCCACGGCTACGATCTCAAGACGATCGACATTCTGTCGTGGGGCTCGCTCGCAGCATCTTTCACGCTGACGGCCATCATCTGGGCATTCGCCGCTCTCGGGGGCATCTGATGAAATCGATGCGCACACCCTTGAAGAAAGTTCGCTACCTCGGGTCGGCGAAAGAAGGCGCGGATCACTTTTGGAAGCAGCGGGTGACGGGCGTCGCCAACCTGTTCCTCGGCGTCTTCTTGGTTTGGCTGATCGTGTCGTTGCTCGGCGCCGATTATGTGACCGCGCGCCAGAAGCTCGGAAATCCACTGATCGCGCTGGCGTTGCTTGGGCTCATCCTGTCCGGCACCGTTCACATGCGCCTCGGCATGCAAACGATCATTGAAGACTATGTGCATGAGGAGGGGCTGAAGCTTGCAGCCCTCATGCTGAACACGTTCTTTGCGATTTTCATCGCGCTCGTGAGTGTGTTCGCCATTTTGAAACTGAGCTTTGGAGCCTAAGACGGATGTCGGCAGCGAATGGCAAAGCCAACGGTGCGATTGCCGCGCCTTCCCAGGTCGGCAAGGCCTATCCCGTGCAGGATCACGTCTATGATGTCGTCGTTGTCGGCGCCGGCGGTGCGGGACTTCGCGCCACGCTCGGCTGTGCCGAGGCCGGCCTCAAGACAGCGTGCGTGACCAAGGTATTTCCGACACGTTCGCACACGGTCGCAGCGCAGGGCGGCGTTGCCGCGGCGCTCGGCAACATGGGTCGCGACGACTGGCGCTGGCACATGTACGACACCGTCAAGGGCTCCGATTGGCTCGGCGACCAGGACGCGATCGAATATCTTTGCCGGAACGCTCCCGCCGCCGTTTACGAGCTCGAGCATTACGGCGTTCCGTTCTCGCGCACCGAAGACGGCAAGATCTATCAGCGGCCTTTCGGCGGCATGACGACCGATTACGGCGAGGGTCCGCCCGCGCAGCGCACGTGCGCCGCCGCCGATCGTACCGGTCACGCGATGCTGCATACGCTTTACGGCCAATCGCTGCGGCAGTCGGCCGAGTTCTTCATCGAGTATTTCGCGCTCGATCTGATCATGGATCGCGACGGCGTTTGCCGGGGCATCATGGCGCTCAATCTCGATGACGGCACCGTGCATCGCTTCCGCGCGAAGAAAACCATTCTCGCCACGGGTGGATATGGGCGCACGTATTTTTCGTGTACATCGGCGCATACCTGCACGGGCGACGGCAACGCGATGGTTCTGCGCGCCGGCCTGCCGCTTCAGGACATGGAATTCGTGCAATTCCATCCGACCGGAATTTACGGCGCGGGCGTGCTGATTACGGAAGGTGCGCGCGGCGAAGGCGGATATCTCACCAACTCGAAGGGCGAGCGCTTCATGGAGCGCTACGCACCGCACGCGAAGGATCTCGCGTCGCGCGATGTCGTCTCGCGCTCGATGACGATCGAAATTCGTGAGGGCCGCGGCGTGGGTCCCGAAGCAGATCACATCTATCTGCATCTCGATCATCTCGATCCGAAAATTCTCGCGGAACGTTTGCCGGGCATTACCGAGAACGCGAAGGTCTTTGCTGGCGTCGATCTTCGTCGTCAGCCGATCCCCGTGCTGCCGACGGTTCATTACAACATGGGCGGCATACCAACGAATTATCACGGTGAGGTCCTGACCAAGAAGGACGGCGATCCCGATCACGTGGTGCCGGGTCTGATGGCGATCGGCGAAGCGGCGTGCGTATCGGTGCATGGCGCCAACCGCCTGGGTTCGAACTCGCTGATTGATCTCGTCGTCTTCGGTCGCGCGGCTGGGCTTCGCTGCGCGGAGACGATCGAATCGGGCGCGTCGCAACCGGATATGGCGAAAGATGCCAACGAGCCGGCGCTCGCGCGGCTCGACCGCTTCCGTTATGCCAAGGGCTCAATGCCGACGGCGGCGCTCAGGCTTCGCATGCAGAAGACGATGCAAGCGAACTGCGCGGTGTTCCGCGATGGACCGGTGCTTAAAGAGGGCGTCGAAAAGATCAATGCGGTGTGGCGCGACGCTGCCGACATTTCAGTCACGGATCGTTCGCTCGTCTGGAATTCGGACCTCGTCGAAACGCTCGAGTTCGACAATCTGATCTCGCAGGCTGCGGTGACGGTCGTCGGGGCGGAGAACCGCAAGGAGAGCCGGGGCGCACATGCGCGCGAGGACTATCCGAAGCGCGATGACGTCAACTGGATGAAGCACACGCTCACCTGGGCCGATTATGCGACGAAGACCGTCAAGATTGACGACAGGCCGGTACACACCAAGACGATGACCAACGAGGTCAAGTACATCGAGCCGAAGGCGCGGGTTTATTAAGCGGTTCTGGCCTTTTTATTTGGTCGCGCTTCTTATCGGAAAACCGGTGCCCACTTTTCCGGAAGCGCTCCGGGCGAGTACAAATAGCGCCGTCACAGGAAGTCGCCTATGGTGCGGCCGCTAATGGGGAGGCGCATCAGGCTTGAGCAAAGTTCCGAGGGAAGACGCCGACGAAACCGACACGCGGATGTCGCCCGATCCCTTCGCGGCGGTGCTGCCCGCATTGGCGGCGCTCGGGGCCGTCGCGTCGATCGCGGCCATCAATTGGTCGGGCGAGGGGAAGCTCGCGACGCGCACGCGGACGAAGCGCAAAACCGGCGCGGCGCTGCGTGACCTCGAAACCTGCTCTATCGGCCTGGCCGAGATTTTCCGCCGCTTTCAGCGTCACCCCCGCGTATTTGCCGGCGAAGGCGGGCAGGCGTCCGCTCCCCTCAAATTCGGCGTGCATGGGCAGCGCATCCGGGCCGACGCACAACGCCTTTATCTGCAACTGATGAACGACATCGCGTCGATGCTCGTTCTGGCCGCCCAGAACGCGTTCGACGTGATGACCGCCATCGAGGACGGCGATATCGACGCACCTGAAGAGATCTTTTTCGGCTTCGGCGAGCAACAGGAGCGGCTCAACGAAATCATCCAATCGCGGGCGCCGCTGCGTGTTGCCGTCGATACGGGGGCCGAGATCGCCGATCAGCTGATCGAACTCGTCCGGGAGCTCAAGAAGCACCAGAAAGCCGGGTAAGCGAAAGAACCGCGCGCGGCGGTCCCGCATGTTGACACTGGTGGCTTGTTCAAGCTTCTGTCATTAGACAGTTCGATATTTTCCGCAGACGGGACCCCGAAGTCTCATGGTTGAGCTCACGCTTCCAAAAAATTCGAAGATTTCCGAGGGCAAGACCTGGAATAAGCCGGATCATGACGGCGACTGGAAGGAGTTCCGCATCTATCGCTGGAACCCGGACGATAGCCGCAATCCGCGGATCGACACGTATCATATCGATCGGAAGCAGTGCGGGCCGATGGTGCTCGACGCGCTCATCAAGATCAAGAACGAGATTGACCCGACGCTGACCTTCCGCCGCTCCTGCCGCGAAGGTATCTGCGGCTCGTGCTCCATGAATATCGACGGCACAAATACGCTCGCCTGCCTCAAGGGCATCGACGAGGTCAAGGGCGCCGTGAAGATCTATCCTTTGCCGCATATGAAGGTGGTGAAGGATCTGATCCCTGATCTGACGAACTTCTACGCGCAGCACGCCTCGATCGAGCCGTGGCTCAAGACGGACAGTCCGACGCCGCCGAAAGAGTGGCGGCAGTCGCGTGATGATCGCGAGAAGCTCGACGGTCTTTACGAATGCATTCTTTGCGCGTGCTGCTCGGCATCGTGCCCGAGCTATTGGTGGAATTCCGACCGGTATCTCGGACCCGCTATTCTGTTGCAGGCTTATCGCTGGGTCATCGACAGCCGCGACGAGGCGACGGGTGAACGGCTCGACAATCTCGAAGATCCGTTCCGCCTTTACCGCTGCCACACGATCATGAACTGCGCGAAGGCGTGCCCGAAAGGTTTGTCGCCTGCCAAAGCCATTGCTGAACTGAAAAAGCTGATGGTGGAACGGCGCGTCTAGAAATTCGCGCCGCTCGATCAGACAGCAAGTCGATAGGAGCAGCCGTGTTAGACATTCTTGATCACATCGGTTTCCCGATTACCGACTACAAGCGGTCGCTGGATTTCTACACCAAGGCGTTGGCGCCGCTGGGCATCGTTCTCCTCAAGGAAATGAAATTCTCGGAAGAGGATGACGACGGCTACGCCGGCTTCGGGCGCGAGCGTCCGCAATTTTGGATCGGTACCGGAACGGCGCTGAAGGGCCGGTTGCACGTCGCTTTTTCCGCGCAAAACCGGGCGGAAGTGCAAGCCTTCTACGACGCGGCTATTGCCGCCGGCGGCAAGGACAACGGACCGCCAGGGCTTCGGCCGCATTATCATGCCAACTATTACGGCGGCTTCGTCATCGATCCCGACGGGCACAACATAGAGGCCGTGACGCATCTGCCGGAATGATCTATCCGCTCGGTCGCGTCAGAGGTTGAGCTGATAGGTGTGGGCGAGCCAACGGTAGCTGCCCGGCGCGATCGTCTCCACATACCCTATCGACGGGAACGGCATGTGATAGCCGATGACCGGAAGCCGATCCGTTGTGGCCATATCGAAGATGCGCCGCCGCGTCGCGACACCCTGCTCCTTGTCGGCGTCGAAAACGCAGTGCCATTCGGGATGCGCGAGCGATGCCACCTGATGGTGGGCGCAGTCGCCCCAGAATAAAATCGATTTGCCGCCGCTCTCGATCATGTAGGCGAGGTGTCCGGGGGTGTGGCCATAGGCTTCGACGGCGCGAATGCCGGTCACGATGTCGTCGCCGGGTTTTATGAATGTGTACTTGCCGACGATCGGTTTCGTGTTGGCTCGATAGACGCTGGCGAACTTTTCCATGTCGCCCGAGAATTTGCCTTCCGGGGCCCAGAATTCGTGCTCGATGCCGCCAATGACATACCGCGCGTTCGGGAAAAGCGGCTCGCCGTTCTCAATGACGCCGCCGATGTGATCGGGGTGGCCGTGGCTCAGCAGAACAATGTCGATATCTTCGCGCTTGAATCCGGCCGGTGCGAGTTGGGCTGCAAGCCAGCCACCATTCGGGCGCGGGACAAAGCCGTTGGAGCCGTTTCCCGTATCGATCAGGATGATTTCCTTCCCCGTGTTGACGAGCGTCGGAGAAAAGCCGGGCTGATATTTTTGTTCGGGCAGGAGATTGTCGCGCATCAACTTTCGAACGTCGGCCTCGTTGGCGTTTGCGCCAATGAGCGGGAAGGGTCCGTCGATGAAGGTTTCCGAGTCCGAAATCGTCGTGATTTCGAAATCGCCGAGTTTGAACCGGTAGAATTTCGGCTGCCAACCGCCGAGCAATGCGGCCGAGGCTTCGGCGCGTGATGCCGTCGACAGGCTAAGGGCGGGCATCGCGGCGAGACCGAGGCCTGCTGTCAGAAGCTTGCGGCGGTCGAAGTTCAGCGCGGCGGGCTCTTTGCCCGAGATTTCATTTGCGGTTGTCTTCGACATTTCGGCGTCCTACGGAGGTGTTAAAGCCAGTCGGGCCAAGCTAGACCGGGAGAGAGGACGAGCGCTTGTACGAACCTGCTACGGGCGTGGACCAGGGCCTCAAGCCGTTGTGGCATGTCGGGGATGGGCGGATGCTTTTCGCCGGTTGTTTGCGGCGAAATGCATTGCATAGTCACAGCGCTTCAGTGCTTCTCGCGGGACTCTACGATAACTTTCGGTTGAAGCTCGGCGACGGCGGCTGGTTTTCCTGCCGGGCCGCGATCATCCGCGCCGGAGACGCGTATGAGTTCGATGCGGGCGGCCATCCGTTGGCTGTTCTTTATGTCGAGCCCACTGAAACCACTGCCGAGGGGCTTGCTGCACTCATCCAGCAAACGCGCGAAGAACATGGCGCGCTGATCGGACAGCAGTCGGATCTCAGCCTGCTCCGGTTGATCTACGAGGATGCGGGAAGTCCTCGATGGGTGCATGAAGCCGTGGCTGACCTTATCGAATTTTCGAAGGGCGGAGCTTGCCGCACAATCGACGTTCGCGTGGCGCGGGCCGTCGAAGCGATGGCGGTGCAGGAGAGCCACAAAAGCGAAATGGACGCCGAGGGCACACGTCCGCCCAGCGTCGCCGATGCCGCTCGAAGCTCCGGCCTTTCAATGTCGCGGTTTCAGCATCTCTTCAAACAGGAGACCGGCGTTTCCTATCGCCGCTACGCCGCTTGGGCGAGGATGCGGGCCGCCGTTTCGGAAGTCGTCGCAGGCAGCAACTTCACGACCGCCGCACATGCAGCAGGTTTTTACGATCAGCCGCACTTTGCGCACGAATTTCGCCGGATATTCGGTGCGCCCGCATCGCGCAGCCTCGCGAATGTCAGGTCGTGAGCGTTGCCGCGCTTCCCGCTTCGCGCTTCCATCTGGCGCGCGAGCGTGCGATAGCGGCTTAGACGCAGCTTGTACTGTCCGCTGATGAGCCATCCGCTTTCCTCTCTCACATCCGGCGCGATTTCGTCGCCCTTCACGCAGCTTCGGAAGCTTCTGGCCGGAATTCCGTCCGGCCATGCGAAGCCCATCGAGCTGACGATCGGCGAACCGCGCGAGGCGATGCCGGATTTCATCGCCGCGAAGCTCGACGAGGCGACGGCGCTTTACGGGAAATATCCGCCGATCCGCGGCGCCGCGGATGCACGGCTCGCGATTTCCGAGTGGCTTCAGAAGCGCTACGCATTGCCATCGTCGGTCGATCCTGAGCGGGAAGTGCTGATGCTCAGCGGCTCGCGGGAAGGGCTGTTCTTCGCGTGTCTTCCGGCCGTCGGGCGCAAGGAGATCAAGGGATGTCCCGCGATCCTGATGTGCAATCCCTATTATTCGGCCTACGTCGCGGGCGCTTTGGCGGTCGGCGCGGAGCCCGTGTATCTCAACGCGACGAAGGCGACGGGCTTCCTTCCGGATCTCGATGAGATTGCGCGCGACAAGAGCCTGCTCGCCCGAACGGCAGCGCTTTTCATCAACTCGCCTGCCAATCCGCAGGGCGCGGTTGCAGATCGCAGCTACATCCTGAAGGCGCTCGAACTCGCACGCGCGCACGACTTCATGCTGTTTCTCGATGAATGCTATTCGGAGATCTATACTGAGGCCCCGCCGACGGGCGGTCTCGAAGTCGCGATCCAGACGCCTGAGCGCTTTCGCAATCTCGTGGTTTTCAATTCGCTGTCCAAGCGTTCGAACCTGCCGGGGCTTCGATCCGGCTTTTGTGCTGGAGATGAGACTTTCCTCGAGGCCTACGGCGAGGTTCGGAATATGTGCGCTCCGACCGTGCCGCTGCCGGTACAACATGCCTCCGCCGCCATTTGGCGCGACGAGGCTCATGTTGAGGCCTCTCGAGCGGCTTACAGAGACAAATTTCTTATTGCAGACAACGTGTTAGGTGACCGTTACGGCTATAGGCGCCCCGCGGGCGGCTTCTGTCTCTGGCTTGATTTGAGCCAATTCGGTGGCGGCGCTCAGGCGGCGGTAACCTTATGGCAACGTGCAGGCGTCAAGGTTATTCCCGGCAGCTTTCTGGCTCAGACGGGAAGGGACGGCACCAACCCCGGCGCGGACTATGTTCGCGTCGCCATGGTCCAAGACTCCACGACGATCCGGGAAGCGCTCGAACGCACGATTTCCGTGCTGCGTTAAAGAGTACGTTCGCCGTCATGTCGCTTGATACGCGTGGATTGGATCCTCAGCGTCTGCTTCCGCAGTCTCTGGAGGACCGGCTGTTAGGCTGGATAGGCCGCTTTGGCGGGGCAATTTTGCTCGGCTCGACGGCGCTCATCTGGGTCAGTCTTGTGTCGTGGTCCGTGCTCGATCCGAGCCTGACCCACACGACGACCGTTGCCGCTCGCAACTTCGCGGGGCCGGTCGGCGCAATCATCTCTGATCTTCTCTTCCAGATGTTGGGTTTCGGAGCGGTCATCGCGCTCGTTGCTCCCGTCGTTTGGGGAATTGAGATGCTCCGATCCGAGCGCGTCGATCAAGGCCGCGTGAAGCTCGGCTTTTATCCGCTTTCGATTTTGGCGCTTGCAGGGGCGATCTCTGCTCTGCCGATGATGAGCGGGTGGCCGCTCCGTCATGGCTACGGCGGGCTTCTGGGCGACGGCGTCTATCATTTGGCACTCAAAATCTTTTCGATGCTGAACGAGGAGCGGGCTCCGCTCGCGGCAGGCTGCGTGCTCATGGCCGCGGCGATCCAGACATCCGGCAAAGCGATCGGGTTCGAGCCCGAGGTTGTCTTCAAGTCGTTGCTGCGCTCTTTGAGTTCCGGTCTCCGTTACGCGACAAGTAAGCGGCGCTGGGAAGAGGCGGCGGCGATCGCTCCGACTGTCATGGCCGGTGCTGCCCGCGTTCGAAAGGGCTGGTTCGGGCGATCCTCGGAGCCCGCGGGACCGGCTGACACCTATTCTTCGCTCGATGCGTATGCCGATGCGCCGACGCGGACGCTCGATCTCAATCCGGAACGCACGGCGGGTCCGCGGCGGGATACCGATGCCGACGCCCATTCCGATGTGTCGCTCAACGTTTCACCTCGCGACGAGATGCATGGTGCCGGGCAAGACTTTGACCGGGCTGGCATCAATTCGGGAGCCAGTGAGGCGGACGTTCCGCGCGATCATTCCACGGACGACATCCTCAACCGCGAGTTCGATTTCGACGACAGCATCGACAATTCCAGCCGCGAGATCGCAGCGCGCTTTGCGCCCGCTTCCGCAGGCCGGGATTACGACAGGTCTCCGGATCGGTCGTCCGACCGGGCGCCTCCGGTCATGCCGCCGCCTATTCCGGCAGCGACGGCGGCGCCTCAGCCGCAAAAGCCCACGCCCCCGGTGAAGCCAGCTGCAACCCAGAGCAATGGGCTTCTTGCGGGTATGGCGCGGGCACGCGTGCAACCTCAATGGAAACGTCCGTCTCTTAATATGCTGAAGCGGCCCGGCGCTCAGAAGCCGCGTCCGGAGCTGTCGCAGACCGTCATGCGCGGAAACGCGCGTCTGCTCGAAGACGTGCTCGCGGATTTCGGCATCAAAGGCGAAATCAAGGATATCCGTCCCGGTCCGGTCGTGACGCTTTACGAGCTCGAGCCGTCGCGCGGTACGAAGTCATCGCGCGTCATCGGTCTTGCGGAAGATATCGCGCGCTCGATGAGTGTCGCGAGCGTTCGCGCCGCCGTCGTGCCCGGCCGCAATGCCATTGGTCTCGAATTGCCGAACACGCGCCGCGAAACCGTGCTTTTGCGCGAGATTCTCGAAGCCGACGCGTTCAAGGCGGAAAGCGCGGGCTTGCCGCTCGGGCTCGGTAAATCGATCAGCGGGGATCCGGTCGTCGCCGACCTCGCGCGCATGCCCCACCTGTTGGTCGCGGGCACGACGGGGTCCGGCAAGTCGGTCGGCATCAATTCGATGGTACTATCGCTTCTCTATCGTCATTCGCCCGACGATTGCCGCATGCTGATGATCGATCCGAAGATGCTCGAGCTTTCGGTTTACAACGGCATTCCGCACCTTTTGACGCCGGTCATCACCGATCCGCACAAGGCCGTCGCCGCGCTCAATTGGGCGGTGCGCGAAATGGAAGAGCGCTACAAGCGCATGGCCGGGCTTTCGGTCCGCAATATCGATGTCTTCAACAATCGCGTGCGCAACGCGAAGAAGCGCGGCGAGATGCTGTCGCGCACGGTTCAAACGGGATTCGACAAGTCAGGCCAGGCGCGGTTCGAGACGCAGAAAATGGATCTCGAGCCGCTGCCGCGCATCGTCATCATCGTCGATGAGTTCGCGGACCTGATGATCGTTGCGGGTCGCGAAGTCGAAGCCTCGGTGCAACGTCTTGCACAGATGGCACGCGCCGCCGGCATCCATCTCATCATGGCAACGCAGCGGCCCTCGGTCGACATCATCACGGGCACGATCAAAGCGAACTTCCCGACGCGCATTTCGTTCAAGGTCACTTCGAAGATCGACAGCCGCACCATTCTCAACGAGCAGGGCGCAGAGCAGCTGCTCGGCCAGGGCGACATGCTCTACTCGACCGGGGCAGGGCAGCTCGTGCGCGTGCACGGCGCATTCGTCACCGACGAAGAAGTCGTGGCGTTTGCGGAAGCGCTGAGACAAGAGGGATCACCGAAATACGTCGAGGGCATCACGGATGCGCCGCCGCCGTCGGACGTTGCGGGCGGGGTTCGGGAAGCGAGTGACGACGACCTCTACGATCGCGCCGTCGCCATCGTGCTTCGGGACGGCAAGGCGTCGACGAGCTATGTGCAACGCCGGCTTTCGATCGGTTACAACCGGGCGGCGGATTTGATCGAGCGCATGGAACGCGAAGGGCTTATTTCTGCGGCGAATTCCGTAGGGAAGCGCGAAATTCTCGTTCCGCGCGGCGGCGGTACCGACGCTGCGGCGTGACATCGACAACACGCGGCGCCGCAACTGAGGATAATCGCCGCGTCAATCCTCTCGCGGCTTGCCTGTGACACGTCATTCGCCGTAGGCAACGAATGCATTAGCGTTTCCGCCTAGTTCTGGACGCAATCTTTGCCGAAACCGTAATCTGCGTACAGAGCCCCGCTATGGGGCTTCGGGGCTTTGGGGGGCCACGATGGGACGATTCATGAGCGAAATTCTGCGCGTAGGCGCCTTGTCGGTGGGCTTTGCCCTCGCCTCGATCGGAGCAGCCACGGCGCAGGATCCGGACGGACCGACGAATACGATCGTCAATCCGCCGGCCAACGCAACCAAGCCCGCGGATCCGGCCACGACGGCCGTCAAGGGTTGGACGGGAGCGGTTTCGCCGGCGAATAGCCCCGACGGCATCACGCTCGATGCGAATCAGACGAAGCTCGTCGAGCAGGTCAGCGGATATTTCCAGTCGATCCAGAGTTTGAAGGGCCAGTTCGTTCAGACGGACGCCGAGAACAAGCGGATGAAGGGGAAGTTCTTCGTCAAGCGACCGGGGCGCTTCCGTTTCGATTACGCTCTTCCGTCGAAACAAGTCATCGTTTCGGACGGCGAGAACCTTGCCATTCAAGATCTCGATTTGAACAACGAAGATCGGGTGTCTCTCGATCAAACGCCTTTCCGGTTGTTGCTGCGTAAAGACGTCGATCTCATTCGCGATGCGCGCATCATCGAAGTGCAGCAGGCCGACGACCTCATTGTCCTCTCGCTTGAGGACAAAGACCCCAATTCTCCGGGCAAGATAAAACTGTTTCTCGCGACCAAGCCGGCGTTGGAATTGAAGGAATGGGTGACAACCGATCCGCAAGGCCAAGCCACCCGAATCGAGTTATCGCAGCTGGTCAAAAGCGATGAACTCGATGGGAATTTATTTAAAATTCAACCGCTTGGGCCCAAAAAGTCGACCCCTTTCTGAGTTTTCCGAGGCAAATCAGGTTGTTGCGCTTTTGACGCGACGCAATACCCAACCTGTGGATAAACTCAACTTCGTGATCACATTTTCGTGATGTGCCCGCGCAGGCACTATTGAATTCTTTCTGCTTGCGCTTAAGTCCAGTCATGCAGGTGGCGTCACCCTGTATTCGGTAGTGCCCCCCGTCTAGCCGAAGACGCTGCCTCTGGTACCGGCTTCCCTCCCGGTGCCGAGCGCGACAAGCGCATAGCGCCCAGTTCCTCCCCCCGGGACTGGGCGCACTCTTTTTCAGCCCCCAGTTTCCGGCCCTTTTTCTTGCCAAGATTTGGACAAGATCGTCCGCGCTCAAACGCTGCGATTAGCGTGAGGTGCTGTCAGGCGTCAGCCTGGGTGCGCTTCGACGGGGAGATTAGGACGAACCTGAGGTAGCTGTGGGGCGATTGTTGCACGCTCCATGATCGTATCAACAGCTTTCATGTCATTCGCCAATAGCTTCAGTCGCGTGGTGATGCACGAGGAGAAATGCCGCGCGAGCTCGGTGTCCTCCTCCATCAGTTCGTGCATTTTCTGCCGCGTGAGGCGCAATGCTTTCACTTGGCCCTGCGCGATTACCGTCGTCGTGTGCACGAGTTCGATGAACATCGCCAGTTCCGCGATCATCACGCCTTCGGGGAGCGTTTCGCCGCGCGAGTTTTGCGGAACGTCGCGATGATCGTTGATGCGCACGCTGGTGCCCGAGACGATGACGATTGCCGCGTCGCTCGGTTCATCCTCGGTGATGATGGCATCGCCAGGCCGATAGATGATGCGTTCCGCGCGCCGAACGATCTCGGTCAATTGCAACGGCGTTAGACCTTGGAAGAGCGGTAACGCCAAAAGCGGTTTGACGAGGGCGTCGATAGCCATCGTTCTTGAACTCCATGCCGACAGGACAGATTGAACGCGCCAGCGACGTGGCTTGGCCGCATGCGAGGGAAATTTAAAACACGACTCGTCGGTCCCTGAAACAATCGCCGGTCGAAACGGCGAAGGGGCCTGTGGATGCATCCGATTAGCAACGGATACGCGGTCGATGTGCTTCCCGAAAGGCTAATGCAACTCGCCTAAGGAGCGAGCTTGTAGCCACCACTCTCGGTAATCAGCAGCTCGGCGTTGGAAGGATCTTTCTCGATTTTCTGACGCAACCGATAGATGTGCGTTTCGAGAGTGTGCGTGGTGACGCCGGCGTTGTAGCCCCACACTTCGTGCAGCAGGACGTCCCGCGAGACGACCTTGTCGCCGGAGCGATATAGATACTTCAGGATCGATGTCTCTTTCTCCGTGAGGCGGATCTTGCTGCCGGTCTGATCGATCAGAAGTTTCGATGCGGGCTTGAACGTGTAGCTGCCGATCGCGAAGACAGCATCCTCGCTCTGCTCATGCTGGCGGAGCTGAGCGCGAATGCGCGCAAGCAGGACAGCGAACTTGAAGGGCTTCAGAACGTAATCATTCGCCCCGGCATCGAGCCCCAAGATCTGATCGGCGTCAGACGTATTGCCGGTCAACATCACGATCGGCGTTTTGAACCCCGATTTGCGAAGCAGCTTCACGGCCTCGCGGCCGTCCATGTCCGGCAGTCCGACATCGAAAACAACGAGATCGAAACGGCCTGTCTTTGCGGCTTCTATTCCTTTGCTCGCGGTCGCGGCTTCCGACACCTCGAATTCATCGTGTAGGACGAGTTGATCTTTCAACGACGTACGCAGATCTTCATCGTCGTCGACGAGGAGGACCTTTCGGGCCGTGCTCATGGACGGGGCTCCAGTTTCTTGGCTTGCTTTTAGCGTGGAACACTAGCATCGCGCGCGGGGGCAACATAGGGTCTCGAAGCAAACAGGCAAGGGGAATGGCTGGTTCCTTGAATGGCGGCTTCGAAGACCCGTCGACGGCGCGCCCGAAGCGTCTCTCAGAGCGGCCCCAAACCGGCGGCAAGGCTCTTCGTCAGGGCGTTGTCTCGGGCCTCGCGGCAAGGCCGCTTGCAGTTCGGCCAGTTCAGCGCGCCCTGCGCATTGGGGTTCGGCGGCATCAAGGTTTTGAAGCGGGAAGGGGATGGCGCAACGCCGACGGGGCGGTTTGCGGTGCGCTATGCGCTCTATCGGCCGGACGTGCGGCGACCGCGCACGGCGCTCGATGTTTATGCAATTCATCCGAATGACGGGTGGTGCGACAGCCCCTTCGACCGCAACTACAATCGTCCGGTCAAGCTGCCCTATCCCGCAAGTGCCGAGCGTCTGTGGCGCTCCGACCGGCTCTACGATGTCGTGGTGGTGCTCGGCTATAACGATGCACCGCGCGTGCGCAATCGCGGCAGCGCCATTTTCATGCACATCGCGCGGGATGGTTTCAAGCCGACGGAGGGTTGCATCGCGCTGCGGCCGAAGGATCTGAGGCGGCTGATTTCGATGCTGCCGCGCGGATCCGAAGTCATCGTTTCAATTTGAAGACATAAAAAAGGGCCCGATGCTCGAAGCGCCGGGCCCAAGGTTGAGCACGTCTAGGTGGAGACGCGTGCTCGGGAGGAGAGATCCCGCGGCCCTTTTCAGAGCCACGGGAAATGCGTGAATCAGTAGTGGTAGGCGCTCTCGCCATGATCGACGAGATCGAGACCTTCGCGCTCTTTCTCTTCCGACGGGCGAAGACCGATAACGATATCAACCAGCTTGAAGAGGATGGCGGAGCCGATGCCGCTCCAGAGGAGCGTCAAGCCGACCATCTTCGCTTGGGTGATCACCTGAGCGGCCATGTCGTAGGTGCCAGAAGTCATCTCGCCGGGTTTCGAGATGTAGTCAGCGATGCCGGCTCCACCCCAATCCGGATTGACGAGAAGGCCCGTGCCGATTGCGCCGACGATGCCGCCGATGCAGTGGACGCCGAAGACGTCCAAGCTGTCGTCGTAACCGAGCGCTCCCTTAACTGCCGAGCAGAAGAAGAAGCAGATCGGGCTGACGACGAGGCCGAGGATGATCGAGCCCATGACGCCGGAGAAGCCGCAAGCCGGCGTGATCGCCACGAGACCAGCGACGACGCCCGACGCCATGCCGAGTGCCGACGGCTTGCCTTTCGCGATCCACTCAATGAGCGTCCACGAGAGGCCTGCTGCGCAGGTCGCGATGAACGTGTTGATGAACGGAACGCCTGCAAACTGGTTGATCTCGAGGTTCGAACCAACGTTGAAGCCGAACCAACCGACCCACAGGAGAGCGGCGCCGATCATCGTCATCACCAGCGAGTGCGGAGGCATGGGTTCTTTACCGTAGCCGATGCGCTTGCCGAGGATCAGACAGCCGACGAGTGCGGCGATGCCTGAGTTGATGTGAACGACGGTGCCGCCAGCGAAGTCGAGCGCGCCCCACTGGAAGCCGATGCCTGCGTCCTTCAGCACGGCGTCGAGAGCCGCTTGCGCCTGGACCTTTGCGTCGCCCGTTGCGGTCGCAACGGCCTTGGCTGCATTACCGAACGCATCCGGACCGCCCCAGTACCAGACCATATGCGCGATCGGGAAATAGATGAACGTTACCCAGAGCGCCATGAACACGAGCATCGCCGAAAATTTCAGACGCTCGGCAACGGCGCCCAGGATAAGGCACGGCGTGATACACGCGAACGTCATCTGGAAGATGATGTAGGTGTATTCAGGAATGTAGACACCGTTCGAGAAGGTGGCGGCGAGCGAGTTCGAATCGACGCCCTTCAAGAAGGCTTTGGAGAAACCGCCAACGAAGTCGTTGAGGTTGCCGCCATTGGTAAAGGCCATGGAGTACCCGTAGAGCACCCAAAGAATCGCGACGAGGCAGAGCGTTGCGAACACCTGCATCATCATCGAGAGCATGTTCTTCGAGCGGACCAATCCGCCGTAAAACAATGCAAGGCCCGGCACCGTCATCAGAAGAACGAGGACTGATGCGACGTACATAAAGGCGGAGTCGCCCTTATTCGGCACCGGTGGCGCCGCTGCGGCCGCGGCGGGAGCCGCAGGAGCAGCAGTCGTCGCTGCGTCCTGGGCCAACGCCGGGTCGATAATAAGCGCAATGGCGCCGAGGGCCCCCAAGACCCCTGCGTACCGCGCTATAGTTCGAAACTCCATGTGTGTGCTCCCTGATTGACGTCTAAAAAGCGAAATCCTGGGCTTCAGAGCGCGTCGTCGTCGGATTCACCGGTCCGTATCCGGACGGTGTGCTCGATCGGCGAAACGAAGATTTTGCCGTCGCCGATCTGACCGGTTTTTGCGGCGCGCTGGATCGCAGCGAGCGCTTTGTCCACCTGTGCGCCCGGCACGACGACTTCGATCTTGATCTTGGGAAGAAAGCTCACCGCGTACTCGGCACCGCGGTAGATTTCCGTGTGGCCCTTCTGGCGGCCGTAGCCTTTGACTTCAGTAACGGTCATGCCCTGCAGACCGAGATCGGTCAGCGCCGAGCGGACCTCCTCGAGCTTGAACGGCTTGATTACCGCGGTAATGAGCTTCATAGGGCCCCCTTTTCTCTTTGAACCGGCCGTGACCGGGTGATCGACAAAACAGTCTCATCCCCACGCCGGGAAGCAGACTTCGCGACGTAGGGAGTCAAGACGCGTGCCAGTTCCGCAGCGCTCACTCAAGATGTTGATTAGACAACGAAAAATTTATCAGCCCGCAGATCCGGCGCGCGTTCAGCACACAAAGTAAGCACAGAAATTGTGCATTTTGGGCCGATTGAACGCTATTTGGGCAGGAATGCGGTTTCTCTGGGGCGCATCAGTCCTTCCTGGACTGCAGACGCAACCAGTTGCCCCTGACGATTGAATATCGCGCCCCGGCAATAGGCGCGTGCGCCAGAGGCGCTGGGGCTGTCCTGGACGTAGAGAAGCCAGTCGTCGGCGCGGAACGGCCGGTGAAACCACATCGCGTGGTCGAGGCTCGCCAATTGGATGTCGCTGTCGAACAGCAGCTTGCCGTGGGCGACCAGAGCCGTGTCGAGCAGGGTGAAGTCCGACGCGTAGGCCAGAACCGCCGGGTGGATGTAGCCATTGCCGTTCAGCGGCCCGTTGGTTTTGAGCCAGATCGATTGCGTCGCGGGCCTCGGCTCACGGCTGGCATAGCGAGAGGCATCTACAATGCGAACGTCGATCGGCCGGTCGCGGCTGAGGTAGGAACGCATGCTTTCAGGCAGATCGCCATTGCCGGCGCGCAGGAGTTCCTGGCTGCTCGGCAAGGCCTCGGGCGGGGGGACGTCGGGCATTTTCGACTGATGCTCGAAACCCGCCTCCGGCTTGTGAAACGACGCGCTCATCGAGAAAATGGCGCGTCCGTGCTGGATGGCGCGGACCCGGCGGGTCGTGAAACTGCCGCCATCGCGGATACGTTCAACGTCGTAGACGATTTCGCGTTCGGGATCGCCGGCGAGCAGGAAGTAGCCATGCAACGAGTGGATCGGGCGGCTCTCGTCGACCGTCGATGCTGCTGCAACTACGGCCTGGCCAAGAACCAAGCCGCCGTAAACGCGTTGCCAGCCTTCGGTCGCCTTCGGGCCACGGAACAGGTTGTCTTCAAGCCGTTCCAGGGTCAGCGTCTCAAGGAGCTTGTCCAGGGCCGAATGCGACGAAGGCGATGCTGTCATGTTGGACTTTCGCAAGGAAGTTGTAGTGAGATGAAAACGTTGACGGTCTGGCAGACGCGTTGAAGGTGGGCGCGAAGATATCTAGGCTGTCACGGCGTGCGCGAAAAGCAAGTTGCTGTCGCGGCACATAGCAGCCGGTGGTGCAGTCGTGGTGCGTGTTTTGAAATTCGATGTGGCGATTGCGGGCGGCAGCTTCGCGGGTTTGGCAGTTGCGCGAGGTCTCGCTCAGGCCCTCGGGCCGGATATTAAAATTGCCGTCATCGAACGCACCGATCCCGCGACGGCGTCCGCCCGTCCCGACAGCCGGGCGTTTGCGATCTGGGCCGGGACAAAGAAAATCCTCGAAGGTCTCGGCGTCTGGGACGCGGTGAGCAGTGATGCTCAGGTCGTCACATCGATCGAGATTTCGGATTCAAATATCGACGATGCCTTCAGGCCGTCGCGCGTCACTTACGACGCGCACACGAAGGACGGATCGCCTGCCGCCTACATCGTGCCGGCAACGTCGCTTCAGGCAGCGCTTTACAAGTCGGTCGCCAACGATCCATCCGTCAGCTGGATGGCTCCGGCGGACGTCGATGGGATGTTGCTCGGAGAATATTCGAGCGAACTTTCGCTTCGCGACGGGCGGGTGATCAGCGCTCAGCTCACCATCGCCGCCGACGGAAGAAATTCAAAGCTTAGGGATGATGCCGGCATAAAGACGATCGGCTGGGCCTATCCGCAAACCGGCATCGTGGCGCGCGTGAAATTCGATGAGCCGCATGGTGGCGTCGCGATCCAGCACTTCTTGCCGGGCGGTCCGTTCGCGATCCTGCCGCTACCGAACAATCGCGCCTGCATCACCTGGAGTGCGGACAAAGACGAAGCGGCGCGAGTGACGGCTCTCGGTGACGATGATTTTCTCGCGGAACTCGATCGCCGCATCGGAGGCCGTTTCGGCGCGATTACGCTCGACGGGCCTCGCCAGTCCTGGCCGCTCGATGTTCGCATTGCGCGGCGGCTCATCGCGCCCCGGTTCGCGCTCGTCGGGGATGCGGCGCATGGCGTGCATCCAATCGCGGGACAAGGCGTCAATCTCGCTCTCAGAGACGCGGCTGCGATGATTGAAGTTTTGGCGGATGCCGGGCGTCTCGGGATCGATTTCGGCAATGGCACGCATCTCGAGCGCTACCAGCGCTGGCGCCGTTTCGATTCCACGATGTCCGCTACACTTTACGATAGTCTCAATCGCACCTTTGCCGTCGACAATATGGTGCTCAGAGCAGGCCGAGGTGCAGCATTGGGCGTGCTCGACAAGCTTCCGACGCTCAAGGATTACATCATCGCCGAAGCTGCCGGGGTTACCGGCGACTTGCCGAAGCTCGCGAGGGGTTGCCCCGTCTAGGAGCGATCGACTTCGTCTTTGCCCGATACATCCGATTCTTCCGGGCCTTCGGATCGATCCTCAGCGTCCTCATCGTCGCCTCCCGTCAATTCGGGGCGATTGATGACTATGGTGCCGGCTGCAAGATCGACTGCCGGCACCCATCTGTCCTCGAACGGAATGAACTCCGTCTCGGTGCCGTCGCTGGGTTTCAGCTCGAGTAAATCTCCCGCGCCGAAATTTTGTACGGAAACGATCTTTCCGAGTGAGCTGCCGTCGCTTGCCACTGCGCGAAGGCCGATGAGATCGGCGTAATAGTATTCCGCGCTTTCCGGTTCCGGCAATCTATCGCGGTTTATGTACAGCTTGGTCCCTCGCAATGGCTCGGCCGCATTGCGATCCTCAATTCCACCAATTCGGGCTACGATGCCCTTGCTCGTCACGCGCACGACGCGGAGCGTAAAACTTCGCTGTCCCGCCGCGTCGGTCAGCGGTCCGTAGGACGCGATGGCTTCGGGGGCTTCGGTATACGCGCGGACAAGGACGTCGCCGCGGATGCCGTGAGCGCCGGAGATTTCGCCGACGAGGATTCGGTTCGTGCTCTTGTTGTTCGGCAATGGAGGTTCCAGCCAAGTCTCGCGTTGAAAGTGGCGTTATATTTTCAATCGCGCGACGCCGCAGTTTTTATTTTCGAGGATTTATTGCTGCGGGTGCGCTAGTGGCTCGGCAAGGGGCCGAGATAGGTAATCTGGATATCGATCTGTTTGCCGCCAACGAGGACTGTCGCGTTCTGAGATAATGCGTACGGATCGATCTCGCCGGTTATCGGGACAGCATAGCTTGGCTTGGGATGCGCTGGGTGACGCGCCGATCGATAGCGCAGCGGAATTTTGTAAGTGCCGCGCAGGAAAATCCTCGATGCTGCGTGCTTCGGGTGTGAATCCAGCTCGCCTGTGTAGACCCTGCCCTGAGGATCCGCGCCGAACAGCCGGCCTTTGCGACGTATCAAAATGAATCGCTCAAATGCATGTGCGTGTTTGCGCTCGCGCGCACTCGTGATCTCATAGAGGCCATCTGTGGCCTTCCGCTCTATCATTGCGTCCACTCCCACTCACCCAGAGGTGGTGCTCCAAAACTCGTGCCAGTGAGAGCTGCAACGAAAAAACCTCCCGAGTTGCACTCGAGAGGTTTTTTGAAACACGAAATGCCTTGCGGCTCAGCTCGCGGTTCAGGCGGTCTCGCCCTGTGCGGCTTCGGCAGCCTTCGCGGCTTTCTCTGCAGCTGCAGCGGCGCGCTCCTGAGCCTTCTTCTTCGGCTTTGCCTTCTCGGGATTGACCGAGGCGGTACGCTTGGCAAGGCCGGTAACGTCGAGCAGGCGGAGGACGCGATCGGTCGGCTGCGCGCCAACGCTCAGCCAATGCTTTACGCGCTCTTCAACGAGCTTGATGCGGTTCGGATCGTCCTTCTTGAGCATCGGATCGAAGGTGCCGATCTGCTCGATGTAACGGCCGTCGCGCGGGCTCGTGTGGTGGGCAACGACCACGTAGTAGTAGGGACGCTTCTTGGCGCCACCGCGCGACAAGCGAATTTTCACCGACATAGTACTGTTCTCCTGTTCAAATCGAATGTGTTCTTGAAGTGGTTGTTTGAGACGTCATCTTTTCTTTCCGGGAAGCCCGGGGAATTTCGGCATTCCGCCGCCGAGGCCTGGAAGGCCTTTCGGTAGTCCGCCACCAAGGCCCGGAAGGCCACGGCTGAGACCGGGCGGAAGGCTCGGCATGGACCCGCCGCCACCAGCGAGGCCCTTGGCGACCTGCTCCTTGAGTTCGGGGGGAAGCTGTTCGAGCGCCTTCGGGTCGAGCTTTGCGAGATCGGCCTGCATCGCCTGCATCTCGGCTTCCGAAGGCCCACCACCGGTGCGCCCGAGGAATTTGTTCAGCATGCCGCCGTTGCGGCCCATGGTTTTCATCATGTCCGCCATCTGGCGGTGCATCTTGAGAAGCTTGTTGAGTTCTTCGACTTTGGTGCCCGAGCCCGCCGCGATGCGGCGCTTGCGCTTGGCGTCGAGAATTTTCGGATTGCGCCGTTCCTTCGGCGTCATCGACGAAATGATCGCCCGCTGATGAATGAGGCTCTTGTCGAGACCGGCTTCGTTGATCTGGCCTTTGATCTTGGCGACGCCCGGCAACATGCCAAGCACGCCGCCCATGCCGCCGAGCTTCTGCATCTGCTGCAATTGATCGGAAAGGTCTTCGAGGTCGAACGACCCCTTCTTCATCTTCTCGGCGATCTTCGTCGCTTTTTCGACGTCGATCGTTTGAGCCGCCTTTTCGACGAGCGAGACGACGTCGCCCATGCCGAGAATGCGCGAGGCGATGCGGCCCGGATGGAAATCTTCGAGCGCGTCCCACTTCTCGCCGACGCCGATCAGCTTGATGGGCTTACCGGTTACTGCGCGCATCGATAGCGCGGCGCCGCCGCGGCCATCGCCGTCGGCACGGGTCAGGACGATGCCTGTCACGCCGATATGGCCGTCGAAGGCTTTGGCGGTATTGACGGCGTCCTGGCCGGTCAGCGAGTCAGCGACGAGAAGAACTTCGTGCGGATGGATCGCGGCTTTGACGTCGCGAACCTCATCCATGAGCTCTTCGTCGACGGTGACGCGGCCGGCGGTGTCGTAAATGATGACATCGAAGCCGCCGAGCTTGGCTGCGTCTTCCGCGCGGCGGGCGATCTGAAGCGGATTTTGGCCGGCGATGATCGGGAGCGTCGCGACGCCTGTCTGCTCGCCGAGGACGCGCAGCTGTTCCTGTGCTGCCGGTCGCCGCGTGTCGAGCGACGCCATCAGCACTTTCTTGCGATCGCGGTTCGTCAGGCGGTAGGCGATTTTCGCGGTGGTCGTCGTCTTGCCCGAGCCCTGCAAGCCGACCATCAGGATGCCGACGGGCGGGGCCGCATGGAGGTCAATCGGCTGCGCATCCGAGCCGAGCATCGCCACGAGCTCGTCGTTGACGATCTTGACGGCCATCTGACCGGGCGTGACGGAGCGGAGGACTTCGGCGCCGACGGCCTTGGCTTTGACCTTCTCGGTGAAATCCTTGACGACATCGAGCGCGACGTCGGCTTCGAGAAGGGCGCGGCGAACTTCGCGCATGGCCTCGACGACGTCGCTTTCGGTCAGCGCGCCGCGTCGTGTCAGCTTATCAAGGACGCCTGAGAGGCGTTCTGTCAGCGATTGAAACATTCAGCCTTCGAAACCCGTGCTTCCAACTCGTTTCGGTCGTCATCCCCGCGGAGGCGGGGATCCGCCCAAGCCTGACACCTGGATGGATCCCGGCCTTCGCCGGGATGACGTTAGATGTGGGAACGTCCGTTCCATGCGCAAAGCCGTAGCGTGCGCAAAGCACAAACGCACCCGGGAGCGCCACGCGCCGCCGGATGTTTACCCCCCTGCCTCCCGGACGCTTTTCGCGAAAAAAGGCCATGTGCAGGGCGGCGGCTCTGAAGTCAGGGCCGTCGGAATGGCGTGGGTATGGGGGAAGTAGGAGAGGAAGTCAATGAGTCGCAAAAGCCGCTCTTGCCAGATTTGAAATCCGGCAAGCGCGGCAAGCACTAGCTTCAGCGCTTCTTCATCAGGACATGCAAGTCGCCGTCCTTAACCTTGCCGATAGCGGTATATCCTTTTTCGGAGAGATTAGTGACCAGGAGAAGATCCCGGTCATTCGCAAATGACGAATTTGCGTCGATGGCGGACGCCAGCTGTTGCGAGTTTTTCGAACTTTCAATCAAAAAGAACGAGGTCGGTTCGGCCCAATAAGTCGAACTTGTTTCCTTTTTGATTGCCTCGTTCACAGAGTTCCAGCGCGTCTGATAGCTGGAATCTTCGTGTATGCGGAAAGTTATTGCGTGAATAGACATTAGTTCTTCGTCTCCTAAGAAGAAGACGGGCTCTTGACAAGCTCAAAGGAGACGAGAGACTACCACCTGCGTTCACCAGAACGATTTGCTTGTTTCCGCGCCCGCTTCAGGGTTTCGGAAAACGCAATCGAGGTCGTTGGGACTGGCAGGTCTTGGCGGCCTCGCTACTATTAGAACGCATGCCGAACATATGGACGAAAAATGACTCAAAATCAAGCATTTGAGTCAAATGCTATGCGCGGTCGCCTAACCGCAAATTTGAAATCTGTTCAATTAATTTAAAAGCGGTAGCCGTAGCGGAGGCCGATGCGGTCCATGCCTTCGTTATATTTCTGGGTGTAGGCGTTCGACATGTGCTCGAAATAAACCGAGACGTCGGAATGTTCGTCCAGATGGTAACCAACTTCCATCGGGATGTGGAACAGGACGCGCGAACCCAGCCACTTCTTGTCGGGATCGGAGCCCGGTCCGCCGATTTCGCCGTCGTGGATGGCGGCGCCAAGGCCCAGCCCAAAGAACAGCCCGGACGGGCAGTCGCCCTGCCAGCGGGCGTCGATGTAGCCGTCGCTGGTGTCGCCGCGGGTGTTGATCGAGCCGCCGATGACCGGCCGGACGGCGCCCCAGGGTAGCGCCCAGGCCGCTGCAAACTGGGCTTCGATATTGATATCAACGGCGTTGTGCTCAACCTGGAAGCCGCTCCAGAGGTCCGGCACGTCGTGGGCGAGAACGCCGATTTTGAGAGCGTAGAGAAGGCTTTCGGCCGACGCGCCGTTCATCGCTCCGACCGCCATGATGGCGGCAAGACCGGCTGTCGCCGCGATGCGCGCGTAAACCCTCAATCCCAATGCCCCGTCCCCGATGACTGAAGGAGTACTTGTGCGGGATTTCGGTATTTGCGCAAGGCGCGAACCGCAGAAACTCGAGCCGGCTTGCACCCCTGTCACACCGTCCAGTCGGCCTAATTGCTAACTTTGCAGGGCCGCGTGCGTCCGCTTGCTTTGCCTGCCCCAAGCGCGCGCCAATCTGAAAACGCGGCGTTCGTAGGCTCGCTCGTCGGGGGTGAGGCAAATACAACCGTAGCAATAGCAAGGGCGAGCGCGGGCCAGGGCGATTCTGAAAAGGAGCGGGTTCGACGATGGTTGCGCCATTTATGTTCTCATGGGATTTGAGCGACGCTCACAGTTCGTTCAACTAAAACAAGCATTTGCGGCACTCTAACGGGCAAGCCAGGACGATTGTTCCGCCCGGAGGACAAGGTAATTGCCGTGATGTCGATCATAGCGCGACCGCTTCGCTCCGTGACCCTGTTCCGATTGTCATTTTTTGCGCTTCTCGCCATATAGGCTCACATGAATACCGCAACGACACTTCCTTTCCTCAAAATGAACGGACTCGGCAACGAGATCGTCGTTGTCGATTTGCGCAATAGCTCGCGGACGTTCACGCCGGAAGAAGTCGCGGCGGTGGCCGCGGATCGCATTTCGCGGTTCGACCAGATGATGGTTCTGCACGCGCCCAAAACGGCGGGCACCCTATCGTTTGTGCGCATTTACAACGCCGACGGATCGGAAGCCGGTGCATGCGGCAATGGCATGCGCTGCGTCGGCTGGTTTCTTGCCCAAGGCGGCGCGGGCGAGCACTTTCTGGTCGAAACGCGCGCAGGCGTTCTCGACACGGTCGTCAAAAATCAGGCGTCGATAACCGTCGATATGGGTGAGCCCAAATTCTCGTGGCAGGACATTCCGCTGGCAGAAGAATTCCGCGACACGCGAGCCATCGAGCTGCAAGTGGGGCCGATCGACAATCCGGTCTTGCATTCCCCGTCCGTCGTCAATGTCGGCAATCCGCATGCGATCTTCTGGGTCGAGGACCTAGATCTCTACGATCTCGGGCGATTTGGGCCGTTGCTCGAGAACCATCCTATTTTTCCGGAGCGCGCGAATATCTCGCTGGCGCAGGTGACGTCTTCGGAATCCATTCTCGTCAGAACGTGGGAACGCGGAGCGGGCTTAACGTTGGCATGCGGCTCGGCGGCGTGCGCCGTGGCGGTTTCGGCTGCGCGGAAGCGGCTCACCGGCCGCCGCGTTAAAGTAACCCTGCCTGGCGGCGATCTCATGATCGAGTGGGCGGCCAATAACCACATCCTCATGACAGGCCCCGTGGAGTTCGAGTACGAGGGCGCGATCGATTTCTCCAAATTGGCAAAGGTGTCGGTTTAATCCGATGCCCGGCTCCGCTTTCGCGAGCGCCTCTCAAAAGGACGACGACGAAGCTTATGTCCGAACCCGAAGTGATAACGCTCGGCTGCCGGCTGAATGTTTATGAATCAGAGGTTATGCGGCGTCACGCGCGTGAGGCGGGGCTTGATAACGCCGTCATCGTCAATACGTGTGCAGTGACAGGCGAAGCCGTTCGCCAGGCCGCGCAGACCGTGCGCAGGCTGCGACGCGAGAGACCGGACGCGCGCATTATCGTTACCGGCTGCGCGGCGCAGATCGAGCCTCGCCGCTTTGCCGATATGGCCGAAGTCGATCACGTCATCGGCAATGGCGAGAAGATGAAGGCGGAGACATTCGCCGGCTTGTCGACATCGACGAGCGAGCGGGTTCTCGTGAACGACATCATGAGCGTGCGCGAGTCGGCGCTCCATATGATCGACGGCTTTCATTCCCACACGCGCGCGTATTTGCAGATTCAGAATGGGTGCGATCATCGTTGCACGTTTTGTATTATTCCGTACGGCCGCGGTCCGTCGCGCTCGGTGCCTGCCGGCGAAGTCGTCACGCAGGTGCGTGGGCTCGTCGAGCGTGGATACCTGGAAGTCGTGCTGACGGGCGTCGACATCACGTCTTATGGCCGCGATCTTCCGGGGGCCCAGACACTCGGGCAGCTCGTGCGGCACGTGTTGAAGCATGTGCCGGAACTCGTGCGCCTGCGCCTGTCGTCGATCGATCAAGTCGAAGCCGATGCCGATCTGATGATTGCGCTCGGCGAAGAGGAGCGGTTGATGCCGCATCTGCATTTGTCGCTGCAAGCTGGCGACGATCTTACGTTGAAGCGAATGAAGCGGCGGCATCTGCGCGCCGACGCGATTGCGTTTTGCGAGAAAGCGCGGTCGTTACGGCCCGACATCGTGTTCGGCGCCGATCTCATCGCGGGGTTTCCAACCGAAACGGATGACATGTTCGAAAATTCTCACAGCATCGTCGATGAATGCGGACTCACGTATCTTCACGTGTTTCCATTTTCTGCTCGCCAAGGGACGCCTGCAGCGCGTATGCCGCAAGTTTCGGGGAACGTCGTGAAGGAGCGCGCAGCGAAGCTTCGCGCCAAGGGCAGCGAAGCGCTTGCTTCATATCTCGAAAGTCAGCGGGGACAGGTGGTTGAAGTGTTGGTCGAACGCGACGGCAACGGACGTACGCCGCAATTTGCAGAGGTTCTCATGCAGGGCGAGCGTGTTCACAGTGCTGGCGCGATCGTGAGCGCCCACATCAAGCGCGTGGATGCGCAACGGCTCGTCGGCGAGGTTTGCGCGTGAGCGAACCCAAGGAAAAAGGCAAAGGGATCTTCGGCCGCTTTTTCAAAGGTGCGTCGGAGCCTGCCCCCGAACAAGACGCGAAGCGCAGCGAAGACGTTGTTCCGTCAGTTGCGGCGGATGACGTTCCGCCGCCGCCCGCCGCCGCCAAAGACATCGCACCCCCAGCCGAGCCGCCGGTGAAGCAGAGCTGGTTTCAACGGCTGAAGTCAGGTCTTGGCAAAACGTCGTCAAAATTGACGTCCGGCATCACGGATCTTTTTTCGAAGCGAAAGCTCGACGCCAATACGCTCGATGATCTCGAAGATCTCTTGATCCAGTCGGATCTCGGTCTTGAGACGACGAGCCGGATCACGAACGCGATCGGCAAGGGGCGCTTCGAGAAGGGCATTTCCGCCGATGAGGTGCGAAACGTTCTCGCGACCGAAGTCGAGCGGGTGCTGACGCCCGTCGCCAAGCCGCTTGTCATGGAACCGTCGCATAAACCGCATGTGATCATGATGGTCGGCGTCAACGGCACGGGCAAGACAACGACGATCGGCAAGCTCGCCAACAAATTCAAATCGGAAGGAAAATCGGTTGTGCTCGCCGCGGGTGATACGTTCCGTGCGGCGGCCATAGACCAGTTGAAGGTATGGGGCGAGCGTGCAGGCGTTCCCGTCGTCGCGCGTGAGGTTGGCGGCGATTCCTCAGGATTGGCGTTTGACGCCTTGAAACAGGCGCAAGCAACTGGCGCGGATGTGCTTTTACTCGATACGGCGGGGCGGCTGCAGAATAAGCAGGTGCTGATGGAAGAACTCGAAAAAGTCACACGGGTTCTAAAGAAGCTTGATCCGAGCGCACCGCACGACGTTGTGCTTGTGCTTGATGCGACGACAGGTCAGAACGCCCTGAACCAAGTCGAGGTTTTCCGAGAACGCGCCGGTGTGACAGGCTTGATCATGACGAAACTCGATGGGACGGCTCGCGGCGGCATTCTTGTTGCGATCGCTGCCAAGTTCGGTTTACCGGTGCACGCCATCGGCGTGGGAGAAGGGGCGGACGATCTGCAGGCCTTTTCGGCAGCGGATTTTGCGCGGGCCATCGCAGGCATCTGAGTTCGCGGGGAAACGGAACACATATGACCCAAGACTTAAATATCGGGAATCCTCCACTGATGAAGGCACGCAAGCGCTTCTTTCCATTCAACGCCGAGCAGACGATCAACATTCTCAGTGAGTTCGGCCCGTTGGTGACGATGTTCGTCGTCAACGCATTCTTCGGCATCAACGCGGGGACCTGGGCGCTGATCGGCACGACGTTTTTGTCCATCGGCGTGATGCTTTACATGTTCCATCGGCCGCCGATTTTCCCGCTTATCGCGTCGAGCGTCACGATCGTCTTTGCGGCTCTGACGCTCATCACGCATGACCCGATGTGGGTTCAGATCAAAGTTACGATCTTCAATGCTCTGTTCGGTGTGTTCCTGATTTCCGGGCTTTGGCTGAACCAGAACTTTTTCAAATATGTTTTCGAGAAAACGTTCCATTACACCGATGAAGGCTGGCACAAGTTCACGTGGAGCTTCGCGCTCTTCTTCTTTTTGACGGCTGCAGCGAACGAATACGTTCGGCAGACCTTTCAAGAAAACCGGATGTACGAGATTTTGGGCCATGAAATGGACGGTGTGAACGTCTGGATCCTGTTCAAGGTCGCGATCGTCCTGCCGGTGTCCGGACTTTACGCGTGGATCCTCACCAGGTTCATGCAGAAATATCGCCTCCCAGATCCGGCGCACGTTGAAGGCTAGAGAACATGTCGGATCAGCAAAAGATGCCAGGTACGAGCGATGAGCCGCAGTTCGATCGCAAGCAGCTGATCAAGCTGCTCATCGAGCTTGGCCCGCTCGTCGTTTTTTTCATCGGCAACAGCCGCTTCGGCATCTTCGCTGGGACCGGGGCCTTCATGGTCGCGACGGTCATTTCGCTTGTGGCTTCGCACTTCCTGCTTGGGCGGATCGCCACGATGCCGCTCGTTACCGGCGTCTTCGTGCTGGTGTTCGGTGGCTTGACGTTGTGGCTGCAGGACGACCATTTCATCAAAATCAAGCCGACCATCGTCAACGGTCTCTTCGCGGCAATTCTATTCGCGGGGCTTCTCTCGGGCCGTCTGTTTCTCAAGATCGTATTTGGTGACGTCATGCGCCTCTCGGAGGAGGGCTGGCGAATTCTGACGCTCAGATGGGCGTTATTCTTCGTATTTCTCGCGATCCTCAACGAAGTGATGTGGCGGCTGTTCTCCACCGACACGTGGGTGGCATTCAAAGTTTTCGGTATTATGCCGATAACATTCCTTTTCGCACTCGCCCAAATAGGCCTTCTGAAGAAATACGAGGCCGCAGCCGGCGATGGGCCTAACGCGCCGTAATTCGCGAGTCCGCGTCGGCGCCTTTCTGTTATTCGCAAATTTTTGAACGCCGTTTGCCTTTTCACTGGACGGAGCACTCCGCGTAGTATTTCTTGGCAGGAACTACCGGACTAAACGTTGGGTTTGATCATTTCGCCTTATCGCTGAGCCACGATTTTTGAGTCGTGGAACTTCGATGAATCTTTCGGGGGGAGATGGGTGGAATGTACTGGGGCATGGAATGGCACGAGATACAATCAACCGCCTTGAACGGTCGCCTTTGCATCTTCTACACCGAGCCGGACAATGTGCGGCTGAAATCTTCCAGAGTGAACTTGGCGAGGATGATCTAACACCTCGCCAGTATGCGATCTTGCTGACGGTCGCTAACAACGAGGGCGTAAGCCAGACTCAGCTCGTGGAGCTGACAGGCATCGACCGCTCGACACTGGCGGACGTGGTCCGCCGCATGCTCAAGAAGGGCTTGCTTCAACGCCGCCGTACGCGGGACGATGCGCGAGCCTATGCCGTCAAGGTGACGGACGAGGGTGCGAAAGTTCTGAAGGCGCGCGATCCGCTTGCTCGCAAGGTCGATGAGCGCATCCTGTCGGGGCTGCCCGCAGCGCAAAGAGACCGGTTTCTCCAGGATCTCGGCGCGATCATTCAGACGCTCAACCGCCTGAAAGAAAAAGAGAGCGCCGGCAAATCTGCGGACGCTCCCTCTGCTCAGCGGCGTGGAGCTTAAGCGGCCTTCGGTACGAGCCGCTGATTAACGATCGTCTCTGCAATCTGCACGGCGTTGAGAGCTGCGCCCTTGAGTAGATTGTCGGAGACGATCCACATCGCGAGACCGTTTTCGACGGTCGCGTCTTCGCGGATGCGCGATACGAACGTCGAGAATTCGCCGGCTGCCTCGACGGGGGTGATGTAGCCGCCGGGTTCGCGCTTATCGACGACGACAATGCCGGGCGAAGCGCGCAGAATTTCGCGGGCTTCATCTGGGCTGATCGCCTTCTCGAACTCGATGTTCACCGCTTCGGAATGTCCGACGAAGACCGGAACGCGCACGCACGTCGCCGTCAGCTTGATCTTGGGGTCCAAGATCTTCTTGGTTTCGGCGAGCATCTTCCATTCCTCCTTCGTGTATCCGTCCTCCATGAAGACGTCGATGTGAGGAATGCAGTTGAAGGCGATCTGCTTCGGAAACTTCTTCGGATCGACTTCCTGGCCGGGCACGTACTTGCCTTTGGTCTGCTGCCAAAGTTCGTCCATCGCGTCCTTGCCGGCGCCGGAGACGGACTGGTAGGTCGAAACGACGACGCGCTTGATCTTCGCTGCATCGTGAAGCGGCTTCAGGGCCACAACGAGCTGAGCCGTCGAGCAGTTCGGGTTCGCGATGATGTTCTTCTTGGTGAAGCCGCGGACCGCGTCGGCGTTCACTTCCGGCACGATGAGGGGCACGTCCTGGTCGTAGCGCCAGCACGAGGAGTTATCGATGACGATCGTTCCCTGAGCGCCGATACGCGGCGACCATTCCTTCGAAACGGATGATCCTGCCGACATCAAGCAGAAGTCGACGCCGGCGAAGTCGAACGTTTCCAGATCCTGACATTTGATGACGCGATCGCCGAACGAAACCTCAGTGCCCAACGAACGGCGCGATGCCAGAGCATGGAGTTCGCTGACGGGAAATTTGCGTTCCGCGAGCACATTCAGCATCTCGCGGCCTACGTTGCCCGTGGCGCCGACGATGGCGACCTTATAGCCCATAACGTTATGTCCTTGAAAATCTTGGTTTTTATCTACGAGCCTGGCTCGCGCGACGCATGTCTTCCTGGGCGTTCACATACTCGGCCAGACCAAGATTTTCAAGGATTGTCGAGGCATGGCAGCTGCACGCGTTTTTAAATGAACTTCGCGTACGGAAAATGAGGGTCGAGACATCCTGTCCAAGCGTCCGCCGCCGCGAAGGAAACATTTTAAGTCTTTAGTAGCGGCAACACTTCGCCGCTGATGGCAGAAGAAAAAGGGGGCCACCGTGAATCCGTTGAAGACGCTTTCGATGTTTGCCATCGGGGCGCTTGTGCTTACTGCTCCGGCATTCTCGCCATCCAGCTTCGCGATCAGCGCGTGGCTGGACGATGCGGAGCTTCAGCGGTTCAAGGACGCGACGCTAGACGGCCGCTATGCGAACGGCAAGCATTTCACCGAACATTACGGGAGCGATGGGCGGCTCCACTATGTCGAAGCCGCGATGACGCTCCGCGGGCATTGGTCGATCACCCAAGGCACGCTGTGCACGATCTATGATTTCGACGAGACGGGTGGATGCTATCGTGTCAGTCGCGTCGATACGAACTGCTACGAATTCTATTTCGTTTCGCGAACGGAACAAGCAGCGCCAGGTCCTGGCGATGGCAAGCCGCGCTGGACAGCGCGCGGGGCCATACAGGGTCAGCCGAGCGCCTGCCAAGACGAGCCGGCCGTTTGATTGCGCTTGGCGACTCGCGTTCCGCGAGCCGGCCGCCAAGCGCGGCCGTCGTAGCGAAGCGGAGAGCCCGGAACTAGCGCATCTTGTGAAGTGCGATCAGGCGGCGAGCGACTTCAGCTCGTCTTCGATCGCCTTGCCCATCTCGCTCGTGCCGACCTTGGTCATGCCAGGCTGCATGATGTCGCCGGTTCTGAGGCCCTTTTCGAGGACGCGTGCAATCGCCTTATCGACGAGATCGGCTTCTGCGCCGAGGTCGAACGAATAGCGAAGCGCCATCGCGAACGAGGCGATCGTCGCGATCGGGTTCGCAAGACCCTTGCCGGCGATGTCGGGCGCTGAGCCATGCACGGGCTCGTAAAGCGCTTTGCGGCGGCCGGTTTTCGGATCGGGAGCGCCAAGGGATGCCGACGGCAACATGCCGAGCGAGCCCGTCATCATGGCTGCTTCGTCAGAGAGGACATCGCCGAAGAGATTGTCGGTGACGATGACATCGAACTGCTTCGGATTGCGGATCAGCTGCATCGCGCAATTGTCGGCGAGAATGTGCTCGAGCGTTACGTCGGGCGCGTAAGATTTATGGACGTCGGTCGTGACCTGCTTCCAGAGCACGCCAGTCCGCATGACGTTGTGCTTTTCGGCCGAGTGGACGAGATTTTTGCGCTTCCGTGCAAGGTCGAAAGCAACCTTGGTGATACGCTCCACTTCGTGCGTGGTGTAGACCTGCGTGTCGACTGCGCGGCGCTCGCCGTTCTCGAGCGTCACGATTTCTTTCGGCTCGCCGAAATACACGCCGCCCGTCAGCTCGCGCACGATCATGATGTCGAGGCCTTCGACCAGCTCGCGCTTCAGGCTCGAAGCGTCGGCGAGCGCGGGGTAGCAGATGGCCGGGCGAAGATTGGCGAAGAGATCGAGATCTTTCCGCAGGCGCAGGAGGCCGGCTTCCGGGCGATGCTGATAGGGAACGTTTGCCCACTTCGGTCCGCCGACAGCACCGAAGATCACGGCGTCGGCTTTTTCCGCTTTCGCCATTGCCTCGTCGGTGATCGCGACGCCGTGCGCGTCGTATGCCGCGCCGCCGACAAGATCGCGGTCAACCGAGAAGCGGACGACATTGCTCTTGCTGTTGAAGAAACCGATGAGCCGTTCGACTTCAGCGATTGTTTCAACGCCGATGCCATCGCCAGGGAGCAAAAGAAGGTTGTGCGTCGTCATCGGTTAACAATCCTTGGTCCAACTCAGGTGGGGAAATCATTCGGGGGGAGTGCTAGCGTTTGGACAGGCGCGCGGCAAGCTCCCGGCCGCGAAAAACGGCACTTTGGCGCAGAGGGGTGATATGCAGCTTCGACGGTGTCGGTCCGCTTCGGCGGCAATAGGACTTCTGCTGACTGGCCTTCTGACCCCCTTCGCGTTAACCCGGGGCGCGGCTTCAGAGGACCGGCCGGAGCTCTCATTGCCGCTTGCCTGCCAGCCCCATAAGACCTGCTTCATTCAGAACTACGTCGATATCGACCCTGGGCGCACAGCCAAGGACTACATGTGTGGCCGGGCCACTTACGAGAAGCACAGCGGCGTCGATTTCCGCCTGCTCTCGGCCGCCGCGACGACGCCTCCGGTCGCCGTCCTCGCGTCCGCCGACGGTACCGTGAAAGCGGTGAGGGACGGGGTCGCGGACGTTTTCTTCAAAAAGGCAAAGCCACAAGACGTTGCGGGCCGCGAATGCGGCAACGGCGTCATTCTCGATCATGGGGGCGGCTGGGAAACCCAGTATTGCCACATGCGCCAGGGCAGCGTGCGCGTCGCCAAGGACCAGACCGTCAAGCGCGGCGATCAGCTGGGGGATGCCGGATTTTCCGGAATGGCGGACTTCGCGCAAGTCCACATCAGCGTTCGTCACGACGGGAAAATCGTCGATCCTTTTCTCCCGGATGCGGCAGAGGGAAAATGCGATCCCGATGCTCGCGGGCCGGGGATGTGGCAGCCCGCGGCCGCAGCGGCGTTTCCCTATAAAAACGGCGAGATGATCGGCGCGGCCTTCGCAGGCGCGCCGCCGACTGTCGAGGGGCTTGAGATCAACCACGGCGACGTCGTTCCGCTGACGGCGTCGTCGCCCGCAATCGTCCTCTACGGCCGCTTCATCAACCTGATGAAAGGCGACCTCGTGCATTTCGTCGCTTCGGGGCCGGGGAGTGAGATTTTTGACGAGAACGCCGCTCCGCTCGAGCGCGATAAGGCGACGTACGTTGCGTTTGCCGGCAAACGCCGCCTTGGGGATACATGGCCCGCGGGACACTACAGCGGGCGCGTGGAGCTTATTCGTGATAGAGGCGTGATCGCGACCAACCTCGTCAGCTTCGATCTCTCTGGCGCGTCCGGGCCCGAGGCGACGGGGTCCGAGAAGTCTTCCGAGAAGTCTGGCGCGTCAGGACAGGAAGCCCGGTAGCGGAACGAGAAGGGTGAAGCCGCCGATCGTCAGCACCGCGCCGACGCCGCCGAGCACAAAGCTTACGAACAGGAGGAGGTTGCCGCCCGAGATCAGCGCAACGGAAGCAAGCACGATGGCGATTTGCAGGAGCGCCTGACCGTAGTCGAAATAGGGGCCGCGCTTCAGGGCTTCGTCACGCGAGGCTTCAAGGGTTTTGCCTTTCGCAAAGAGTTCATCGAGACCCTCGCCCCGATCCGGATCGGAAGTGAGCAGCTTATCCTGGTTCTTGTAGTCGGCGATTTTTGCTTCGATCATTTTTTTGGCGTCGTCCGGCATCCCGGGCGTCGACTTCAGCATCACATCGAATTCGTCGGCGTGAAGTCGCAGTGACTGGCGGCGGGCATTCTTGGCCTGGAAGAAGGACCAGACGTTCGCGGCGGCGATATTGTGCTGGGTTGCGTCTTGCTGGGAGTTGCTGTCGCCGAGGCTGCAAAGAGCCAGAACGACCGCTAGAATGCCGACATAGACGCCGATGAGCCTCTCTCGGGTTTTTACGGCGTGGTCGCTTGTGCCTTCGCGCTTGACGCTTTCTGCGGCCGCGTCGCCACTGAGTTCTTGCAACGCCATCTCACCCCCCGGTCGATCAGCACTGTCTAGACGATATGGTCCTTAGTCGATGCGGTCGTTGATGCAGTTCTGGCCTCAGACAATACGATCCTCAGGCGGTGCTGCTAATGAGCGTGCCGGAAGCAGATCCTTGCGGTCGATTGCCTTGCCGTCTGCTCCGAGCCTGTAAAGAATTGGAGCGCCTGTCGCGAGTTCGCGCTCTAGGATTTCATCCTTCGACAGATTTTCCAGGATCATCACGAGGGACCGAAGCGAGTTGCCGTGCGCCACGATGATCACGTTCTTGCCCGCCGTGATTTGTGGCCAGATGGCTTCATCGTAATAGGGGCGGACGCGGGCGAGGGTGTCCTTCAGGCTTTCGCCGTCGGGGGGCGCAATGTCGTAAGAGCGGCGCCAGAGCTGGACCTGGGATTCGCCCCACTTCTTGCGCGCCTCATCCTTGTTGAGGCCGGAGAGCGCACCATAGTCGCGCTCGTTCAAAGCGGCGTTGCGAATGATCGGCACATCAGGCTGGTGAAGCTCCGACAGGATGATGTCCAGCGTGCGCTGAGCGCGTTTCAGAGCGCTCGTGAAAGCGATGTCGAACTTGACGCGGTGGTCGCGGATCATCCGGCCCGCTACGCGAGCCTCTATCACGCCCTTCTCCGTCAGATCCGGATTGCGCCAGCCAGTGAAGAGATTGAGCTTATTCCACTCGCTCTCGCCGTGCCGAACAAGCACAAGAATGTTGTCTGTCAGAGCGTCCGTCATTTCTTCTCCCGGCGTCTCCAGCAGCGGTCGGCAATTGCCTGATTAGATACCCAGCACGTCGGTCATCGCGTAGAGACCCGGCGCGCGGCCTTTTGACCAAAGGGCAGCTTTCACTGCGCCCCTCGCGAAAATCCCTCGATCGGCCGCGCGATGGGTAAGCTCGATGCGCTCTCCCTCGCCGGCAAAAATCACCGTGTGATCGCCGACGACACTGCCTCCGCGCAACGTGGCAAACCCGATATCGCCTGCCCGGCGGGGACCGGTGTGTCCGTCGCGGACGCGAACGGAATGTCCTTCGAGCGCAATTTTTCGGCCAGCGGCAGCGGCTTCTCCCAACATCAAGGCCGTTCCGGACGGGGCGTCTATTTTCGCCCGGTGATGCATTTCAACAATTTCGATGTCGTAGTCGTTCCCGAGCGCGGCGGCCACCTGACGTGTCAGCGCCTGCAGGAGGTTGAGGCCGAGGCTCATGTTTCCAGCCTTGACGATCGGCGTCCGCTTTGCGGCGTCAGCAATCGCAGCCAAGCCTTCTGCGTCGAAGCCGGTCGTGCCGATGATATCGGCCGTTCCGGAGCTCGCCGCCAGCCGGGCAAATTCCACGCTTGCTTTCGGGATGGTGAAATCGACGATGGCGTCCGCCGCGGCGATAACGGCGGCGGCGTCGCTCGTCACGGCGATGCCCAGGTGCTCGAGCCCCGCGAGTTCGCCGATGTCCTTTCCAAGGACCGACGAGCCCGGCGTTTCAGTGGCGCCGCTAACGGTGCAGCCGGGTTCGGCGGCGATCGCGCGGATCAGTTCGCGGCCCATTCGGCCGGCCGCGCCCATGACGGCGATCTTCATGACGTCTCCGGTAGCTCGAAGGTAAGCCGCTCAGTCGGGCGGATATAGCAACTCGGTTGCTCGACCGTAAAGGGCAGGTCCGGGATAATTACCGGATTGAGGCCCTTAACGGCGAGCAATCGTCGTCAAATCCCTTAAGCGGGGGTCTTGGCGCGCTTCAGAGCATCCACAATGAGCGATTTGGCTTCGTCAGCGTGGCCCCAGTGGTCGATCTTCACCCATTTCCCGGGTTCAAGGTCTTTGTAGTGGGCAAAGAAGTGCTCGATCTGCTCGATGGAGATCTTCGGCAGGTCGGTATAGGTCTTCACGGTCTCGTAGCGCTTCGTCAGCTTGCTCGACGGCACCGCGATGATCTTTTCGTCGCCGCCGCCGTCGTCCGACATCACAAGAACGCCGACAGGGCGGCAGTTGATGACTGCGCCCGGAACGATCGCGCGCGTGTTGCAGACGAGAACGTCGATCGGATCGCCGTCACTTCCCAATGTATGGGGGACGAAGCCGTAATTGCCGGGGTAACGCATCGGCGTATAGAGAAAGCGATCGACGACGAGAGCGCCGGACGCCTTGTCCATCTCGTACTTGATCGGCTCGCCGCCGACCGGGACTTCAATTACGACATTGATATCATCCGGCGGTGTGTTGCCCGGGCTGATTGCGTCGAGACGCATGGTGGACCTCAAATTAAATCGTTTCGTTTGGTGGCCGGACTTCGCGTGGAAGAGCGGCGGTTCCACGACCGCTTAGGTCACAGCTTGAAAGCATCACATGCGGCAAAAGCAGCCCGCTGGCCATAGGCCAATGGTGCCTTTACCACTCGAACGCGATGCGGGTGCTGAGGACTTTGCCAAATCGGACGCAAGACCGGCGCGTCGGGCGGCCGCCGCAGCGGATGTAGAAGGCGCGGGCCCTGTCATTGCCTTCGAGCGCCCAGACGATCAAGCGCTCCAGGTCGAGGCCGTCGAGCGTCGCGCGGCAGGCCTCGAACAAATGTCCGCCGATGCCGAGGCCTTGGTAAACGGGCGTTAAGTAAAGCTCGTAAATCTCGCCACCGTCACGGCTGCTGCTGCGAGCCCGCCCGCACGTTGCATAGCCCGCGATGGTGTCGCCATGCAGAGCGACGAGCAGATTTCGTTCAGCCGCGATCGCACGACGCCACCAAGCGGCGTCCCGGCGCATAATTTCTCGTTCGAGATGGAGAGCAGGGAGGATGCCGGTATAGGCGAGCCGCCATGAATCGCGGAAAACCTGAGCGATCTCGGCTGCGTCGGCGGACCGGGCGTTGCGGACAGAAACCTCGAGGCTCTGGTTCAGCATAGGAACAGTCTAGCGCCAAGACGGGTAAAACGCATCAGCGGTTCTGGCCTCGATCGAAATAAAAAAGACGCGGAACAAGTGTCCCGCGTCCAGTCTTCGACCGAAGTGCCCCACTCGACCGGCCTTGAAGGCGGCCGTCGTCATACTCGAGTGCTTAGCCGACGCTCTTGAACTGCTCGAACGACTTCGTCGTCGCGGCGCCAACCGTTTCAAGAGTCTGCTTGGTGACCTTGTTCGAGAGCTCGAAGAGCTCCTTCGACTGGGAGCCTGCAACTGCGAACTGCTGCTGCCAATAGTTTGCCTGCAGGCGTGCGATTTCCGGGAACGTGCGGGCGCGTGCCATAGCCTGGGCGGCTTCGAAAGCGGCTTCCGTGTTGGCAAGCGTGTTCGCAACGATCTTCTCGCCGATCGACTTAGCGCCGGCCTGCGTCGTCAAAAGGACTTCCTCGGCGACCTTGGCGTTGTCTTTCGCGAGGGATGTGAACTTGTGATAGGCGTCGCGCGATTTCGCGATTGCATCTTCAGCGAATGCAGAAATGTTCTCAGGAACCTTGGCGTCCTTGCCAGCGGTGAACATCTCTTGAGCCTGCTTGGTGAAGTCTTGAACTTGACGGGTAAAAGCATCGGTCATTGGGGTGACTCCTAATTTTTGAATAAATCGAGTGCGACTTCCAAAGAGGGGCTGGCGCCCGATGGCGAAACCAGTGCTCGATATATATGCAAAGCCATTGTGCGATGCAACATGTTTTTGCTTCGCACTTCAAGAAATGCGAGTTTCAATGCCTAAAGCGCGTCGTTATGCCTCAAATATGTTTAAACGCCGACCCGGAAGGGCAGTTATCCCCTATCCTGTTGTTCGCATGTGCGAAGGGGAGTGCCCGTTTCAAATGCGTCAAAGTTTTGAAAAAACATCGCGATAGCCGATCGCGCTCGGATCGAACATAACGTCGCGGCGCGTGAGAGGACGGGCCAGCGCCAGTCCTTCGAGCGTCCGGCAGCGCGATAGCGCGACATACGTTTGGCCGTGCGCGAACGTGCCTCCGCCGAGATCGACATAGACCTTATCGAGGGTCAATCCCTGGGCTTTGTGAATGGTTAGCGCCCAAGCAAGACGAAGCGGGAATTGCTTGAACGTCCCTGCGATCGTCTCGACGATCTTTTCGGCGGATTGATCGAAAGCATAACGCCGGTGCTCCCAGGCGACCTGCTCGACCTCGTATTCCTTACCCGAGACTTCGACGAAGATCTGCTTTTCCGTCAGGCGCGAGACGCGGGCGATTGTGCCGTTGACCCAACGCTTGTCGGGATCGTTCCTCAGCATCATCACCTTGGCGCCGACCTTCAGCTCGAGAGCGACGTCGGCCGGCTGGACGTTCGTTGCAAAGTCGCCGGTGATGTTCGCATCGAAACGCGTCGGCTGGCCTTTCAGCGCTTCGAGATAAGCGGTGTTGATGCGCTTGGCGGCTGCGTTCGTTGTCGTCAGAATCACGTAGGGCTCGCCTTCGGCAAGCGTGCGGATCGGGCTGACGCGCTTATTGATGAAAGCGAGATCGTCGTCGCTGACGTTGCCCTCGCGCACGGAGTTCAGCACGTGGATCAGCGCGTCATCGGTCTGGCGGAAGATCTGGTCGAGTTCGAGAAGCGCCGTGCCGCTTCCTTCCCGCAGCGCAGGGATCGAAAAGAAAAACGGGCTTCCGTGCGCTTCGACGAGATGCGCGAGGACTTCGCGCTCCTGAATGACGGGCGGCAATTGATGGAGGTCGGCGAACAGCAAGATACGCGCGCCGCCGAAGGGCTCGCGCGGGCGTCCGCGGTTGACCCGAAGCGAGCGGTCTATCGCCCACATCATATCGGATCGCACCATCGAGGCTTCGTCGATGACGACGAAATCGAGTTCGCGCATCACGCGGCCGTTGCGGCTTCGCCGGATGTCGCTTTCCTGGATGAGCCGAGGCGGGAAGCCGAAGAATGAATGGATGGTCTGGCCGCCGATGTTGATCGCGGCGAGGCCCGTCGGTGCGAGCACGACCATGCGGTCTTCGTAGGCGTCGCGCAGCGCTTTGAGCAGTGTCGACTTGCCGGTTCCGGCGCGTCCGGTGACGAACAGGTTGCCCGTCTCTTCTTCCATGAAGGCTGCCGCCCGCTCGAAAGCCGGTGTCGGCGTTACACCATTGGGCCAGTCGATCACTGCAGCCAACGGCTGTCGATGGCCGTCTCCAATGAGGTGTCGATGGAAAGAGGCATTGTCAGGTGGTTCGGCCCATTTCCCCGGTGACGCCGAATTGGCGCCCGGAAGTCAAACCAAACGTCGTCTCATAAGTCAAATCAACGCCGAAGCCTGAGCGGCGGCGGGTCTGCTCAAGGGGCGTGATATGGTCCCGTTGGGTGATGGAGATAAAATTACGGGCGGAACTCCGAAGGAGCCGCCCGAAATGTCAGTCAATGAGTTTGCGACGTCAGTCGGCGCTCATGTCGATCAGCTTAAAGTTCTTATCAAACTTCAAGTCGTACTGGCCGCCCTCTTTGCATTTGGCGTCGTCGAGTTCGTAAACGCCGGTGCCCTCGGATTCCTTTTCCCACTTGCCGCCTTCGCATCCCCATGCGGCTGCTGCGGCAGTCGCGCGCTTCGCCTCATCCTCAGATAGGGGAGCATCGGCGAATGCCGGCAAAGACATCGCAAATACGGCGGATGCCACAACGGCGAAACGCTTCATCAAATCGTTCTCCTATGCTTTCGTAATCGATCCCCTTTAAGTTGGGGCGCACATAGGCATTCGCAACCCGAGATTTTTTCCCGAGGATCCAAATCACGCCGAAATGAAATTGTGTTACGCTAAGCAGCGCCGCTTTCGCGTTCGGCTTCGATCTTACGGCTCTGGCGCTTGCGCTCGTTGGGATCGAGCCAGCGCTTGCGCAGGCGGATCGACTTCGGCGTCACCTCGACGAGTTCTTCGTCGGTGATGTAGCTCATCGCCTTTTCAAGCGTCAGCCGCATCGGCGGGGTCAGCAGAACGGCGTCGTCCTTGCCCGAGGCGCGGACGTTCGTCAGCTTCTTGCCTTTGATGACGTTGACTTCAAGGTCGTTCTCGCGCGAGTGCTCGCCGACGATCATGCCCTCATAGACGCGGTCCTGCGGGTTGATCATGAACGGCCCGCGATCCTGAAGGTTGAAGATCGCGTAGGCGACGGCTTCGCCAGGGCTGTTGGAAATCAGCACGCCCGTGCGGCGTCCGGCAATTTCACCCCGGTATGGCTTATAGGAGTGAAAGAGCTTGTTCATGATGCCGGTGCCGCGGGTGTCCGACAGAAGCTCCGACTGATAACCGAGAAGGCCGCGCGTCGGCACGTGGAATACCATGCGCGTGCGTCCACCGCCGGACGGGCGCATCTCAAGAAGATCGCCTTTGCGCTCAGCGAGCTTCTGCACGACGACGCCCGTATAGTTGTCGTCAACGTCGACGATGACTTCTTCGATCGGCTCGAGGCGTTGGTTGGTCTCAGGATCGGTCTCGAACACAACCTTCGGCCGCGACACGGTCAGCTCGAAGCCTTCGCGGCGCATGTTCTCGATCAAGATCGCGAGCTGAAGCTCGCCGCGGCCCGAGACGATGAAGCTGTCGTTGTCTTCGCTTTGTTCAATGCGAATGGCGATATTGCGTTCGGCTTCCTTCAGGAGGCGATCGCGAATGACGCGGCTTTGAACCTTGTCGCCTTCCTGGCCCGCAAACGGGCCGTCGTTGATGCGGAACGTCATCGACAGCGTCGGCGGGTCGACGGGCTGGGCGGGCAGCGGTTCGGTAACGACCGGATCACAGAGCGTGTCCGCAACGTTCGCCAAGCTCATGCCCGCGAGCGCGATGATGTCGCCGGCGCCGGCGGATTCAACAGGCGTGCGCTCCAGACCGTGGAATGCCAGAACCTTTTGAACGCGGAAGCTCTCCAGAAGCTTGCCCTCGCGGTCGAGGGCCTTCAGCTGCTGGTTCGGCTTAACGGTGCCCGACGTGACGCGGCCCGTGAGAATACGGCCAAGGAACGGATCGGCGTCCAGCGTCGTCGCGAGCATACGGAACGGGCCATCGTCGACGGCCGGCGGCGGCACGTGATCGAGGATGAGATCGAACATCGGCGCCAGATTTTCCTGCGGACCTGCAGGATCGCGCGCCATCCAGCCGGAGCGGCCTGAGCCGTAAAGAACGGGGAAGTCGAGCTGCTCGTCGGTCGCGTCGAGGTTGGCGAAGAGGTCGAAGACTTCGTTCAAGACGTCGAGGTGACGTTCGTCCGGGCGGTCGATCTTGTTGATCGCAACGATCGGGCGGAGGCCGCGCTTCAGAGCCTTCGAGACGACGAATTTCGTCTGCGGCAGCGGGCCTTCGGAGGCGTCTACCAGAACGATGACGCCGTCGACCATGTTGAGGATGCGTTCGACCTCGCCGCCGAAGTCGGCGTGGCCGGGCGTATCGACGATGTTGATGTGGGTACCTTTCCACTCAACGCTCGTACATTTGGCGAGGATGGTGATGCCCCGCTCGCGTTCGATGTCGTTCGAATCCATCGCGCGTTCGGCAACCTTCTGGTTTTCCCGGAACGAGCCGGACTGCTTCAGAAGCTCGTCGACGAGTGTCGTCTTGCCATGGTCAACGTGAGCGATGATCGCGATATTGCGAAGGGCCATTTCAAACCTGAGTTATGGATGAGCGCCACGGGCTGTGCCGCTGCGGCGCAATATAGGGCTCGCACCTAGCATGGCGGCACTGCGCTGGGCTAGGGCAGCTTCCGAAATCTAGGGTGCGGCTTAACAGTCGGAAAGCGCGACATGGCGCCTTTTGGCACGAAATTTGTTCTGTGGTGCCGCAGAGGCGCATATCCAACCCGATCAGGCCGCTCAGGACGTTGCTAGCGGACGGGGACGGTTTCAGCCGCCGGTTTTGGGGGCTTCTTCCTCGGCCCGCAGGGTTGTTAGAAATTCGTCAATATCGGGCCGCGGAGAGGGTTCGCGCGCAAGGCGCCGCCGCTGGTTTTCCGCAACGACGAGCGCCGAGACTGCGGCGCCCGGGGTCTTCAGACGGCGGCTTCCACGGACCAGTAACGGACGCCGCGGCTCCTCCAGGTCGAGTTCTTCCAGGAAGGTTTCGCGCAATGCGTTGAACGCTTGCTCTATGGCATCACGAGCGAGCGTCTTTTTCTCCTTCGGGACCTCCTCGGTTGTGAGGCGCGGATCGAGCGTCTGAAGCGCGCGGCGCATGTCGTGCAATGGTTCGTAGGGATAAAGGCCGATCAGGCCATCGGTCTCGCCGGTGTTGCGATAGACGATCCGCATCGTGTCGATCGTCTCGCTGATCCGGTAGTAGGCTGCCAGATAATCGTCGGTCGCGAGGTAAGGCTTCTCGCAGGTCGACAGCAGGACCGACTTCGTCCGCACGATGTTGCGCCATTCTTCTTCGAGGCTATCGATGAAATTCGACCGCTTCTGGAAGACGTTAGAAATATAGGCGACGCCGCCCGTCGCGATGAGCAACGACATGTCGCGCATGAATTCGTAGACGTTGCTGGCGGCGGAGACGACGAAGGGCGGAAGCCCCGGAATGTCGTTGGCGAACTTCGACGCGAGCAGCAAAAGCAGTACGACGGCGAGCAGCCAGTACAGCCGCGAAAGCGTGCGGTTGACGGAGACGCGGGTCATGACATCAAAACTCCGGCGGGCGCTACGCTACGCGTGAGATATGCCCGGAGAAGCCGGTCTTTTGCAAATGCCGCCTGCTAATTATTTTCCGCGTCGGCGGGCTGCTTCAGGATCGACCAGTTGATGATGGCGATCTGGGCGCCAATCAGCAGCATCACAAGATTGATGCGAAAGCCAGTGAAGGCGGCCCACAACCCGACAATGACGCCGAGCAGGGCAATTGTCCGGACGGCGCCCGATTCAGGAAGTATCGCGCCCAGCATGTCCCGATAGATCCTGCCGCCGTCGAGCGGAAACGCCGGGAGCAGATTGAAGACGAGCATCGCCAGGTTGATGCCGCCAAGCGTCAATGCGGCTTGCAACTTCCAAGGACTGTCTTCGAGCCACGGTGCGGGGTCGATTGGGCCGAAGCGTCCATTGAAGCCGACATCGGGCTGGCCGAGAGCATTCCAGCACAGAAGAAAGATCAGTCCGTTGGTCAGAGGGCCCGCAAACAGGATGATGATGTTTGCGAGCTTGGACGGGGGTGGGCGGAGCATGCGGGTCCAGCCGTAGAAACCGCCGACGAGAATTTCACCGACCGGAACGGCGAAAAGCCGGGCGACGATTGCGTGGCCGATTTCGTGCAGCAGCACCGACAGAAAAACGCCGGCCACGAGGACTGAAAAAGCAACCGGGGACTGCTGGAACATGCCGAGCAGGAACAGCGGCACCAGCGCGAATGTTATGTCGACCTTGATCGGAATTCCGGCGAGGCGGAAGATTTCCAATCTCGGCGTATCCGCAAGGTAATTCATGTCAGCCCTGCTAATCCGCTGAGCGGGAGATCCTTCAGACTTTTATCGCCCGGCCTCTACTCGGCTTGCCGGATGGCAAACTTTATCGAGTCCTTCTTAATGTTGCTGAACTCGACGGTAAACGGTCCGGCATCCAAATTAAAACGAAGTGTCTTTCGGACGCCATCGCAATCGGATTTGCCGCTGTGTGCTGTCGGTTTCAACGGCTTGCCGTTCTGCACGATGTCAATCCAACCGGGAGATTGCAGAGTGATCTGATAAGAGCCGGGTGCGCTCCCCGGACTGTCGAAATCGACGATACCGCCGTAAGCCTTGCCTTCCGGCTTCAGCCGGCCGGTCGGGGCAACTGGAAAAGCCACCGCACTCATCGGTTGCAGCGAAAGTGCGATGGCTTTTGCCGGTGGGACGGGAAGCTTTGCGCCTGATGCTGCTGCTTCGCTGTCAGGCGCTTTCATCCATTCAAGTTCGGTTTTGATGGGCCAGGCGAAGCTTTCGCAACCGCCCGTTTCCGCAGCAAAAGCCGTCGATGCCGCTGTCAACACGACCGTGCAGACAGCAACAGGCAACAATGCGTATTTTCTCATAAATCAGCCCACCATCACCATGACGTCGGTCGCTTTGATTACGGCGGACGCCGCCATGCCTTTGACGAGTCCGAGGTCGTCAACAGCCTCGTTGGTGATCGATGCCATCACGATAGTGCCGCCGCCGACATCGATCCGGACGTGGGAGGTCGTCGCGCCCTTATGGACGTCGACGATCGTTCCCTTGATGACGTTTCTTGCGCTGATCTTCATGTGAATTCCTCTGCGTCAGAAGCGGGCCCTCACATTAGCGAACAACTGGCCGCCTGGCTCTGGGAAACCGTCTGCCAGAGAATAATTTTCGTCGAGCAGATTCATGGCGCCAATCGCAATTGAGGTGCCTTCGGCAAACGTATATTCAGCCTGGAAGTTCACCAGAGCATAGGCGCCGAGATCGATGTAGTTCAGCCTGCCGGTGTAGCCGCTTGTCTTACCGCAGTTGCCGGTCGCGTTGGCTTGGCCCGACGTGTTGACGAGCGTCGATTTGCAGCTGGTGACGAGGGCCGTGCGGTCGGACGCGAGTTCGACGCTCGGCGTCAGCGTCAGCCTGTCGGTCGCTTTCCATGCAAGATAGATCAGACCCTTTCAAACACATCCGCTCAGATGATGCTCTTTGCGTAGAGATCGGTGCGGCGATCGCGGAAGAATCCCCACTCGGCGCGATATGTTTCGATGAGGTCGAGATCGAAGGTGTGAATCAGAACGCCTTCATCCTCGGCACCGAATTTCTGGACGAGCTCGCCGCGGTGGTCCGAGATGAAAGAGTGGCCGTAGTACTTCTGCTTCACGCCGTCGTTGTCTTCCTCACCGATGCGATTGGCTGAAACGATCGGCACGGAGTTCGAAACGGCGTGACCCTGCATCGCGCGCTGCCACTGCAGATGCGTGTCCAGTGACGGATCATAGGGTTCCGATCCAATTGCAGTCGGATAGAACAATATCTCGGCGCCTTGGAGAACCATGGAGCGGGCGCTTTCCGGGAACCACTGATCCCAGCAGATGCCGACGCCGATCTTGCCGCGTTTCGTATTCCACGTCTTGAAGCCGGTATCGCCCGGCCGGAAATAATATTTTTCCTGGTAGCCGGGGCCATCCGGAATGTGGCTCTTGCGATAGACGCCGAGGATTTCGCCGTCTGCGTCGGCAATTGCGATGCTGTTATAGTAGCGGGGGCCGTCCTTCTCGAAGAACGATATCGGGATGACGACCTTCAGCGACTTCGCGACCTCGCGGAGTGCGATCACGCACGGATGCTCCATCACCGGATGCGCGGTTTCAAACCACTTCGGTTCCTGGCGCGTGCAGAAGTAGATGCCTTCGAACAGCTCGGACGGCAGAATGATTTCTGCGCCGCGATCAGCCGCCTCGCGAACAAGCGCTTCCGTCTTGGCGATATTGATTTTGATATCGTGTCCGTAGGACGTCTGAATGCTGCCGACCGTGATCGAGCGTCGCGCCATCTACAGGGGCTCCTGTTGTGTGATGCAGTGAAATGATCCGCCGCCGGCCGTTCCGCAGCCAAGCAAACCGCGAGACGATACGCCGACAACTGCGCGGGTGGGAAAAACAGCCTGCAAAGCCTGAAGCGCGTCTGCCTCGGTCGCAGTTCCATAAATCGGCACAACGACAACATCGTTGGCGATTATGAAGTTCATATGGGAAGCCGGTGAAACGTCTCCAAGAGCGTTGCGGTAAAGGCCGACACCCGGAATGCGAATGACCTCGAGCTTGCGGCCCATCGCGTCAGTCGCGGCTTCAAGGCGAGCCGCGATGGCGTTCAACGTTTCGGCGTTCGGATCGTCGGGGCCGGCGGGCGCCTGGCAGACGACGCGGCCCGGCGCGACGAAGCGAGCGATGTTGTCGACGTGTCCGTCGGTGTGGTCGTTCTTGAGGCCTTCATCGATCCAGATGACCGTCTTCGCGCCGAAGGCCTGGCTTAGCGCCTGTTCGGCTGCCTCTTTCGTCCAGCCATTGCGATTGGGGTTGAGCAACGTCTGCCGCGTCGTCAGGATCGTACCTTCTCCGTCGTGATCGACGGCGCCGCCTTCGAGCACAAAGTCAAAATGGCGAATGGGTGTCTTCGCGAGTTCGGCAACGTCGTCGCCAACGGTCGCGTCATCGGGGAGATCGTATTTTCCACCCCAGCTGTTTGTTTTGAAGCGAAGAGCAACGGCGCTGTTGCGGATCTGCGCGAAAATCGGGCCGGTGTCGCGCAACCAGATATCGCCGTACTTCGCGGGGATGATTTCGGCGGCGTTGCCGAGCGCTGCCAGCGCCGAGTTGCGCGCTTCTTCGCCGTTCGCGAGAAGCCGGACCTTGTTGCCGGCGATGCTGAGCGCGCGGATGAGCGCCGCCACGTCGCGACGGGGCGTTTCGAGATCGCCGCGCCATTCATCGGGATCGGCCGGCCATGCGGTCCAAATCGCCTTTTGAGGCGCCCATTCGGCGGGCGTCACCACTGGCGTTCGATCCGCCGCTGCATTCATTCTCAGGCCCTCACAATTATCGTTTCGAGACGCATTTTATCATCGAGCACGCGATGTCGGGGATCGAGACACCCTCGTCAAGGCCAGAGATGGCCGAGGGGGTGCGTCACACCGCAAAATTCCGCGGGCGAGGGGTGCGTATCCGACAATGACGATGGGGAGATGACGGTTTCGGGCGGCCGAAGGGCGGCGGAAGCTGGCCGCGGACAATCGGGCCGGTTCTAGAGGCCCTGAAAAGTGCGAAACGGGAGCGACTGCCCGATGATTGGGGCGCGTGCCGAGTGAAACGCCCTGGACGCCATCGGGGGGCCAGCCGGTCCCGTTGAAACGTAAAATGCCGATTGATTCTTTAACGATCCGTTAACTCGTCAGCGTGCGGCGCGTTCCTTCGGATGAGCGCGCCGGAACGCCTTAAACGCGCTCGCCGAACATCGATGCGAACAGGCCGACGATGATCAGCGCCGGGATGACGATGAGCGCGACGGTGCCGATCGTTATCGCGATCCCGAGCATCAGGAATGCCATGACGGCGAACAGCAGGACCGCCGCCATGAACACCAGAAACTTGACTGCCCATTCGCGCCATCCGGTGAGCACCGTCGTCACGCCGTTTCTAGTAATGACGATCATGATCTCGTTCTCTAATTAATGTCGGTTCAGTATTTAGTGTCGTCAGGGAACTCGTGCAGCCATAGCGTCAGCGATTTCCTGCGATCCTTGGATGACGATATCTGTGCCACAAGCTTTGAGGTGTGTAACCTCAGCGTCAGAATGACCTCGGACGATGATCGGTAACCCCGGGTTCGCCGCCCGCGCCTGGGCCACAATTTGCCCTGCTTCGAAGCTATCGGGAATAGCAACGAGCAGGCATTTCGCTTGCTGCAGGTTGGCAAATTTGAGAAGGGCGACGGCGTTGCCCGCGACCGCTTCAACCTTCTTTTCCTTGAGTTTATTCACGACTTCATCGTTCTCGTCGATGACGTACATCGGTATATTCCGCAGTTCCAGTGTTTCGCCGATAGGACGTCCTACACGGCCGTAGCCAATCAATACGGCGTGTTCCTGCAACTTCGTCTTTTCGATTTTGACGGGCGGTGCGGGCTCAGGCGCCGCGTTCGCCGCCTCTCGCTTTTCGAGCTTCTCCTCATACCGGTCGAGCGCGAAGAATAGCAGCGGGTTCAGCATTATCGAGCCAATGGCTCCCGCCAGGATGAGCTCCCGGCCAAGTTCGGGCAAGACGCCGAGCGTGACTCCCAAGCCCGCAAGAATAAACGAGAACTCGCCGATCTGCGCCAAGCTGACGGAAATCGTGAGTGCGGTCGTCGCGGGATATCCGAATGCGCGAACGATCCCGTAGGCTGCCACCGATTTGCCGACGATGATGATCGTCAGCGTCGCCACGACGGCAAGGGGATCACGGAGAAGAATGGCCGGATCAAACAACATGCCGACCGATATGAAGAACAGCACGGCAAAGGCATCGCGCAGCGGAAGCGTTTCAGATGCCGCCTGCTGACTGAGCGTCGATTCGCTCAGGATCATGCCTGCAAAGAAGGCGCCGAGAGCGAACGACACGCCGAACAGCTTCGCCGCCCCGAAGGCCGTTCCGAGCGCAATCGCGAGCACGGCCAAGCGGAACAGTTCTCGCGACCCGGTATGGGCTGCGTAATGCAAAATCCATGGAATAATTCGGCGTCCCGCGACGAGCATCAGAACGACGAAGGCGACGATCTGGAATACGGTGATTCCAAATGTCTTCAGAAGATTGAAGCTTTCGGCATCGCTTACCGGTTGGTCCGCCGTGGCGACGTTGAACAGTGGGAGCAGCGCCGGCAGCAGCACCAGTGTCAGCACCATTACGATGTCTTCGACGATGAGCCAACCGACGGCTATGCGGCCACGCTCTGTATTGAGAAGCCGTCTCGCCTGCATCGCGCGCAACAATACGACGGTACTGGCGACGGAGAGCGCGAGGCCCATGACGATGCCGGCTCCCGGCTGCCAGCCGAGATGAAGCGAAAGGCCTAAGCCGAGCAGCGTCGCGACGACGATCTGCACGACTGCGCCGGGAATCGCGATCGCCCGAACCGAAAGAAGATCTTTCAGCGAGAAATGCAGTCCGACGCCGAACATCAATAGAATGATGCCGACTTCCGCGAGTTCGGAGGCGATCGTCTGATCTGCAACAAAGCCCGGCGTTCGTGGCCCGAGCACGACGCCTGCGAGAAGGTATCCGACTAACGGCGAGGCCCGGAGACGCTGCGCTATCGCTCCAAACAAGAAGGCCAAGCTCAGGCCAACGACGATCGTAGCGATAAGAGGCGTTTCGTGGGGCATCAATCCTGCTTCCGAGTGGAGGAAGCAGTACTTTTCACTACGATCGCCATAAATTCAACCTCGTGACCATCACGACGCTTTGAGCGCGCCGCAGATGGTCACGTCGGGAGAAGCGAAATTATGACTTGTTTCGGCGGCCGAGCGTGCGCAATCGCAGAGCGTTGAGCTTGATGAAGCCTTCCGCGTCCTTCTGATCGTAAGCGCCCTTGTCGTCCTCGAACGTGACGAGCGTCGGCGAGTAGAGCGACTTCGGGCTCGCGCGGCCAATGACGATGACATTGCCCTTATAGAGTTCGAGCGTGACTTCGCCCTCGACGTTCTCCTGGCTCTTGTCGATCAGAGCCTGAAGCATCTCGCGCTCTGGCGAGAACCAGAAGCCGTTGTAGATCAGCTCGGCATAGCGCGGCATGATCTCATCTTTGAGATGCGATGCGCCGCGATCGAGCGTCAGGCTTTCAATGGCGCGATGGGCGGTGAGCAGAATCGTGCCGCCGGGCGTCTCGTAAACGCCACGCGATTTCATGCCGACGAAGCGGTTCTCGACGAGGTCGAGACGGCCGATGCCGTTGTCGCGGCCGAGATCGTTCAAGGCCTTCAAGAGAGTGGCGGGAGAAAGCTTCTTGCCATCGAGCGAAACCGGGTCGCCCTTTTCGAAGCCGATCTTGATGGTCGTCACCTTGTCGGGTGCGGTCATCGGCGAGATGGTTCGCTGATAGACCATCTCGGGCGGCTTCGTCGCGGGGTCTTCGAGCACTTTGCCTTCGGACGAGGAGTGCAGAAGGTTGGCGTCGACAGAGAATGGGCTCTCGCCTTCTTTGTCCTTCGCGACGGGGATCTGGTTCTGCCGTGCGAAATCCAGAAGGTCTTCGCGACCTTTGAACTTCCATTCGCGCCAGGGCGCGATGATCTTGATGCCGGGCTCGAGCGAGTAATAGCCGAGTTCGAACCTCACCTGATCGTTGCCCTTGCCCGTTGCGCCATGGCAGACGGCGTCGGCGCCGACCTTGCGCGCGATCTCGATCTGCTTCTTTGCGATCAGCGGACGGGCGATGGACGTGCCGAGCAGATAAACGCCTTCGTAGACCGTGTTGGCGCGGAACATCGGGAAGACGAAATCGCGGACGAATTCCTCGCGCAGGTCTTCGATGAAGATGTTTTCTTCCTTGATGCCGAGCATCAGGGCCTTCTTGCGGGCCGGCTCCAGCTCTTCGCCCTGTCCGAGGTCGGCGGTGAACGTCACGACTTCGGCGCCGTAGGTCTCCTGCAGCCACTTGAGGATGATCGAAGTGTCTAAACCGCCGGAATAGGCGAGTACGACCTTTTTCACGGTCTTAGGCGCGGCGCTCATGGGAGATCTGGCTTTCGAATTTGGAATGGGACGGAAACGCGCGGCACTATAGGGTTGGCGGCGCTGCCTGCAAGTCCGGTTGATGCCATATCGCGACATGTCGCAATCGGCCCTTAGATATTAACGACAGCGGGCCCAACTGAGGAAGCGCAATGAAACCGACTATCGTCTTCTGGTTCGAGTTCGCGTCGACCTACTCTTACCTGAGCGCCATGCGGATCGAGGAAACGGCCGCGCGGGCCGACGTCGCCGTCGACTGGAAGCCGTTCCTGCTCGGACCGATTTTCAAATCGCAGGGCTGGGATACCTCGCCATTCAATATCTATCCGGCGAAGGGCCGCTACATGGTGCGCGATATTGCGCGCACGGCGTCGGCGCGCGAGATTCCTTTCCATATGCCGGCGACATTTCCGGCCCATGGATTGAAGGCCGCGCGTCTTGCGATCGCGGCGCGTAGCCAAGGCGCCGACGCCGCGTTCAGCCGTGCGGTCTTTGCCGCTGCCTTCGCCAAAGGTTTGGACATCTCCGATGACGCTGTGTTGACGGATTGCCTAACAAGCGCCGGTCTCGAAGCCGACGACCTGCGGCGGCTCAGCACGGACATTGCGGTCAAATCGGAGTTGCGGGCCAATACGGAAGAAGCGCAGGCGCTCGGGATATTCGGTGCGCCGAGTTTCAGCACACTGGACGGCGAAATGTTCTGGGGTGATGACCGGCTCGACCAGGCGTTGGCCTGGGCCAGGAAGCGCGCGCCCGCTTGAATGAGGCTTGATTTTGCAATGTTTTGAGCAAGATGCAGGCTTCGGCCGATCACTTCTCGGCGGGTATTTGTGGCGCAAATGACGCGCATTAACCGCTCTCGCACCGCAGCAAACTCATGAACATAAAAAAGGCATGGCAAAGGTGTTTGCGGTGTTTCTAACCAATGTCAGCTGATACAAGCTCGGGAACATATCTCATCGGGGGAGAGCGGCCGTGATCAGGTCGAATCGCATCGTCAGGAATCTGGTGTGGTTAGGTTTGCTCGGCTGCGCCTTGGCGGCGCCGCTGGCTGCAGAAGAGGTCACCGTAACGATCCCGCCGGACGATCCGCCGGCACAACAAGCGGCGGCTCCTGCTCAGGCGGCGCCTCAGCCTTCGGCGGTCCCGGCGTTCACGCCTCACGACAATCTCCAGAAGTCAGCCGACAGCAGCGATCCGACGGCGCATCCGACCGACTCGGTCGCGGCGCCAGCTCCAGCTGCTCCGGTCAAACACAAGCAGAAGGCAGCGGCTGCACCAGCCGCCGCCGCGCCGGCTCCAGCGGCTGCTGATGGTTCGGCCAGCCCGGCTGCAACTGACGGAACGGCAAAGCCCGCCGAAAAGCCGAAGACGGCAAAGGCGAATTCGCCATGCTTCAATATCGATGAGAACGCCTGCGGCCAGCTCAGTAAAGTGTGCATCTGGGTTGCGGCAGGTACCAACGATGCGGGCAAGCCGACGAAAGCCCGGTGCCGGTCCCTCGCAATTCTGAAGAGAGAAGAAGCGAAGGCCGCAAAGGCTGCCAAGGCCACGGGTGCAACGCCGGAAGTTCTGCCGTGGGCCACGAACGGCGCAGCGGCAGCGCCAGCTGCCGCGCCCGCTGCCGATGGAGCCGCTGCGGCTGCTCCGGCCGACGCAACCAAACCGGCGAAGAAAACAAAGACGGCAGCCGTCAAGAAGACGCCGAAGCCGAAGCCAGAAACGGTCAATGCCGCACCGGCTCCTGCGGCTGGTGAAGCAGAGGCCGCGCCTGCGCCTGCTTCCGGTTCAGCTCCGGAGCCCGACGCGCAATAGGGGTTTCAGGCTGAATACGTAGCGCCTGCCCGGTCGACTCCTGGTCGAGCGGCGCTGCTCTTTAGTCTTCAGTGCAAATAGGCGGACCACGGCGAACGCTGCGCGAAGTGCCGGTCCATCGCTTGGCGTCCCTCGGGATTTCCAAAGACAAGCCGCCACTGCGTGCATGCGGCGTCCGCTGCGTCCATGGCTGACGTACTTGCCCGGGCCGTCGGCGCCGCCACTGCGTAGGGCACTCCGTAGGACAGCATCATCGCCATCATGGGACCCTGATAGAGCGCCCAAGGCGTGCTGCTCCAATATGCCTGAACCGATGCCGGCCAGAACGTATCACCGCCGGGAAATACACGGGACGCGGCGACCGCTTGCTGCGCGCCGGGCCAGTAGGCGACAGAGGCGCTGGCCATCGCCAACCACGCCTGCATGATTTCGTTTTGCAGGGGTGCGGGCGCGTGGGCCACGAGGGTCCAATCACCGAACCAAGCAGACCAGGCTAAGTGTTGTGGAGCAGGAGGTTCAGGCGTGCGGAGTCCTTCGGGCGTCATTTCGTCGTAAAAGCGCTTCTGGCACGCCAAGCCCGCGGCCACCGAGGCCTGTCCCATCTCGAACATGGCTTCCGTCGCTTTCTGCAGAAAGCGGAAATGCAGGGCGCAATCGAACAAAATACAGTCCCTCGGTTCAGCTTTGACGGTACCAGGGATGGTGCGTCGCAGCAACGTTGAAGCCGTTCTGCCGCACTCTTGGTTAATCAACTGTTCGCGAGGTTGGTTCCGAAGGGCGGGTGTCAGTGCAGCGTCTGGGACTTGTCGCGGCCGTTTGGGGGCAGATCGCCGTTTCGATCGATCATCTCGTCGTCGCTCTCGTTCGCCGAGCCGGTGGCCGCGTAGTCGGACTGTTGGCGGCCAGACCTCGTCTTCGATAGCGTCAGGCGCTGCATGATCGGACGCCCACTGCGCGTTTGCTCGTCCACGGTCGGTGGTCTCGTGATCACGACTTCGGCGCCGTCATTATTTTCGGCGCGTGGCGCTGCTTCAGGGGGCGCGGCAGCGGTCACTTCAGCTGTTTGGGGCACCGCATTCGTTCGCGCGCGATACTCGCCCTGCGGACGCCCTGCGAACTGACCCGCGGCGAGCCAGTAAAAGAAGCCGCCGAAGAAGCCGATCGTGAGGAATGCCTTGACCGCGTAGTTGTTGAGGATCGTCGTCGGCTGGCCCACGACCTCGCTCTCATATTGTGCGGTGAAGCCAAGCATCGAGATCGCGACGCCGGCGAACAGAAAGAACGTCAGCGAGCGGACGGAGAATGACTCGCTCAGGATCGCGATGATGAGAACGAAAACGGATGCGAAGATTCCGAGATGCGTTGCGGCGAGCAGACCGAGCTCGATTGTTTCGCTGGCCGTTTTCGGCAGCCGCTCTATGGGCTCCGTCAGCACGTCCATAGGCGTCGTGACGAACATGACGGTCACGAGCCCCGCGGCCAAGCTCGCGAGGACGAACCCGAACACTACACGCGCTATTGTGCTGAGGAACCTTAGCACGACCACCCCGCCCCTTCGTCCCATCTCGGGCGAAATGTATATGAGCGAGCGCGGCAGGCTCAATCAAAATAACGCGGCGATCGTGAGGGAACCGCTCGTCAGGCGCGCTCGGACGCGGTGTTCCGCTGGCTGGCTGAGAGCTTGAGGCTTTCGGACCTAAGTTGCCCGCAGGCCGCAAGAATATCGCGTCCGCGGGGTGTGCGAACGGGGCTCGCGTAACCGGCCCTATTTACGACGTCTGCAAATCGTTCGATCGTTTCCCAATCCGAGCACTCGTAGCGCGTGTTCGGCCACGGGTTGAACGGTATCAAGTTGATTTTGGCGGGAATTCCCGCGAGGAGGCGAACGAGCGCCCGCGCCTCCGCGAGGCTGTCATTGACGCCTTTCAGCATCACATATTCGAACGTGATGCGGCGCGCGTTCGAGAGGCCCGGATAATTTCGGCAGGCTTCGATAAGCTCGGCGATGGGATATTTACGATTGAGCGGCACGAGTTCGTCGCGCAGCGCATCGTTCGTTGCGTGCAGCGAGATGGCGAGCATGGTGTCGGCCTCTTCGCCCCAACGCGGAATTTCGGGAACGACCCCCGATGTCGACAGCGTGATGCGCCGCTTCGAGAGCGAGAGGCCTTCGCCGTCCGACGCGATGTCCATCGCAGCCTTGACGTTGTCGAAATTGTAGAGCGGCTCGCCCATGCCCATCAGCACGACGTTCGTTATCTTGCGTTCGCTTTGCGGGAGCAGCCGGCCGTCGCCGGGACCCTTGGCGCCGGGCCAGTCACCGATGCGGTCGCGCGCCAACATGATCTGGGCGACGATTTCTTCCGTTTCGAGATTGCGCACGAGCTTCTGCGTGCCGGTATGGCAGAACGAGCAATTCAGCGTGCAGCCGACTTGGCTCGAAATGCAAAGCGTGCCGCGGTCACTCTCGGGGATGTAGACGGTTTCGATTTCCGGCGCGCGCGCTTCGTGTCCGCGTTTCGGAAGTCTGAGTAGCCATTTGCGCGTACCGTCGACCGAGATCTGTTCGGAGACGATTTCGGGACGGTCTAACGTGTACAGCTCTTCGAGCTGGCGACGGAGGTCTTTCGACACGTCCGTCATGTCTTCGAAGCTGGTGACGCCGCGCACGTAGATCCAGCTCCAGAGCTGGCCGACGCGCATGCGAAGCTGCTTTTCCGGAACGCCGGCCGCGGCGAGCGCCAGTTTCAAGCGGTCACGCGTCAGCCCCGCGAGCGAAGGCTTTGCGGCGGGCTGGTCGGTGTCGATCTTGATCAAAGGCGCGGCGGTCATAGAGAAAACACAAGCTTTCAGTTCGGAAAGGGCCCTTTTACAGGCGTTCGGTCCGGGTGAACAGGTCTCGGATGCCGCGCTGCCCTTCTCCCTCTCCCCGCGCGCGGGGAGAGGGTCGGGGTGAGGGGCCGCAACAGGCAACGGTTTCGGAGGCCGCCCCTCACCCTAACCCTCTCCCCATGCGAGAAAGAGCATGGGGAGAGGGAATTTTAATCACAAAATGAAGCGGCTCAGATCGGCATTCTTCGAAAGCGTTCCGACGCGTTCCGACACGTAGGGGCCGTCGATAATAACGGTTTGCACGCCACGATCGGAGGCTTCGAACGAGACGTCGTCAAGGACACGCTCGAGTACCGTCTGCAGCCGCCGCGCGCCGATGTTTTCAACGGTTGAGTTCACCTCGACGGCCGCGTCGGCAATGGCGTCGATCGCGTCCGGCTTGAATTCGAGCGTGACGCCTTCGGTCTGCATCAGGGCCACGGACTGCCTGATGAGGCTGACCTGCGGTTCCGTCAGGATGCGTTTCATGTCTTCGCGCGTCAAAGCGTTCAGCTCGACGCGGATCGGGAGACGGCCCTGCAATTCCGGCAAGAGGTCGGAAGGCTTCGAGACGTGGAACGCGCCCGAGGCGATGAAGAGGATATGATCTGTCTTCACGGGGCCGTGCTTGGTCGCGACGGTCGTGCCTTCGATCAACGGCAGGAGATCGCGCTGCACGCCTTCGCGCGAGACGTCGGCACCACCGCGTGTGCCGTCGCCGCGGGATGAAATCTTGTCGATCTCGTCGAGGAAGACGATGCCGTTGTTCTCGACCGCAGCGATCGCTTCGCCGGTAATCTGATCGCTGTCGATCAGCTTGTCGCTTTCTTCTGCGATCAGGATATCGAAGCTATCCTTGACAGTGACGCGCCGGGGCTTCGTTCGCTGTCCGAGCGCCTTGCCAAGCATCTCGCCGATGTTGATCGTCGCCATCGTGCCGCCCGGCATGTCGAAAGAGGGAATGGGCGAGGACGTATCGGCGACGAGGATATCGATCTCCTTGTCGTTCAACTCGTTATTGCGGAGGCGCTTGCGGAAGCTGTCGCGCGTCGCGGGTGATGCGCCGGAGCCGACGAGCGCATCGAGTACGCGCTCTTCCGCGGCCTTCTCGGCCTTCGCGCGCACGCCATGGCGCTTCGCTTCCTTGACGAGAGCGATGCCGACCTCGACCAAATCGCGAACGATACTGTCGACGTCGCGGCCGACGTAACCGACCTCGGTGAACTTCGTCGCCTCGACCTTCAGGAACGGGGCGCCGGCAAGCTTCGCCAAGCGGCGCGAAATTTCGGTCTTGCCGACGCCAGTCGGGCCGATCATCAAAATGTTCTTCGGCAGAACTTCTTCGCGAAGCTCGCCGGTCAACTGCTGACGGCGCCAGCGGTTACGAAGGGCTATAGCGACGGCACGCTTGGCGTCGGCTTGTCCGACGATATAGCGGTCGAGTTCAGATACGATTTCGCGCGGTGAAAAATTCGTCATTGTCTCGATTCAGGAAGGTAGGGAGCTAGGATAGTTTTCTGCAGGCCTGGCAGCACGCGGTTTCTGATGGGGTGCCAAAAGACGCCCAGAAACAGCACAAATGCGCCGACGACGCCGAGCGTCAGCACAAACGAGCCCGAGCCTCCGTCGCCGCCCGGCAAAGGAATGCTGCCGTTCAACAAATCGTAGACGGCGACCGTGAAATAGACGAGCGAGGAAACGAGCAGTGCGCGCCGGTCGATGGCGAGCGCGAACAGGGCGAGGAAGAACACCGTCGCCAGGATGGCGGCGGAGGTCGCCGCGCCGATCGTGGTGCCTTTGATTAGAAGGATGACCGGCGAGACGATCAGCGGCGCCGCCACGAGCTGCAGCCAGAAAGCACAATCGGAAAGGCGCGTCTGACGCTTCGGGTCGCGGGCATCGTATGCAAGTGCGACCACGAGGACGGCAAGGCCATAGCCCAACGCGACGAAGGACGGGCCGATCTCCGCAAACTGGTAGAGGCCCTTGCTGACGACGGCGTAGCCAAAGAAGGCGATCAAGGCGAGCGCGAAGGGCAGGCGGAAGCGTATGTAGTAGATGATCGCGGCGATAAGGGCGGGCATTCCGAACCTGAGCGAGGGGTTTCGCCAGAATGCGAATTCGGAATCGACGCTCCAGTTCGACGAGCTGAAGCTCGTCCAGTGCATTTGAACGACGACGGCCGCAGCAGCGAAGGCGACGAACAGCACCGAGAGAACCATTCCGGGCAGCACGGCGCGGAGGCGACCGACGAGAATTTCGCTCAAGATCCAGAACGTGGCTGCAGCGAGCGCGAGGGTGCCGAACCAGCTCATGCCAAACGTGCTGGCCGTCGAGCTGGCGATGAGGAACGCGCCGGCGACGAGCAGCACACCGATCGTCAGGAAAACGTCGTTGAAGCCGTTGAGGAAGCGAAAGCGCTCTTCATCGGCGATGGCCGGTTCTCCATCCGGACCCAAAACTGCGGAACCGCGGCGCATGGCTTTCAGCTTCTCGGCTTGCGCCGCATCGATGACGCCGGCTTCGACCGCAGCCTTCAGGTCTTCTGGTGATAATGCGCTCGGCATCTGTCAGTCATCCGGCTGTTGGTTTTTCGCTCGGTAGCGGGCCTAGATTTTCCGTGCCTGTCGTTAGCTCGCCGTATCGAGGGCTTCGACGACGATGTTCTTGTTCGTATAGACGCAAATGTCGGCGGCAATGGACATCGCCTTGCGGGCGATGGCTTCGGCGTCGAGAGGCTGGTCAATCAGCGCGCGGGCGGCCGCGAGCGCATAATTGCCGCCGGAGCCGATGCCGGCGATGGCGTTTTCGGGCTCGAGAACGTCCCCGGTGCCGGTCAGGACGAGGGTCGTCGACGCATCGGCAACGATCATCATGGCTTCGAGGCGGCGCAGGAAACGGTCGGTGCGCCAGTCCTTCGCAAGCTCGACGGCGGCGCGGGTCAGCTGGCCGGGGTACATCTCGAGCTTGGCTTCCAGCCGCTCGAATAATGTGAAGGCGTCCGCCGTCGCGCCGGCGAACCCGCCGATCACGTCGCCCTTCCCGAGGCGACGGACCTTCTTGGCATTGGCCTTGATGATCGTCTGGCCGAGGCTAACCTGGCCGTCACCGGCAACTACAACACGGCCGCCCTTGCGAACGGTAAGTATTGTGGTGGCGTGCCACGACGAATCGCCAGCATTTGGGCTCTGGTGGGTCATTTGTACCGCGTCAGTTAAGCTTTTGCAGGCAGGATGCAAGTGAAGCCGGGTGCCTGCGGCCACGGGGCCGTTGCGGCGACCTTGGCCGGGCGGGCCACAAGCTGATAAACGCTCTCGCATGTGTCGGGCAACCGGAAGAGTTTCTGTCGGCCCCGATGCTCTCATCCGGAGAGCCGGCCGACCGAGTAGAATGGGTTAAGGATATGACGGGCGTCGGAGAGATTCACGTGAAGCAGCGGCAAGCCTCGATCACGCGCAAGACCAAGGAGACGGAGATCTCCGCGACCGTCGATCTCGATGGGACGGGCGCATACGATATTTCGACGGGGATCGGGTTTCTCGATCATATGCTGGAGCAACTCGCCCGGCATTCGCTGATCGACATCACGCTCAGGGCCAAGGGCGACCTGCATATCGACTTCCACCACACGGCCGAAGACACCGGCATCGTCATCGGGCAGGCGATTGCGAAGGCGCTTGGCGATAAAGCCGGGATCGTGCGTTATGCCGACGTGCATCTGCCGATGGACGAAACCCTGACGCGCGTTGCGCTCGATGTCTCGGGGCGGCCCTTTCTGATCTGGAAGGCGGAGTTCTCGCGGCACAAGGTCGGCGAGATGGACACGGAGCTATTCCGCGAGTGGTTCCAGGCCTTTGCGCAGAACGCCGGCATCACGCTGCACGTCGAAAACCTTTACGGCGAGAACAATCACCATATTGCCGAGACCTGCTATAAGGGTTTGGCGCGGGCGCTGAGGGCCGCTATTGCTCTCGATCCGCGGCAGGCGGGCCGTATCCCGTCGACAAAGGGCATGCTGCAAGGCTGAGTTCCGGCGAAGCCTTTCGTAGCATTGGCTCCCGCTAGCCTGAGTTCGATGGACCAAGGAGTTTTGAGTTCCGTGGCGACCTACACCGTGCACGAACCCCCCGTTTCCGATTCCGACCGGGTCGACCGTGCTGTCGAACTCGCATTCGTGAAGGACGGATTTTCCTGGCTGACGGCCATTTTTCCGCCGTTCGGCTTTCTTGCCCACGGCCTGTGGCTGATGGCAATCGCCTACCTCGCCGGAACGGGTCTTCTCAGCTACGTGCTCACCAAGGCCAAAGTCGACCCCGACTGGATCGGGCTGATCATCCTCATGTTCAATATCTATCTCGGCTTCGAGATTTCCACGTTGCGGCGCTGGATGCTCGATCAAAAAGGCTGGCGCATGCTGGGTGTCGTCAACGGCCGCTCGATCGCAGAATGCGAACGGCGCTTCTTCGAGAGCTGGCTGCCCGATCAGCCGGTCATTCAGAGCGATACGCCGAAAGCGCCAGGCAATCCCACGTCGGCGGGCGGTTCGCGCTTCTGGCCGTTCGGGGCGAGGGCTTGAGGCCGCAGCACTGATGCAGAACGTCGTCATTATCGATTACGGGTCGGGAAATCTCCATTCGGCCGCCAAAGCATTCGAGAGCGCTGCTCGCGATAGCTCCACTCCATCCAAAATCGTCGTCAGTCCGCGGCCGGAGGACGTGCTCGCAGCCGATCGTATTGTGCTGCCGGGTGTCGGCGCCTATGGCGACTGCAAACACGGTCTCGAGCGCGTTCCGGGGTTGATCGCGGCGCTCGAGGAAGCCGTTCGGCAGAAGGGCCGGCCGTTTCTCGGCATTTGCGTCGGCATGCAGCTCTTGAGCGAGCGCGGCCTCGAGTTCGTCGAAACGCCTGGGCTCGGATGGATCAAGGGCGAAGTTCGGGCGATCGAGCCCAAGGATCCGGCGCTCAAAATCCCTCACATGGGCTGGAACACGCTCAATGTCGTCAGCCCGCATGCGCTGCTTGACGGCATTCCGACGGGCTCCGATGGCTGGCACGCGTATTTCGTGCACTCATTCGCGATGGTGCCCAAGGAGCGCCGCGTCGTCGTCGCCGAGACGGACTACGGCGGGCCGATTACGGCGCTCGTTGCGGATGGCAATATCGCGGGCACGCAGTTCCACCCCGAGAAGAGCCAGAAGCTCGGCCTCAAGCTGATTGCGAACTTTCTCGGCTGGAAGCCGTAACTGCGTCCTTGGCTGATGCGGCTGCGCCCGTCAGCATTTCGACGGCGGAATTGAGCGTCGACCAGACGCCGCGGGGCATGTGCCACGATGATCCGTCGGGTTCATCCTCTTCGAGGCGGCCTTGCAGCCAATTCAGCCGTGCCGTCGAAGCCCGGTCGGCGCGGCCGAGTTCGTGCACGCCGAGTTCGTCCGGGTGATCGAAGAGGATCGCGAGGCGGCGCTTGATCTGATCGGCTCCGAGCCACGTCCGCACGTACCAGACGCCATTACCGGCGGGGGCGTATTCGGTCGCGATGTAGGGGAGCGAGAACGTCACCGTCCAGGTGTCCTGGTTGGCGGACTTGGGGGTGTGATGGAGAAGGAACGTTTTCATGGGGAGCATTCCGGTGCGGGGGGCTGGGAAAGCGGGAACGCAGGAACGCAACTTGGGTACAAACTAGCCGACTGACTTGGCTAGGAACTGACTTAACCTAGGAACTCTGGGGTTATTCAAAAAGGGAGCCCAGGGGGACCAAGCTTCCTTTCCAGTCGGGTCTAACACCGGGGCTTTGGACGGGACGGACCCGTTGGGAACGGCGAGGGGGGAGAAAGTCCGCCCCGCCCAAAGACCGGAATTCGTTTGTTCGAGATCAGCCGGCCTTTCAACCAGCTCTGGCGAACGGCAGCTCTGGCTCCATCGGCTCGGCGGCGGCGACTGCCGGCAGCGGGAACGCGATGACGTTGCCATCGGGAGCAAGGTCGAGACCCGGACGGCGCTGGCGGAACCAGCGGAGCGACGTGTTCGTCATCACCGCCTCGCGCTTCGTCGCCTGGATCACCAGACCGTCCTCTTCGGCGAGAAGTTCTTTGAGCTCGGTCTCAAGCTCGAACTCTTCGCGGTCCGACGTCACGTACCAGGTGTTGGAGAGCGGCCGTGCCCACTTATCGCCGAGGCCCATGATGACCTGCGCAAGGACGTGCTGGTTGCGGTTCGGTTGGGCGAGATCGTACGAGATGAGGTAGGTGCGCATGGGGGCTCTCCTAGTGTTGTGGGGAGGGTCTAACACGCTACTCTGACCCGGGGAGGCGCCTCTTTTAGGGCGCCAGTGAACATAGACAGAACATGCCACGACTCACAGGCTTTGTCCAGCGTTTGTTCCAAAAATGTTCTTGCGAAGTACTTAACGGCATTGCTTATGCAAGGCGCGAATTTAACCAGGAAATCGCGTGATTTCGGTAATTCTCAACCATGTCTTGGCGGTTACGCGCGGCACCCGCGTGCCGAGGCATTCTCGTTCTGCACGGCGCGTCTCCTCAGAACTTACGGAAAGAGGCTGAGCTGATCGGGATGCGGCGCGAGAGGGATTCGCCGATGCGGCCCCGGGTCAAAGCGCGGTTCTAGACCCGGGAAGCGGCTCTGAAACTCCTCGAGCGCCCGCTTGCGGCTGCCGGGAAAGCGTGTCTCTTCCCAGATTTCGTAGAGCCGGCGCGGATCGCAGGCGTAGCGCCGCTGGAGGTCCACGGGGCGGATCTTGAGCCAGCGCGCAATCCAGATATCTACGGCGTCGTCATCGGTCAGGGGACGGCGTGCGACGCTTGGCGGTGGCTCGTTAAGGAACGCAATGGCCATCGGACTCTTCTGGTTTGCGCATTGCGACTCCCCTCCGGGGAGCCGGCCGCAATGCGCGCTTGACGTAGCGTGCGATCCGCGATTGATCGCACGGGAAAAATAGAAACCCAAGATAGCAATCTGATGGCCGCGCGCGCTTCATTCGGCGTCGCGGAGGCAAGCGAGACCCGTTGATCCTTTTTCCTGCAATTGACCTCAAGGACGGCCAGTGCGTCCGGCTGAAGCTCGGCGAGATGGACGCCGCGACCGTGTTCAACGACGATCCGGCGGCGCAGGCGGCCAGCTTCGAGCGCCAGGGCTTCAAATATTTGCATATCGTGGACCTCAACGGCGCGTTCGCGGGCAAGCCCGTGAACGGCGCGGCGGTCGAAGCAATTTTGAAGGCGATTTCGATCCCGGCGCAGCTCGGCGGGGGTATCCGCGATCTGGCGACGATCGAGGCTTGGCTCGAGAAGGGCATTCGCCGGGTCATCCTCGGCACTATCGCGGTGCGCGATCCGGCGCTCGTTCGTGAGGCTGCGAAGCGCTTTCCTGGGCGGGTTGCCGTCGGCATCGATGCGAAGGGCGGCAAGGTCGCCGTCGAAGGCTGGGCGGAGACGTCGGAACTCACGGCCGCCGATCTGGCCAAAAGATTCGAGGATGCGGGTGTCGCCGCGATCATCTATACGGACATCGAGCGCGACGGGGTCCTGAAGGGCCTCAATTTGCCGGCGACGGCGGCCTTGGCCAACGCGACGCGCATTCCGGTCATCGCGTCCGGCGGACTCGCCTCGATCGCCGACGTCCGCGAGCTCATAAAGCCCGAATACCGCATGCTCGAAGGCGCGATCACTGGCCGTGCACTATATGATGGGCGGATCGATCCCAAAGAGGCGCTCGAACTTCTGGAGACGGCATGAAGATAGGTGACAAAGTCCGCGTTATCAGAGCGCCTGCTGACCTGCCGAAGGACAACAAGCAGCTGACAACGCTTTTCCGCGGCTGCATCGGCAAGACCTTCCCGATCGTCAAATTCGACGACGGCCTGGTCGAGCTGCACGTAGGCGAAGTTTTCGGAAAGCCCGCCGAATATCACCAGATCTGGCTCGAACCGAGCCACGTTTCGCTCGTCGAGGCCTGATCCTTTTGAACGTGATGCCCCAATCCTCGCTCGCCCAAGCGGAGCTGCCGCCCGAGATCTCGCGCCGGCGCACGTTCGCGATCATTTCGCATCCTGACGCCGGCAAGACGACGCTGACGGAAAAGCTTCTTCTGTTCGGGGGAGCGATCCAGATGGCGGGCGCCGTCAAGGCGCGCGGCGAGCGGCGGCGTACGCGCTCCGACTGGATGCAGATCGAGCAGCAGCGCGGCATCTCCGTCACGTCATCGGTCATGACGTTCGAGCGGAACGGCATCGTCTTCAATCTACTCGATACGCCGGGCCACTCCGACTTCAGCGAAGACACGTACCGGACGCTTTCGGCCGTCGACGCGGCCGTCATGGTCATGGACGCGGCGAAGGGCATCGAAAGCCAGACACGGAAGCTGTTCGAAGTTTGCCGTCTGCGCGACATTCCGATCATCACGTTCATCAACAAGATCGACCGTGAAGCCGAAGATCCGCTGACGCTGCTCGATCAGATCGCGTCCGACCTGGCGCTCGATCTCGTGCCGATGGGTTGGCCGGTCGGCATGGGTTCCGATTTCCGCGGCGTTCTCGATCTCGTGGGCAACAAGATATTGCTGCCGGAAAGCGACGACCGCGGTGCGTCCTATGGGCGTTCGCAGCCGCTCGACACATTCGAGGGCTTGCGGCGGATCGAGGGTATCGACGAGCGGATCGTGGACCGGACCATCGAAGGCGTTGAACTCGCGCAGGGCGCGCTTCCCCAGTTCGATCTCGAGGCATTCCGCGAGGGGCATCTGTCGCCCGTCTTCTTCGGCAGTGCGCTGAAGAATTTCGGCGTCGAGCAGCTGCTCGACGCGCTCGGGCAATGGGCGCCCGGTCCGTTGCCGAGGGCCGCGACACAGCGAACCGTCGAGCCCGGCGAAGAGCAGGTGACGGGCTTCGTCTTCAAGGTGCAGGCGAACATGGATCCGAACCATCGGGATCGCATGGCGTTCGTGCGTCTTTGTTCAGGACGCTTCAAGCGCGGCATGAAGCTCATTCACGTGCGCGAAAACAAGGCGATGACGATATCGTCGCCGACGTTCTTCTTCGGACAGGGGCGGGAAACGGCCGACGAAGCATGGGCCGGCGATATCATCGGCGTGCCGAACCACGGAACGCTACGTGTCGGCGATACACTGACGGAGAAGGAAAGCCTGAAATTCACCGGCATTCCGAATTTTGCGCCGGAGCTTTTGCGCCGCGTCGTCATTCAGGATGCGATGAAGGCGAAACAGCTCAATCGCGCGCTCGACGATTTGGCGGAAGAAGGCATCGTGCAGGTGTTCACGCCGATTGCCGGCGGTCGCCAGATTCTCGGCGTTGTCGGACAGCTGCAATTCGAGGTGCTGCAGTCGCGGGTCGCAGTCGAATACGGCGTGCCGGTGACGCTCGAGCAATCGCCTTACGAGTTGGCGCGCTGGATTTCGGCCGACGACCCGGCGAAGCTTCAGAAGTTCGTCGATGCGCATCGCGGCGAGATCGCGACAGATCGCGACGGGGCACTGATCTACCTCGCCGAGAGCCCCTGGATGCTGAAGTACAAGAGCGAGAAATTCCCCGACATAAAATTCGCCGCACTCAGGGAGCGCGGCGAATAGAGGTCAGTTGTGTAGAGGTTAGAGCGTTTAAGTTTTCACATCGAAATGTTGGGCTCACGGCGCTTTGCACTGGCGAAGCGGGTCTCGACGGTTCCGAGCCACTCGGTCAACGCCTTTTCGAGCGCATCGGTCTGAGCGGACGCCTTGCTGTGCTGGAGCTCGGTTACGGTGCCCTCGGTGTCCAGAGAACCCCGGATTGCGTCGTGCTGATCGATAAAGTTGGTCAGCGCGTCGCCCTGGTCGCCGATGAAGCCGTGGGCCTCGAGCTGGGTCCTGGCCTGGGCAATGCGATCCTGCACCGCGTCGAGACGGGCGCGAAGGTTCTTAGGGGCAAATTCGTCGACCATTAATTTCAGTTCCTTGAAAGCTAGCGCGCAACCGCACGTGACAGCTTAACTGCCAGATCAATCCAAAGTTCCAGGCGGTTCGGTTAAAATTCTCGACGCCGTCTCACGCTCCGTGATACTTGGCGGCGCTGACAGCAGAAAGAAAACTTTGCCAATATGCTGAAAATCCGGATCATTCCATGCCTCGACGTCAAGGACGGCCGCGTCGTCAAAGGGGTTAATTTCGTCGACCTCATCGATGCCGGAGATCCGGTCGAGGCGGCGGCGGCTTACGATGCCGCGGGCGCGGATGAACTCTGTTTTCTCGACATCACGGCAAGCCACGAGAACCGGGATACGATTTTCGATGTCGTCGAACGCACCGCCAACCGGTGCTTCATGCCGCTGACGGTCGGCGGCGGCGTTCGCACGGTCGAGGATATTCGCAAACTGCTCGAAGCGGGTGCGGACAAGGTCTCGATCAATACGGCAGCCGTCGACAATCGCGCCTTCGTCAAGGAAGCGAGCGAGAAGTTCGGCGCGCAGTGCATTGTCGTGGCGATCGACGCGAAGAAGGTTTCTGCCGAGGGCGAGACGCCGCGCTGGGAGATCTTCACGCACGGCGGCCGTAAGGCGACGGGGCTGGACGCTGTCGCCTATGCGCGCGAGGTCGCCGAACTCGGGGCGGGCGAAATTCTGCTCACGTCAATGGATCGCGACGGCACGAAGGCCGGTTTCGACGTGGCGCTGACGCGCGCGATTGCGGATGCCGTTACGATCCCCGTCATCGCTTCGGGTGGCGTCGGCACGCTGCAGCATCTGGTCGATGGCGTCGAGAAGGGTCACGCCAGCGCAGTGCTCGCCGCGTCGATCTTCCACTTCGGCACGTATTCGATCCCCGAGGCGAAAGACTACATGGCCAAGGCCGGCCTCGCGATGCGGCTGGATACATGAAATCTGAATGATTGATCCTATCAGAACCCTAGAACGCGAGGCTTTCGATGCGCAAAAGCGGGGAGATCTTATGCTCGCCGCTGATTGCTGGCTACGCATCCTAAGTGCTCATGACAATTGGGAGCACGGCTACGCGCACTATAATCTCGCGAACTGCTATACGAGTCTCGGCAGACTTGACGACGCGGAGAGCGAGTATCGCAATGCGATACGCATAGCGCCGAACGACGCGCTCTTTGCTGAGGCGCTTTCCTCCCTACAGGCCGCAAGAAGAGATGGTCTTATTTAGCCGTAGGCGCAGGCGTCTTGTCCGGGAAGAGGCAGAGGTCGTTGACGATGCAGCGCCAGCATTCGGGTTTGCGGGCCTTGCAGACGTAGCGGCCGTGCAGGATTAGCCAATGGTGCGCGTGCATCAGATATTCGGGCGGGACGACGCGCAGCAAATCTTCTTCGACGGCGAGCGGCGTCGTTCCGTGCGACAAGCCGATGCGATTGGCGACGCGAAAGACGTGCGTGTCGACGGCGATCGTCGGGTGTTGAAACGCGATGTTCATCACGACGTTCGCGGTCTTGCGGCCGACGCCGGGTAACGATTCCAAGATGCCGCTGTCGGCCGGAACCTCTCCCCCGAAATCATCGACGAGCCGTTGCGAGAGCCCGATGACGTTCTTTGCCTTGGCCCGATAGAGGCCGATGGTCTTTATGTAGTCGCGGACCTTCTCCTCGCCCAATGCCAGCATCTTCTCCGGCGTGTCGGCGGCTTTGAACAGCGCGCGCGTCGCTTTGTTGACGCCTGCATCGGTCGCCTGTGCCGAAAGGACCACTGCAACCAAGAGCGTATACGGATTAATATGCTCAAGCTCGCCCTTGGGTTCGGGGTTTGCGGCGTGAAAACGCCGGAAAACCTCGCGAATTTTCGCTTCGCTCAAGAGGCTTGGCTTGGCGCTTTTCTTGGTGCCTCCCCCTTTAGCTGCCGACTTTCTAGGCTTGCCTTTTGAAACGGAACTTCGGATGCTTGCTGATCTTATGTCAGAGGACGCTTTGGCCATCAGAACTCCGTTTCGTTGATGCGCAGCGCCCTTGGGAAAATCACGCGAGAGACGTACGACGGGCAGTGTTGCGAAATGATCGATAATCGATCCGAAAATCAATCCTCGAAAGAGGCGCAGTTCGTGCTTCATCCGCACCGGTCGCTGCCGCCAAGCGGTTTCGTGATCATGATGGTGCTGATCAGTCTCGTCAGTTTCATCGTCGGCATGGTCTTCTTCCTCATGGGGGCGTGGCCGGTCTTCGGATTTTTCGGGCTCGACGTGGCGTTGATCTATTGGGCGTTCAAGCTCAACTACCGTGCGGGCCGCCTTTACGAGACGGTGACGCTATCGCCGGAGCTTCTGAAGCTGACGCGGGTGTATCCATCGGGGAAGCGCGAGGAGTTCGATTTCAATCCCTATTGGGCGCGCGTTCGCTGTATTGTCGACCGGCCTGACGGACGGACGTCGCTGCACCTCGTGGCGCAAGGCAAGGACATCCTGTTCGGACAATTCCTGACGGATGATGAGCGGCGCACTTTTGCCGATGCGCTCTCGGGTGCGCTCGTCGCGACACGGGGCTCGCAATTCTAGAACTCTCGTTACACGAAGACCATTCGAACGCCCGCCGCCAGCAGAAGGCCGGCGAGAATGTAGCGCAATGTCTTCGGCTGCAGGAATTGGATGCCGAGGCTGGAGCCGAGCAGTCCACCTATTCCGACCGCGATCATCCACCAGGGCAGCTGTTCGGGCATTGCGGGGATCACCGTCCAAATCGCGGCGAGCGCTGCGGCGGAGTTCAAGAGATTGAAGACAGCGGAAACGCCGGCCGCCTGTCGCGTGCCGATCCAGCCGAAAGCGAGCACAAGGGGGCTAAGAAATATGCCGCCGCCGACTCCCGTCATGCCCGAGACGTATCCGACAATCGCTCCGACTAGGAGCGACGGCCCGAATGGCGGCGTGGCTGAGGCGGTCTGATCGATCTCGGCGGCGCGTGCAGCCGAACGAAGCATCAAAGCGCTTGCGGCGATCAATAACGCTCCGACGACGGGCTGATAGAGGCGATGCGGCAAGTCGCTGATGCCGCCGAGAACCGAGAACGGCGCGCCGAGGATGGCGAAGGGATAGAAGCTTCGCCACGTCAGCAGTCGTGCGCGGGCAAATCTCACGCAGCCGATGGCAGCGACGATGACGTTCAGCGCGAGGGCGGTGGGTTTGATGACCTCTGGGCCGTAGCCTGCGAGGCCCATGATTGCGATGTAACCGGTGCCGCCTGCCTGTCCTACGGATGCGTAGAGCGCGGCCACAATCGCGAAGACGAGGGGTAGCAGCGCATGCTCGAAGGTGAGGGCCATGCGCTTTGGTGGCCGCTAATCGTTCAGCATCGTCAAAGCGGCGCGGCGGTCACCGGGCTTCAGCCGCAGGAATTGCGTGCGCGCGGCCTTGATGTCTTTTTCCGCCCCGCTCTCGGATGCGGCCTTCAGGGCTTTCGTTGCCGCATGATCGGCGCCGACGAGGAAAGACAGCGCGCCAGCAAGGCGACCCATCACGGCCGCGTCGAACTTGAAGTCGTCATCGGCCATGATCGTCGAGACCCCGGTTATTGAAAGCGTCCGCCGCGCTGAAGGACCTCAATCTTGTAGCCGTCCGGATCTTCGACGAAGAAGAACGTGCCGAACGGTTTGCCTTCGAAGTTCATCGTCTTGATGTCTTTCGGCTGGTAGCCGGCGGCTGCGATCCGCTTGTGGTCCGCTTCGAGATCACCGGTGACGAATGCGAGATGGCCGTAGCCGTCGCCCAGATTGTAAGGCTCTGTGCGGCCTTTGTTGACGGTCAGCTCAACCTCGAAATCGGTCTCGAGGTTCTTCATGTAGATGAGCGTGAAGTCAGGCCATTCCTTCCGGTCTTCAACCTTGAGGCCGAAGCACGCCTCATAGAATCTCACCGAGCGGGCCTCGTCGAGTACGCGGATCATCATGTGGATGGTTTTGGCCATCTCGGTTGTTCCTCAGTTCAGAGCCAGGGGCGCGTTGAGGCGGTCGACGTTTCGAATGACGAGATCTGCTTACCCTTCTCGAGCGTCAGGCCGATGTTATCGAGTCCGTTCAAGAGGCAATGCTTGCGGAACGGATCGATTTCGAACTTGATGACGCCGCCGTCGGGACCGCTGATTTCCTGCTTCTCGAGATCGATGGTGATCTTCGCGTTGGCGCCGCGGTTGGCGTCGTCCATCAGTTTGTCGACGTCGCTCTGCGGCAGCTTGATCGGCAGGATGCCGTTCTGGAAGCAGTTGTTGTAGAAGATGTCGGCGAAGTCGGTTGCGATCACGCAGCGGATGCCGAAATCCAGCAATGCCCAGGGTGCGTGTTCGCGCGACGAACCGCAGCCGAAGTTATCGCCAGCAACGAGGATCGTCGCGTCGCGGTACTGCGGCTTGTTCAGGACGAAATCCGGAATTTCCTTACCGGTCTCCGGATCGTAGCGCATTTCGTAGAACAGCGACTTGCCGAGGCCCGTGCGCTTGATCGTTTTCAGGAACTGCTTCGGGATGATCATGTCGGTGTCGACGTTGCGGATCGGCAGGGGTGCCGCGACGCCAGTCAGAACCGTGAATTTGTCCATGCTTACGTAGGTCTCCGCTTAAGTCTCGGGGTGTCAGGCGCGCAACGTATCCGCAAGCGCCCGGAAATAGCCTTCGGCCGAGGCGAGACGCCGGGCGTGCCGGAAAGCACCGAACTCCCGGATGGCGGCCTCGAGATCGAAGGGCTGCAAATGTTCTAGGCGTCGTTTAACGCCAGCGCGCTTACGCCCGTCAAGATGATCTTCAAGCGTCGCCACAATCGTCTCGACGTAGCCGGCGATGCGCCCGAGTTCACGGGTGGCCGAAAGTAGCGCTGGGCGGTCGTTTGGGTAAACTTCCAATGTCGCAAGGTTCGCGGCCGCCCGGGCGAGGGTCGCCGCCACTTCCTCGGCGTAAAGTGCGACCTTCTCGCGCCGAAGGACGTCGAGCCGTGCCGCCAGCGCTAACCAACGGTTAACGGTTCGGGCAAGCTCGGAAAGGCGCTCAGTATATTCGGCAAGCCGCATTGCAGATCCTCGGGTCGGCGGATCTGCAATTTTAAGGGGCGGGCGACGCGCGGGGATAAGTTTCTTCGATTGAGGTAGATGGTCCAACCCCTAACGTCATCCCGGCGAAGGCCGGGATCTGTCCAGGCCCAGGGTTTGGCGCACACTTGAAACTTGGACGGATCCCCGCCTACGCGGGGATGACGATGCTGAGAGTGACGGGGCGGGATTAGGCAGCGATGGCTTCGACCCAACCCGCTTCAGCGGATATTCGGGTCCTCGTAGCACTTGCGCATGTACTCGCAGCGATAGGAGCCGGAGAAATGCATGCTGTCGCCCTTCGCGGGGGTGATGAAGGTGCAGATCTCTTCGAGACCGTCAGGCTTCAACCATCCCTGGCGGCGGCCGCGCTGGACGGCGAAACAGTCTGCCGTTTCCTCATCGGGGCCGCGGAACTGGTGGCCGCATTCGTGCGCATAGATCCATTGCTTGACCGGCGTCGAGACGCGATCGAGCAATTTGGGGTTCATGATGAGAAAGCCCGGATAAGCAGCGCCGTAATCGTCGAGCTTGTTGTCGATCACGGTCGGCCGCTGGCCGCAGTATTGCGTACGGCCGTCGAGCTTGAATTCGCCGGGCGCGACGAGATGGCTGTCACCGCCGACTGTCGAGATGTACTGCTCGGGCGTCGGGATGCCATCGCGTATGGGCGTCGTGGTGTCTTGGGCGTACACGGCAGGGGCGTAGGCGAACGGCGGCAACGCCAGCGATAAAACCGAAGTTACACCCAAGACGAATCCGTGAATGAATCGTCGCACTCTCATACGTCCATGCTTTCAGAAGAGCCCCGCCTGCCCGCTCGGCCTGCCACTACAACATGGCCCGAAATTTCTCTCGGCTCAAGCTGCGGTATCTTGTGACACAAAGGGAGTTAAGCCGGTGTGACTTCCGGCCACGGGCTCAGTCTGAGACCCGTTCCTCGATCTGCTCCATGTCGTCGTCGGAAAAGCCGAAATGATGGCCAATCTCGTGTATCAGCACATGGGCGACGAGATGGCCGAGCTCTTCCTCGCCGGAGGCCCATTCGTCGAGGATGGCGCGGCGGTAGAGAATAACCATGTCGGGCTCGCGGGTTTCGGGCGTCGCGCCCTGCCGGTCAAGGCTCACGCCGTGGTAAAGGCCGGTCAGCTCGAACGGATCGTCGATGTCCATTTCGTCGAGGAGATCGTCGGACGCCAAGTCCTCGATGCGAATCACGACATCGCCGGCCATCGAGCGGAACTCGGACGGCAGTGAATTCCATGCCGCCTGCGCAAGCGCTTCGAAATCAGCCAGCGTTGGCGGTGTCGCGTGATTCCAATCTGTCGACATTGAGCGCACTCCCGGAGTTGAGTGCAGGAGATAAGTCCGGTTGGACCAAATAGGAAGGCTATTCGGTTCGATCTGTCCGATCGGCCACAAGGAGCAGTTCTTGCAGCGTGAAATGCAAGGCACCGTTCTCGTCGAGCCGCGGCTTCAGAAATGATCGCAAGTGTGCCGGGCCCGAGTCCAAAATACGCTTCAGCTCGGAAATGACCGCGGGCGTACAGCGCATGCGGGAGACCCAAGGATCGAAGTCGAGTTCTTTTTCGATCTGTTCCTCAGCCACAATCGCTAATCCGGCGTTGCGCACGAGATCGAGCCAATATTCGGGTGGCGGCGCAAAACCGTGACTCGGATCGCGCAATTTCTCGAAGGCATTGTAGGCGGAGATCGCGTCGTCGATGTCGTCGTCGGTCGCGCCCGGCAGGCGCTCCTGGTCGGGCGCGACGTTGTCGACGAGGGCGAAGCGTCCGCCCTTTTTCAAAACGCGGCGAACTTCGGCGACGAACTTTTCGAGATCCGGGAAGTGATGTGCCGCCAAGCGACAGCAAACGAGATCGAAGCTTTCATTCGGGAACGGTAACGCGCCGGCCGATGCCGTCGCCGTCGACATATTCGCGAGCCCTCGCGCCGTTGCGAGTTTCGCGGCTTCTTTCAGCATCTCATCGGTGATGTCGCTCGCGATGACGGTCGCGACATGGGGCGCGAAGACGGCGGCCGTATGCCCGGCGCCCGTCGCAACATCGAGGGCAACCCAAGTTTTTTGCGGTGCCGCAAGCTCGACGATCCGAGCGAGGCTTTCGCCTTTCGCATGCACCTCGGATGTCGCGTAGTCGGCCGCGGCCGCACCGAACTTCGAGCGGACGACGGCATCCGAATCCCTGGTCACGTGGCACCTCTGCATCAGTATCGAAAACGTTTTTGTGTCCGTAGGGTAACTAGGAAATCTTAATGCAACAAAAGAACAAATGCCGCGTTGTTGTCGGCTAAAAGCCTCCTATCTCTCCGCGAACTTTCTATTCGCATAGCTCACTGCCCGCCAATTCGAGAATTCCATATATGTCGATACCGCTGTCGTTTCGCCCCCGGCAAGACACTCTGCCGCCCGATGAGGGATCTTGGCATGGCGACACGCAAAGTTTCGAGCTCAAGGTGTTGTCGAAGGAAAGCGACGTCAGCGATGCGACGGCGCTTCGGCTGCGGGCCTATCAGGCGATCGGCTACGACGTCTCGAGCGACAACGGGAAATATACCGACAGGTTCGATGCGCTTCCGACCACGGTGCTGCTCGGCGCCTACGATCACGGCCGTCTCGTCGGCAGCGTAAGACTTTGCTTCAATCATCCGTGGCAGACGGTTTCGTCGTTGCCATGCGGTCCCTATTATCCCGCGCTGAAAGAGATCAAAAGCAAAGTTGATGGCGCGCTCGTCGAAGTCTCGCGCCTTTCCATCGAGCCGGGCATCAACAACACGTCATACCGGACGACGCTCTACGCTTTTCTCGTGCGCGCGGCGCTGACAGCGGCGCAGGCAGCTGAGGTTTCGATGCTGCTGATCGCGACGCGGCCCGACTGGGTGAAGTTCTATAAATATATGCTGGGCTTCCAGCCGATCGGCGAACCCGCTTTTTATCCGCCGGGCGATTTCAAGATCACGCTGTTGGGCGGGAGCTTGAAACTGGCCGAGAAGCGCCAGAAGCTGCAGAACCGCTTCTTCAAGATTACGCCGGAAGAGGTCGCCAGCATGCGGGTTGCTATTCAACCCGCGCTTGCCGCTTCGGCCGTTCGGGACGACGACGATAAGGTGGCAGTTACGGGGTAATCGGCGTTCGATCTATTGGATCGACGCAAATGATGGCAGGCCGTTTGGCCTGCCAATTTTTTTACTGCCAGTTTCTCACGTCGACGAAGTGGCCTTCGAGCGCTGCAGCTGCCGCCATGATCGGCGAGACGAGGTGCGTGCGGCCCTTGTAGCCCTGGCGGCCTTCGAAGTTACGGTTCGACGTCGAGGCGCAACGCTGGCCCGGCTTCAGCTGATCCGGGTTCATGCCGAGGCACATCGAGCAGCCCGGTTCGCGCCATTCGAATCCGGCATCCTTGAAGATCTTGTCGAGGCCTTCGGCTTCCGCCTGCTCTTTAACGAGGCCCGATCCCGGAACGATCATCGCGTAGGCGAGGCGCGAAGAGATTTTCTTGCCGTCGACAACCTTGGCAACAGCGCGCAGGTCTTCGATGCGGCCGTTCGTGCAGCTTCCGATCCACACGACGTCGAGCGCGATATCGGTGATCTTCGTGCCGGGCGTCAGGCCCATGTATTCGAGCGCGCGCTGCATCGAGTTGCGCTTGTTCTCGTCGTGCACGTCGGCGGGATTGGGAACAGAGGACGCAACCGACGTCACGTCCTCAGGGCTCGTGCCCCAGGAAACGATCGGCGGCAGCTTCGCGGCGTCGAGGCGAACTTCGCGATCGAAGTGCGCGCCTTCATCCGTACGCAGCGTTTCCCAGTATTTCATCGCCATGTCCCAAGCTGCGCCTTTGGGCGCCTTGGGCCGATCCTTGAGGAAAGCGAAGGTTTTCTCGTCGGGCGCGATCATGCCGGCGCGGGCGCCGCCTTCGATCGACATGTTGCAGACCGTCATCCGGCCTTCCATCGACAGCGCGCGAATGGCTTCGCCCGCGTACTCGATGACTGAGCCGGTGCCGCCTGCGGTGCCGATCTCGCCGATGATCGCCAAGGTGATGTCCTTGGCGCCGACGCCGTGCGGGGCGACGCCGTCGACCGTCACGCGCATATTCTTGGCTTTTTTCTGGATCAGCGTCTGGGTGGCGAGCACGTGCTCAACCTCGGACGTGCCGATGCCGTGGGCCAATGCGCCGAACGCGCCATGCGTCGAGGTGTGGCTGTCGCCGCAGACGATCGTGGTGCCGGGAAGGGTGAAGCCCTGCTCCGGACCGACGACGTGAACGATGCCCTGGCGCTTGTCGAGTTCGTTGAAGTACTGGATCCCGAAGTCGCGGGCGTTTGCCGCCAAGGTCTCGACCTGGACGCGGCTTTGCTCATCGGCGATGCCTTTGGAGCGGTCGGTGGTCGGGACGTTGTGATCGACGACGGCGAGCGTCTTTTCCGGAGCGCGAACCTTGCGGCCGGCCATGCGGAGGCCCTCGAAGGCCTGCGGGCTCGTGACTTCGTGGACAAGGTGGCGGTCGATATAGAGGAGGCTCGTTCCGTCCGGCGACTGTTCAACTACGTGATCGTCGAAGATTTTATCGTACAGCGTTTTTGCCATGACTTCGTTGAGCCTTTGGAGAACGGCGGATGATGATGAGCCGGTTAGATAGCGTCTGGCGCCGGTTTCCGCAAATCAGTGCTCGTCGCAGGTGCGATAAGCCGAGAAGGGCTCCGTAGCGCCAGCCGGATCGCGATTTAGACCATCGCGATTAACGTCAAGTGTTTCTATTTTTCGAGATCTTCGAGATCAGGAAGTCACGCAGCAGCTGGACTTTTTTCGAGGATTTGAGCTCTTCCGGGTAGGCGAAGACCATATTCAGCGAGGGCTGCTCGATATCCGTCAGCACGGGCACGAGGTCGGTTAGCTCCTCGGTCAGGTAATCCGGGATCATCCCGACGCCGATACCGGCGCGGATTGCATATTTGATCGCTACGACGCTGTTGACCCGGAGGGCCGCGTCGCGCGTGCCCGAGCCGTTGCGGCCCGCCGTCTCGATCCAAGACATGGCGTCGAGATGCTGGGCTGATGGCCCCGTGTAGCCGATGATGCGGTGCTGATCGAGGTCGGCGAGGCTTTTGGGCGCGCCGTATTTCCGGATGTATTGTGCGGATGCGAAGGCGCGGACACGGCTTTCGAACAGGGGCCGGCGGATGAGGTCGGCCTGCTCAGGTTCGCGGGTCCAGATGGCCGCGTCGGCGGCACGCATGCCGATATCGACCTGATCGTCGTTGAGGATCAGTTCGACGCGGATATCGGGATAGAGTTCGCCAAACTCGCGAAGGCGCGGCGTCAACCACATCGTGCCAAAGCCGATCGGCGCCGTAATCCTGAGGTCGCCGGCCGGCTTCGTCGTGGAATCGGACAGTAGTGTCTCGGCCGTCTGGAGCTTTGCAAAGACCTCTGCGACCGTCCGGTTCAGAAGCTCGCCCTGCTCGGTGAGCACGAGACCGCGCGCATGGCGGTGAAACAGGGTGACGCGAAGGTTTGCTTCGAGGGCCGAAATCTGCCGGCTGACGGCCGATTGGCTCATGTGGAGCTGTTCGCCCGCATGGGTGAAACTGCCAGCCTCAGCGGCCGCATGGAAGATGCGAAGCTTATCCCAATCCATTGTGGAAGCCTGCGAATGCAGTTGATGGGCCATAGCATTTAGCTATGCACTGGACGCAATGCAACCCGTGCATGGCGGAATAGCAACAGGACGTGTTGGCCGAGTGCCGTCTTGTCGCGCTATTCAGCGTTTCAAATGGCGCCCGGATCCTATTCGGCGGCGTCGGCCTGGTCCTCGACCTGGGCCAGATAGCGTTCCGCTTCGAGTGCGGCCATGCAACCCATGCCGGCGGCAGTCACGGCCTGGCGGAAGACCTCGTCCTTGACGTCGCCTGCGGCGAACACGCCGGGAATTGACGTCGCGGTCGAGTCCGGCGCCGTGATCAGATAGCCCGACGGGGTCGTCTCGAGCTGCCCTTTGAAGAGCTCGGTCGCAGGCGCGTGGCCGATGGCGACGAAAACGCCGTCGGTCGGAAGTTCCGACGTCATCCCGGTCTTGAGATTTTTGAGGACGATGCCCGTCACCGATTTCGGCGAATGGGTGCCGACGATTTCCTCGACGACGCTATCCCAGATGACATCGACCTTCGGGTTCTTGAACAGCCGCTCTTGCAGAATTTTTTCTGCACGCAGGAAATCACGGCGATGGACAAGCGTCACCTTGCTCGCGAAGTTTGTAAGAAAGATCGCTTCTTCGACGGCCGTATTGCCGCCGCCGACGACGACCACTTCCTTGCCCTTGTAGAAAAAGCCGTCGCACGTCGCGCACGCCGATACGCCGTGGCCTTTGAAGTGCTCTTCGGAATGCAGCCCGAGCCAACGCGCCTGAGCGCCCGTCGCGATGATGAGCGCGTCGCATGTATAGGCGTCGCCGCTATCGCCTTCGAGACGGATGGGGCGCGTGCGAAGTTCGACCTTGTTGATGTGATCCATCACGATGTTCGTGCCGACGTGCTCGGCCTGCGCCTGCATCTGCTCCATCAGCCACGGACCCTGGATCGGATCAGCGAAGCCCGGATAGTTCTCGACGTCGGTCGTGATGGTCAGCTGACCGCCGGGCTGCGAACCTTGGATGAGGGTCGGCGCGAGCATGGCGCGGGCGGCGTAAACCGCAGCCGTATATCCGGCGGGGCCAGAGCCCAGGACTATCACCTTCGCGTGATGCGGTTTTTTTGTCATGCTCTCAAATCTCCGGCACGCTCGCGGTGCGGTCAGGGTTGCTAATTAGGGGGGCCATCGACCAATCGTCAATGTCGCTGGGCATGGCGTCCCCGTTACGAGCAGAACTGCGGCACTCCGGCGCGGCGCGTGCTAGATTCGTCGAAAAATGCGGAGGGAAAAGGCGCGTGCAAGACATAAAGGCCACGCCGGCGCTGAGCATGCCTCAGCGGATAAAGGCCATTCTGATCGGTTCGTCGGGCAATCTGGTCGAGTGGTACGATTTCTACGTTTACACGGCCTTTTCGCTCTATTTCGCCAAAGCGTTCTTCCCCGAGGGCAACCAGACCGCCCAGCTCTTGAACACGGCGGCGATCTTCGCTGTCGGCTTTCTGATGCGTCCGATCGGGGCTTGGTTTTTCGGCCGGATGGCCGACCGGCATGGACGCCGTGTGGCTCTGACGACTTCGGTGCTGCTGATGTGCTGCGGTTCGGCCCTCATCGCGGTGACGCCGGTCTATGCAACCATCGGTGTCGCGGCGCCGATCATTCTGCTTCTCTCGCGCATGATTCAGGGTCTCAGTCTCGGCGGCGAATACGGCACGAGCGCCACCTATCTTTCCGAGATGGCGACATCCGAGCGTCGCGGGTTCTATTCGAGCTTTCAGTATGTGACGCTGATCGGCGGGCAGCTGGCTGCCATGTCGGTGCTGATCGTGCTGCAAAGGTTTGTTCTGACGCCGGCTGAGCTCGAAGCGTGGGGCTGGCGAATTCCGTTCGCCATCGGAGCGTTTCTCGCCGTCATCGCGTTCGTGATGCGCCGCGATCTCGTCGAGACGGAGTCCTTCCGGCGCGCGAAGTCCCATGAGGGCTCGATAGCGGCGCTGATGAGGCACCCGCGGGAAGTCGCGATCGTCGTCGGGCTGACGCTTGGCGGCACGTTGGCGTTCTACACTTTCACGACGTACATGCAGAAATTCCTCGTCAACACGTCCGGTTTTTCGAAAGACACCGCGACGATGATCTCCGCGTCGGCGCTGTTGATCTACATGCTGCTGCAGCCGATCGTCGGTGCGCTGTCGGATATCGTCGGCCGTCGTCCCGTGCTGATCGCCTTCGGCGTGCTCGGATCGCTTTGCACCGTACCGATCCTCACCACACTGCAAACAGTGAACGAGCCATTACAGGCGTTCGCTCTGGTGATGGCGGGGCTCGCTATCGTCTCCTGTTACACGGCCATCAACGCGGTCGTTAAGGCCGAGCTTTTTCCGACATCCGTTCGGGCGCTGGGCGTCGGCCTGCCGTACGCGATCACGGTTGCGGTGTTCGGCGGCACGGCGGAATGGATTGCGCTGTGGCTAAAGCAGATGGGGAACGAGACATACTTCTACTGGTATGTGTCGGGCTGCATCGCCGTCTCGCTCTGCGTCTATTGGACGATGCGAGATACGCGTTACGACAGTGCGATCGACAAAGCGGGTGGGGCTTAAGACGATCCAGCCCAGATCAGGCGCAGGACCTTAAGACTCGCGTAACCATCGCGGCCGACGACGATATGCTCATGAACGGCGCTGCTCGATAAACTGGCCGCGGTCCCGCGTTTTCCAAATCCGATCTGGACATGTCATGAAAAAAATCAAGACATCACTTGTCAACGCCTGTATGGCGGGCGGCCTTGCCGGAGCCATGACCTTTACGCCAGCTGCAGATGCCTGCACCCGCCTCGTCTATCTTGGCGCCAACAATCTGAACATGACGGCCCGGTCCATGGATTGGAGCGAAGAGATCGGCACCAACTTATGGATTCTGCCGCGCGGCATGGAACGTAACGGCGCTGCGGGCCCGAATTCGGTGAAGTGGACTGCGAAATACGGCAGCGTCATCGCGACCGCCTATGACATCTCTACGACCGATGGAATGAACGAGGCGGGCCTCGTCGCCAATGTGCTGTGGCTGGCAGAGTCGCAGTATCCGGAATACGACGGCAAAACGCCGGGGCTCGCGATTTCGGCCTGGGCGCAATACGTGCTCGACCAGTTCGGGACGGTTGATGAAGCGGTGAAGCATCTGCAGTCCGAACCCTTCACCCTGGTGACCGACAAGGTGCCGGGGCAGGACCGTCTGGCCACGCTTCATCTGTCGATCTCGGACGCAAGCGGCGACAGCGCCATCATCGAATACCTCGACGGCAAGCAGATTATTCACCACGGTCGTGAGTTCCAAGTCATGACCAACTCGCCATCTTTCAAACAGCAGTTGGCGCTGAACGCATACTGGAAGGACATCGGCGGCACGGTGATGCTGCCGGGAACGAACCGCGCGGCGGACCGCTTCGCCCGCGCAGCGTTCTATGTGAATGCCATTCCGAGGTCAGAGGATACCCGCGAGGCGACCGCCAGCGTTTTCAGCGTTATCCGCAACGCCTCGGTGCCCTACGGCATCAGCACCCCAAACCAACCCAACATTGCCTCCACGCGCTGGCGCACCGTCGCTGACCAGAAGAACCTGACCTATTTCTTCGACTCGGCCCTGACCCCGAATGTGTTCTGGGTGAATTTCAGCAAGGTCGATTTCTCGAAGGAGACCGGCAAGGTGCGCAAGCTGGATTTGGGGCCGGATCAGCGCAATACCTATTCCGGCCCGGCCAATGACAGCTTCGTCGAGACAAAGCCGTTCAAGTTCCTCGGGCTCTGACGACAGGGCTTTGTTGCAGAAAAGGGAAGCGCTGGCGGGCTTGCCAGCGCTTTTTCCGTGTGCACGTCCGCTTCAAATCAACCGCAGCGCCTTCAGGCTCGCATGACCGTTGCGGCCGACGATGATGTGATCGTGCACGGCGACGCCGAGCGGGCGCGACGCTTCTATGATCTGCTTGGTCATGTCGATGTCGGCGCGTGATGGCGTCGGATCGCCAGACGGATGATTGTGCACGAGGATGATAGCGCTCGCCGAGAGCTCGAGGGCGCGCTTCACGACCTCACGCACGTAGACGGGCGTGTGATCGACCGTGCCGTGTCCCTGCACCTCGTCGGCGAGGAGCTGGTTCTTCTTGTCGAGAAACAGAATGCGGAATTGTTCGCGCGTTTCGAAGCCCTGCACGAGGCGCAAATAATCGAGCACGCCGTTCCAAGATGACAGCGCGGGCCGGGCGGCGATCTGACCTCGTGTCAGGCGCTCAGCCGCGGCCTTGATCAGCTTCAGTTCTTCGACGGCACGATCGCCGACGCCTTCCACTTCCTTCAGCCGGTTGGCGGGCGCCGAAACCACATCGGCGAACGAGCCGAATTTCGCGATCAGCCGCTTGGCGATCGGCTTCGTGTCGATCCGCGGAAAGGCGCGGAACAGGATCATTTCAAGAAGTTCGTAATCCGGTAGGGCGTCGGCGCCGCCGTTCTCAAAGCGCTCGCGCAGCCGGCGGCGATGGCCCACCTTGTCGTCCGCCGCCTTTGCGCCGGGTGCGCGTTTCACTTCGGTCTCGGGCGCGACGGAAAAAAAGGTCGTTTGCTCGGCAGCGCTTGTCTTGTCGCGAAATCCATCGGAGCGCGACATCGACATTCACTCCATCAAGCGGCGGCGCGAACGCCGTATGGCGGAAAATGATATCCGGCGGGACTTTCGGTGAAAATCTCGCAGCCGGTTTCGGTTACGCCGACCGTGTGCTCGAACTGGGCGGAAAGCTCGCGGTCACGCGTCACGGCGGTCCAACCGTCCGCCAGAATTTTCACGTGCGGCTTACCGAGGTTGATCATGGGCTCGATCGTGAACAGCATCCCCGGCTCAAGCACGGTGCCTTCGCCCGGCTCGCCGTAATGCAGGATGTTCGGGCGGTCGTGGAAGACGCGGCCGAGGCCGTGTCCGCAGAAGTCGCGGACGACGCTGCAGCGTTCGCCTTCGGCAAAGCGCTGAATTGCAGCGCCGATGTCGCCCGTGGTGTTTCCTGGCTTCACGACGGCGATGCCACGCATCAGGGATTCATACGTTACATGCATCAGGCGTTCGGCGCGGCGCGAAACATCGCCGATGGCATACATGCGGCTCGTGTCGCCGTGCCAGCCATCGACGATCAACGTGACGTCGATGTTGACGATGTCGCCCGACTTCAGGGGCTTGTCGTTGGGCATGCCGTGGCAGACGACGTGATTGATCGACGTGCACGTTGCGTAGCGATAGCCGCGATAATTGAGCGTCGCGGGGATAGCGCCGTTGTCGAGCGCGAAGGAGAGCACCAGTTCATCGATCGTCGCGGTCGTGACGCCCGGCTGGACGATGGGAACGAGCATATCGAGCGCTTCGGCTGCGAGCTTTCCAGCTTTGCGCATCGCGGCGAACGCTTCGGGACCGTGCAGCGGAATCTTGCCGTCGCGACTGGCCGTTTTCGATACTTCGATGTTGGACATATGACTCCACGCCACTTCGGACGGTGCTTACGATTCTATATCTAGTGCGAAATGTTCGCCGGCAAAATACCTTGTGACACCGCGCGGCAATTCTAATGCAAAAAGCGCCGGAGAGATTCCCCGGCGCCTTTTTAATTCGATAGCCACCTTCAGCCGAAGCTGGGGTTAAGCCTTGGCTTCTTCAGCGGGGACTTCAGAGGCCGTCAGCTCAGCGAGAAGACGCTGTGCCTGTCCAACCCAGTCCTGCTTCTCGATCGCGCCCTTGAGGGCCAAGGTCTCGTCGAGGTTGGCGATATCCTCGTCCGAAAGGTTGGCGATCTGCTCCACCTTGTAGCAGTTGAGCTGCTTCAGGCGGTTCTGCAGGTCGATATCGATGCCCTTGATCTGCGTCAGATCCTCGGCCTCGCCCTTCGGCTTCTTGAAGCCCTTCCAGGCAGCGTTCAGGCGGCGAGCGCGTGCGTCCGTACGTTCGAAAATACGGGCGGCTTTGCCGCGGCGGCCGCGGAGGTAATAGAGCTTGGCGCGGCGGACTTTGCCGCGGCGCACGACTTCAATTTCGCCGATGTAGGGCGAATAGACCGGGAATACGCGCTCAACGCCTTCACCATAGGAAATCTTGCGGACGGTGAAGTTCTCGTTGAGGCCGGCGCCGGAACGCGCGATCACGACGCCTTCGTATGCCTGAAAGCGGATCGTCGGCTCCTTGGCGGCGCCGCCCTTCTTCTTCTTGTCCTTGGGGTCATCGGCGGCCTCGACGACCTTGACCATCACCTTGACGGTATCGCCGGGACCGAATTCGGGGACGCCTCGCTTTGCGAGGATGGCGTCCATCTGCTCGCGCTCGAGCTGCTGGATAATGTTCATCTTATTGATTCCATTTCGTTTTTTGATGACGCAGAGGATCGACTTGGCGTCCATCAGGACCCGAGCCGGTCATGCAGCCCACGAGGGCAACCCGTTTGAGGGAATTATTGTTGGGCGCGTGATAGCGGAAGAGGCTGGTTTTGTCGAGTGGGCCCAAGCCCATATCGCGGGCCGCGGGGCCTTCTGCGTCAAACTTTCTGGGCCGGGCTTGCGGGTCGGACTTCCCCAGGGGGGGCCGATCGGCGCCGGGTGTCATCGTGGGAACAGCGGCGGCGCGAGAGACCGCTGAAACATATGGCGATCCAACTCATCTCAAAGGGAGAGATGCCGCCATGTTTACCGCAGAGACTATCATTTATTGCGTTAGCGCGACGCTGATTTCGGCTTTTATCATCTATCGCGTTGTTTACGGCTTCGATGCCGGAAGCACCACGCCTCCGACGCCGCCGGGGAAGTCTCCGATGACTCGTGTGGAGCGCGCCGAGAGGAGGCGCGACGCCGCCGCAAACATCATCAACATCGTGGTCTTGCTCGGAGCCACGATGAAGGCTCTGAACCATTTCGGTTGGGTTGCCCTGAGTTGGAAGGCCGTTCTTGTTCCGGTTCTCGTGATACCGCTTCTGCTTTCAATTGCCGTCTACCTGAAAACGCAATGGGATGTGAAGCGCGCGAACGCGGCTGCGGATGTCGGGCTACCTGCCTAGGGGGAGCCTGAGGTCGTCGCCCGCGCAATTTGGTTGGTTTGCCACACTGCACCGAGCGTCGTGAGCGGACGCCGACCGAAAGCCGCCTCGGTCTGTTATGATTCTCGTCGAATCACACTCCTTGGAGGCGCGGAATGGCCGAATGTCCGCTCGTCATTATCAGGTGGCTCGATAGCAGGCAGCCGTGCGGCCAGTGGCGCTATCTTTCGGCACTGCCCGATGCGCGGCCGGTGGAAGTCGCGAGCGTCGGTTGGCTCGTCAAGGATACGGCGGACGTCAAGGTCGTCTGCCAAAATGTTGGCGATCTCGAGCACCCTGAAAAAGCGCAAGCGAGCGGGATCATGACGATACCCACCCGCTGCGTCCTTTCGATCGAAAGGCTGACGGAAGACGAAAGCAGACCTAACGCTTCTGCTGACTTTGCGACTGAGGGTTCGACTGATTTTGTTGGTTCTGAGCGTTTTGCTGCGATTTCTGATGATCTGAAGATTGTGTCAGAACAGATGCGGCGAGCTCTTTAATTTCATCGGCATTCAGCGACTGAGGGTTCTGCAGGGCCCTGGAGGCAAGCGCACTCACGCGTGCAGATGTTTTCTCATTCTGTGCCATGTCGATACTCACTTTCTCTCAAATTGAGGAACGACTTTCTTGCACAGGCAACTGACCACGTTAGGTCTGGCGAGTCCCATTACGAGAGAGAGTTATCCACGGTTTAGTGCGTATGCGGTATAAGTTCCCGGCCGCTGCCAACGCGCGCATTTGCGGTGCCCGGGCAACGGCTTGGCGTTTCGGTTGCGTGATCGGCCGTATTAGAAGTTGAGGCCGAAGGCGTTGCCGATGATGTCGCCGACGGTTGCGCTCTTCTTCGTCTTGGAAGTCGGGCCGTACTGACCGTAATCGTTTTCGAGGTTCTGACTGCGCGCGGCGACGGCGGACGGGTCGAATGAAGGCTCGACGGGCGCCAGGTGATCACGGCCCTTGTTGATCTTGTTCCATTGGCCATCGAGCGCCTGCGTAACGCGCTTCTCGTGACCGTAGACGTCGCGGAAGGTCTTCAGCTTGCCGTCTTCGCCAACCCACGCCGTGAAATAGACGAGGTGGATCGGGATTTCCTTCGTGATCGGGATCTCATTGTTGAGCGGACCCGACCGGTCGAGCTCGGCGATCTTGTCGGTGTCCCAGCCCTTGTCTTCCTTGAGGATAAGCTCTGCCAACTGCATCGGCTTCCAGACCCGCAGACAGCCGTGGCTCAGTGTTCGCTGCGCCGGTTTGAACATCCACTTGTCGGGCGTGTCGTGCATGTAGATCGTGTGCTGACTTGGGAACGAGAACTTGACGTGGCCGAGCACGCTCTTCGGCCCCGGCGGCTGCACCACGTCATAGTTGCGGATGTCGGTCGTTGCCCAGTTGATGCTGCGGTAGTCGACAGGGCGCTGGCTGTCCTTGGTCACGATCTGCAGGCCGTACTGGCGCATCATGCCGCCGCCGCGGATGAGGTTCGGCCAAAGCTCGTTGACCATGATGCTTTCGGGCACGCGCCAGGCCGGGCGAAGTACGACGTATTTCAAGGGACGCGAAAATATCGTCGTCTGCTTGTCGAGGAGACCGACGACGATCTTCTCCGAGCGGATGATTTCGCCGTCCTTGTAGACGTACTGCATGTACTCGGGGATGTTGTTCAGGACGTAGAAATCGCCCATGTTGGTCCACATCCAGCGCCACATTTCCATATTGGAGCGGATGCGCTTGGCGTCGGGGCTGAGCTTCCCGGATTTGCCGTCCTTGGGCAGCATCGTCAGATAAACCTGGCGCAGTTTTTCGAACTGCGGCTGCTGCGGCTGAAGGTTGCGAAGATAGGCGTCGGGCTCGCGCGTTGCTGCGAGCGCTTCGATGACGATCTTGGGTTCGATCCATTGCGGACGCCGGTCGAAGTTCGTCGTCAGCATTTCGGCGGGATCGGGAATGCGGCCGCCGCGCGCGTCGCGGGCGTAAAGAAGAGCGGCTTTCGAATATTCGATTTCTGCGTCGGCAAGTGAGTCCGTGTCGGTTGCGGCCAGTGCGCCTTCGTTCAGAACCGGAAGTTTGAACCTCGCCGGATCGAGACCGTACGCCCAGGCATTCGCGATTTCGGTCGCGAGCGTCTTGGCTTCAGGCTTCACGCCGGCCGCCGTTACCCAGAGCGCCTCTCCGTGGCGCGCCGCATAGAAATCGATGAGTGCGGTTTGGTCCTTGCGGTCGCGGTCTTCCTCAGCTGCCGGGCCAGCGGCGAGCTTGCTGCGTACCGCCATCAGAACGGCGTCGTCGTGCACTTCAGGGGGCTGAACTTCGGGCGCCGCTGCGGCAGGCGCGATATCAGCCGTCGCAGGGGGGGTTACGACGGGGGGCGGCGAGACTTCTTCTGCAAACGCCGGATATGCAACCAGCGCCCCGGCGATCAGCAGTCCGCTGGCAAGCGTCCGGCGCGGCAGAGCAAGCAGAAGGTTCTTGAAACTCTTCATCCCCGTCTCTCAATTGGCAACGCGCACGTGGCCATAAGCCCTGTTCGCGATATGCCGTCGGGCCGCCGCGAATCTTTTCCCTCCGTATTTGCCCAAGAAATCCTGGCCATGCAAAGGCGAAGCGCCTTGCGAAGTCACTTTGAGGTTCGGGTGGTACGCAAGAGATCGGGGCGACGGTCGGCCGTCAGCTGCTCGCTCTGGCGCCGCCGCCATTCCGCGACTTTCTTGTGGTCGCCAGAGAGGAGAATATCCGGGATTGAGAGGCCCTCCCAATCACGCGGCTTCGTGTACTGCGGGTATTCGAGGAGGCCCGTTTCGAAGCTTTCGCTCGCGAGGCTTTCGGCGGCGCCGAGAACGCCCGGCAGAAGCCGGACGCAGGCTTCGATGAGGACCATCGCAGCCAGCTCGCCGCCGGCGAGCACATAATCGCCGATTGAAATTTCCTTGAGGCCTTTTGCATCGATAACGCGCTGATCGATGCCTTCGAAGCGGCCGGCGAGCAGGGTTACGCCCGGTCCTTCGGCAAGATCTCGCGCCAAGCTCTGCGTCAGCGGCGTGCCGCGCGGCGACAGATAGATGAGCGGCGAACCCGGCGAGATGGTTTTCGCATGATCGAGGGCAGGGCCCAGAACGTCGGCGCGCAGCACCATGCCCGCCCCGCCGCCTGCGGGCGTGTCGTCCACCTGGCGGTGACGACCGAGGCCGAAGTCGCGGATCTGCAATGTGTCGAGGGACCAGATGTTCGCTGCGCGGGCTTGACCGAGGAGCGAGACATCAAGCGGTCCCGGAAACATCTCCGGGAACAATGTCAGGACGAGTGCCTGCCATGCCGGCCGTCCATCATTGGCGGGAAAGTGGGCCATTGTGATTGTCATCCTCGGCTTTATGCCGAGGATCCATTTGGCAGAAAACGCGATGGACGATGGATCCTCGGGACAAGCCCGAGGATGACATTGCCCAGAGGTTGATCAGACGCCTTCGACGATCGTCATGTCGAGCGTTCCGGCGCCCTGGCGAAGGACCTTCGCTTCCGCATATTCGGGCGACGTCGCGTAGCTGCGGGCGAGCTCGTAGCTCGGGAACTCGAGGATGACGTTGCGCGGCGTTCCGTTGCCTTCAACGACCTCGCTCTTACCGCCGCGGGCGATCGGCTTGCCTTCGTACTTTTCGAGCGCGATTTTCGATTTCGCCACGTACTCAGCCCATTTCTCAGGGTTCGTGATTGTGGCGTGGGCGATGACGTATCCCTTCGGCATTGCAATCTCTTTCGTGGAAGTTGGGGCCTCAAAGTTTTGGGCCTTCAAGTCGGGCGCAGTTGTCCGGCGAGGAGCCATAGCCGGACCGGCACCGTTTCGGCAACTGGACTCGTTAATGGGGAGCCAGAGACAGGGAGCCGAGCGGCGAAGCCGAAGTCCGTCAGCGCTTCACGATGGGCTGCATGGCGCCGAGTGCCGCGTCGCTTTCGTTTTGAGAGGGTTTGCCGGGCCGTGCGCTCGGCGTGGCGCTTTCGGTGCCCCATGCGAACATCGGTGCTTTCCAGCCCAAGTTGGCCTCGGCCGACTTCAGTTTGGGGCCTTGGGCTTCGAGGCGAGGATCGGCTTTGACGAGACGCTTGGACGACCGCGGCGACAGCGGCGCGATGCGCTTTCCAATGACAGCCGGGCAGTCGGCATTGGGATCGTTGCCGACGGGCGTCAGGGCATTGACGACGTAGCGCTTGCCGCACATTCCAATCTTCGGCGGTTCGCGGGTTCGTGCGAAATCGTCGAAGGCTTCCCGCAGAGGCTTCCAGGTGGCCCGCGCCTCGTTCTCGGAATGGCGCTTCATGTTCTCGGCCGTCATGCGAAACGGGAAAACATGGATCGGAATGCTGGGTTCGCCCGCGTTCAACGCATCGCGCACGAATGCATAGATTTCTTCGATGTATTTGTCGGACATCGCGAAGCAGCCGACGCTTCGGCAGTCGCCGTGCACCATGATGTAGGCGCCGGTCCGGCCGAGCGCGCGGTCGAGGGCGTTCGGATAGCCGATGTTGAAAGCGAGATGGTATTTGCTGTCGGGCTTCAGCCCTTCAGGCGTCACGCGGTAGAAGCCTTCGGGCGACATGCTATCGCCCATCACGCGTTTGGGTCCGAGCGTGCCGCCCCAGTTGCAGACCGGGAATGTTTTAACGAGGGCGTAGCGGCCATTCGGGCGGGCCTTCCACACCTCGAGTTCCGATTCTTCCTTGAAGACGCGGATATAGACCGGCGCTTCCGGCACGATCTCTTTCATGATGAGGGCGGCTTCGATGGCCGAGGGCAGCGGCTTCTCGGCGGCGACTTCGTCGGCACGGGCGCGGCTCTGCATCACGGCCGATCCGGCGACAAGGACCATTGCGGCAAGCAACAGGGCTTGCTTGGTCAAATGCCAACGCCAACGCATCACGCTTTCAAAACCCCGCCTACTCTCACCCTCGGGCCGACTCAGCTAATCCCCGGGACGGTTAAGGGTGGGTAAACTGCGAGTATGGGCTCGGCGTGGTCAGAGATGGGCGATGCTGTGGCAAGGCCATGATCAGCCAGAAGAATTAGGCGAGATGCTTAAGCCCCGGCGATATGCGCGAGGAACGTCTCGGCAGCCGCCTTGGGGTCGCGTGCGGCGTTGATCGGCCGGCCGACGACGAGGTGGTTGGCGCCAAAACGAAGTGCTTCTTCCGGTGTGGTGATACGGCTCTGATCGCCGGTCTCGGCGCCCGGCAGCCGAATGCCCGGTGTGACGATCAGAAACTTCGGACCGGTCTCAGCGCGGACGGCGGCTGCTTCTTGACCCGAGGCGATCACGCCGTCGAAGCCTGCGTTCTCCGCCATGCGCGCACGTCCGACGACCAAGCCGCCCGGCGTCGCCGCGATGCCCTGCTCGTCGAGGTCGGATTGATCGAGATTCGTCAGCACGGTGACGGCGAGCAGTTTCAGATTGGATGCGCCACGTCCGCGGACGGCCGCCGTCATCGTCTTCGTGTCGTGGCCGTGCACCGTTATGAAATCGACGCCGAGCTTCGCCGCCGCGGCGACGGCGTGCTCGACGGTATTGCCGATGTCGAGGAACTTCAGGTCGAGAAAGACGCGCTTGCCTTCACGCTTCAGTTCCTGAGCCAACGACAGGCCGTCGGCGAACAGAAGCTCAAGTCCGATCTTGTAGAAGCTGACGGTGTCGCCCAGGCGATCGACCAGGGCGCGCGCCTCGTCATAGGTCGGCAGGTCGAGAGCGACGATAAGTTTGTCCCGGGTGGCGCGGTCGATCATTTTTCTCTCAGCCGTGGAGCACGCGGGCGGCGCGTGCGAGTTTCTGGATGACGGCCTTCAGTTGCTCGGTCTGGTCCTTGTTTTTCAAGTGACCGTTGTCGTCGAAGGCGTCGCGCACGCGGGGCAGCGCGAATTGCTCGGGAAGTACCAGGGCTCCGGTGCCGAGTTCGAGAACGGCGCGGAGCTGTATCAGACCACGAAGGCCGCCTAGACCGCCTCCCGAGGCCGACGCAAGTGCAAAGACGCGTGTCCTGAAGACTTCGAGCGGTGCTTCGCCCTCGTCGCGGGTGTGGCTGACCCAGTCGATGACGTTCTTGAGGAGAGGCGAGAACGAGGCGTTGTACTCAGGGCTGACGATGAAAATGCCGGTATGAGCCTTCATCAAGTTCTTCAGCTTGCGGGCGTTGTCGGGCGGACCTTCTTCCTCTTCGAGGTCGCCATGATAGATCGGCATCGGATAGTCGGCGAGGTCGACGAACGTCGAGGGAATGCTGTTGGCTTCCGCGATCATGGCGCCGAGTTTCGCCAACCGCTTGTTGAACGAGTTCAGGCGGGCACTGCCCGCGAAGAAGAGAAGACGCGGGTCGGAAGGGGTGTCGGCTGACATGGAATTCGCGCGTCGGGGCTGGAGCGAGGTTTCTAGGCCAAGACCCTAACGGCTTTCAAGCCTTTGGCAAGGTTGGGGCCTTTGGCAAGGTTCGGCTGCCGCGAACGTCAGAGCGTTCCGTCAGCCGCTCTTGCCTTCGAAGAATTCCTTAACCCGCGAGAAGAATCCGGCGCTCTCGGGGCTTGTTTCCTTGTGGCTTGCCCGCTCGAATTCCTCGAGCAGCTCGCGCTGTTTGCGCGTCAGGTTCTTCGGCGTCTCGACATCGACCTCGATGTACATGTCGCCGGAGACCTTCGAGCGGAGCACGGGCATGCCCTTGCCACGGAGGCGGAACTGCTTGCGGGTTTCGGTACCCTCCGGGATTTTCACGCGCGTCGTCGTACCTTCGAGCGTCGGCACATCGATCTGGCCTCCGAGCGCGGCAGTCGTCATCGCGATCGGCACCTTGCAGAAGATGTCGGCTCCATCGCGCTGGAAGAACTCGTGGGGCTTGATCGACAGGAAGATATAAAGATCGCCCGGCGCGCCGCCTCTGAGGCCGGCTTCGCCTTCGCCTGCAAGACGGATGCGCGTCCCATCTTCGACGCCGGCCGGGATGTTCACCGATAGCGTGCGTTCTTTCTGAACGCGGCCCGATCCGGCGCAGTCGACACACGGGTCGTCGATCATCTCGCCGCGGCCCTGACATACGGGGCAGGTGCGCTCGATCGTGAAGAAGCCCTGGCTGGCGCGGACTTTACCCATGCCGCCGCAGGTCGTGCAGGTTTTGGCTTTCGTTCCGGGCTTGGCGCCCGCGCCCGAGCACGTTTCGCATTTGACGCTCGCCGGGACGCGGATTTGCGCGGTCTTGCCGGCGTAGGCTTCCGCGAGCGTGATTTCGAGATTGTAGCGAAGGTCTGCGCCTGCTTCGCGGCCTGTTCGCGACCGGCCGCCGCCACCCTGGCCTCGCCGGCCGCCCATGAACTCGCCGAACAGATCGTCGAAGATGTCCGACATCGAGGAGGCGAAGTCAGGTCCAAAGCCTGGGCCGCCACGACCTCCCATGCCCCCTTCGAACGCCGCATGGCCGAATTGGTCATAGGCGGCGCGTTTCTGGGGATCTTTCAGGGCTTCGTAGGCCTCATTCAGCTCCTTGAAACGGCGCTCCGCTTCCTTGTCGCCCGCGTTCCGGTCGGGGTGACATTCCTTTGCGAGGGTACGATAGGAGGATTTAAGCTCAATATCGGTGGCGCTCCGCTTGACGCCGAGAATTTCATAATAATCGCGCTTAGCCATGATGCGCTGTTCTATGACCTGTTAGGTGAAATGTTGCTGGTCGGCGAATGGTCGCAACGATTACTAGCGTGTTTATCTCAATTTTTCGCCCTCAGGCCAGCCCGGCCCTCCATTCGGGAGGGGCCGGGGGGTCCGAGGGCGATTTCGCGGTCGACTCTTAAGCCGATTTCTTCTTGTCGTCTTTGACCTCTTCGAAGTCGGCGTCGACGACATCGTCGCCGCTGTCCGACTTGTTCTCGGCAGAGGGTTCGCCACCGCCGACGCCTTCCGCACCACCCTTGGCGGTGTAGACGGCTTCGCCGATCTTCATCGCGATCTGGGTGAGTGCCGTCGACGCGGAGCGGATGGCTTCGACGTCTTCGCCGGCAATCGCCGTCTTGGCGGCAGCAATTGCGGCTTCCACGTCGCCCTTGATCGCGGCGACTGCCGGGATCGAACTGTTCTCGGTCAGAGACTTCTCGGTGCCGTGGACGAGCGCTTCCGTCTGGTTGCGCACCTCGACGAGTTCGCGGCGCTGCTTGTCTTCGGCGGCGTGGGCCTCAGCGTCCTTGACCATCTTGTCGATGTCGGCATCGGAAAGACCGCCCGACGCCTGGATGCGGATCGACTGCTCCTTGCCGGTTGCCTTGTCCTTCGCCGAGACATGCACGATGCCGTTGGCGTCGATATCGAAGGTGACTTCGATCTGCGGAACGCCGCGCGGCGCCGGCGGGATGCCGACGAGATCGAACTGGCCGAGCAGCTTGTTGTCGGCCGCCATCTCGCGTTCACCCTGGAACACGCGAATGGTCACGGCGCCCTGGCTGTCTTCTGCCGTCGAGAAGGTCTGGCTCTTCTTGGTCGGGATCGTCGTGTTGCGATCGATCAGACGCGTGAAGACGCCACCCAAGGTTTCGATGCCGAGCGACAGCGGGGTCACGTCAAGCAACAGAACGTCCTTGACCTCGCCCTGCAGAACGCCGCCCTGGATCGCAGCACCAATGGCCACGACCTCGTCCGGGTTGACGCCCTTGTGGGGTTCCTTGCCGAAGAGTTGCTTGACGACTTCCTGGACCTTCGGCATGCGCGTCATGCCGCCGACGAGGACGACTTCATCGATCTCGGCAGCCTTGAGGCCAGCGTCCTTCAATGCCTTTTCGCAAGGCGCTTTCGTGCGGTCGATGAGGCCGCCGACGAGGCTTTCGAGCTTGGCGCGCGTCAGCTTCATCGTGAGATGCTTCGGACCCGTCGCATCGGCCGTGATGAAGGGCAGGTTGATTTCGGTCTGCGGGGCACTCGACAGCTCGATCTTGGCCTTTTCAGCGGCTTCCTTCAGGCGCTGAAGGGCGAGCTTGTCGGAGCGGAGATCGATGCCCTGCTCTTTCTTGAACTCGTCGGCCAGGTAGGAGACGAGCACCATGTCGAAGTCTTCGCCGCCAAGGTGCGTGTCGCCGTTCGTCGACTTCACTTCGAAGACGCCATCGCCGATTTCCAGAATGGACACGTCGAAGGTGCCGCCGCCGAGGTCGTAGACCGCGATCGTCTTGGCTTCCTTCTTCTTGTCGAGGCCGTAGGCGAGAGCGGCTGCCGTCGGCTCGTTGATGATGCGGAGAACTTCAAGACCCGCGATGCGGCCGGCGTCTTTCGTCGCCTGGCGCTGGGCGTCGTTGAAGTAAGCCGGAACGGTGATAACCGCCTGCGTCACCTTCTCGCCGAGCTTGGCTTCGGCGGTTTCTTTCATCTTCTGGAGGATGAAAGCGGAGATCTGCTGAGGCGAGTACTGCTTGCCGTGGCTTTCAACCCAGGCGTCGCCGTTCGGGCCCTTGATGATATGAAAGGGGACGAGCTTAACGTCCTTCTGCACCTCGGCATCGTCGAAGCGACGGCCGATCAGGCGCTTGATCGCGAAAAAGGTGTTCGTCGGGTTCGTCACTGCCTGGCGCTTGGCCGGCAGACCGACGAGGCGTTCGTCATCGGCGGTAAATGCAACAATAGAAGGCGTCGTATTTGCGCCTTCGGAGTTCTCAAGAACCTTCGGCTTTCCGCCTTCCATGACGGACACGCACGAGTTGGTCGTGCCGAGGTCGATACCGATTACTTTAGCCATTCTAGTCAATCCTTCTTAGTTGCGGCAGACCGGGTGGACCCTGTTTGTTTGGCATCCGTCGTGCGCCCTAACGAGAGGTTAGAGGCACCGGTCCCCAGGATTTCAATTGCGTAACCGACGGTTATATAGGGGCCTGTTTTGGGGGTGCAACGCTTCTTCCACCCGCTACAGATCACTTTCTAGCCTTTTCAATTACACGACTGCGGTCGGCACGGGTCTGGTAAAAGCATCTATTTTCAGGGCTTTCGGCGGCTGGTTAGCCGCCTGGCCGATGTGGGCCCCCCCTTTATGAGAGGCCGATATTTTAAAATCCCTAAGGTCTGTTTCCAGACCCTAGGGGGGAGCCGTCAAGCGCCGACTCACGCATCGGACTGGGGTTTATCCTGCGGAGCCTCCTGTGGCGCATCGCCGGGCTTTCCGGCTTTCGGGCCGCCTCGGGAAACAACGACCATGGCGGGGCGCAAGCAACGGTCATCAAGAAGATAACCGACCTGATAGACCTGCAGCACGGTGCCGGCCGGGACGCCCGTATCTTCCTGTTCCATGACGGCTTGATGGTGATGCGGGTTGAACGGCTGACCCACCGGGTCGACGACGCGGACACCGTGCCGCTCGAGAGCCGATTTATAGTCGCGCTCTGCCAAAACGACGCCGTCGAGCAGCGATTTCAACGCCGGGTCGGTTTCGATCGCATCCTTAGGCACCGCGGCTATGGCGCGCTGGAAATTGTCGCCCACGGACAGAATGTCCTTCGCGAACTTGGCGATCGCGTACTTCGCCGTATCTTCCTTCTCGCGTTCGAGACGCCGCCGGACGTTTTCGGTTTCGGCAACCGCGCGAAGGTATTGATCCTGCTTGCCAGCCAGGTCGTCGATCCGCTTGTCGAGATCGCTCTGGAGGGCACCGATCATGGCCTTGAGCTGCTCAACGCCGACGCCGTCCGGCGTGGAGGTCGCTCCTGCCTCGGATGGCGATTGAACAGTGTCGTCGACCGGCTTCTTTTCGTCGCTCATTTTTCTCTTCGCTAATGCCAATGGTGAATTTCGAAGGGTGCCGGGATATCGGCCGCGGAACGGGAAAAATCAAGGCGGTTCAAAATGCCCTCGTCTCGCGGATGCTTGGGGCAGGCCAAAATCTCAACCGATGAGGCGGCTTACGAGCTTCGCCGTATAGTCCACCATCGGGATGATCCGGGCGTAGTTGAGCCGCGTCGGCCCGATGACACCCAACACGCCAACCACGTGGCGCGTCTGGTCCCGGAATGGCGCGACAATCAATGATGAGCCCGAAAGAGAGAACAACTTGTTTTCCGAGCCGATAAAAATGCGCACGCCTTCTGCCGTTTCGGATGCGCCCAACAGCTCCACAATATCCTGCTTCGACTCGAAAGCGTCGAAGAGCTGACGGATGCGATCGAGATCTTCGGTCGCGGTCACGTCTTTCAGGAGATTGCTTTGGCCGCGAACGATTAGGCTTTTGCGATCATCGGAAACTCCAGACCACTCGGCGAGCCCGGCCTTAATGACCTTCTGGGTCAGCTGGTCGAGTTCGGCTTTCGCCGCATTCAACGACTTTTCGATCTCGGTCTTGGCTTCCGCAAGCGTCATGCCGCGAAGGTGGGTGTTCAGATAATTCGATGCTTCCTGGAGCGCGGAGGGCGGCAGGCCTTCGGGTAAATTGATGATGCGGTTCTCGACGTTCTGATCCTCGTCCACCAGGATCACCAAGCCGCGCCGTGGTTCCAGCGGTACGAACTCGATATGGCGCAGGCGTGCCACCTGCTTCTCGGCGAGCACCACGCCTGCGCAATGGGATAGGCCGGAAATCAGCTCGCCGGCTTCGCTCAAAAGCTGGTCGACGGACTTGTCGCGCCGATAGGCGATCTGCGCCTCGATCTGGCGGCGCTCTTCCATCGAGACGTCGCCGACTTCGAGCAGGCCATCAACGAAGAGCCTCAGACCGAGCTGGGTCGGCAGGCGGCCTGCCGAGGTATGGGGTGAAATGATCAAGCCGAGCTGTTCCAGATCCGACATAACGTTGCGGATCGACGCCGGCGACAGCGCCATCGGTAGGGCGCGAGACAGGTTGCGCGAACCGACCGGCTCACCCGTGGCGAGGTAACTTTCGACAATTCTTCGAAGAATAGTCCGGGACCGCTCGTCCAGCCTCTGGAGCTGGGTTTTGCCGTCGAGCAGCGTCGCACTCACCATATGTTCCTCTATTCTCACGGTTCGAATCTATGAACCGCGGGGCCCGGCGTCAAATGCCGCGCGCGTCATGAGGCAAAGTTAGCCTTGTTTCCGGTTGATGGACCTTGGGCCCTTCATTAGGGTCGCGGCCGCAACGTTAACATTTCAGGGAAATCATGCGACCTTCTAAACGCAAGCCGGACGAGCTGCGCCGCGTTTCAATTGAACGCGCCGTCTCTAAACACGCCGAGGGCTCCTGCCTGATCAAGTTCGGCGATACGCATGTCCTGTGCACCGCCAGCTTGGAAGAACGCCTGCCGCAGTGGCTCAAGGGTCAGGGCCGCGGCTGGGTTACCGCCGAATATGCGATGTTGCCGCGCGCCACGCATGAGCGCACGCGGCGGGAAGTGACGAGCGGTCACCCGTCGGGGCGTACGCAAGAAATTCAGCGGCTTGTCGGCCGGGCGCTCAGGGCGGTCGTTGATCTGACGAAGCTCGGTGAACGCCAGATCACGGTTGATTGCGATGTCATCCAGGCAGACGGGGGCACGCGTACAGCTTCGATCACCGGCGCCTGGGTTGCTCTTCATGATTGCATCCAATGGATGAAAATGCGCGACATGGTGAAGGAAAACGTCTTGCGCGACCATGTGGCGGCGGTTTCCTGCGGACTTTACAAGGGCGAACCGGTTCTCGACCTCGATTATGCCGAGGACAGCAACGCGGACGCGGACGCGAATTTCGTCATGACCGGGACCGGCGGAATCGTTGAAATTCAGGGAACGGCAGAGACGACGCCCTTCAGCGAGGAGCGCTTTACCGACCTTATGCAACTCGCGAAGAAGGGTATCGGGGAGCTGGTCCAACTTCAGAAGCTGACGGTCGCGTAACGCCTTACAAAGGTGAGAGCCATGTTCGGAGAGCTCACGCTCGTCGTCGCCGCGCTCTTCACGGGCGCGGCTATTTACGTCAGTTGGGCGGAACAGCCGGCGCGGCTCGAACTCGATAACCAGGCCATGCTCGCTGAATGGAAGCCGAGCTATGCGCGAGGTCTGTTGATGCAGGCCTCGCTCGCAGTGATCGGGTTCGTCCTCGGCACGCTCGAATGGCTCGTCACGGGACAGTGGCTCTGGCTCGCGGGCGCGGTGGCGCTCGTTGCCAATTGGCCGTTTACTCTTTTTGTGATCATGCCCGTTAATAAGAAGCTTGAAGCAACGCCCATCGAGAGCGCTGACGAAAATACACGCGCGCTTGTCGAGAGGTGGGGGAGGCTGCACAGTGTTCGAAGCGCGCTCGGCGCGCTCAGCGTTGGATTGTTCCTATGGGCGTCGATCTGAACTCCTCCCCCACGCCGCTGAGAATTCTTGAAACGGTTCTTTACGCTCCCGATCTTGCGCGGATCGAGGATTTCTATCGACGCGCACTTGGATTGGAGCCGTTCGCCGTGGAGCCGGGGCGCCACATATTTTATCGCTGCGGAGACCAGATGCTGCTGATTTTCAATCCTGACGCGACGCAATTTCCAACCGCCAATGCGTCGCTTCCTGTGCCCCCGCATGGTGCGGAGGGTGAGGGACACGTTTGCTTTGGTGCGTCGGGCGAAGACATCGAGCAGTGGCTGAAGAAACTTGAAAGCCTCGGCGTGTCTATCGAGGCTGACTTCGAGTGGCCGCGCGGGGGAAGGTCGATCTATTTCCGCGATCCGGCGGGTAACTGTCTCGAGATCGCCGAGCCGCGTATTTGGGGAATTGCATGATGCGGCTTTCTAAAGGTACGCGACTCGTCGTCGCGAGCCACAATCCGGGCAAGGTGTGGGAAATCAACCAGCTCATTCATCCCTATGGGCTCGATGCCGTATCGGCGGGCGAGCTTGGTCTGGCGGAGCCCGAGGAGACCGAGACGACGTTCGAAGGCAATGCGCGGCTCAAGGCCGTCGCTGCGGCGCAGGGATCGGGATTGCCGGCGCTCGCGGACGATTCCGGTCTCGAGGTCGATTGTCTCGACGGTGCTCCGGGCATCTATTCGGCGCGCTGGGCGGGATCCGGCAAGGACTTCGGGCTCGCGATGAAGAAGGTCGCTGACGAAATCACGGGCCGCGACGGCTGGAACGGCAGCGGTCCGCGCGCCAACTTCATCTCCGTCCTTTGTCTTGCCTGGCCGAACGGCGACGTCAAAACTTTCGAGGGCAAGGTCTTCGGAAATCTTGTTTGGCCGCCGCGCGGTGGGAACGGCTTCGGCTACGATCCGATGTTCGTACCCAAGGGGGATACGCGGACGTTCGGCGAGATGAAGCCGGAAGAAAAATATGCGATCTCGCACCGGACGCGCGCGTTCGCCGCCTTCAAAGCCGCGATGCTCGACGAAATTTCGCCCGGGGCGGCGTCAGATGAAGCCGAGACGCGGGACATCGCCGCATTTTCGGCGGCTGCCGCCAGTCTTTCGACGCGCGTCGAGGCGGCGGCTTTTATCGAGCGTTTGAAAGACGATCTTGCTGCACACCGGCAGGACTGGAAAAACGCGACGCTTGAATCCTATCTCGATGCTTTGGCGCGTGCGCTCGGGAGGATGCCGGCGAGCGAGGAACCGGCGTGGCGGCAGTTGTCCAAGGCCATGTTGGCCGCGAGCAGTCATGACTGATGTGGGTCAGACATTCGGCGTTTATGTGCACTGGCCGTTCTGCGCCCAGAAGTGCCCCTATTGCGATTTCAATAGTCACGTGCGTTTCGGTGGTTGGGACGAGGCGCGCTTTCTCGAAGCGTATAAACGCGAGATCGATTGGGTCGCCGAACGCATAGGTTCGCGCACAGTTACGAGTATCTTCTTCGGCGGGGGAACGCCGTCGCTGATGCAGGCGCATACTGTTGCGTCGATCATCGAGCATATCGCGAAGCGCTGGGGCATTGCGCCGGACGCCGAGATTACGCTCGAGGCTAATCCGGGCAGCGTCGAAGCCGGCCGTTTTCGCGGGTTTCGGGAAGCGGGCGTCAATCGCGTTTCAGTCGGCGTGCAGTCGTTGAACGATCAGGAGCTACGCAAGCTCGGTCGTATTCATAGCGTTGCGGAAGCCAAGGCTGCGCTCGAGATTGCGCGCGGAACATTCGAGCGGTTCTCATTCGATCTCATTTACGCGCGTCCTGGTCAGACGGCTGAGGCTTGGCGCGCGGAGCTTCGAGAAGCTCTCGATCTCGCGGGTGATCACCTGTCGCTCTATCAGCTGACGATCGAGCCAGATACTCCGTACGCTGCGCTCTATGCTGCGGGGAAGCTGATCATTCCGGATGATCATGACGCGAGCGCGCTCTACGAAATTACGGAAGAGATGACGGGCGAGCGCGGGCTCGCGGCATATGAGGTTTCGAACTACGCGCGGCCCGGTTCGGAGAGCCGGCACAACCTCCTCTATTGGCGCTACGGCGAATACGCGGGCGTGGGCCCCGGCGCGCATGGCCGCATTCTCATCGGCAACACCCGCACGGCGACGGTCGCCGAACGCAACCCGGAAGCCTGGGCTGCCCGGGTCGAGGAGGCGGGTCACGGCTTCACCGAGATGACCGCGCTTGCGCGCGAGGAGCAGGCGGATGAAATGCTCCTGATGGGTCTACGCCTCAGCGAGGGTATCGATCTCGGCCGGCTGGCGGCGCTTGGCGGCGCCCGCCCTTCCCGGCCGGTCATCACAGAACTCGAAGATCTCGGCCTGCTTCAGTCCGCAGTCGACCTTCCGTCGGCTGTTGACCGGGCGCCTGACACTTCGGGAAACTGGCGCCGAAACGAGCTGGACGACATCGTCGCCTGCGCAGGCCCGGGGTTGCGGCCTGAAACGGTTGCGCCCGGTCCCGATCGAATTCGCGTGACGCCTCAGGGCCGTCTCGTGCTTAACGCGGTTGTCGCAAAGCTTTCAAAAAGTTTTCAATCGCCGGAACGCGTAGACAACCTTCGAAGCGCCGGTTAATCAGCGAAGATGCTTCGGGGAATTTACGATTGGACGATGCGGATGGCGGCCAGCGCGCGGGCGCCGTGGGCGCTTGCGGGCGTCTCGTTCGCGGAAAGCTCGTTCTTCCCCATTCCTCCCGACATCATGCTCATCCCGATGGTGCTCAGCCAGCCGCGGAAGGCGTGGTGGTACGCGACGATCGCAACCGTCGCCTCCGTTGTCGGCGGATTGCTCGGATACGCAATCGGCTATTACCTTTATGACGCCGTCGGCGCACCCATTCTGAAGTTCTACGGACGCGAACACGCGCTCGACGCCTTCCAGACCTTCGTTCAGGAGTACGGCGTCACCGCCGTCATCGTCAAAGGCATGACGCCGATCCCTTACAAGGTCGTGACCATCGCGGCGGGTGTCGGCAAGATGGATATCCTGGCGTTCGTCGGCGCAAGCATCGTTGCCCGCGCCATGCGCTTCTATCTCGTCGCCGGTCTCTTATATTTCTTCGGTGAGCCTATCCGCTCCTTTATCGAGGGCCGGCTTGCGCTGGTGACCACGGCATTTCTCGTGCTGCTCATCGGCGGGTTCGTGGCGGTTCGGTACATCTTCTAGTTCGGATCTCGATCATGGCGTTTGGCGAGCGAATTGCGCGAGGGACGGATTACCAGCTGGGCGCGCTCGCGCTTTTCCTGTCGATTGCGACGATCGCGGCTGCGCTCGGATTTCAATATATCGGCGGCTATGTGCCGTGCATGCTCTGCCTGATCGAGCGCTACGCCTATTATGCGGCCATCCCGCTGCTGTTCATCGCGCTGGTGCTGACGGCTGGCGGCCATCGCCGGTTTGCCGCCGCGCTCTTTCTGATCGTCGGGCTCGCGTTTCTGGCGAATACTGTGCTCGGCATCTACCACGCAGGCGCCGAGTGGAAATTCTGGCCGGGACCGGCGGCATGCGGTGGCGGGCAATCATTGGCGACGTCGGCCGGCAATCTCTTGAGCGAGATTGAGAACATCCACGTCATCAAGTGCGATGAGGCGTCTTTGCGCTTTCTCGGCATATCCTTCGCCGGGTGGAATGCCGTCGCGTCGTTTTTCCTAATGATGATCTCATTCGCCGCCGCTTTGGCTGCTCGCGAGCAGAGCTACGAGACGACCGCCACCGATCTCTGACTCTTGTCCACAAATGTCGTGGCGCGGAAAAACGTTGATTTCGTTGCCTCATCGATACTGTCAAGCAAACAAAGTTTGAATTTCATCCCAGAGACAGAATCGTGCCTTCCCGTTGCCCGAATGTGACGGCTATTCTTGCTTCGTTCGCGGGACACGAACGAGTTGGATTGTGTGGATATCGGTAAAGCGTAGGGAGCCTTCTCTGTGGCGTATGCGTTGCGTTTTTCGAGTGGCTTGCTCGGAACAGATATCACTCGTTCAACTGAGCCTGTCTCCGCTCCGGATTTGAGTAAGCGTGGCGTTGTTGCGTTTCGTAAGCGTTCGTTGCGTAGCGTTGAGTTCGAGTGCGGCCAGACCCCGAAAGAGGTTCTGTCCGGTGCGTTCAAAAATCTCAGGCGAGCCGCCTCGACAACCTCGTCGTCGCGTATGTCCCGGCGGTTCGCCCGCACTTCCGACGACGGCCCTTGTGCCGATCCGTGGGTGAGTGCGAATGCAGAAGATTGGGCTTGGCGTCCGATTGGAGATGTTGCGCTGACCGTCATGCGGAGCGCCGCTCTTTCAGCCGCCGTCGCGAAGTTGCGATTGCCCCAGTAGCCTGACCGTTGCGTTCGCGTGCGTGTCGAATTGTAAGGCGTTGGACAAAAGGATTTCGGAGAGCAGCTGGCTTTCCAACGAGCTGGCAGACGCACGGAGCGTGATCGAGTTAGCCCTCAATCGAGACATCATGTGACAAGGTCTCGCGTAGTGATGTCAGGGCGCTCTGTGTGTCTGCCGCCATTTGGAACGGCCAAACCTCGGGAATCGTTCCTCGAAGAACGTTTTTTTGCGGAGTTCGCCCAGATGACCCCGTCTGTTCCAGATTATCTCAGTCCCATTCAGTGGCATCAGGCCGTGGCTGTCAGCCGCGAGCAGTGCGCACGAATTTTCCGGGATGGTGGCGCGCCGACCGATGCGCTTCTCGCGTTCGGGCTTCATGCTGAGGCTGGCGCCAATTGGGAACGCGTCGTCGATCTGATCGCCGCAGAGCTTTGCGCGCATCCGATAAAGCACGCCGCTTAGTACGGGCTTGTAGGCGGCACGAGCCTACGGTTCGAGTTCGGTATCCCAGTAGAGATAATCGAGCCAGCTTTCGTGCAGATAGTTCGGCGGGAATAGCCGACCGTTGCGATGCAGTTCGAAGACGGTCGGCCGATAGGGTTCGTGAGCGGGGAACATGCCCGCCGCCCTCGGCATCAAACCACCCTTCTTGAGATTGCATGGTGCGCACGCGGTGACGACGTTGTCCCATCGCGTTTGTCCGCCGCGCGAGCGCGGGATCAAGTGATCGAACGTCAGGTCGCTCTTGTCGCCGCAATACTGGCAGCTGAAGCGGTCGCGCAGGAAAACATTGAATCGTGTGAAAGCCGGATACAGCGCGGGCTTCACGTACGTCTTCAGGGACACGACACTCGGAAGCTTAAGCTCGAACGACGGGCTTCGGACGTATCTCTCGTATTCGGAGACGATGTTCACGCGGTCGAGGAAGACCGCTTTTACAGTATCCTGCCAGCTCCAGAGCGACAGGGGATAGTAGCTGAGCGGCCGGAAGTCGGCGTTCAGTACAAGAGCCGGACAATTGTCCGGTAATGTCACGTGAGCATTCACGTCGCGCAAACCTCGCGGTTTAGATCCGCCGAATCGCGTTTTTGGCCCCACTTGAACGCGGGGATACTAGCCGCGCATATCAATTCTGTGAAGCATTCGGTCGGATGTGTCGCGGCGGCTAATTTCGAGCTTTATTTCAATATCTTGTACGTTTTTGTGACAATCGGCTTTGCGGGTTTCCCCAGAAGAGCGCGGCGGGCAAATGCGTAATCGGCCCAGAGGAGGCGCGCGGCAACGGCGCGTGCGGGGCGCCAGCGTTCGGCGATTTCCTCGAGTTCATCGGACGTCGGGCGCGCTGCAAGCTTGAAGTGGTGTTGAACCGCGAGCTGAAGAGCGAGATCGCCAGGCGCGAAGGCATCCCGCCTAGCCAATACAAAGAGAAGATAGATGTCGGCGGTCCACGGACCAATGCCGTGAATGGATGTGAGCCGTTCGACGATGATTTGCTCGTCGGCAGCATTGAGCGTCGGGAAATCGAGACCGTCTTCGAGCACTGCGTGCGAAAGCGCTTTAAGCGTCCGTATCTTCCCGTTCGAGAGGCCGAGATTTTTTAGATCGTCGTCGCTTCGCGACAGCATCGCTTCAGGCGTGAAGGGCAACAATGCTCCCTCCACGCGAGACCATATCGCGGCGGCGCTCTGTGCCGAAAGCTGTTGGCCGACGACGATTTTGGCGAGCCCTGCAAAACCGGCAGGAAAATTTCGTATCGGCGGTGTTCCCGTGCGTTTGAATATGAGCGACATGACTTTGCATTGCTGCGCGAGTTTCGCAGCAGCAGCTTTGAGCTGGCGCTCGGTCGTCACGGTCGGATATCGTTGCGCGGCCAAACCTTTGCTCCAGAGTTGCGCTTAAAGAGCGAAGCCGGGTTTTTTGATGCGTCTCGCGTGCTGGGAGTGCGTAAGAATGGCAAGAATAGCTCGAATCCTATTTGCCGCAATTTTATATGTAAGCGGCGTTTCGCAAGCCGATGCACGATCTTGGCAAGACAGCTGGGTCACTGTCATCAATGAGCGTCACGGTTTTGCCATTGCCTACCCCGACAATATTTTCACGCAGAAGAGCGATCAACCGAAGACCGATGAGGGTGGTGTCTACTTGTCGAAGGACGGCAAGGCCAAGTTACTTGTCGGGGCATTCGAAAATGCAGATCGCCAGTCTTTAGAGGACTATCGCCAATTCCTGATTTCCGACCAGTATGCGACCGCGAAGATCGACTACGCGCCGGTGAAGGCGCGCTGGTTCGTGTTATCGGGAGATCGCAACGGCGAAACGTTTTATCAACGCGTCAGCTTTACGTGCGGCGGCAAACTCATAAATAGTTGGGCCATGCTTTATCCGACCAGTGAACGAAAAACATACGACCGCGTCGTCGAGGCGGTTGCGCGGACGTATACGCCGGGAGCGGGCCGAACGGGCTCTTGCGACTGATGTCTTCCGTCACTCGTTTTGCGCCCTCGCCCAACGGGCTCTTGCACGTTGGCCATGCGCTCTCCGCCATTATCGCCCACGACGTCGCGCGCAAGAACGGCGGTCGCTTCCTGCTCCGGATCGAGGACATCGATATCGAGCGGCGGCGTCCGGAGTTCGTGACCGCTATCTTCGAGGATCTGAATTGGCTCGGCCTTACTTGGGAAGAGCCCGTCCTCGTGCAATCGGAGCATTTTTCCGAATATCTCGCGGCTGCGGACCGGCTCATTCAAATGGGACTTCTTTATCCCTGCTTTGCGACGCGCAGCGAAATCTCAGCAGCTGCTGCAGATCAGGAAAAGACCGATCCCGATGGATCGCCACGTTATCCCGGGCTCTGGCGCGGAGCGTCAGCCGAGCAGGTCGGAGCACGGATGGCGGCGGGAGAGTCGCCAGCGTTGCGTCTCAATATGGAAGCAGCGCTCAAGGCGCTGAAGGCCAAACGCGGAGACGCGCCGCTCACGTTCGTCGAGGTCGCGGAGGACGGCACGCAGCAAACAATGACCGCCGATCCGCAGCGTTGGGGCGACGCGGTTATCGTTCGCAAGGACGTACCGGCAAGCTACCATCTTTCCGTCGTCGTCGATGACGCGCGTCAGGGCGTGACGCACGTGACGCGCGGACAGGACCTGCTAGCGGCAACCGATTTGCAGCGGCTTCTGCAGGAGCTCTTGGATTTGCCGGAACCCGTCTACTCGCATCATCGGCTCATCAAGTGGTCGAACGGGCTCAAGCTCTCAAAGTCAAATCAGGATATGGGTTTGCGGGTACTTCGCCAGGAAGGTGCGACCGCGGACGATATTCGTCGCGTCATCTTCAGTTGATTCAGTGATTCAGCGGCGGCTGTTCCAGCCGCTTTGCGGCTGTCGATTAAAGGCCATCTGGATAAGGCGGGTTTGATAGGGGGCGGCGTTAATATTGATTCGTATTTCGCCCTGCGATTCTCGGGGCCACAATCGGCGCATTTCGATATTTATTCTCCCAATCGTAAAAATAAATACATATTTACCGAGACTAATGCTTGTAACTTTTCCCAAATCATTCCAGCTTTAATTATTCTCTAATCTAATATCCGGATTCTGGTATCTATGGCAGATACACCGAAAATCAGGGTCGCCAATGTTTGGGCCGCTATTTCCATGGCGGCGGCGCCGATTTTCAATTTTGTTTGCTCGCAGCTCACGCGTTCCCCGGCGAAGGAAATGCCGCGGCAGGTTGGGTCACAGCAGATCGAGCCCCGGCGGCTGACGATCTCGGACCAGTGGGGCCACATCAGCGGCATCATCACCGGGGCTGCGTCTCGGGCCGAGGAGGCGACGCGTTGCCATGCTTCAGCAACTCTGCAGCTCGATCTTGCCCAGTATGCTTTGACGTCTTTGGTCGATGAGCTGTCGGCCGTCATGGATGTTGGTGGACGGCGCCGCCGGGCGACTGTCCATGTGCTCGGAATTGCACCTCCGTCGTCACCGCGGCCGACAATGGGCAATGCGATTGCCGCCTAGCGCGTCGCGTTCGCCGCAATTATTCTCGTCCTCATTTCCGGTATTCCGTTAAGCCTTTAGCGCTTAGGCGTGGGGCTGCAGATCCTTTACATTCCCATGTGGGGTCTTTTGACGGCTCGCCTCATATCGGTATTGATGGTTATCCGGTGCGCCGGGATTTAGGACGACATTGGTGTCTGACGAGCAAAGATCTTTGCAGGCTGAGTTGGAGGCCGTTCCTGGTTCGCGTCCGGCTGCCCGCGCCCAGGATGCGATTGCGCGCCTTTTGTCCGAGCCGCTGGCGCCGGGGCTCTATTTAGTTGCGACGCCGATCGGCAATCTTGGTGACATCACGCTCCGCGCGCTCGGCGTGCTTGCGCGTGCGGATGTTATTTATTGCGAGGACACGCGGCATTCCGCGAAGCTGCTCCAGCATTATTCCATCACGGCGCGCACGCGGCCGTTTCACGATCATAACGAAGACCGCGAAATAGAGCGGGCGATCGCAGAGCTCGAATCCGGCAAGCGCATTGCCGTCATTTCGGATGCCGGAACGCCGCTTCTTTCCGATCCCGGATTCAAGCTCGTTCGCGCGGCTGCGGCGGCTGGCGTCCCCGTCATTCCAGTTCCCGGCCCTTCAGCTCTGTTGGCGGCTTTGACCGCGAGCGGCTTGCCCACGGACGCATTCTTCTTTGCGGGTTTTCTACCGGCAAAGCAGGCGGCACGGCGGACCCGATTGTCGGAGCTATCGCCGATACCCGGGAGCCTTGTTTTCTATGAAGCGCCTCACCGGGTCGCGGAAACGCTTGGCGATATGGCGGGGCTTCTCGGCGACCGCCAGGCGGTGGTTGCTCGCGAATTGACGAAGTTGCACGAAGAGATCGGGCGCGGGAGCTTGGCGGAGCTCGCGGACGCTGCAACAGAGGATCTCAAGGGCGAGGTCGTCATTGTCGTCGGCCCTCAGCAGGCTCAGGCCGTCAGCGACGAAACGCTTGGTGCTCGCCTCGCCGATGCGCTTGCGGTCATGAGCCTGAAAGACGCCGCCCGGGCACTGGCGGATGAATTCGGAGTTCCCAAAGCGCGGGTTTACGGGCTCGGCATCAAGTCGAAGGGGGGCCGGTGATGAATTCGAATGTCAACGACGAATTCAGGCAAAGGTGGGAGCGGCGCAGGCGGCACCATAGCGGGCTCAGGGCGGAAACGATCGTTGCGGCCCTCTATCTGGCGACGGGACACCGCATTCTCGGGCGGCGGTTCAAAACGCCCGTTGGGGAGATCGACCTTATTGCGATCCGGAAAAACCGGGTGGCGTTCATCGAGGTCAAACGGCGTCCAACCGTGGCTGACGCTGAAGATGCGATTACGCTGACGATGCGCCGGCGCGTGCGGCGGGCGGCCGATCTTTGGCTTGCGCGCAATCCCCAGTATCAGACCCATGATGTTGGTTTCGATCTGGTTTTTGTCGTGCCGTGGCGCTTCCCGATCATCATGCGCGACGCGCTATAAAAAAGGGCCCGCCGTAGCGGGCCCTAAAGTCTTTGGGACGTCTGACGTATGACGCAAACATGCAGGCGCGGGCCGCTTAGGCGCGCGGCACACTCCATATTCATAATCCAGCCAGCCTGAACGCAGTTTGAACGGCATACACGGTCTCCGTTCAGCATTCGCCGAGATCACAGCGGCTTTCACGAGCCGTCACAGCCAAACGCCGGATTTTTGGCTTGTCCAAGCCTTGTTATGCGGCAACGCGCCCTCTTGGCGCATGGTTGAAGCGTTTGGGAGTGCATGTTAAGGACAGCCCGGCTTTGAAAGGGGGCGGCTGGCAGGTACCGGCTACGTACGCTCTTCTTTTGTCAAAGGCCTTTCCTTGGAGCGGGCGGAATTCCGGGCTTTTCATGCCCAGCCCTCTATGCGCCTTAGGCGCGACGGTGAGAGCGACGTGGCAACGAACGATACAATCGTTGAAGGGGTGGCCGGGCGCTACGCGTCGGCTCTGTTCGATCTTGCGAACGAAAGTTCCAAGACCGCTGAAATCGAGAGCGATCTCGTAAAATTTCAAGGGCTTCTGGACGAAAGCGCGGATCTCGTGCGCCTCGTTCGCAGCCCCGTCATCGCGGCGGACGATCAGAGCCGGGCGGTGAGTGCAATTCTGGAGAAGGCCGGCATCGGCGGCCTCACAGCAAACTTCTTGAAGCTCGTGACGGCCAATCGCCGTCTGTTCGTCATTCAGGACATCATCAAGGCCTATCGCGCGCTCGCAGCGAAAGCTCGCGGTGAAATCGGCGCTGAGGTGACGAGCGCGTTCGCTCTCAATGATTCGCAGATCGCCTCCTTGAAGGAGACGCTCAAGGCTTCGGTCGGCAAGGACGTGACGCTTCAGACGCGCGTCGATCCGAGCATCCTTGGCGGTCTCATCGTCAAGGTCGGCAGTCGCATGATCGATTCATCGCTCAAGACCAAGCTTCAGAACCTGAAGGTGGCGTTGAACGGAGCCGGAGCGTAAGCGACACGGCCGACTAGCGCTGGACGGCGCGTGCGCCGGCCGGGGCTTAAGAAATTTGAACAAGGGGCCGCACCAGGCTCCGTAATGGAAACGACCAGGGAAGAGGTTTCAATGGAAATCCGGGCCGCAGAAATTTCGTCGATCCTCAAGGATCAGATCAAAAACTTCGGCAAGGATGCCGAGGTGTCGGAGATCGGCACCGTGCTGTCGGTCGGCGACGGCATCGCCCGCGTCTATGGCCTCGACAACGTTCAGGCCGGCGAAATGGTCGAGTTCCCCGGCGCCATTCGCGGCATGGCGCTGAACCTCGAAGCCGATAACGTCGGCGTCGTTATTTTCGGCGACGACCGTACGATCAAGGAAGGCGACACCGTAAAGCGGACTGGCGCCATCGTCGAAGTTCCGGTCGGCAAGGGCCTTCTCGGCCGCGTTGTCGACGGTCTCGGCAACCCGATCGACGGTAAGGGTCCGATCAAGTCGGACAAGAAGATGCGCGTTGACGTCAAGGCGCCGGGCATCCTGCCGCGCAAGTCGGTGCATGAGCCGATGGCAACGGGCCTCAAGGCGATCGACTCGCTCATCCCGATCGGCCGCGGCCAGCGCGAACTCGTCATCGGCGACCGCCAGACCGGCAAAACCGCCGTCATTCTCGATACCTTCCTCAACCAGAAGCCGTTGAACGCCGGCAAGGACGAGAGCGCGAAGCTCTATTGCGTCTACGTCGCCGTCGGACAGAAGCGGTCGACCGTCGCTCAGTTCGTCAAGACGCTCGAAGAGCGCGGCGCACTCGAGTACTCGATCGTGGTCGCTGCGACCGCGTCGGATCCGGCTCCCATGCAGTACCTGGCTCCGTTCACGGGCTGCACGATGGGCGAGTACTTCCGCGACAATGGCATGCACGCCGTTATCGCCTATGACGATCTTTCCAAGCAGGCTGTCGCCTATCGTCAGATGTCGCTTCTTCTTCGCCGTCCGCCGGGCCGTGAAGCTTATCCGGGCGACGTTTTCTATCTCCACTCTCGTCTTCTGGAACGCGCCGCTAAGCTCGGCGATGCAGCCGGCAATGGCTCGCTGACGGCTCTTCCGGTCATCGAAACGCAGGCGAACGACGTGTCGGCCTACATTCCGACGAACGTCATCTCGATCACCGACGGCCAGATCTTCCTTGAATCCGATCTCTTCTATCAGGGCATCCGTCCGGCCGTGAACGTCGGTCTTTCGGTGTCGCGCGTCGGCTCGTCGGCACAGACGAAGGCGATGAAGCAGGTCGCCGGCAAGATCAAAGGTGAGCTCGCGCAGTACCGCGAAATGGCGGCGTTCGCGCAGTTCGGTTCGGATCTCGATGCCGCGACGCAGCGTTTGCTCGCACGTGGCGCCCGTCTGACCGAGCTTCTGAAGCAGCCGCAGTTCTCGCCGCTCAAGATGGAAGAGCAGGTTGCGGTGATCTTCGCCGGTACGCGCGGTTACCTCGATAGCATTCCGGTTTCGGCTGTCGGCAAGTTCGAGCAGGGCGTTCTCGCCGGACTTCGGTCTGAGAAGACGATCCTCGACACGGTCGCCAAAGAGAAGGCCTTGTCGGCTGACACCGAGAAGAAACTCGTCGAGTTCCTCGACAAGTTTGCCAAGGGCTTTGCAGCTTAATCGGGTTCCTTGAGGAGAACGCCCGATGGCGAGCTTAAAAGATATGCGCAACCGCATCGCCTCGGTGAAGGCGACGCGGAAGATTACGAAGGCGATGCAGATGGTCGCCGCGGCGAAGCTGCGCCGCGCGCAAGAGGCGGCAACGGCCGCTCGGCCCTACGCTGAGCGGATGGCCGAGGTGCTCGGCAGCCTCGCATCGAAGGTCGCCGACAAGAATGGTGCTTCACCCCTGCTCGTCGGTACGGGCAAGGACCAGGTTCACCTTCTCATCGTCATGACAGCCGAGCGCGGCCTGTGCGGCGGCTTCAACTCGAATATTGCGAAGCTTGCGCGTGCCGACGCCAATCGGCTGATCGCGAACGGCAAGACGGTCAAAATCCTGACCGTCGGCCGCAAGGGCGCGGACAACCTGCGTCGCGATCTCGGCCGGAACATCGTCGAGCGCAAGGACTTCCAGGGCGTTCGGCAGTTGACGTTCTCGCACGCCGAGGGCCTTGCAAAGCGCGTCCTCGAGATGTTCGAGGCAGGCGAATTCGATATCGCCACACTCTACTTCTCGGAATTCAAATCGGTCATCACGCAGAAGCCGACGGCTTTGCAGCTTATCCCGGCAACGGTCTCAGAGGCGCCGGGCGGAGCAGCAGCCAAGGGCGCCGCGGCTGCGGTTCATGAATACGAGCCGAGCGAGGAAGAGGTTCTGGGCTTCCTGCTTTCGCGGAACATCTCGACGCAGATCTTCCGCGGGCTTCTTGAGAATTCGGCATCGTTCTATGGTTCGCAGATGACGGCCATGGACAATGCGACCCGTAACGCCGGCGACATGATCAACAAGCTTACGATCAAGTACAACCGCCAGCGTCAGGCGAACATCACGAAGGAACTGATCGAGATCATTTCTGGCGCAGAAGCAGTCTGATCCGGAGGCTGAGCGATGGCTTATGTGACGCGTGCAACGACGAAGGGTGGCCGAGACGGCCGCGCGGTTGTCGAAGATGGCAAGCTGGCGTTGGCGATGGCGCTGCCGAAGGATCTCGGCGGGTCGGGCGAGGGCCATAACCCGGAGCAGCTTTTCGCTCTCGGTTGGTCGTCGTGCTTCGGTCAGGCAGTGCTGCTGCTCGCCAAGAAGCACGGGCTCGACGGTCAGGCAGCGAAGGTCACGTGCGAAGTGACACTCGACAAGGATGCGACGAGCTTCGCTCTCAAGGCGCATCTCACGCTTTCGATTCCCGGCGCCGACAAGGATAAGCTGCAGGCACTGATCGAAGACGCCCATCAGATCTGTCCCTATTCCAAGGCGACGCGCAACAACATCCCGGTGACGCTGTCCGTCGCCTGATCAAATCCGTTGGAGAAGAAAAATGGCTAAAAACGTAGGGAAGATTCACCAGGTGACGGGTGCCGTCGTTGACGTGCATTTCGACGGTCAGCTGCCGGAAATTTTGAACGCACTCGAGACGACGAACCACGGCAACCGCCTCGTTCTCGAAGTCGCGCAGCACTTGGGCGAGAACACGGTTCGCACCATCGCCATGGACTCGACGGAAGGTCTCGTCCGCGGTCAGGAAGTCACGGACACGGGATCGCCGATCTCGGTGCCGGTTGGCGACGAAACGCTCGGCCGCATTATGAACGTCATCGGCGAGCCGGTCGACGAGGCGGGCCCGATCAAGACGAGCGCCCTTCGCGCTATCCACCAGCCTTCGCCGACCTTCGAAGATCAGGCGACGGAAGCGCAGATTCTCGTCACGGGCATCAAGGTCGTTGACCTTCTCGCGCCTTACGCCAAGGGCGGCAAGATCGGCCTGTTCGGCGGCGCCGGCGTCGGCAAGACGGTTTTGATCATGGAATTGATCAATAACGTCGCTAAGGCCCACGGTGGCTACTCGGTGTTCGCCGGCGTCGGCGAGCGTACGCGTGAGGGTAACGACCTCTATTACGAAATGATCGAGTCGAAGGTGAACATCGACCCGAAGAAGAACAAGGGTTCCGCTGCCGGTTCGAAGTGCGCACTCGTGTACAGTCAGATGAACGAGCCGCCGGGCGCTCGCGCTCGCGTCGCGCTTTCGGGTCTGACGGTTGCTGAGCACTTCCGCGACCAGGGTCAGGACGTTCTGTTCTTCGTCGACAACATTTTCCGCTTCACGCAGGCGGGCTCGGAAGTGTCAGCGCTTCTCGGCCGTATTCCTTCGGCTGTGGGCTATCAGCCGACGCTCGCGACCGACATGGGCGCGCTGCAAGAACGCATCACCACGACGAACAAGGGTTCGATCACCTCGGTTCAGGCCATTTACGTTCCGGCCGACGACTTGACCGATCCGGCGCCTGCCGCATCGTTCGCCCATCTTGACGCGACGACGGTTCTTTCGCGTTCGATCGCCGAAAAGGGCATCTACCCCGCAGTCGATCCGCTCGACTCGACCTCGCGCATGCTCGACCCGCGCATCGTCGGCGAAGAGCACTATCAGGTCGCTCGCCGGGTTCAGGCCATTCTGCAGAAGTACAAGTCGCTGCAGGACATCATCGCAATTCTCGGCATGGACGAGCTGTCGGAAGAGGACAAGCTGACCGTCGCACGCGCTCGTAAGATCGAGCGTTTCATGTCGCAGCCGTTCCACGTGGCCGAAGTGTTCACCGGTTCGCCCGGCAAGCTCGTTTCGCTCGAGGATACGATCAAGGCCTTCAAGGGCCTCTGCAACGGCGAATACGATCACCTGCCGGAGCCCGCATTCTACATGGTCGGCTCGATCGACGAAGCGATCGCGAAGGCAGAGAAGCTCGCGGAAGCGGCATAAACACAGGCCGAGCGGTTTCGCGCGGCTATGTCCGCGCGAACGCGCCGCCAGGAGAGATACGTTCATGGCGGAAGCCGGAAAGACGTTCGGAAGCTGCTGCGAAGAGCTGAAAGAAGCTCTCGAAGGCGGCGATTTCGAGCCACTGATCACCGTCGGCGACGACGGGGTCATCTACATGACCGTCGGGTTGGTGGACCTCGAGGAAGACGAGCCGGGTCTCGTCGACCATCCATTGTTCTTCTGCCCGTTTTGCGGCACCAAGCTGCAAACTCCGGAAGAAGTCAGGGCCAAGGCCGGCGCCGAGGGCGACGGCGAAGATGAACCGCCTCAGGGTTGAGCGAAGCGTTCGAAGGGTGACGAACTAAAATGGCAGGCACATTCAGGTTTGAACTCGTCTCGCCCGAGCGGGTGTTGCTTTCGGTCGACGCCGATCAGGTTGTCGTGCCGGGTGACGACGGCGATTTCGCCGTTCTCGCCGGACACGCGCCGGTTATCTCGACGCTGCGTCCGGGCGTGCTCGACGTAACGGCGGGCAGCGTGCACAAGCGTCTGTTCGTCAAGTCTGGCTTCGTCGAAGTCGACCCGTCGCGGCTGACGGTTCTCGCCGAGACGGCTTACGACCTCGACGACGTTTCGGCTGCCACAATGGCGGAAGAGCTTAAGACGGCGGAAGCGGAACTCCTGGCGGCGAAGGACGATTCTGCGAAGCGCAGGGCCGACACGCTCGTCAGCGAGCTGCGCCGGTTGTCGACGCGGGCGGCATAAGAGGGCTTTCGCGGCCACACCGTCTTCCCGGTATTTCCCGTTCTTTTCAGCGGCGTTCGACCTTCACGGTAGGTCGGACGCCGTTGTCACATTCATGCTTCCGGCATGCTTCCGGCGACGCGCCACCGCTCGGGAGCATCCCTGTGCCTGCGCTCGGCGGTACGCGCTTCCAATGACGTATGGTTCTGAAATCGTCGCGACACGTTACCTCCGATGCAACCTGGGGCCTCTTCGGCGGTTGAATCGACGGAGGAGTATTCTCCCATGTCAGAAATCGACAATAAGCTGGCCGAGTCCGTAAAGCACATCGCGGAAACGGAGCGTCAGGCCAACGCTTTGAAACATGCCGCGCAATATCGTCCGTCCGCTGTCAGTGACGAAGACGTCCTACTCGCCGAGCAACTGGCTGCTGGATGGAAGACGCTTCGTGCGTCGTTTGCGAAGCATCCCGAGTTTCAAGAGCGCGCTCGCGATCTCGCGCTAAGGCGAGCTACGGGCCGGACAGACGCGAAGACGAACGAGAAGTAGTTTCGCATCCTTGCTGCGCATCGGATGTCAGAGTCCTGACAACGGACGCCTGAACTCATCCTGTGTTGTTTGCTTCCAGCACAAAAACTACGCAGCGTAAGAACGAAGCATCCGGACGCGATCGTCGCAATTTTGAACCAAAAGTTCGCGGCGACGAAAGCATCGTTCGGCTGGGCAAAAATTTCGCATCGTCAGCGATTTTGAGCAGCAATTAATCCTGCGGCCAACTGGCGTTGGGCAAATTGTCCAATGTCACTCAAAGCTCTGCAAGTTTAGCGGAGAGACCGAGGAAGCTCTGTCGATGGGACGCGGACCGCCTTGAAGCTATTTCGGAATTTTGCCCTTCTACCGCTCCTCGCTTTGCTGGGCGGCTGCAACGCAATCGTGTTGAACCCCGCTGGCGACGTCGCCATCCAACAGCGCGATCTTGTGATCATCTCCACCGTGCTGATGTTGTTCATCGTCATTCCGGTGATGGCGCTGATTGTGTTTTTCGCTTGGCGATATCGCCAGTCTAACACGTCGGTACCTTACGATCCCGACTGGGATCACTCCACCCATCTCGAGCTCGTGATCTGGGCGGCTCCGCTGCTCATAATCATCTGCCTTGGCGCCATCACGTGGATGGCGACGCACTTGCTCGATCCCTTCCGCCCCTTGGGCCGCACAGCCCCCGGCCAAGCCGTGGCGCACGAGGTGAAGCCTCTCAAAGTTGAGGTCGTCGCGCTCGATTGGAAGTGGCTCTTCATCTATCCGGATTATGGTATCGCGACCGTCAACCAGATGGCAGCGCCTGTCGACCAGCCGATTCATTTCCGCATCTCGGCGTCGTCGGTGATGAACGCCTTCTACGTGCCGGCGCTTGCAGGCATGATCTATGCGATGCCGGGCATGCAGACGCAGCTTAACGCCGTCATCAACAAGCCCGGCGACTTCAAAGGCTTTTCGGCGAACTACAGCGGCGACGGCTTCTCGAAGATGCGCTTCGATTTCCTTGCCAGAAGCGAAGCCGATTTCGCGAAATGGGTTTCGGACATCAAGGCGACCGGCGGCAATCTCGGGCGCACCGAATACCTCGAGCTCGAAAAGCCGAGCGAAGGCGTCGCTGTCAGGAAATATGCAAGCGTTGATCAGCAACTCTTTCAACTGATCGTCAATCTCTGCGTCCAGCCCGGCAAAATGTGCATGCACGAAATGGCGGCCATAGACGCCAAGGGCGGCCTCGGACTTGCGGGCGTCAATCTGGTTCAGAGTATTGAATACGACAAATCCGCCCGACGCGGCTCAGCGCCGATCCTGGCGAAGACCTACGTAGCAAGCGTCTGCACCACAGATGCTCCGATGGGTGCCGACATGATGGACGTGCAAGTGACGCCGGTGAGCTCTACGCCCCTTCTGGGTGCGGGTCTGCCGAAGCCGGCCGCGACGTTCCAATCCTTCGCACCGCGACCGTCAAACTCCTGACCGGGAACGAATACAACGATGTTTGATAACCCTGAACTCATGAAGGCCATCTTCGGACGGCTGACCCTAGAAGCGTTGCCGCTTCATGAGCCGATTCTCGTCGCGACATTCGCCGCTGTCGCCATCGGCGGCGTGGCCATGGTCGGCGCGCTGACGTATTTCAAGCTTTGGGGCTACCTCTGGAAAGAGTGGTTCACGAGCATCGATCATAAGCGCATCGGCATCATGTACGTCGTGCTCGCCCTTGTGATGCTGCTTCGTGGCTTTGCCGACGCCATCATGATGCGCGTCCAACAGGCCATGGCCTTCAACGGCTCGGAAGGCTATCTGCCGGCTCACCATTTCGATCAGATCTTCACCGCGCACGGCGTGATCATGATCTTCTTCGTGGCGATGCCGCTCGTGACGGGTTTGATGAACTACGTAGTGCCGCTGCAGATCGGCGCGCGCGACGTCGCCTTCCCGTTCCTCAACAACTTCAGCTTCTGGATGACCGCGGCCGGCGCGGCTCTGGTGATGGCTTCGCTGTTCATCGGCGAGTTCGCGCGCACAGGCTGGCTTGCGTATCCGCCGCTCTCGAACATCGCTTATAGTCCGGATGTCGGTGTCGATTATTACATATGGTCGCTACAGGTGGCAGGCGTCGGGACGCTGCTATCCGGCGTGAACCTCATCGCCACCATCGTGAAGATGCGCGCTCCGGGCATGACCCTGATGAAGATGCCGGTCTTCACGTGGACGGCGCTCTGCACCAACGTACTCATCGTCGCCGCGTTCCCCGTGCTGACCGGCGTTCTCGCGCTCCTCTCGCTCGACCGCTATGCCGGTACGAACTTCTTCACGAGCGACTTCGGCGGCAACGCCATGATGTACGTGAACCTCATCTGGATATGGGGCCATCCGGAGGTCTACATCCTTGTTCTGCCAGCATTCGGCGTTTTCTCTGAGGTGACGTCGACCTTCAGCGGCAAGAAGCTCTTCGGCTATACGTCGATGGTCTACGCGACGGTCGTCATCACCATCCTGTCGTATCTCGTCTGGTTGCACCACTTCTTCACGATGGGCTCCGGCGCGAGCGTCAACTCGTTCTTCGGCATCACGACGATGATCATCTCGATCCCGACGGGCGCGAAGATCTTCAACTGGCTTTTCACGATGTACCGGGGCCGAATCCGCTTCGAAGTCCCCATGATGTGGACGATCGCGTTCATGCTGACCTTCGTCATCGGCGGCATGACCGGTGTGCTTCTTGCAGTTCCGCCGGCTGACTTCGTGCTCCACAACAGCCTCTTCCTGATCGCGCACTTCCATAACGTCATCATCGGCGGCGTGGTGTTCGGCATGTTCGCCGGCATCACCTACTGGTTCCCGAAGGCGTTCGGCTTCAAGCTCGATCCGTTCTGGGGCAAGATGTCATTCTGGTTCTGGGTCATCGGCTTCTGGTTCGCTTTCATGCCGCTGTACGTCCTCGGCTTCATGGGCGTCACTCGCCGCCTGCGGGTGTTCGACGATCCGTCGCTCCAGATCTGGTTCATCATCGCCGCCCTCGGCGCGGCCATGATCGCGATCGGCATCGCCTGCTTCCTGATCCAGATCGCGGTCAGCATCAAGAACCGCGAGAAGCTGCGCGATTGGACGGGCGATCCGTGGAACGGCCGCACGCTTGAGTGGTCGACGTCGTCGCCGCCGCCTGTCTACAACTTCGCCTTCACTCCGGTGATCCACGACAACGATGCGTGGTGGGATATGAAGAAGCGCGGTTATCAGCGTCCGGCCGATGGCTTCAAGGCGATCCACATGCCGAGCAACACGAGTGCAGGCATCATCCTCGCCGGTCTCAGTGCGCTCGTGGCCTTCGCTTTGATCTGGCAGATCTGGTGGCTGGCGATCGTCGGGTTCTTGGGGCTTATCGGGACTGCGATCGGCCACACGTTCAACTACCATCGCAGCTTCTACATTCCGCGAGAGAAAGTCGTTGAAACCGAGCGTGCGCGTACGCAGCTCCTTCAGACCGCACGGGCATAATCGATGACGACGACAACAGCGGCGAGCACAGCTCTTGCCGGGACGAAAGAGGCTCCGGTCTTCCACGTCGCCGACGAGCATGACCATCCGGAAGGTTCGAGCACCATGCTCGGCTTCTGGCTCTATCTGATGAGCGACTGCCTCGTGTTTGCGGTGCTGTTCGCGACTTACGGCGTACTCGGCGCCAACTATGCAGCCGGGCCTTCGCCGAAAGAGCTTTTCGACCTGCCGCTCGTCGCGTTGAACACGTCGATGCTGCTGCTGTCGTCGATCACCTACGGCTTTGCCGTGCTCGAGATGCAGAAGAAGAACCAGAACGCGATGCTGCTCTGGCTCGTGGTGACGGGTCTCTTCGGCGCCGCCTTCCTCAGCATCGAACTCTACGAGTTCGCCCATATGATCCACGAGGGTGCCACGCCGCAGCGTAGCGCGTTCCTCTCGTCGTTCTTCACGCTTGTCGGTACGCACGGCCTGCACGTCACCTTCGGCATCATCTGGATGATCACGCTGATCGTGCAGGTGTGGAAGTTCGGCCTGATCGAAGCCAACAAGCGGCGCCTTCTGTGCCTCAGCATGTTCTGGCACTTCCTCGACGTCGTGTGGATCGGCGTCTTCACCTTCGTCTATTTGATGGGAGTGCTCCGATGAGCACGGGTACGCACAGCGCGCACGGCCATGGCGGCCACGATTCGCACGGTCACGACAGCGGGCATCCCGAGTCGACCTTCAAGGGGTATATGATCGGCTTCGTGCTCTCGGTCATCCTGACGGCCATTCCGTTTTGGCTCGTTATGTCGGGCACGCTCGGCAACAAGGACGCGACGACGGTCGCGATCCTGGTGCTCGGCGCGATCCAGATCGTCGTGCACATGATCTACTTCCTGCACATGACGCCGAGTTCCGAGAGCGGCTGGACCATGATGGCATTGATCTTCACCGTCGTCATGGTGGTGATCACGCTGAGCGGCTCGCTGTGGGTCATGTATCATATGAATGCGAACATGATGCCGGGCATGGATCCGAGCCAGCTGCCGTGAATGCCGACGCCAAGGGGCGCGGGGGTATAGAGGACGAAGGACCGGATGGCGGGCGCGCGGAGCGTCCGCGTTCGGCCTTTTCTCTTGCCGTACTCGGCATCATAGGACTTCTCGGCTTCGCCGGTCTGTTGTCGCTCGGGGTTTGGCAGGTCGAACGCCGCGCGTGGAAGCTCGATCTCATCGAACGCGTCGAGAACCGGATTCACTCTCAGCCGGCGGCCGCACCTGGTCCTTCCGACTGGACATCGATCGACGCGAAGACCGACGAATATCGACGGGTCACCGCCACAGGTCATTTCCGCAACGATCGTGAAACGCTCGTGACCGCCGTGACGAACAACGGCGCGGGCTATTGGGTCGTCGTGCCGTTCGAGACCAAGGATGGCTTCACCGTTCTCGTCAATCGCGGGTTCGTGCCGCCGGATCGCCGGGACCCGGCATCGCGCGGCGCCGGTGAGCCTGACGGCAACGTGACGGTGACGGGTCTACTTCGTCTGACCGAGCCCAAGGGCGCCTTTCTGCGGAGCAACAATCCGGCTGCGAACCGATGGTTTTCCCGCGATGTGGAAGAGATCGCGTCCGCGCGGGGCCTAACCAATGTTGCGCCCTATTTCATCGATGCGGATGCAACGCCAAACCCCGGCGGATTCCCTGTCGGCGGCTTGACCGTGGTTACCTTCCATAACAATCACCTGGTCTATGCGTTGACTTGGTTCACGCTGGCGTTGATGCTCGCGGTGGCAATGGTCCGGGTCGCGCGCGAGGAAATTCGCATTCGCGAGGCCGCTCAGGTATCTGAGGCCAACGGTAAGACCGGAACTTCCATGGCGGATGGGTCTGTTCCGCCGCCGGAGCGACATAGGACTTAGCGCGACATGCTGGGCCGCACTGAGATAGTCTCCGGCTCTGGAAGCGAAGATGTTGCGGGCGGCGTTGTCCGGAATGTTTCTGGCGCTCCGCTGGCCGGCGATCCTGCCGCAACCCAGAACATGCTGCTGCTGATTCAGCTTCGCTGGATCGCCGTCGCCGGGCAGGTCGCGACGATCGTTTTCGTGCAGCTCGTCCTTGGCATCAGTCTTCCGCTTTTGCCGATGGCCGTGATCATCGCGGCCCTTATCGCACTCAATCTCGCAAGCCTTGCCTGGCTCAGGAACGGCCGGGATGTCGGAGACGCCGGTCTGCTCGGTGCGCTGCTGTTCGATGTCGCGGCCTTGACTGCGCTGCTCTACTTCAGCGGCGGCGCGACCAACCCGTTCACGTTCCTCTATCTCCTGCAGGTGACGCTTGCCGCCGTGTCGCTCGATAGGCGTTCGACGTGGGCCGTGGTCGCGGCAACGTGCGCAAGCTTCGTGTTTCTGACCGTCGATTACCGGCCGCTTGCCGTGCCGGAAGGCTTCGGCGACCTCTTCAGGCTTCATATCGTTGGAATGCTAGTTTGCTTTGCGCTCGATGCCGCTTTGCTCGTTGCGTTCGTGACGCGCATCACACGT
>NZ_JAIELN010000008.1 GCF_019753045.1 Hyphomicrobium sp.
CGGACGCGCTTTCGCTGCCGTCGTCCTCGAGCGGTCGCACGCCTGCGAAACTCCAGACGATGTCGGGACGCGTGACGGGTTCGCGGAAAAAGCGATTGGCGGCGTCGAGCAAGTAATCTTCTTCTTCGCGCGAGGCGCTGGCAGTTCGCGGATCGCCTGCGAATGTTTCCTCGGTCGTTCCGATCAACGTGAAGGCGTCTTCGAAGGGCAACGCGAAAACGATGCGGCCGTCGCGGTTTTGAAAGGTGTACGCGTCGTCGGCTCCGGCAATGCGCGGCACGGTGATGTGGCTGCCTTTGACCAATCTGACGGTTGGCGGTGCCGCTTTTTGCTGGCCGGTCGCGAGGGCTGCTACTTTCGCAACCCATGGTCCCGCCGCATTGACGACGGCGCGGGCGGCAATGCGTCGTCCTGACGATCCGAGAGCGGCCGCCCAAACACCATCTTCGGCTTGCAAGCCGGTGACGGGCGTTCTCGTTGCGACGCGTGCTCCGGCTTCGCGCGCGGCGATCGCGTTCAAAACGACGAGACGGGAATCGTCGACCGCGCAGTCCCAGTACGTGAAGCCGCGAAGCAATTCGGAAACGAGAGGTGCGCCGGCAGGATCCTGCCGCAGATCGATGGCGTGCGACGCGCCCAGGGACTCGCGGGCGGCAAGATGATCGTAAAGAAAAAGTCCCGCGCGCATCATCAGCTCGTGTCGCATCCCGGCGACCTGCGGAAGGATGAAGCGCAGCGGGCGGATGATGTGCGGCGCTTTCGCGAGAAGCACTTCGCGCTCGGCCAATGCTTCGCGAACGAGCCGGAATTCAAAATGTTCGAGGTAGCGGAGGCCGCCGTGAATGAGTTTGGAGCTCGCCGATGACGTTGCGCCCGCAAGGTCGTCGGCTTCGGCAAGGAAAACCGACAGGCCACGCATCGCGGCATCGGCCGCGATTCCAGCGCCGTTGATGCCGCCGCCAATCACGAGGAGATCGTAAATCTCGTCAGCCATTGCGTTGGTGCCGCCGTGCGTTGCGCCGTTTCTCGGACGCGTTGTCACGAGCCCAACTCTAGGCGACTCGTTCGCGCGCGCGAAGGTTTCAGGCGGGCGCTTCGGGCGTCTTTTTTCGCGGCCGCAGCAGAAGGCTGATCAAAAGTCCTGCAATGAAGCCCGCAGGGACGGCAACCAGCGTGATGGCTGCCGGTTTCAGGCCACCCCAGTTGGCAATTGTCGTGACATGCTTGACGAGAGCCGCGTGCGCGAGCGCTGCGGCGTCGGGTGTCGTCGCTGCGGCGAGAGCGGCCTGGAGTTCCGCGAAGCGCTTCGCGGCAACCGCGGGGGCATCCGAAAGGCCGCCCGAAATACTGAACAGTTCGACCGGCCAGATGTGGACACCGAGCAGATAGACGGCGGTGATCAACGTTCCGACGAGCATCGCCGCTATCGCGCCTGCCGCGTTCATATGGCGCCAGTGCAGCCCAAGAACGAGGGACGGAAAGATGCCTGCGGCAAGCAACGAAAAGCCTTCGGCGGCGAGCAGTCCCGTTCCGATAGCGGCAAAGAGTGCTACCATCGCGGCGACGACCAGAAGAGTTCCGCCGACCGACACCGAACGAAAATCCATATCGGGAGAGCGCTCTTCGCGCGTCGTCCTGATCTCGCGATCGGCGACGACGATCGAGGAGAGGAGCGCGTTTCCGACGAGCACGGACGCGAGTACGACGGCGAGCAGCAACGGATATTCCAACATGGGGCTGAGGCCAGAAATCATGGGTGCTGCAACGACGAACCCGTCCGTCGTGAACGCCAGATCCTGAAGTCTGAGGAAGCCGCGCTGTCCGGAAGCCTTGGCGCACGCTGCGGCGAGATCGGCCGATGCGAGTGAGGTCTGGTCGCAGACTTTTACCCAGCCCTGCGCACTCGCCTCGGCGAACGACTGGGGAATCGAAGCGATTTCGATACCCTTGGACATCACTTCTTCGAAGCCGATGCGACTGTAGATCGCGAGCGGCGGAAGACTGGCGATAAGTATGGCGACGGCGACGAGGGCGACAGCTGTACGCTTGACCGCGCCTCCGGGTGCGACCGCCGATTGCGATACGTGACGCCCGAGAAGATGCGGAGCCGCGACGACGCCTAACGCTACTGCGAGCAGCAGGCCCGCGAAATTTCGCATCGAAAGTTGGAGGAATGGGGACGTCATCGGCGTCAGAGATTTCACGTCCGATAGCCTGCTGACGACGAGCGCCTGATTGAGATTGGCGTGGCTTTCGAGGGCGGAGCCGAGCGTGAAGTGCGGCAGCAGCGAGCCGCTTGCGAAGACTGCGAGTGCGATGAGCGTTGCGAGCAGTCCGGCGGCGACGGCGACGAAGCCCAATCCGCCGCTCATTTTTGCCGGTGCGAAGAAAGTGCCTGCAAGCCAAGTCGCGGCGATCGCCACCGTGATACCGAGGATCGCCTGGTGCATCGGGATGCTGATGAGGCTCTGCAACGCGAGAGAACCCGCTCTGATGTCGGCCGCCAGTAGCAGGCCCGTTGCAGCCGACGCGATGAGAAACGCCAAGCGGCGCGTCAGGCTTCCGCCGTAGCGGATCGCGAAGAAACCGCTGATCGATTGCACGGGATAAAGAACGAAGCGCGGCGCTACGAGGATTGCGAGCAAGGCAACGCCGGCGACGAGGCCGAGCGGCAGCGCCAAGCCGTCGTAGCCCATTGCCGCGATGTAGCCGGTGAAACCCAGAAGCGCGACTGCACCGACGATCTCGCCCGCGAATATGAGCGCAGGGCGGATGCCTTCGCGCACCGGCACGCCGCCGGCTTTCCAGGCATAGAAAGCGACCAACGCAACGAGACCGATGATTGCGCCCTGAGCAGCAATCCAGAAGCCAAGCGGGAATCCGCCGATACGGATGACGTTGAGCGTCAGAGCCGACAACGGCAACGCAATCGCCAAGATCAGCCAAATCAGCAGGCTCGCCAGCAGCAGGCGACCAGAAGGCCGACTTGCGCCGGCAATATCCCCCAGACCCATCTTCACCCTCTCTGCGCCCCCGACACAGCATCCAAAGCGCGCTATTGGCGTCAGAAAGGCGTTACGATCAAGGCAGCGGACACAATTGGCCCGGCGGCCTGCCCGCCGGCGCCGCCCGGGATATCGGATACGGCTCCGTTGTGCTCGGTGCCGCCAGCGCGTGTGTTTGAAATTTGAGGGGTATTAAAACGGCAATGGGGTGGTTCGCGTTACCGAACCACCCCAATAGTTTCGTCCCTAGACTTGGACCTTTATTCGTTTTTTAGCCCTGCGACCGGTCCCGGCCTTCGCAAGTGGCCGCACCATGTACCAAACGATCTTCTGCGTCAAGTCACCGCGCGACATAAATAATTTTCGATTTTTCGATGCCCGAAAGATGATCAGTTGCGGATCGCACGACGGTGGATTTGCGCCGTTGTTTTACTCATGTGTCATATCGTGGTGCATGGAGCCCATCGAATCATCAACAGGCTGCTTGGCAAGGCCGTGAGGGCCCATAGCGCCTGGGGCCTCGACCGTTCCTTCGACTTCGATGGGTCCGGCCTTTTCGAAGGTCAGCGTGAGCTTGACGAGGTCGCCCTCTTTCAGCTGCTGCTTTAGACCCATCAGCATGATGTGATCGGCCATCGGCTTCAGAACGATGGATTGGCCGGGTTTCAGGTCGATGCCGTCGAGGCGGCGCATCTTCATGACATCGCCGTCCATCGTCATCGAGTGAACTTCGCCGTTTGCCGCGACGGGCGATGAAACGCCGATCAGCCGGTCGGAGGTATCCTTGTCGGTCTTGATCTCGGCGAACGCCGCGCCGATTTTCTGGCCTTCCGGGGTCGCGCGCGCCCAGGGATGGGCAACCGTTACGCCTTTGACGGTCACCTCGTGGGCCTCGGTGGCCTCAGTCAGAGCCGGCGCCAAGGTGGCTGCAAGGCCTGCCAGGAGGGCAAGGGCGGGGATTTTGAAACGCATGGGCAAATTCCTCCAGAGTGCGCGTTCGGGCGGATATAAGTCAAAACTGGATAAATGGCACGGGGCGACCGTGAAATTTGCCCTCTTGGCGAACGGCTTAACCTCAGGCTTCGGGGAATGTGCTAAAATGTATATTCTATCGAGCGGTAACGGGACTTAACGATTTGTCTTCGGCCAAGCGCATCCTACTGATCATCGGCGGCGGAATTGCTGCCTATAAGTGCCTGGACCTGATCCGGCGGCTTCGGGAGCGGGGTCATAGCGTCCGCGCCGTGATGACCAAGGCCGCCCATCATTTCGTGACGCCGCTTTCCGTTGGCGCATTAACGAACGAGCGGGTGCTGACCGACCTCTTCGATCTCGACGATGAGCGGGAGATCGGACACATCAGGCTGGCGCGCGACAGCGATTTGATCGTCGTCGCACCGGCGACCGCCGATCTCATCGCGCGGATGGCCGGCGGCCACGCCGACGATCTCGCGACGGCCGTTCTGCTTGCCACCGAGAAGCCCGTCCTGCTCGCACCTGCAATGAACCCTCAGATGTGGCTCAATCCGGCGACGCGCCGGAACGTTGCTCAACTCAAAGCCGACGGCATCCAGATCATCGGGCCGGCTGTCGGCGAGATGGCCGAGCGCGGTGAAGCTGGGCCTGGACGTCTCGTCGAGGTTCCGGAACTCATTGCTGCCATAGAAGGCGCATTCGAAGCAGGCGGGTCCGGCGGCGGCGTCCTCGAAGGACGGCACGTCATCATCACGAGCGGACCGACACACGAACCCATCGATCCGATCCGGTATCTGGCGAACCGCTCATCGGGCAAACAGGGTTTCGAACTCGCGGCTGCCGCGGCCGAACTCGGCGCGCGCGTGACGCTGATCACCGGCCCCGTTTCGCTTGTGGAGCCGGCTGGCGTCGAAATCATCCGCATCAAGACGGCTGCAGAAATGCTGGAAGCGGTGAAGGCCGCTTTGCCCGCCGATATCGCCGTTTTCGCCGCGGCCGTTGCGGACTGGCGCGTCGAGACCATCCAGACCGAAAAGATCAAGAAGTCCGAGAAAGAGGGTGCGCCCACGCTTTCGCTCACGGAAAATCCGGATATCCTTAAGATGATCGCACGGCCGGGGCCTGAGCGGCCGCGTCTCGTCATCGGCTTCGCGGCTGAAACGCAGAATGTGTTGACCCACGCCCAGGCGAAGCTCAAATCCAAGCGCGCCGACTGGATCGTCGCCAACGACGTTTCGCCGTTGTCGGGTGTGATGGGCGGCGAAAACAATACCGTCCATTTGATCACCGCAAGCGGTGTGGAGAGTTGGCCTGAGATGAGCAAGGCGAAGGTTGCGAAAAAACTCATGGAGCGCGCCGCGGAGCAGCTTCACGCCAAGCGCACGGCCGCTGAATGAAGGTCAAGGTCAGGCGTCTCGAGCACGCAGAAGGTCTTCCGCTCCCCGACTATCAGACCGCGGACGCCGCAGGGTTCGATCTCGTGGCTGCTGTTTCGGGCGATGTTGGCGTCACCATAGCACCCGGAGCACGCGCGCTCATTCCGACGGGCTTGATCTTCGAGCTGCCACGCGGAATGGAAGCACAGGTACGTCCGCGATCGGGGCTTGCCGTGAAGCACGGCGTGACGGTTCTCAATAGCCCCGGCACGATCGACGCGGATTATCGGGGCGAAGTCGCTGTCATTTTGATCAATCACGGGACTGACCCGTTTATCGTGGCGCGCGGAGAACGGGTCGCACAAATGATCGTTGCTCCGGTTGCGCGCGTAAAACTCCGCGAAGCCAAAAGGCTTACTGCAACAAAAAGGGGCGCGGGTGGTTTCGGGTCTACGGGTATTAGCGAGTCCCCATCCCATGATACGACCGGACGGCAGAAAGCCGTTGCTAAACGATCGGGCAAGGCGCAAAAAAAATCCAAATCGTGAGGTCGCGCGCAGGCGCGTTAATCACAAAAAGTGCAATGCTTATGGGCCTCTATGCGCGTTCCTCACCTCTTGAGGGCGACACTCGAACCTGCGAAAACCGTTCCCATATTGCGCACAGTGAGCGCGTCAATCCGAGGGCGAATCGAGATAACCATGACAGACACGATCGAAATCAAAACACTCGAAGCCACGAAGAGCTGGGGACGCGGTCGCGTCTACGAGAGCATCACTGAAACAATCGGTCATACGCCGCTCGTGCGGCTCTCGAAGATCAAAGCAGCAGCGAAGCTCAATGCTGACATTTTGCTGAAGCTTGAATTCTTCAACCCGCTCTCATCGGTCAAGGATCGTATCGGCGTTGCGATGATCGACGCACTCGAAGCTGAGGGCCGCATTAAGCCCGGCAAGACGGTGCTGATCGAACCAACTTCGGGGAACACAGGTATCGGTCTCGCATTCGTCGCTGCGGCGCGCGGCTACCGGCTCATTCTCGTCATGCCGGAAACGATGTCGATCGAGCGCAGAAAAATTCTGTCGCACCTCGGCGCGGAACTCGAATTGACGCCAGGCGCTGGCGGTATGCCGGCAGCTGTTGCGCGCGCTGAAGAGCTTGCCAAGGTGCTTCCCGATGCCGTGATCCCTGGCCAGTTCGACAATCCGGCCAATCCGCTCGTCCACGAAAAGACGACGGCGGAAGAACTCTTCAACGATACGAAGGGCAAGATCGACGCGCTTGTCATCGGTGTCGGCACCGGTGGCACGCTGACGGGTGTCGGCCGCATTCTCAAAAAACGCATTCCGGGGCTCAAGGTGATAGCTGTCGAACCGACGACTAGCGCGATCCTCTCCGGCCAGCCGCGCGGTCCGCACAAAATTCAGGGCATTGGCGCAGGGTTCATTCCAAGCGTTCTCGATACCGGTCTGATCGACGAGGTCGTGACCGTCGCGAGCGATACGGCATTCGAAGTTTCGCGCACTGTTGCCAAGGTCGAAGGTATTCCCGGCGGTATCTCGACGGGCGCCAACGTCGCCGCGGCGATTGCCGTCGCCGAAAGGCCGGAATTCGCGGGCAAAACGATCGTCACGTTTGCGCCGTCGTCTGCGGAGCGTTATTTCTCGAGCGAACTCTTCGTCGATCCGCAGCCGAAGACCTAAGCACTCGCGCGAAAGATTATCAGGCCCCATGGCACAGCTCACGTCAGACGAAGTGCAGCGCTTTAAACGCCACCTTGTTCTGCGTGACGTGGGTGCCCCGGGGCAGCAAAAACTCAAGGCGGCGCGCGTGCTCGTCATCGGCGCCGGCGGACTTGGTTCACCGGTCGTCACCTACCTCGCGGCGGCTGGCGTCGGGACGATTGGCATCATCGACGACGACACTGTCTCAATCGACAACCTTCAGCGCCAGATCGCTCATCGCACGGAGGATGCGGGCAGGTTGAAGGTCGACAGCGCACGCGACGCGATCCTTCGCATCAATCCGCACGTCACCGTCGAGACTTATGCTGAGCGCATCGACGCTTCGAATGCCCTAGACATCATCTCGCGCTACGACATCGTTGCTGACGGTTCGGATAATTTCGCGACGCGTTATCTGGTTTCGGACGCGTGCTATTTCGCGAAGCGGCCGCTTGCTTATGCGGCGCTCGGATCGTTCGACGGTTACGTCTCGGTTTTCAAGCCGCACGAGAAAGACCCGCAAGGGAATCCTTACCCGTCGCTCCGCTGCGTTTTTCCGGAAGCGCCTCCGGCAGGGCTTGTCGCCAATTGCGAAGAGGTCGGCGTGCTCGGACCGGTCGCGGGCGTCGTCGGGACTTTGCAGGCAACGGAAGTCGTGAAAGAGCTGTTGGGTCTCGGCGAGAGCCTTGCCGGACGGCTGCTCATCTACGACGCGCTCGCGACGCGGTTCGAAGTCGTCGCAATCGCCTGGGATCCGGATAATCCTCTAACGGGACGGAATCCGACGATCACCGATCTTGCGTCGGGGCAGACTTCTGCAAATCCGGCGTGCGCCGCGGAATAATTTTCAGAAAACGTTCGAGAGCAAAATTTTGAGACCGGCGGCGCTTGTCGTCGCCGCCGGTAAAACTCAGCTCAGAGCATCGCAGGATGAACGCGGTCGGGCGGTGCGTGCCCGTCGGCGAACGCCTTGATGTTGATGATCACCTTCTCGCCCATGTCGACGCGGCCTTCGATCGTCGCCGAGCTCATGTGCGGCAAGGCAATGACGCGGTCGGACGCCAAGAGCCGCGGATTGACGGCCGGCTCGTGCTCGAACACGTCGAGGCCTGCGCCTGCGATCGCGCCCGCTTCGAGAAGGCGAGCCAGCTCGTTCTCGTCGACGACCTCTCCGCGCGCCGTGTTGACGATGTAAGCCGACGGCTTCAGCAACTTGAGCCGGCGTGCCGACAACAGGTGATAAGTGCCAGGCGTATGCGGGCAGTTGATCGACACGATGTCGACGCGCGTCAGCATCTGGTCGAGGCTCTCCCAGAACGTTGCCTCGAGTTCCGCCTCGACGTCTTCGGAGACGCGACGCCGGTTGTGATAGTGGATCTGCAAGCCGAACGCCTTGGCGCGACGCGCAACCGCTTGGCCGATGCGGCCCATGCCGACGATGCCGAGCCGCTTGCCGTAGATGCGGTGTCCGAGCATCCATGTGGGCGACCAGCCGGACCATTTTGTCGCGGGGTCGCGCATGTACGCTGCGCCTTCGGCGAGGCGCCGGGGCACCGCGAGGATGAGCGCCATCGTCATGTCGGCGGTATCTTCGGTCAGCACGCCGGGCGTGTTGGTGACCAGGATGCCCCGGTTGCGGGCCGTGTCGAGATCGACATTGTCGACGCCCGTTCCGAAGTTCGCAATCAGGCGAAGCTTCGGGCCGGCTTGCGTCAGCACGGCGCGGTCGATGCGGTCAGTCACCGTCGGCACGAGGACGTCGGCGGTTTTGACGGCTTCGACGAGCTGAGCCTGACTGAGAGGCTTGTCTTCGAGATTGAGGCGCGTGTCGAAAAGCTCGCACATCCTAGTCTCGACGACATCGGGCAGCTTGCGGGTGACGACGACAACAGGTTTCTTTGGGGGGGTGGGCATTCGTTTCCCGTTGCAAGAAAATCGCGGCGTTCACATGACCCTTGCGAGGCCGCTTGAGAAAGTGCGGCCCCGTGTCTATCAGATGGTCTTCGCGAAGACAAAGTCCTGAAATCAGTTGCGGACGCCTAACACGAAGGCACGCTAGCCATTTTCTTTGCCGAGCGCGGGTTACACGCGGGGTTACAGGCCGCTTCAATGACAATATCGTTCCTAGAGCATAGACACGCCCGGCCGCGGGTGGGGTTGCGGCTGCCGCTTGGAAGCGGCTGGGCGACCGGCTTTCGGGCCGTACAGGCCAGGTTAGCGGGCGTGAGGGCAATTGGCGGCGGGGCGGTCCTCGCAGCTGCAGCAATCGCATTGGCCCTGGCAGTGCCCGGGCACGCGCTGGCGGCTGATTCGCCGGCGCTCGCCGGAAGCGGCTTGCCAGTGCCTCGGTTCGTCAGTCTCAAGTCGGACAGGGTCAATCTCAGGAACGGGCCGGGGACCGACTACCCGACCTCATGGGTCTACCGGCGCGCCGGACTTCCACTGGAAGTCATCAAGGAATTCGAGATCTGGCGCCAGGTTCGCGACGCCGAGGGCGCTACGGGTTGGGTTTTGCAGTCGTTGCTGTCTGGCCGGAGAACGGGCCTCGTTCTGCCTTGGGAACGCAAGACCGGGACGTCGCCGCCGCTGGTGCCGATCATGGCGAGCGATAGCGAACATACGAACGTGGTCGCGAATGTCGAAGCGGGTGTCATCGCCGACCTGCACATGTGCGACGGGCGCTGGTGCCGCGTAACGGTGGATCAATATAGCGGCTACATCGAGCAGAAGAAGCTCTGGGGCGTCTACGAAGGCGAGACGTTCAAGTAGAGTGCTACGCGCGCCAATCGGTGCGCGAGACGCTCAAGCTTTTGCGAATACTCAAGCCTTCGTCAGGCGCACGACCACATCGACGTGCGTGATCTTCAGGCCTTCGGGCGGCTCGGGAAGTCCGGCGACGGTGATCGCATCGCCGGGGATGTCCATCAGCTCGCCATTCGGCTCGAGCAAGAAGTGATTGTGATTGGACGTGTTGGTGTCGAAGTAGGCCTTCGAGCCTTCGATCGCCAATTCACGTAAGAGCCCGGCGCGCTTGAACTGGTGCAGGGTGTTGTAAACCGTCGCGAGCGAGACATGCTCTCCGAGGCCCGCGACTTCGGCGTGAAGCTGCTCGGCCGTTACGTGGCGGTCGCCGCCCTCGAACAGCAGCTTGCCGAGCGTCATGCGCTGCCGGGTCGGCCGGAGGCCCGCTTTTCGCAGGAGCTCAGGCGTGGAGAGCGGTGCTTCTGGTGCCATGCTTGCCGGAGATTTATCAGACATTTGCGTTTGCAGAACCGTGATTGCGTCCCCACGTTGGACCAACATGATGTCAGTCCCTACGAAACGCGGCGAATTATGATGAGTATAGTCACTTGCCTTAAAAGCCGCAACTTACGGCGAGAATGGCTCTTTAAGACCGGTCAACGCCCTGTTACACGCAGCGGCCAGCACTGCTAGGCGCAAGGGCAGGCGTATGTTACGACCCCCTTATCTTGACCTTCCCGGAGCATAATGTGAACGAACACCGCATAGTCGGCCATGAAACGAGGGGACCAGTGGCGGAACGCCGTTCGAGCTTCGAATTCGATGATTTGCTGGCCTGCGGGCGCGGCGAACTGTTCGGCCCGGGGAATGCGCAATTGCCGCTTCCGCCGATGCTTATGGTTGATCGCATCGCAACGATCTCCGAAACTGCCGGCGCACACGGTAAAGGCCTTATCGTCGCCGAGCTTAAGGTTGCTGGCAACGAGCGCCTGGACTGGCTATTCGCCTGCCATTTCAAAGGTGATCCGGTGATGCCGGGGTGCCTCGGCCTCGACGCTCTCTGGCAATTGACGGGATTCTATCTGGGCTGGCTCGGTCTCACCGGACAGGGCCGGGCTTCCGGCGTCGGCGAGGTCAAATTCACGCGTGAAGTTACGCCTGACGTAAAACTGCTCGAATATGTCATAGACATAAAGCGGGTCATTGCCCGGAAGCTGAAGCTCGCAGAGGCAGACGGTGTCCTGAAGGCCGATGGCGAGGTGATATACACAGCCAAGGACCTAAGGGTCCTACTCAAGTCGAGCGAAGGTCCTTAAGCGTTTGCGCAGAGGGCCCGGCTGTCAAAGCGGGCGGCAGCAGGAACCGCAGGAGTGAACGAGCGCATGCGGCGCGTAGTTGTGACTGGCATGGGTGTGGTGTCCTCGATAGGGAACAACACCCAAGAAGTTCTCGCTTCGTTGAGAGAGGCGAAGTCCGGTATTTCTCGTGCAGAGAAGTACGCCGAATTGGGCTTCAAATGCCAAGTCCACGGAGCCCCACAGATCGAGTGGGAGGCAATGGTTCCCCGGAAGCCCAAGCGCTTCATGGGGGCAGGTGTCGGCTGGAATTGGATCGCGATGGATCAAGCCATCCGCGATTCGGGTCTCGAAGCGTCCGACGTCGTCAACGAGCGCACCGGCATCATCGTCGGTTCGGGCGGACCGTCCACGCGGGCAATCGTCCAGGCGGCTGAAGTTACGCTCGAATCCGGGGGGCCGAAAAAAATCGGACCGTTCGAGGTCCCGAAGGCCATGTGCTCGGGCCCGTCTGCGGCGCTGGCTACGGCTTTCCAGATCAAGGGCGTTAACTATTCGATTTCATCGGCTTGCGCGACGAGCTCGCACTGCATCGGCAATGCTGCCGAGATGATCCAGTGGGGCAAGCAGGACGTGATGTTCGCCGGTGGGTGCGAAGAACTCGACTGGACCTTGTCGAATCTCTTCGACGCGATGGGCGCCATGTCGACGCACTTCAACGACACTCCGACGCGGGCGAGCCGCGCCTACGATAAGAATCGCGACGGTTTCGTTATCGCAGGCGGCGCCGGCGTCGTTGTGCTCGAGGAACTGGAGCACGCGAAAGCCCGTGGCGCGAAGATCTACGCCGAGATCGCAGGATACGGCGCGACGTCCGATGGTTATGACATGGTTGCGCCGTCGGGCGAGGGTGCGGAGCGCTGCATGCGCTTGGCGCTCAAGGGATTTGACGGTAAAGGCTTGCCCAAAATCGATTATCTCAATCCGCACGGAACGGGCACTCCCGTCGGTGATGCGAAGGAGATCGATGCTATCCGCACCGTGTTTGGCGGCAAGGCACCGGTCATTTCGGCGACGAAATCGTTAACGGGGCATTCGCTCGGCGCGATCGGCGTACAGGAAGCGATTTTCTCGCTTCTCATGATGAACAACGGTTTTATCTGCGAAAGCGCCAATATTGACGAGCTTGACCCGGCCTTCGCCGATATGCCAATCGCTCTGAAGCGTATAGACAACGCTGAACTTAACTGTGTGATGTCGAACAGCTTCGGTTTTGGCGGCACAAATGCCACTCTGATTTTCCGCCGGCATGATGCGTGAGTAACAAAAGCTTTCCTGGTCGCCGCTAGGAACTGCGTAGCGGCGGACGGTGAGGGCTATGAGAGTATACAAGCGTGGTGCCGGCTGGTTTGACGTTCGCGGGCGTACCTTTGGTGACAAAACGAGGCTTCCTATGACCGACTTCGATATCGCAAAGCCTGGCCCTTTGATGGCGGGCAAGCGCGGTCTTGTAATGGGGGTCGCCAACGATAGGTCGATCGCTTGGGGCATTGCGCGCGCGCTTGCGGGCCAAGGTGCAGAACTCGCCTTCACCTATCAGGGCGGCGCATTCGGCCGCCGGGCGCTGCCGCTCGCGCAATCGCTCGGTTCGAAAATCATCGAGGAATGCAACGTCCTCGACCTTGCGAGCGTCGACAATGTCTTCGCGCGCATCAAGGAAGAATGGGGCAGCCTCGATTTCGTCGTTCACGCGCTCGCCTATTCCGATCCGAAAGAGCTTGCAGGGCGCTATGCCGATACGAGCCGCGAGAATTTCATCAACTCGATGGTGATCTCGTGCTTCTCCTTCACCGAAATCTCGAAGCGCGCTGCAGCGCTGATGCCGAACGGCGGCTCGCTGATCACGCTTTCTTACGGCGGCGCGACGCGCTGGGTGCCGTCCTATAACGTCATGGGCGTTGCGAAGGCCGCGCTCGAAGCATCCGTGCGTTATCTCGCCGCCGATCTCGGGCCGCAGGGCGTGCGCGTCAACGCGCTCTCCGCCGGTCCGATGCGCACACTTTCGGGCGCCGGTGTTTCCGACGCGCGCGTGATCTTCAATTTCCAGCGCGATAACTCGCCGCTGCAACGCACGCCGACACTCGACGAGGTTGCGGGCTCGGCGCTCTATCTGCTGTCGCCGATGTCGGGCGCCGTCACCGGCGAAGTGCATTTTGTCGATTGCGGCTATAACACCGTGTCGATGCCTTCGCTCGAAGGCCTCAAGGAGCACGACACCGAAGGCAAGACGGCCAGCCGTTCGCCCTCGGCTGCTGCGGAGTGACATTTCGCGGCCGTTGACGTCCGCCAGCGGGCGTCGCAAACACTCCGCTCATGATCGGGGTATTTGATTCAGGTCTCGGCGGGCTGACCGTCCTGCGTGAGCTCGTCGCGCGGTTCAAGGCCGTCGATTTCGTTTATCTCGCCGATCATGCCCACGTCCCCTACGGCAACAGGCCTTCGGAAGACATCGTCGATTTTACGCGGGATTGCGTAGAGCAATTGTTCGCGCGCGGGGCGAAGCTCGCGCTTCTCGGCTGCAACACGGCGACGGCTGTGGCGCTTCGGCGCTTGCAGCAACAGTGGCTGCCGGAGAGCAAGTGGGCAGGCGCGCACAATGTCCTCGGCATCGTCGCTCCGACCGTCGAGGCTGCAACGCAAACGCCTTGGGCGGTGACGTCGCCGCAATATCCGCAGAAGTACAATACCGACACCATCGGCGTGTTCGGGACGACGCGGACGATCTCATCCGGCGTCTACGCGGAAGAGATCCGCAAGCGCTGTCCGAAGGTTACGGTCGTCCAACAGATCTGCTCGGAGCTTGCGGGCGCAATCGAGAACAAACGTCCGCTGGTGGAGCTCGATGTGCTGGTCCGCGATGGTGTTGCGGGTCTTCTCGGTCAGACGGGGAATTTGCCGCCGCATCGCGCAATCCTTGGGTGCACGCACTTTCCGCTCGTCGAGCCTTTGTTCAGGAAATATCTCCCGCCGTTCACACGCATTCTTTCGCAGCCCGAGGTCGTGGCCGACAGCTTTGAAGATTATCTCGCGCGCCGAACGAATTATCTGGATGGCGGTGAAGGCGGCATGCTGACGTTGCTGACAACCGGCGATCCGGACGAAGTGAGTGAAAAAGCACGCGTTTTCTGGCCAGACGTGCCACATTTCGCGAAAGCCTGACGCCGAGTTGCAACGCAGACACGGCATAGCTTCTCCGCCGTCACTGTTCCGATAGCGGTCATTATTCTCCCCTGCTAGCGTCGCCCCGTAAAACTTGGCAGGAGGCTTTGCCTCCAGGGGAGAGGAGTAGCCGAATGGCTCGAAAAATTTCGCTCGTGGCAGCGATGGTGGCAGTGGGCGTGTTGTCCGCTGCGTCACAGGGCATTGCAGCGACAGGCGGATCACTTGGCACGCTGAAGGGCGTCGGGGCCGCTCAGTCCACTGTTGAACAAGCGCACTTCTGGCACCGGACATGCCGCCGTGGACTCAACGGCTGGCACAAGCATGTCAAAGGCATCGGTCGCGTGCAGTGCACGAACCATGTCTGCAAGCACGGCAAGTGCTGGTGGTATTGATTGCATTCGCCCGAGCCGGGATACGATTCCGGCCGAGGTGACTGAGCAATAAAAAAAGCCGCCGGATCGATGATCCGGCGGCTTTATCAATTCTAGATGAGCGATGTCTTAGTTGCGTTCGCGGCGCGGGCCGCGATTGCGATCGCCGCCGCGTCCGCCTTCACGGCGCGGGGGGCGGCTTTCGAAGACCTCTTCCGGCTCGCCTTCAGCGCGCGGGATTTCCTGGCCGGTCGCCTGATCGACGATCTTCATCGACAGGCGGGTCTTGCCGCGATCGTCGAAGCCCAGAAGCTTGACGTAAACTTCCTGGCCTTCCTTCACAACTTCGCCGACGGTCTCAGGACGTCCCTGGGACAGCTGTGAAATGTGAACGAGGCCGTCCTTCGAGCCGAAGAAGTTCACGAATGCGCCGAACTCCATGATCTTCACGACCTTGCCCTTGTAGATCTGGCCGACCTCAGGCTCGGACGTGATGCCGCGAATGCGGGCGAGTGCCTTTTCGATCGACTCGCGGTTGGCGGACGCGATTTTCACCGTGCCGTCGTCCTCGATGTCGATCTTGGCGCCCGACTCGGCGACGATCTCGCGGATGACCGAACCGCCGGAGCCGATGACTTCGCGGATCTTGTCGACCGGGATCTTGATGGTTTCGATGCGCGGCGCGTATTCGCCGAGCTCGGTGCGGGCGCCTGTCAGCGCCTTCGACATTTCGCCGAGGATGTGGAGACGACCCTCCTGCGCCTGATCGAGGGCGATCCGCATGATCTCTTCGGTGATGCCCGTGATCTTGATGTCCATCTGCAGCGACGTGACACCCTTGTCGGTGCCGGCCACCTTGAAGTCCATGTCGCCGAGGTGATCTTCGTCGCCAAGGATGTCGGAAAGAACGACGTAGTCGTCGCCTTCCTTGATCAGGCCCATCGCGATACCGGCGACCGGCGATTTCAACGGCACGCCAGCGTCCATCAGAGCGAGAGAGGTACCGCAGACCGTCGCCATCGACGAGGAGCCGTTCGACTCGGTGATCTCAGAGACGACGCGCAGCGTGTAGGGGAACTCTTCCTGCGCGGGGAGCATCGGGTGGATGGCGCGCCAAGCGAGCTTGCCGTGACCGATTTCGCGGCGGCCCGGCGATCCCATGCGGCCAACTTCACCGACCGAGTATGGGGGGAAGTTGTAATGCAGCAGGAAGCGCTCTTTCTTCGTGCCTTCGAGGCTGTCGACGAACTGCTCGTCCTCGCCGGTGCCGAGCGTCGCGACGACGAGCGCCTGCGTCTCGCCACGGGTAAAGAGTGCTGAGCCGTGCGTGCGCGGAAGGACGTGAACTTCCGAAAGGATCGGGCGAACCGTCTTCAGGTCGCGTCCGTCGATGCGCCGCTTCGTCTTCAGGACGTCGCCACGCATGATGTCCATCTCGAGCGACTTGAACGCGTCGGTGAGAAGAACCTTCTCATCGGGGTTGTCGGGCGGAATGGAAATGCCTTCGGTGATCTGCTTCTTCGCCTGGGAAACGAGATCCTGGCGCTTGCCTTTTTCCTTCGTCGAGAACGCTTCCTTGAGCGTCGATTCGGCGATGGTTTTGACCTGGGCGGCGTACTTCGCCTTGTCCGGGATCTTGATGTCCCACGGTTCCTTGGCAGCCTTCTCGGCGAGCTTGATGATCGCCTGAATGACCGGCTGCATGTGCTTGTGGCCGAACATCACGGCTTCGAGCATCTGCGACTCGGGGAGTTCCTTGGCTTCCGATTCGACCATCATCACCGCGTCGTTCGTGCCGGCGACGACGAGATCGAGGACACTGTCCTTCATCTCATCGATCATCGGGTTCAGTACGAACTCACCGTTGATCAGGCCGACGCGCGCGGCGCCGATGGGGCCGAGGAACGGCAGGCCGGAAAGCGTCAGTGCCGCGGATGCTGCGACCATGCCGAGGATGTCGGGATCGTTCTCGAGGTCGTGCGAGAGGACGGTTACAACAACCTGCGTCTCGTTCTTGAAGCCTTCGACGAAGAGCGGGCGGATCGGACGGTCAATCAGGCGAGACGTGAGCGTCTCTTTCTCGCTCGGGCGGCCTTCGCGCTTGAAGTAGCCGCCAGGGATCTTGCCGGCGGCGTAGGTGCGTTCTTGATAATTCACGGTCAGCGGGAAGAAATCGATTCCGGGCTTTGCTGACCGGGCGCCGACAACGGTCGCCAGCACAGTCGTATCGCCGTACTGCGCCATGACCGCAGCATCCGCCTGGCGGGCGTAGTGGCCGGTCTCGAGCTTCAGCTTGCGGCCACCCCAATCAATTTCGACGCGATGGATATCAAACATGATCAATCTTTCGTTTTTCGCTTTTCTGTTCGGTCGGTCAGCCCGCCGGCCTCATGCCGGACGAGCGATATGGGCGGCCGGCGCAGATGTGCGCCGGCGGCTTTCTTGTTTATCGATTCGTATGACTGGCCATCGGCCTGTCCTGACTGAAGCGCTGAAATGAGCGCGCGAATTAGCGGCGGATGCCGTTCTTCTCGATGATCTTCTGGTAACGAGCGTTGTCCTTGGCCTTCACGTAGTCGAGCAACTGCCGGCGCTGGCTGACCATCTTGAGAAGGCCGCGGCGCGAGTGGTTGTCCTTCTTGTGCAGCTTGAAGTGCTCGGTCAGCTCGTTGATGCGATGCGTAAGCACGGCGATCTGAACTTCCGGCGAGCCGGTGTCGTTGGCCTTGGTTGCGCTATCTTTGATGACGGCCGTCTTCGCCACACGCCTGTGCGGTGCTACCTGCGACATCGAATTCTCCTTTCAGATTTGGAGTTTGGATCAAGCGGCGCCAGCCGGGATGTCGTCCAGCTGGGTCGCAAACGAAAGCCGCGCGGAAACCCGAGGCCCGCGCGGATGCGGTACTTATACACGAATGCCCGCCAAAGGCGAGTTTGAATTCGAGCATAAATCCCTAAGTCTCTTCAATAAGTTAAGACGATTCAGCGCTCGGCTACCCGAGATTGAAGACACGGGTCGGGTGGAGGGCGCCCTTGGCGAGTTCTCCAAGCGCGACAAGCCGGCCCTTCGACGTGGCGTAGGCGGGGCCCGACATAATCGGGGCGTCCCGGCCGCGGATCAAAACGGTCTGGCCTCGTGCAAGGGTGGCTGCATCGCTCTGCGAGACGAGCAGTTCCGGCAGATCGGCGAGCGCCGACTCGACGGGAAGAAGGTATTTCAGCACCTCGTCGGGATCGCCCGACTCGGCGGCTGCGAGAAGTGCTTCCATCGCCACCGCGCGGCCCTCATCGAAGGGGCCGACCTGCGTCCGGCGCAGCGCGATAACGTGGCCGTAGCAACCCATGATGCGGCCCATGTCTCGTGCGAGCGCACGCACATAGGTGCCTTTACCGCAGCGCGCTTCGAACACGCTCGTCGCTTCATCGGGCATGTCGACCAGAGACAGGCTGTCGATGAACACGGGGCGCGGCTCGAGCACGACCGTCTCACCGTTGCGTGCAAGGTCGTAGGCGCGCTCGCCGGCGATCTTGATCGCGGAATAAGCGGGCGGCTCCTGCATGATCTCGCCGTGGAAGCGAGGCAGCAGCGCTTCGATGTCTGCGCGTGCCGGACGGTTGTCGCTCGTCTTCGTTACCTTGCCTTCGGTATCGTCGGTTTCGGTCTCGGCGCCCCAACGAACCGTGAAGCGGTAGGCCTTTTCGCCGTCGACTGCGAACGAGACGGTCTTCGTTCCTTCGCCGAGCGCGATCGGCAGGATGCCAGTCGCCAGCGGATCCAATGTTCCCGAATGCCCGGCCTTCTGCGCGTTGAACGCGCGGCGCACGGCGGCGACGGCCTGCGTCGATGTCATGTTGATAGGCTTGTCGAGGACCAGCCAGCCGTTAACGGCGTTACCTTTTTTGCGTCGTGCCATCTTTTCTCTCAATGCTTCTTCCCATCAGGAACGGGAGAGAAGGTTCAATCTTTTTTTTCGACGTCGCGCCGAACTCGTTCACTGTCGAGAAGGCGATCGATACGCGTCGCTTCCTCGAATGTTTCGTCTTCACGGAAGCGCAAGTCCGGGGCGTAGCGCAGGTTCAGCGCCGCCGCGACTTCGCTCCGGATGAACTTCTTGTTTCGGGCCAGGGCCTCGATGACGGGTTTCACGTCGTTGCCGCCGAGCGGCATGACGTAAACCGTCGCGAGCTTGAGATCCGGTGTGAGACGAACCTCAGGGATCGTAATGACGTGCGATGCCAGAACGTCGTCGTGGATCTCGCCGCGCGACAGCAGCTCCGAGAGTTTATGCCGGATAAGCTCGCCAATACGCAGCATGCGCTGCGAAGGCGCTTTGGAGGATACCGATTTGGTTTTGGATCGCATTCTTAGCTTCCTCGCTCAGGCATCGCCGTCGGCTCCGCGCGATAGCGTTTCTGATAAATCGGCGAACGCGCGCATGTCAGCAACCGATTGAAAGGCGCGTAGCGGCACGATGACCGCGTTTCGCGGTGTCAGGCACAAAAACACATGCGCCGGCGCGTCAATGACGCGGGCGATGCTGTTCCATTCGAGAATTCGCGGCGGCCGGCCGTCGCTGATTTTCAAGTTTTCTTCCGAGACTTCGATTTCCGTATCCTCAGGGGGATATTCGGTCTGTGCGATGCGCCAATACGAGAGCAAGGTTAGCGCGAGGCTAAAAGCTGCAAAGCCGATCGCTCCGGCGACGACCGCAAAAATGATATGGCGATAGCCGGCGAGCGTTTCGGGTACGAAGCCTTCGAGTTGCTCGTCGAAAATCGCGAGCGCCATGCCGCAAGCGAAGATCGTCGCAAAGAATGCGAGCGTGCCGGACTGCGTGAGTTCGCGAGGCAAATGCTCGAACGCTGCGATATCAGCGCGCGTCAGGCGGAATGTCAGCCGCAGAGGCAGCTTAATCGTCAGATCTGTCATGTTCCGACCGCCGCAGGATGGGACCGCGCGCGGCCTCTTTCATTCGAATTGAACAAACACTTCGGCTCAGAGAGCGAAGCAAGCACACCGGCCAGCGAAGCAACGCCGCGCGGGAAGCTCCCGCGCGAGCGCCTTATTGGACGATTAGAGTGATCTCGCGATCGTTTCGACCTGGAAGCACTCGATCTGGTCGCCTTCGCGGATGTCCTGGTAGTTAGCGAAGGACATACCGCATTCCTGACCGGCGACGACTTCCTTCACGTCATCCTTGAAGCGCTTGAGGATCGAAAGCGTGCCTTCGTGGATGACGACGTTGTCGCGCAGCAGGCGAACCTTGGCGCCGCGTTCGACCTTGCCTTCGGTGACGATGCAACCGGCGACCTTGCCAGCCTTCGTGATGGTGAAGACCTGCTTGATCGTTGCGTAGCCGAGGAAGATTTCGCGCTTCGTCGGAGCCAGAAGACCCGACATCGCCGCCTTCACCTCATCCACGAGATCGTAGATGATATTGTAATAGCGGATCTCGACACCCTGAGCATCGGCTGCCTGCTTCGCCTGCGCGTTGGCGCGGACGTTGAAGCCGATGACGACGGCCTTCGCCGCAGCTGCCAGCGCAATATCGGATTCGGTGATGCCGCCGACGCCCGAATGCACGAGGCGCGCTTCGACTTCGTCGTTGCCGACTTTCTTCAATGCGCCAACGATGGCTTCGAGCGAACCCTGCACGTCGCCCTTGACGACAAGCGGGAATTCCTTCCGGCCAGCGTCCTTGAGCTGCTGCATCATCTGCTCGAGCGAGCTCTTCGTACCGGCCGAGCCCAAGGTCTCGCGACGCTTTCTGACGCGATAATCGGTCAGCTCGCGGGCACGTGCCTCGTTTTCGACGACAGCGAACTGATCGCCTGCTTCAGGTGCCGAGTCGAAGCCCAGGACTTCGACAGGAACCGATGGTCCGGCCGTTGCGATATTCGCGCCGTGGTCATTGAGAAGCGCGCGAACGCGTCCCCACGCCATGCCGGCCACGATGATGTCGCCGACGTGCAGCGTACCACGTTGAACGAGGACGGTGCCGACGGGGCCACGACCGCGCTCAAGCTTCGCTTCGATGACGACGCCTTCAGCCGTACGCGCCGGGTTGGCACGCAGGTCGAGGATTTCCGCCTGCAGATGGATCGCTTCCAGCAGCTTGTCGAGGTTGGTGCGCTTCAGCGCGGACACCGGAATTTCCAGCGTGTCGCCACCCATGCTTTCGACGACGATTTCGTGCGAAAGCAGTTCGGTGCGTACGCGGTTCGGATCCGCCTGCGGCTTGTCGATCTTGTTGATCGCGACGATGATCGGCACCTTCGCGGCCTTGGCGTGATTAATCGCTTCGACCGTCTGCGGCATGACGCCGTCATCGGCCGCGACGACAAGCACGACGATGTCCGTCACCTTCGCACCGCGTGCACGCATGGCCGTGAAGGCTTCGTGGCCTGGCGTGTCGATGAACGTGATCTTGTCGCCGTTCGGCGCCATCACCTGATAGGCGCCGATGTGCTGGGTGATGCCGCCGGCTTCACCCGACACGACGTTCGTCGAGCGGATCGCGTCGAGCAACGACGTCTTGCCATGGTCGACGTGACCCATGATCGTGACGACCGGGGCGCGATGTTCGAGGGCGGTCTCGTCGCCTTCCTTCTCTCCGACGAAGCCGATTTCGACGTCGGCTTCCGAGACGCGCTTCGGCGTATGACCGAACTCTTGAACGATGAGCTCAGCCGTATCCGCGTCGAGCACGTCGGTGATCTTATGCATCGCGCCTTGCTGCATCAGATACTTGATGAGATCGACGGCGCGCTCGGCCATACGGTTCGACAATTCCTGGATCGTGATGGCCTCAGGAATGGTGACCTCACGCGCGATCTTTTCGCGCGTCTGCTGAATGCCCATGGCCTTCAGCTTTTCTTTCTCGCGCTTGCGCTTGAGAGAGGCGAGCGAGCGAACCTGGGCTTCGCGGTCGAAGTTCGTGATCGTGAGCTTCTGACGCTGACGCCCATCGTCCTGAACCTTGACGGCCGGACGTGCGACTTTCACGCCGCCGGGGCCGCGTTTGCCGCGATCGTCTTCTTCGACCTGCTGGCGAGCAACGGGCGGCCGTGCGGGACGCGTCGGCTTTTCGATCGTCGTCGAATCTGCAGCGGCGGGAGCACCACGGCGTCCGGGTGTCGGCAGCTCGATTTCGCGCGGGCGACCCGCTTCGCCACGCGGCATGAATGCCGTGTTCGCCGACGGACGATTTGGCGTTCTCTGGAATGGCGGACGGCCACCTTCTTGGCGCGGCGATGACGACGGACCGGAGTCGCGACGATATTCACGCTGCGGAGCGTTGTTGTCGCGCGCAACCGGTGCGGACGGCGCCGGTGAGGCTGGCTGCGAAGGTGCAGGCGCTGCTGCAGGAGGTGCTGCTGCGGCGGGAGCCGGTGCGGGCTCGCTTTGTGCCGGCTGGGCCGGTGCTTCGGCGCGGGGCTGCGGTTCGGGTGGACGCGGAACAGGCTCGAAACGCACCGGCTCGACTTCCGTCGGGCGGGGTTCGTCGGCGCGAGCGGCGGCAAGCGCGCGTTCGCGCGCGGCGCGTTCCTCATTCGAAAGGACGCGGCCCGCAGAGCGTTCGTTTGCGCTCGGCTGATGCTGGGGCGTCGGCGGCGGAACTCTCGAGGGCGGCGTTGGCCGCTCGATCGTTTCGGTCGCTGCCGGCGAGCTGGCCTCTGCTTCTGTGCCGAGCCTGCGTGTTTTCTTCTTCTCGACCACGACGGATTTGGACCGGCCGTGGCTGAAGTTCTGCCGCACATGGCCAGACTCGACCGTTCGCTGCAGCGACAGCGGCTTGCGCGCTCCGACCCGGATGGTCTTATCGGTCTGGTCGTTCGAATCCGTCATGCGTTATCCGTTCAGCCTTCAGCTAGATAGTTCAGAAATTTCGTCCGTGGCCACTGGGGTGGCCTCAATCGCAGAAGACCGGTAGCGCAGAAGCCGCTCCGCTTCTTCCAGAAACCGATCCGACAGTCCTCCGGGTGTGAGGGCAGCATGTACCACACTTCCGCGGCCAATGGCCAAGCTCATTTGCGCAATGGTCAGAACATCGACAATTGCGGCAGGAGCGCCCCGGCTGGCCTGAATGGCCTTGTATTTTCGATCAATTTTACTTCGTCCGTCCAAGGCCGCATCGGAGCCATGGAGTATCGCTCTTACTGGCTTCTTCTCGAGCGCGGCATAAATTTTTTCAAATCCGGCGATAACGCTGCCCGCTTTATTGGCGAGGGACAGCATTCCCGCAACGCGCTTAACGATAAGATCATCTACTCGTTCTGCAAGATCTACCGGCGCTTCGGCCTTCATTTTAAGGCTTTTTGAAAAGGCGTGTGTCGAAACAGCCTTTTCGATCAGGCCCCGTTCGCAGCCGACCCAGACGCCGCGGCCGGGCAAACGCCGGTCGAGATCCGGGACGATTACGCCATCCGGCGACAAAGCGAAGCGGATCAGGTTCTCCGGATCAAGGGCTCTGCGCGTGACGGCGCACAGCCGCTCGGAACCCGCAACGGAGCCTTGCTCCGTCCGGTCCTGCGTAGGCCGATTTTGCCGTTTTGCCATCACGCCTGTTTGTTGCCTCTCCGGACATTCCCGTTAGCCTTCGGCGCCGACGCTACCGGTACCGGCAGCCTCGGTTTCGTCGCTAGCGGGCTTTTCGAGATCTTCAGCTTTGATCCAGCCCGCGTGGACGCGAGCAGCCATGATCATGTTTTCGACGTCGGTGCGCGACAGCTCGAACCCATCGAGGAAGCCTGCGTGACGCGCGTCGCCGTCTTTGTCCTTTTCTTTGTCCTTGTCCTTCTTGCGCTCGGTCCAGCCGATGAGTTCATCGGTCGCGCAGTCGGCGAAATCTTCGACGGTCTTGATGCCGTTTTCACCGAGCGCGACCATCATCGCGGTCGTGATGCCGGGGATCTCGGCCAGCTCGTCGGCGACGCCAAGCTCACGGCGCTTCGCATCGCGATCGGCTTCCTGCTGCTCGAGATATTCGCGAGCGCGGCTTTGGATCTGCTCGGCCGTGTTCTCGTCGAAACCTTCGATGTGTGCGATTTCGGCGATATCGACGTAAGCCACTTCCTCGATCGTCGCGAAACCTTCGGTCACGAGAAGCTGGGCGATGACTTCGTCGACGTCGAGCGAATCCATGAGAAGCTGCGTGCGCTCGGCGAATTCCTTCTGCCGGCGTTCGCTCTCTTCCTGCTCGGTCAGAATGTCGATGTCCCAACCGGTCAATTGCGAGGCCAGGCGCACGTTCTGGCCACGGCGGCCAATCGCGAGCGAGAGCTGGGCTTCGGGAACAACGACCTCGATGCGGTTTGAATCTTCGTCGAGCACGACCTTGGTGACTTCAGCGGGCGCGAGTGCGTTGACGATGAAGCTCGCCGCGTCCGGGTTCCACTGGATGATGTCGACCTTCTCGCCCTGCAGCTCGTTCACAACGGCCTGCACGCGAGCGCCACGCATACCGACGCAAGCGCCGACGGGATCGATGGATGAATCCTTCGAGATAACCGCGATTTTCGCGCGGCTTCCCGGATCGCGGGCGACCGACTTGATCTCGACGACGCCGTCGTAGATCTCGGGGACCTCGGCGCGGAACAGCATCGACATGAATTCGGGTCGCGCGCGGGTCAGAAAGATTTGCGGGCCGCGCTGCTCGCGGCGGACTTCGTAGATGTAGGCGCGGATGCGATCGCCGAGGCGAACGTTTTCGCGCGGGATCATTTCGTCGCGACGGATGATGCCTTCGGCGCGGCCGAGATCGACGATGACGTTGCCGTATTCGACACGCTTGACGGTGCCGTTGATGACGTCGCCGCTACGGTCCTTGTATTCGGAGAACTGGCGATCACGTTCGGCTTCGCGGACCTTCTGGACGATGACCTGCTTGGCATTCTGGGCAGCGACGCGGCCGAATTCCAAGGGGGGAAGCGTTTCGGCGATCATGTCGCCGGCTTTGGCATCGGGGTTGCGCTTCTTGGCGTCTTCGACGGTGATCTGCGTTGCGTCGTTCTCGACTTCGTCGACGACGGCGAGGACGCGGGTCAGCTTTGCTTCGCCCGTCTTCGGGTCGATCTCACAGCGGATGTCGTTCTCGGCGCCGTAGCGCGACTTCGCGGCCTTCTGGATGGCGTCTTCCATCGCCTCGATGACAATCTTCTTGTCGATCGTCTTTTCGCGGGCGACGGCATCTGCAATTTGCAGAAGCTCGAGCCGGTTGGCACTGATGCCTGCCATGGCCATAGGTCAATCCTCCAGGTCGTCTTCGTCGAGTTCGGCGCCGTCACCGGGCCGGTTGGAATGGCGCTCTTTGGCGCGTTGTAGTGCTTCGCGAATAAGTTCGTCCGTCAGAACAAGTTTGGCGTCGGCTATCAAATGAACCGGCAGGCCGAGGTGCTGAACGCCATGTTCGCCGGTATCGGTTTTGATCCGGACTTCGCCGTCCTCGAAACCTTCGAGAACGCCCTTGAACCTTTTACGACCGTCGATCGCTTCATTCAGCTCAATCTTGGCTTCGTGACCCGACCAATCCTCGAAGTCGCTCGGGCGAACGAGCGGACGGTCGATGCCGGGCGACGAAACTTCGAGGCGATAGGCACCCGAAACCGGATCGTTGACATCGAGCACCGGCGAGACGGCTTTCGAAATCGCTTCGCAGTCATCGACGTTGATCGAGCCGTCGGGACGTTCCGCCATGACCTGAACGGTGCGGTCGCGACCGTCGCCCTGAATCTTCACGCGGACCAACCGGAAGCCGAGATCTTCGAGTACGGGTTCGACAACAGCTGCAACGTCTGCTGCAAGACCTGTCTCGCGCAGAAAGCGGCCGGTATCGGAACCCTGTTCCGACGGCGTTGCCGAGCTGTTGGCGATGGTATCCTGCAATTGCGTTCCTGAGCTTAAAGTTCGTCCGGAGCGGGCCTTGCGGTCCACTCTGTATCGGATCGACGTGTTATTGGAATGACCGCTAAATAGGCGAGTTTTCGCCTTTGTGCAAGGCTCGGTTGCCGCTATTGACGCAGAAAGCGGAAATAATAGCGCCGACGGCCTTCTCGCACCGCCTTGGCCTCGTAGCGCGTTTCCGGCCAGTCGAGCGGTCGATCGCGCCAGTCTGCGGGGGTCGCTGCCTGCCACGCAAAGGCCGGTTCCGTCGCAAAAGCTTCAAGCATCGTGCGGGCATAGTCGCCGATATCGGTGCCGATGCGGAGTTCCGCACCCGGCCGCATGACGCGTGCCAAAAGTTTCAGCAGGGAAGAATTAACCAGCCGGCGTTTTCGGTGCTTTCGCTTCGGCCAGGGGTCCGGAAAGAGGATAAAGGCGCGATCGATCGAGCCCGGGGCGACGGACTTCAGAATTTCGCGAACATCGCCCATGTGGACGCGCACGTTTTCCAAATTTTCGGTGGTGACGGCGGTCAAGACCTTGATGACGCCGTCCTCGAAGGGTTCGCAGCCGATCAGCGCAACGTCGCGGTTCTGGCGGGCCTGCCAAAGGAGGTGCTCGCCGCCGCCGAAGCCGATTTCGAGCCAGTTCTGCCGGAAGCCTTCAGGGGGCTTCGCCGGGTCGAACGAAAGCCGCGGCAGATCTTCGCGCAGCAGCGAGGCTTGGCGCGCGCTCGGCTTTCGCCCGCGCCTTCGTCCAAATGATCTCAGTTCGTGGTCGTCAGCCGGCATTTGCACGCTACATCACATCAAAAAGGAAAGGCGGCCATTTGCGCAGCCGCCTTTGAATCTCACAGGCCCAGGTCGTTATCGTGGCTCGTTCGCGTTAGGAAACGGCCTTGGCGATCTTGGCGGCAAGGTCCGTTTTCTCCCACGAGAAGCCGCCGTCCTTTTCAGCCGGACGGCCGAAATGGCCATATGCGGATGTCCGGGAATAGATCGGCTTGTTGAGATCGAGATGGCTGCGAATGCCGCGAGGCGTCAGATCCATGACTTCGCCGAGCACCTTCTCGATCTGGGCTTCGTCGACTTTGCTCGTGCCGTAGGTATCGACGTAAATCGACAGCGGCTTGGCGACGCCGATCGCATACGACAGCTGGATCGTGCAGCGGTCTGCGATGCCCGATGCAACGACGTTTTTCGCGAGATAGCGCGCGGCATACGCTGCGGAGCGGTCAACCTTCGTCGGATCCTTGCCGGAGAATGCGCCGCCGCCATGGGGCGCTGCGCCACCGTAGGTGTCGACGATGATCTTGCGGCCGGTCAGTCCGGTGTCGCCATCGGGGCCGCCGATAAAGAACTTGCCCGTCGGGTTGATGTGCCAAACGGTGTCTTTCGAGATCCAAGTGTCTGGGAGCGCCGCGCGGACGTAAGGTTCGATGATTTCGCGCACCTGACGCGAACTCAAATCCTCGACGATGTGCTGGTGCGATACAACGATCTGGGTGACGCCGACAGGCTTGCCGTTCTCATAGCGAACGGTCACCTGGCTCTTGGCGTCCGGGCCGAGCTTGGCGGCATCGCCCTGCTTGGCTTTGCGGGCGAGTGCGAGGTCGCGCAAAATGTTGTGTGCGTAGTAGATCGGCGCCGGCATCAATTCCGGCGTCTCGTTGCAGGCGTATCCGAACATGATGCCTTGGTCGCCAGCACCTTCTTCCTGGTTCGTCGGCTGCTTGGCGTCGACGCCGGCTGCAATGTCGGCCGACTGGGAATGCAACAGAACTTCGATGTTGCAGTTCGCCCAATGGAAGCCTTCCTGCTCGTAGCCGATGTCCTTGATGGCTTTGCGCGTGAGGTCCTGGATGGCGGCAACGGTCACGCCTTTGGGGCCGCGCGATTCACCGGCGATGATGACGCGATTCGTGGTCGCCATCGTTTCGCATGCGGCGCGGATGCCCCAGGGGTCGAGACCTTCCTTGGCGCCTTCGCGATAGAACGCGTCGACGACTTCGTCGGAAATGCGATCGCAGACTTTGTCCGGGTGACCTTCGGAGACGGATTCACTCGTGAATAGGAAGGACTTGCGCGCCACTGTGGCCCCCGTGTTGAGAAATTAGGTCTCGGCGATCGTTGCCAGTTGTCTTCGATGCCTGTCATGCCGGCAGCTTGAAAAGCGCCGGTTTGTCGCAATCTTGGTGGATTCGGTCAAGCCAGCGCGTGCGGCCGCGCGCCAAATGGGCCGCGACCTAGCGACCCTTCTGCCAAACCGGAGGCTCAGCCGAATATCGGAGCGCTCAAGCTCCGCTTCAGCCTTCTTCGCCAGCCAGGGCACGAACGAGATCGACGATCGAGCGGCGCACCTTCGGATCGGTGATACGGGCGAAGGCTTTGTTCAGCTCGAGCCCTTCGCGTGTGCCAAGAAAGTCGACGACATAGCTTTCGTCGGGCTGGGTCTCGGCAAAGCCTGGCATCTGCACGCTTGCGGCGTGGGCGCCCAGAGGTGCCTCGTCGTAAAAGAACTGCACCGGTACGCCGAGAACGCGGGCGAGATCGAACAGCCGGCTCGCGCCAATGCGGTTCACGCCCTTCTCGTATTTCTGAACTTGCTGGAATGTGAGACCAAGATGCTCGCCAAGTTTCTCCTGGCTCATCCCGAGAAGCATGCGCCGCAGCCTCACGCGTGAGCCGACATGGACGTCCATCGGATTAGCGCGACGAGAACCTTTCGGCGTTTCTTCGCTTGTGTCGTCTTCGATAGATATTTCGTTCACCATCACGCGTACAGCCACCAGTTCCCATCGAGAAAGGGTCTGCACTTCCTAGGTGCACGGGAGACGGGCGTCAATGTTTGACCGCCTCCGCGACAAGTTGACTTCAACACTTTGATTAACGACCATTTTTCCGAAACCGGAAAGCGGCCCCTGCGAAACCTGCCAGAATAAGCGCTAAAGTCCAGTCGCCAAGCCTTGCGTAGAGAGGCGGAGATATCGCCTCCGGCAGGGCGCTGTCGATCTGGCCCCGCACATCTAAACCCAGCGTTTGGAGCGCACGGCCATACGGGTCGATGACGCTGGAAATGCCATTATTGGCGGCCCTTACGAGGGGAACGCCCTCCTCCACGGCGCGAATCCGCGACTGGTGGAAATGCTGGTAGGGGCCGGTCGATTCGCCGAACCAGCCGTCATTCGTGACGTTCATCAGAACGCCCGGCCTCTGGCTTCCCTGGACGATGTTTCCTGGAAAGAGCGCCTCGTAGCAGACGAGGCCCAAAGTGGGCGGCAGGCCCGGGATCGTCATCAGCGGCCGGGGATCCTGGCCGACCGCAAATGAACCGCGGCCATGCGTGAGCTTTTGTATGCCGACCTTAGAAAGCGCGGCCTCCAAGGGCACGTATTCGCCGAACGGGACCAGATTGATCTTGTCGTAGGTCGCCACAGGTTCAGCGCGTTCGTTCAAGACGAGGATGCTGTTCAGCGCCCGGGCATCGGGTGCCGCGGCCGTGCCGGGGGTGGGTGACGGGTCGTGGCGAAGGGCACCCGTGATGAGCGTCGTTCCCGGGGGCAGAATATTCGCAAGGATGTCGAGGGCGACCGGGGCTTCCAGCGGGAAGAAGGGCATGGCTGCTTCCGGCCAGATGAGGTGCGTGATGCCCTGAAGCGAATCCTTCTCTCCCGCCGGGTTTTCGAGCGAGAGCGCGATGTGATCGTCGAAGATGCGGCGTTGATATTCCGACATCCATTTTTCGCGCTGCGGAACGCTCGGCTGAACGATCCGAAGCTTTACGCCGGGCACAAACGCTTGCGGTGTCTCCAATCGCCAGAGTCCATAGGCGAGGAGGAGGCCGATGGGCACTGCCGCGAGCGCTGCGGCGGCACCGATCTTCTGCAGCGAAAGCGGACCGCGGTTGTCGCCGAGCGCCACGAGAGGCGCAGGAAATACGAACAGCGCGATTGCGGTCAGTCCATAGGCGCCGAAGAGCGCAGCGCTCTGCATCAGCGGCAGAGGGTACGTCAGCGCATAACCAACGAGGTTCCAGGGGAACCCGGTCAGGATATGTCCGCGCAGCCATTCTGCAACGGCAAGCGTTATGGCGAAGACGAAAACGCGGCCGATGCCTTCGCACCAGAAGGCGCGCGCGGCCGCGGCGGCGAGACCCCAGAACAGTGCAAGCCCCGCGGGCAATAGCGTCACCGCGAACGGCAGAAGCCACGCGAACTTGTCGGCTTCCACAAGGAAGGCTTCGCCGATCCAGAAGAGATTGAAAAAGAAATACCCGAAGCCGAACGCCCAACCGGCCGAGAATGCGCGACGCCGATTGGTGCTGCCATCGATGAGCCAGACGAAGACGGGCAACGTCAGGAAGAGAATCGGGAAAGCGAAAATCGGCGCAAACGATAGCGCGGAAAGTCCGCCGGCAACGAAGGCAATGAGCATTCGCCGCCAGCCGCGAAGCGCCATTATCCTGGCGCGAATGCCCGAGATTCGCTGCGGATTTGCGATTGCGGCGTCCATCACGCCTTCGGCGTTTCAGGCAAAGACTTCGTGTTGGTGACGGGCGCGCGCGGCGGATGGACCTTGAGCTTTTTCACGCGCCGGGGATCGGCATCGAGCACTTCGAACTCGACACCTGTCGGGTGACGGATGAGCTCGCCGCGGGCCGGGACGCGCCCCAGCATCGAGAAGATCAAACCGCCGATCGTATCGACTTCGGTCTCTTCGTCATCGGGCACCAGCTTCACGCCGAGATGCTTCTCAAGCTCTTCTATCGGCGTGCGGGCGACGGCGACGATGCCGAGCTTCGGATCGACGACGATATTGGTTTCCTCGTCATCGTCGTGCTCGTCCTCGATGTTGCCGACGACCTGTTCGATCAGATCCTCGATCGTGACGAGGCCATCGGTGCCGCCGTACTCGTCGACGACGAGGGCCATGTGGATGCGCGTCGACTGCATTCGGATGAGCAGATCGACCGCGGGCATCGATGGCGGCACATACAGGATCTGCCGGCGTATTTTCACCGTCGTGATGGGACGGCTCAGATCGACGCTTCTGAGATCGAATAAATTCGCCGCGGGCTTCTCGGCGTCTGGATCGGTCTTGGCATTCTTGACGGGCTGCCCCGTCGCTTCCGCCATCAGCCAGCGAAGCACATCCTTGATGTGAATCATGCCTCGCGGATCGTCGAGCGTCTCGCGGAAGAGCGGTATGCGCGAGACGCCGGCCTCGTTGAATGTCTGAAGCAGTTCGGAGATCGGCTCGTCCTCGTCGAGGGCGGTGATATCCGCGCGGGGAATCATCAGCGACGCAACGCGGCTCGAGCCGAAGCGCAGGAGCCGTTCGAGCATTTTGCGTTCGGCGTCGGTGAAGTTCGCCGATGTGCCGGTCTTGAGTGCTCCCTCGAGCGCGTCACGGACATTCTGGGGTACGACAAGGCCGAGCTTGGCGCGAACCGTCTGGAGCCAGCCGTGCTGACCGAAGGATCGACTGTCGTCGTCTAGGGTGTCGGACACTGTCTTATGCTGTGTGTTGTCGGTCATGGCCATGGGTGGGAGTCCGGTCAGTCATTTGTACCGGTTTCCAGTGCGCCCGTGTAGGGATTTGCAACGCCCAACTTAGAAAGTATTTCAATTTCAATGGTTTCCATACGTTCCGCGTCCGCGGTCGTCTCGTGATCATAGCCTAAAAGATGCAACACGCCATGCACCACCAAGTGTTGCACGTGGTGTTCGAACGGCACCCCCTGTTCCAGAGCTTCACGTTCAACGGTTTCCAACGCCATGATGATATCGCCGAGCTGGGCGTCCGACGCATCGCCGCCGGCTGGAAAAGACAATACATTCGTGGGCTTAGCTTTGCCGCGGAAACGTTCGTTGAGATCGGCGACAATGGCGTCGGAGGATAGGGCGATGGTCACGAACGCCGTTTGCAAACCGTCGCTGCCCGCGAGAATTGCTGCGCGGGCAGCGTCCTCGATGACGCCATCCAGGTTGCTCACACGCGACCAGTCGCCGTCATCTTCGACGATTTCGATCTCGAAGACCGGAGCAGATGCTTTTTCAGACGGCGGCATGGTTTTTTGGAGTCAGATGTCCTTCGGGCGATCGTAGGCATCGACGATCTTGGCGACAAGATCACGACGGACGATATCGCCGGCGAGGAACCTCACGATCGAGATGTCGTCCACATCGCCGAGCAGATCGACGGCTTCGACGAGACCTGACTTCGTTCCCGGCGGCAGATCGATCTGCGAGGGATCGCCCGTCACGACCATTTTCGATCCTTCGCCGATACGGGTCAGAAACATCTTCATCTGCATGCTGGTCGTGTTCTGGGCTTCGTCGAGAATGACGAAAGCGTTGGCCAGAGTGCGGCCACGCATGAACGCCAGCGGCGCGACTTCGATGACGCCGGTTTCTATATCGCGCTCGACCTTTTCGGGCGGCAGAACATCATAAAGGGCGTCGTAGAGCGGCCTCAGATATGGGTCGACCTTGTCGCGCATGTCGCCCGGCAGAAAGCCGAGGCGCTCGCCTGCTTCGACGGCGGGACGCGAAAGGATGATGCGCTCGACAAGCCCACGTTCGAGGCACTGGGCCGCGAAAGCGACAGCGATATAGGTCTTGCCGGTGCCTGCCGGTCCGAGACCGAATACGAGGTCGTGCTTGTCTATGGCGCGGATATAGGTGCTTTGCGTCGGCGTGCGCGCTTTGACGACACGGCGGCGCGTGGCGACTTGGGCTTGTCCCTCGGACGCGGTCCCTTCCGCGCGGGCATGACGGATCAGCCCGTCGATATCACCGGGGCCGATCGTTTCGCCTTTTGCAATTCGGGCATAGAGGCGTTCCAGCACACTTCGCGCATTGGCGCAGGAAGTTGCGGGGCCCGTCAGGATGACGACGTTGCCATGGGCATGCGCGTCAATGCCTAATCGATCTTCTATGAGGGCCAGGTGGCTATCGTATTCCCCAAGCAACTGCGTGAGCAGCCGATTGTCTTCAAAGGGTACAACGACGCGAGCATCTTCGAACTCCGGCTTATTGGGCCGTTTCGACGCCGACGCGGAGGACCCGCGGAATGCTGCCAATCCTGACACTCCCTTGCTGGTTGCTCGTGCTCTTCTAGCCGTATCTCTCAAATTCGAATCGACCACTATCCCAACGTTAGCATGTGACAAAGAGGTTCGGCATGCTCCGGTGTGGTTAACGCACAGCGAACCTTAAACGACAACCGAACCCGATCAGTATAACCCGCTTATGCTGCAGGTATGACACCTGACAGGCTGACGCGCCGGGTTTCCGTTACCGCCACGTTGGCCGTCCGGCCTGTGAAATTGCCATCTCCTACCGCATGGACAAGCTGTAGATAGGGTGACCTGCCGATGAATTCACCTGGGTTGCGACCAGGTCGTTCGAAAAGCACAGGCATGGTGCTTCCGAGCGTCTTGGCGTTGAAGGCGCCCTGCTGCTCATCCAGCAGCGCTTGGAGCCGATGCAGCCGCCCGGTCTTCACATCCTCGGGCACTTGCACTTCGAGGGCGGCGGCGGGGGTTCCGGGCCGCGGGCTGTATTTGAACGAAAAGGCCTGAGCAAAGCCGACAGCCTTCACGAGCGCGATCGTTTCTTCGGCGTCTTCTTCGGTTTCGCCGGGGAAGCCGACGATGAAGTCGCTTGAGAGGGCGATGTCCGGCCGGGCCGCGCGAACGCGCGCGATCAGATCGATGTATTCCGCGGCGCGATGCTTGCGGTTCATGGCCGTCAGCATGCGGTCGGAGCCGGATTGCACGGGGAGGTGCAGAAACGGCATCAGCTGCGGCACCTCGGCGTGTGCGGCGATCAGATCGTCGCTCATGTCACGTGGGTGGCTCGTCATGTAGCGAATGCGTTCGATGCCGTCGATATCGGCCAGCCTGCGGATCAATTCCGCGAGGCCCATGGCGCGTCCCGAAGGGCCTTCGCCGTGATAGGCGTTGACGTTCTGGCCGAGGAGAACCAGCTCTTTTGCGCCTGCTGCTGCAAGCTCTCGCGCTTCCGCTTCGAGCTTAGCGACGGGACGGGAAAACTCCGCTCCGCGCGTATAGGGCACCACGCAGAACGTGCAGAACTTGTCGCAACCTTCCTGGACGGTGAGAAACGCCGACGGCGAAGACGCACGGCGCGGCGCCTTCATCGCGGTGAATTTCTCGTCGCCCGGAAATTCCGTTTCGACGATGTGCTCGCTTTTGGTTTCAGCGCGGACGATCAGCTCGGGAAGGCGATGATAGCTCTGCGGTCCGATGACGAGATCGACCGCGGGCTGACGCCTCGTGATCTCCGATCCTTCGGCTTGGGCGACGCAACCAGCGACTGCGATGACCGTTTCCTTGCCGTCGCGTTTGCGCGTGTCCTTGATGTCGCGGATGCGCCCGAGATCCGAATAGACTTTCTCGGCGGCCTTCTCGCGGATGTGGCAGGTATTCAGGATCACCAGATCGGCGTTGCCCACGTCTTCGGTCTGGCTGTAGCCGTCGCGCGCTAAGGCCTCCGCCATACGCTCGCTGTCGTAGACGTTCATCTGACAGCCGAACGTCTTCAGAAAATAGGTTTTCGTGTTTGCGCGCTGCACGTGAATAGCCGGCTCGAAATGGTCTTATTTGCTCATGAACTCGTCGGACCAGCGCATAGCATAGAAAGCCGCGCTTATGTCCATTTCTCGCTGCGGACCTGCGGCAATGCGAGCTTTTGCCGGCGGCTTTCCTGAGAAGGTTCGACCGGAACGAGGCCGGGATCGCCCGGGCGGCCGCGGAGGATCCCGAGAACAGCCGTGCGGATCGCCCGTTCGGTCTTCAGAGCCAAATCCTTGCGGTCCTTGAATTCGCTCAGGGGAACGGGTTGTCCGACCTTGATCGTGACCGTTATGGGCCCTGATCGCAAAACGCCCCAGGCGTGCGACGTCATCTCCATGTCGCCGTACCAGCCGATGCGCGGGCGATCGGCGCGCGTCAACGGAATGCCGCGGACGTGGGTGTAGACGACGGCTGCGGTCTGGACGACGACCTGCGGGTCGGACGGCGCAGCCGCGCCCGAGACGGCTCCAAACAGCGACGTTTTGAACGGGAGCACGCGATTGCCGTCGCTCGAGGTTCCCTCGGCGAAGAGAACGATCGCGTCGCCGTCTTTCAGCCGCGTCATGATTTCGGCCGCGGCATCGCCTGTTGCCTGCCGTCGTGTCCGGTCGACGAATACGGAGCGCTGCAGGCGCGCGAGAGCTGAGACGAAGGGCCAGCCTCCGACTTCCAGCTTGGCCACGAACGAAACGGGCGCAAGCGCCGAGAGCACGGGGATGTCGAGCCAGGACGTATGATTGCAGACGAGGAGCACGGGCGAATCTTCGACGACCGCGCCATCGATCTCGAGCGTTATCCCGAGTATCCGGCAGACTTTATTGTGGTACCAATTCGGAAAGCGCCGTGCGGCTTTGGGGGCGATCTTCAACAACAGTGCCTGCACCGGCATCAGCGGCACGGTGAAGCCCATGAAAGCTGCGAGTACGGCTGAGGCGCGAAGTGAGCCGTTTGCCATTGCGGTCGCTAGCCTTTCCGGTTCGAAGGCTTTTTCTTCGCGAGCGGCACGCCATAAAGTTCCAGCCGATGGCCGACCAGCTCGAAACCGAGTTCGCGTGCGATGCGATCCTGCAGCTCCTCGATTTCGGGATTCGAAAATTCGATCACACGGCCGCTCTCGATGTCGACGAGATGATCGTGATGCTCGCGCGGCGCGGCTTCGTAGCGTCCACGGCCGTGGCCGAATTCGTGCCGTTCGAGAATGCCTTTCGCGGAAAACAGCTTGAGCGTGCGATAAACGGTCGAGAGCGAAATTCTTCGATCGATCGTATGGGCGCGGCGATGCACCTCTTCGACGTCGGGATGGTCGGTGGCTGTCGAAAGCACCTGTGCGATGACGCGGCGTTGGCCCGTCATTCGCAGTCCGCATTCCGCGCATCGCGATTCGATAGACGTCTCGGATTTCGCGGCCGGCAGGGTCATAGCGATTAGGCTTTGGCTTAAGGGCGACTATTCCTCGTCGCCGGAGTATGGCCGGGTTATAGGCAGTGACAAGGCTGCGCGTCTACATCAGGCCGGCTGTTCAGAATCTTCGAGCGTCAGAACGAGCGTCAGGGCATCAACGCGGGCGTTGCCGGGGCGTTCATAATAGCGCTTTCGGCGTCCGGCTTCGACAAATCCAAGCTTGCGGTAGAGGGCGAGGCCTGCCGCGTTGTCCTCTGCAACTTCAAGGAATATGCGCTTGGCGCCGCCACGTCGCGCTGCGCGCATCAATCCTTCGAGGAGGCCGGTCGCGAGCCCGACGCGCTGCCAGTCGGGCGACACACCGATGGAGAGGATCTCGGCCTCGTCGGCGGCGAGCTGGCCGATCAAGAAGCCGATGACCGTTTTTTTCTGGCCTCCTGCGACGGCGATCAGGGACGTTGCGGCGGGGTGTTCCAGAAGCGATTTGATCGCTGCGGCATCCCAAGGCGGATCGAAAAGTTTGGTGTGTAACGTTGCGATTTCTTCGGCTCGATCCGGCGCCGCCCAGAGCATGCTCGCATGCTTCAAATTTCGGAACGGCGTGACGTTCGTCATGCCCCGGCTCCGATGAATGGGCTCGGCGCTGGAGGCTTCGCATCGGGCGCGCGGAGATAGAGCGGCTTCACCGTTCGCGAAACGGGAAGCTCGCAGGCGGGGAAAAGCATATCGAGGGCGTCGGGAAGCAGATCCGGCAGGATAGCCGTCGCCTCGGCTCCTTCGCGATTGGCTTCGGTTGCGAGCAGCTCGGCGCCGGAGCCCGCGATGACGATCGGTTCTTGTCCCAACAACTTAGCAGCGGCGGAAATCGTCGCGCATTGCGCCTCGACGACGGTTTGCATCGTGTGGCGGTCGAAGACCTCGAAATAGACTTCGCCCCGCCGCGCGTCAGTTGCGATGGCGATGCGCCGCGTCGGAGCCGCGGGGATGTGCGCGCTCATCGCCATCAAACGGAGACTCGACAGAGCGACGAACTCAGCGCCTGTCGCGAGCGCCAGTGCGCGTGCCGCGGAGACGGAAATGCGCGTGCCGGTAAACGTGCCAGGCCCGTAGGTCAGCGCGATACGGTCAAGGGACCTAAATTCGAGTCCGGCCTCGGTCATCACTGTTGCGATCATCGGCAGCAAGCGCTCCGCGTGCCCCGTTTGCATGGGCTCGAAGGCAAAAGCGATGCCCGGGGTGAGGGTGCGAAGCCCACGGCCCGCCGCGGCCGAGCAAGCATCGAAACAGGTGTCGAGCGAAAGTATGTTCATTCCTGGCGGAGCTTTTAAATGACCGTGGCTATTTCGTCGAACGTGAAGCGTGGCGAGCGCGGGTGGACCCCCGCCGGATCCCCGTACCCCAAATTACAGAGGAAATTCGACTTAATTTCTGTTCCGGTAAAGAACTCTGCGTCTACCCCCGCGTTTTGAAAGCCTGACATTGGACCGCAGTCGAGCCCGAGGGCGCGTGCCGCGAGAATGAAATACCCGCCCTGGAGCGTTCCATTACGAAACGCGGTTGTATCGGCGTGCTGCTTTTTGCCCGTGAACCAACTTTTGGCGTCGGTATGCGGGAAGAGCTTCGGCAGCGCTTCGTAGAAGTTCAAATCGTACGCAATAATGGCCGTTACCGGTGCGGCCATCGTCTTATCCACATTGCCGGCGCTGAGGTGCGGTTTCAGGCGCGCTTTTGCTTCGGGCGATTTGACGAAGACGAAACGGGCCGGCGAACAGTTAGCGCTCGTCGGAGCCCATCTCATATGCTCGACGATCTGGCGTAGGAGGGCGTCGGGTACCTCCTTGGGTTGCCATTTGTTGTTGGTGCGCGCCTTGTCGAACAGTTGGTCGAGTGTGGTTTGATCGAGCGGTTCAGCCATTATGTCCCGTGCGTTTTGAAGTCCAAATAAGAAGAACCCCGCCGGAGCGGGGTTCGAAGTGCAGAAATTTCGGATCAGACCGCCTGTACGGCTTGCACGTCGGGGCAGAAGTGCTTCAGCAGGTTTTCGATGCCGTGCCGCAGCGTCGCCGTCGAACTCGGGCAACCCGAGCAGGCGCCACGCATGTGGAGATAGACGACGCCGTCGCGGAAGCCCGAAAACGTGATATCGCCGCCATCCTGGGCGACGGCTGGGCGCACGCGCGTCTCGAGCAATTCCTTGATCGTCGCGACGGTCGACTCGTCTTCAGGGTCGTAGCTTTCCGAGGCGTTGTCGTTGGCGTCTTCGCCTTCGGAGACGGGCGCGCCGGACATGTAATGTTCCATGATTGCGCCCAGCACCATCGGCTTCAGATGCTGCCACTCGATGTTGCCCTTGGTGACCGAAATGAAGTCGGAGCCGAGGAAGACGCCGTCAACGCCCTCGATCGAAAAGAGCCGGGTGGCGAGCGGCGATGCAGATGCATCGCTCTTCGTGCGGAAATCTGCAGTGCCATCCGCGAGGACGCCTCGTCCCGGAATGAACTTCAGCGTCGCCGGATTGGGCGTGGCTTCCGTTTGAATAAACATATTGCCTCACTTCGTGGTCGTTGTTCCACGCGCGCCGTACCGCACGGGCAGGATTGGAAGGCTTCAAATATAGGTATGGCGGCTGCCCATGTCGAGGTATCGCCCCATGGCTGCCAAGGCGTCAATTTAGGCCAAAGCCTTGATTTCCGCGAGTGAAAGTTGGCCTGGGACTACCGTTACGGGTACGGCGAAGCCGCCGGTTGCCCGGGCTGTTGCCAAGGACGCGACCAGCGGGCCCGGCCCCTTGGCGTCGATCGAGGCCCCGAGCACGAGGATTGCGATGTCCTCGTCTTCGGCGATGACATGGTTGATCTCTTCTGCGGTGCGACCTTCGCGCAGGACGTCCTCGGTCTCGACGTTCTCAAATCCAGCGTGTGCGAGCTTTCGCCGGAAAAGGCGAAACAGCGCCTTGGCCTTGGTTGTCTCTTCGTCCAGCTGGACCTGGTGGACGCCCGCCCAATGCTGCAACTCGCTCGGCTCGATCACGTAGAGCATGACGATCAGGCCCGACGAGCGCTGAACGCGGCTCGCGGCGTAATAAAGCGCGCTTTCGACTTCCTGGCTCTCGTCGACGACGATCAGGAATTTACGGCGATGGCCTTCTTCGAACGAGCGGCGAGGTTTCATGGGCGCGATGCTGCCATTCCTCGGCATTCGCTGCAACGGCCAGTGTCGGGGATTTCGTCAGCTTCTGATGAAGCCGACGATGTCCTTGACTTTACCCATGATGGGGGTTGCGATTTCCCGCGCCCGCGAAGACCCATCAGCGAGGATGCGGTCAATCTCCGCCGGATCGCCGGTCAGCCGCTTTATCTCGTTCGCGATGGGTTCGATCCTCGCGACGAGCGCGTCGGCCAGAACCTTCTTGAACGCAGAGAATTGCTGACCGCCGACTTCGGCCAGCACGGCGTCGACGGGCTTGTCGACCAAAGTCGCGTAGATTCCGATTAGATTTTCGGCTTCCGGACGGCCCGAAAAGCCGCCTTCATCGCTCGGCAGCGGCTCGGGGTCGGTCTTTGCCTTCTGAACTTTCTTTGCGATCGTATCGGCATCGTCCGTCATGTTGATCCGCGATAGGTCAGACGGATCGGACTTCGACATCTTCTTCGAACCGTCGCGCAGGCTCATGACCCGGGTCGCCGCGCCCGTGATGACCGGCTCCGGCTGGGGGAAGAAGATTCCGTCAGCGAAGCCTTCGGCGATGATCGAGGCCGAGAAGTCATTGTTGAACTTCTGGGCGATGTCGCGGGCGAGTTCCAAGTGCTGCTTCTGATCTTCGCCGACGGGCACATGCGTTGCCCGGTAAGCGAGGATGTCGGCGGCCATCAGGTTCGGGTAGGCGTAAAGACCGACGGATGCCTGCTCGCGGTCCTTACCGGCTTTTTCCTTGAACTGGGTCATGCGGTTCAGCCAGCCGAGGCGGGCGACGCAGTTGAAGACCCAGGCGAGCTCAGCGTGGGCGCTGACCTGCGACTGGTTGAAGAGAATGCTTTTCTTCGGGTCGAGACCGGCGGCGATATAGGCCGCCGTAACCTGGCGGATTGCGTTCCTGAGTTCAGCCGGATCCTGCCACACGGTGATCGCATGCAGATCGACGACGCAATAAACGCACTCGTGGGTCTCCTGCATTTTGATCCAGTTGACCATCGCGCCGAGATAGTTGCCGAGATGCAAGCTGCCGGTCGGCTGCATGCCGGAGAAAACGCGCGGCGTGATTTTCATTGGAGTACGTACCGTGTTGAAGGAGATCCGGCGGCCTTATCGCGTGCGGAGGCCCGCCGCGCAAGGGCGAAGGCTTTTGGCTCGTTCCGGTTGCTAGTTCTTGTCGCTAGTTTTGGCGCCGCGTCAGGCGGCCGAGCTGGCCGATGGACATGACACCGGTTGCGAAAACCAAGAAGGCGAAAACACCCAGTCCGACGCCAATCTCGAGCGCCAGGAAGGACGCTTTGACGAAAAACCCACCGCTATGATCGAGATACGGCGCGAGGACGTGGCTCGTGCCCAGCAGGGCGATGACCATGGCGACGCTCGAAAACAGGATCAGCGGAATGTTCCGTTTGATCCGCGCGTCGACAATGAAGTCGCCACGCCGCCGCAAGGTCGACCATAGGAGATAGGCGTTGAGCCAGCCGCCAAGAGTGGTGGCGATGGCAATCCCGAGCTGGGGCATCATGCCGAGATGGCGCAACAGGAAGAACAGCGCAATCGAGCCGATCGTGTTCGCCGTGAGGCTGATGGTTGCGTACCGCATCGGCGTCGTCGTGTCTTCGCGGGCGTAGTAGGCCGGCGAGAAGACCTTGATCATCACGAATGCGGGAAGACCGAGCGCAAACAGCGCCAGCACCGAAGCCGTGACTTTGGTGTCCTCGGGGCCGAACGCGCCGCGCTCGAAAAGAACGCGGGTAATGTCGGTCGGGATCGCAACAAGGGCGAGAGCTGCCGGGATCGTCAGCAGGAGCGCGAATTCCAGCGAGCGGTTCTGGCTGTCCATCACGCCTGCGGTGTTGCCCATTCTGAGCTGGCGCGAAACGTCGGGCAGCAGCACGATGCCAATGGCGATGCCGACGATTGCCAGCGGCAATTCGTATATCCGGTCTGCATAATAGAGATGGGAAACGGCGCCGGGCTGGAGCGAAGCGATGACCGTTCCAATCGCGATATTGAGCTGTGTCACGCCGCCGGAAATAACGCCGGGGATGCCGAGGCGCACGAGTTTGCGCACATCTGGCGTCAGCCGTGGCCGGCGGATTGAGAGATGCATGCCGGCCTGGCGCATGCCCCACATCAGCAGCGCGAGCTGAAGGAAGCCTGCTACGAAGACGCCCCATGCCTGGATGATGCCGGCTTCGGGGCCCGCCCGGTAGCCGTACCACAACGCGATGAGCGTCGCGATCATCATGACGCCGTTGAGCACAATCGAAACCGATGCGCTTTCGGCGAAGCGCCCGACGGAGTTCAGCGCGCCGGACATCAACGCGACGATCGACATGCACAGCAGATACGGCATCGTGATCCGGGTGAGGAGCACGGACAAATCGAACTTCTCGGGGTTGGCGTCGAAGCCCGGCGCCAAGCCGTACATCAGCACGGGCATGGCGATTTCGGCGACGAACGTGACGATCAGCAGGATGAAGAGAAGGCCCGCCATCGCGTCTTCGGCAAACCGGCGGGCTGCATCCTTGCCGTCGCCTTCGAGCTTCTTGGCGAATATCGGCACGAAAGCGGAGTTGAAGGCGCCTTCTCCGAACAGCCGGCGAAACAGGTTGGGAAAGCGGAAGGCGACAACGAAGGCATCAGCCACCCATCCGGAGCCGAGCGTCGCTGCGATCAGGATGTCGCGCATGAAGCCGAATACACGGCTCAGAAGGGTCAAGCCGCCGACGGTCGCGAACGATTTATAGAGTTTCATCGATTGAACGGCTTACGGTTCGCGTTTTGCCAAGGCAGCAGGCTGCCCTCTTAAACCGGCTTAGGCCAGCAGACATCCGGCATTTTGATGGTCGGACGGCCTCAATTGTGAGGAGTGGCCGACAAGTCACGTCGAGGTCTCGTTGCATTTGTCCCATTTCGGGCGTTCCGAGGACATTCGCCGCGTCCGTTAGGCGCGGGCAGGTTCAGATGCCGTTTTTACAGGATCGGAGTCCGGATCGAGAACGGACTGCAACCGCGTCCGGAGCGCGATCTGGCGCGCTTCGTTGACGATCTGCTTGCCGACGAGATCGGTCACGTAAAACACGTCGACAGCCTTTTCGCCGAACGTCGTTACGTGCGCCGAGGCGATATCGAGCGACAGATCGGAAAGGGCGGACGTCAATTCGTAAAGGAGGCCGGGGCGATCGCGGCCGGAAACTTCGAGAACCGTCAGGCGATCGGAGAGGGCGTTGTTGATGACGACCTCCGGCTCGACAGTAAACGCCTCGACGCCTCTCGAGCCGATGCGCCGCTTTTGCAGGAGGCCCGCAAGCTGTTCCTTGCCGTTCAGCAAGCGCTCGATCGTATCGATGATGCGACGTGCACGGCGAAGCTCGTCCTCGTCGTCACGGAATTCGCGATTGAGCAAAAACGTGTCGAGTGCGAAGCCATCCCGCGTAGTCGTGATGTGCGCGCCAGCGATGTTGGCGCCGGCTGCGGCGCAGGCTCCAGCGAAGAGCGAGAGAAGCCTCGCGTGGTTCGGCGCGAAAACCGTCAGCTCCGTTATCGCGGTGAAGGAATCGGTTTTGACCGCGGTCGCGAATTTCGTCTGCGAGCGCATGGCGTCGCGCACGACGTTCGCATGCTCGATTTGCGTCGCGAGATCGGTGCGTAGCCAATAATTCGGATAGTGCCGCGCGATGAAGTCGTCGACGTCGCTCGCCGGCCAATTGAAGAGGGCGTTGCGCAAAGCCGTCTGCGCCTGCTCGATCCGTTCGCCGCGCGGCGCTTGCGTATGGCCGCCCGCAACGAGCGGTTCGGTTTCGTGGTAAAGCGTGCGCAGGAGCTGACCTTTCCAGCCATTCCAGACGCCGGGGCCGACGGCCATGATATCGGCAGAGGTCAACAGCAGGAGCATTTTCAAGCGCTCCGGACTTTGCACGATGTTGGCGAATGCGCGGATCGTATCGGGATCGGATATATCGCGCGAATGGGCAAAGTTGCTCATCGTCAGGTGCTGCTGGATGAGCCACGCGACGAGCTCCGTTTCGGCGGCCGTCATGCCCAGTCGCGGGCAGATCTTGCGGGCGATGCGCGCGCCGACCGTCGAATGGTTTTCCTTTCGGCCCTTGCCGATATCGTGAATGAAGGCCGCAACGAGCAGGGCACGGCGATTTTGAAGCGAGGAGAAGACGGCCGTCGAGAGCGGCAGCTCGGCAGCAAGATCGCCGCGCTCGATGGCGACGATGTTGCCGAGCGTTCTCAAAAGATGCTCATCGACCGTGTAGTGATGATACATGTTGAACTGCATCATTGCGACGATGCGGCCGAACTCGGGCAGGAAGCGGCCGAGCACGCCGGCTTCGTTCATGTGCCGGAGCGAGGCTTCCGGATTGCCGTGCGCTGTCAGCAGCGAGAGAAATATGCTGTTTGCTTCGGGATCGTGCCGCAGCTTGTCGTCGATCAGTCGAAGCGAGCTGCGAAGCAGACGAATGGCGTCCGGATGCAGGTAAGCGCCGGTATTCGCAGCCTGCGCGAAGAAGCGGATGAGATTGACCGGATCGCGCACGAAGACATCGGCGTCGGCGACGTTCAGGCGATCGTTGTCGATGCGGAAATCGGTTTTCTGGCGGACTTCGCGCCGCATCTTCCAGCTCAGCGGGTTCAGCAGCCGCTTGTAGCCGGGCGATGTCTTCAGCTGCTGCATTTCGAGCGCGCCGCAGAGGATCGTCGTCAGGTCGCCGACATCCTTTGCGATGAGAAAATAGTGCTTCATGAAGCGCTCGACAGCGCGCAGCCCTTCACGCGACGTATAGCCGAGGCTTTGCGCCATAGAGGGCTGCACCTCGAACGACAATACTTCTTCGGCGCGTCCCGTCAGGAAGTGCAGGAAGCAGCGAACACGCCAAAGAAAATCCTCGCAGCGGCGGAAGGTCTGCACCTCTTCGGGTGTGAATATTCCGGCTTCAACGGCCGCAGCGCCGACGTCCTGGTTGAAGATGTATTTCGATAGCCAATGCAACGTGTGCAGATCGCGGAGGCCGCCCTTGCCGTCCTTGATGTTCGGTTCGACTTTGTAACGGCTTTCGCCTGCGCGCCGCGTTCGTTCGTCGCGTTCGGCCATCTTGGCATCGATGAATTGGCGCGCCGTGCCGGTGACGACTTCAGAGCTGAAACGATCCTCGAACTCTGCAAAAAGCTGTTTGTCTCCGAGGATGAGGCGGGAGTCGAGAAGGGCTGTGCGGATGGTGATATCGGCGAGGCCGAGCTTCAGGCACTGCTCGACGGTACGGGTGGCGTGCCCGACTTTGAAGCCCAGGTCCCAAAGCAGATAGAGCATGTATTCGGCGACGCTCTCGCCCCATGGCGTCTGCTTGTAGGGAAGCAGGAACAGGAGATCGATGTCGGAACCCGGCGCGAGGAGGCCGCGTCCGTAACCGCCCGTCGCGACGATCGCCATTCGCTCGGCGTCGGATGGGTTGGTCGCACGATAGACGTGCGTTACCGTGTAATCGTAGATCAGCCTGATCATCTCGTCCTGAAACAGGCTCAGGCCGCCAGCGCATCGTCTGCCGTTGCCGTCGGCTTCAAGCGCAGTTCGCGCAGATTCCCGGGCGTTCTTGAGAATGGTCTTCAGGCTGTCGAGGACCTTGGGCCGCGCTTCAGACGGCGACGGACTCGCATTGAAATGCGCGGTCAGCTCGCGACGCGCCGCTAGCGTATCGAAGTACGGCGGCGGGACCAGCACATTGAATGTTTCGTCGGTCAAGGCTTTGTCTTCTTCTGGGCTTCGGCAAGAGCCTTGAGTTCATAAAGCTTTTCGAGCGCCGCCTTCGGCGACAGTTCATCAGGATGCATGGCAGTGAGCAGCTTTTCAACGGCTGAAGGCTCATTGGCCGTGGCTGCGCCCCTCGGCCGCGCTGCTGAAAACAAAGGTAGATCGTCAATACCTTCATTGTCGATGCGCGGACGCCGATCCGCCTTTTCCAATCGCTCTAGAACCTGACGGGCCCGAGAGACAACGGCGGCCGGCAGGCCCGCCAGCTTCGCGACCTGGATACCATACGAGCGGTCGGCGGCGCCGGGCTTGACTTTGTGCAGAAAAACAATGGTATCCTGCCATTCGGCAACGTCCATAGTGACGTTTGCGATCCCATCGAGGCGTCGCGCAAGGGCGGTCAGCTCGTGATAGTGGGTGGCGAATAGGGCCCGCGCCTTGGTTACTCCGTGTAGATATTCCACGGTCGCCCAGGCGATGGATAGGCCGTCGAACGTGGCGGTGCCGCGGCCGATCTCATCGAGAATGACGAGGGAATGCTCGGTCGCCTGATTAAGGATGGCGGCCGTTTCGACCATTTCGACCATGAAAGTCGAGCGTCCGCGCGCAAGGTCGTCGGATGCGCCGACGCGCGAGAATAGCCGGTCGACGATACCGATGTGTGCGGATCGTGCGGGCACGTATGAGCCCATCTGCGCCATTACCGTGATGAGGGCGTTCTGGCGGAGGAAGGTCGATTTACCGGCCATGTTCGGGCCGGTCACAAGCCATATGCGGGCGTCCGGCAACTCGTCGAAGCCGGGGGGCGCTTCGGCTCCCCCCCTGCCCAGGACGCAGTCGTTTTCGATGAATGCGGCGCCTTCGCTTTTCGCCAAGGCCTGCTGAACGACCGGGTGACGGCCGCCACGGATTTCGAACGCCGAGCTTTGATCGGTGATCGGCCGCACATAGCCTTGTTCGAGCGCCAGAGCGGCAAGCGCCGCGTAGACGTCGAGTTCGGCAAGTGCGCCTGCGGCAGCCCCGAGCGCCTCGGTTGCGATTCCGATGTCTTGCGCGAGGCTCGCGAAAATTTCCTGCTCCAAGCTCAGCGCGCGTTCGCTTGCGGACGCGATCTGGCCTTCGGTTTCGAGCAGTTCGGCGGTCGCAAATCGCACGGCGTTGGCCATCGTTTGCCGATGCCTGAAACGTTCAGACAGCGGAGGGGACAGCAGCGGCTTGGCGTTGAGCTGCGTCACCTCGATATAGAAGCCGAGGATGTTGTTGTGGCGGACGCGAAGCGTCTTCACGCCCGTCTCTTCGATATACCGCGCTTCGAGGTCTGCCATCACGCGGCGGCTATCGTTTCGCAATGCGCGAGCCTTATCGAGATCGGCGTTGTAGCCGTCTTTGACGAAGCCGCCGTCGCGTTTGAGAAGCGGCGGATCGTCGACGAGAGCGCTATCGAGCGCGGAAGCGAGAGACGGCGGAACAGCTGTAAGACGCGAGCGGATCGATTGAAGCTCGGGCGGCAGCGGCAGTGGTCCTGTCGCCGCCGTCAGCATGGCGGCAGCTTCTCCGGCCGCCTCCAGGGCGTCGCGAACGGCTGCCAAATCGCGAGGGCCGCCGCGCCCGAAACCCAGTCGTGGCAAGGCGCGTGCGAGATCGGGCGTTCCGCGGAGGAGAAAGCGGAGGTCGTCCATCAGGCGGCGATTGGAAAGCAAGCAGCTGATAGCGTCGAGCCTCGCTTCGATTGCGAGAGGATCAGTCAGGGGGCTCGAGATTCGCGCAAGCAATTCACGGGCGCCTGCGCCGGTTATCGTCCGGTCGATGGCGCCGAGCAGCGACGACGACTTGTCACCGGATGACGATTTCACCAACTCCAGGCTCGTCCGGCTCGCTGCATCGATGAAGAGGCAGGCGCTGCCCGTGCGGCGCGGGGCGTGAATGAGCGGCTTCTGCCCCATCTGCGTCAGGTCGACGTACTTCAGGACTGCGCCAATCGCCGCCAGCTCGCGGCGCGAAAACCCTCCGAACCCCGCGAGATCGGCAACGCCCAAGCAGGCTTTGAGATCGCGTGTACCGGCGGTGCTGTCGAAATATGCGGAGGGGATAGGCGTCGTCTTGCCGCCCGAATATTCGACGGCCCTGACGAATGTTTGATCGGCGAGCATCGTATCTGCCGCGAGCACTTCGCTCGGCGCCAGGCGAATGAGTTCGCCGGCGAGATCGAGGGCCGATATTTCGGCAACCGCGAATTCGCCCGTCGAGATGTCGAGCGAGGCGAGTGCGACGCGCGATTGGGCCGGGTCGTCTGCGCTCGGCGATGAGCCAAAAACCGCGGTCAGGTAATTGCTGGCTTTGGCGTCGAGGAGGGCTTCTTCGGTCAGCGTGCCGGGCGTTACGAGACGCACGACATCGCGTTTGACGACAGCTTTGGCGCCGCGCTTTCGCGCTTCGGCCGGATCTTCGAGCTGTTCGCAGACGGCGACGCGATACCCCTTCTTAATCAGACGCTGCAAATATTCGTCGGCCCGGTGCACGGGGACGCCGCACATCGGGATGTCGTTTCCCCTGTGCTTGCCGCGCTTCGTCAAAACGATCGATAGGGCTTCGGAGGCGGTAACCGCATCTTCAAAGAAAAGCTCGTAGAAGTCCCCCATGCGGTACCAAAGGAGGCTATCCGGATTTGCTGCCTTGATTTCGAGGTACTGCGCCATCGACGGCGTCGCCTCGTAAGAGACGGCCGGTTCACCTTCGCTGTGCGACACTTCGGCTGTCGCCGGCGGCTCCGATTCTGGTGGCCTGCTCTTGCGCTGCACGTCGGTTCTGGACATCAAGTGACTACGTTTCAATTTGCCCCATTGGCCCTGATCGATGGCGCAGCATGAGACGCTCCACCGCCCCGATCGAAGCGTCGGATATGCATAGGTTGCCGTATCGTCTGCTGCAACCTATCGTGCCGCCACTTTTCCCCTGATGTGTGGTCCTGCAGCAATGCCGCCCGCAAAAATCGATAAACGGTCCGACAACATGGCCCCCCTTCGTCGCGCAGCCCAAGTTACGGCTCAGGAAGCGCTCGCCTTTCACGCGGGCGGCAAGCCCGGCAAACTCGAAATTACGCCGACGAAACCCTTGTCGACGCAGCGCGATCTCTCGCTGGCTTACTCTCCGGGTGTTGCTATCCCGGTTCAGGCGATCGCGGAGAACCCAAGGGACGCATACGCCTATACGAGCAAAGGCAACTTCGTTGCGGTTGTGTCGAACGGCACGGCCATTCTCGGACTTGGCAATCTCGGCGCGCTGGCAGCAAAACCTGTGATGGAAGGCAAGGCGGCGCTGTTCAAGCGCTTCGCGGATCTTGATTCCATAGATCTCCTCGTCGACACGGCCGATCCCGAGGCCTTCATCAACTCCGTTCGTTATCTTGGGCCCTCGTTCGGCGGCATAAATCTCGAAGACATCAAGTCTCCCGACTGTTTCGTCATCGAAGAGAAGCTCAAAGAGCTGCTCGATATCCCGGTCTTTCATGATGACCAGCATGGGACGGCAATCGTCGTCGCGGCGGGCATCCTGAATGGGCTCCGTGTCGTCGAGAAAGACATCGGCGATGTGAAGCTCGTCTGTGCCGGGGCGGGTGCTGCGGCGCTTGCCTGTCTCAATTTGCTCGTGATGATCGGCGTCAAGCGCGAACACATCACCGTCTGTGATATCGAAGGCGTCGTCTATGAGGGCCGCAAGGAACTGATGGACATCTACAAGGCGCCCTTCGCGCAGAAGACGAATGCGAGGGTGCTGGCGGAGGTCATCGAAGGCGCCGACATTTTCCTCGGGCTGTCGGCGGCTGGTGTTCTTTCGCAAGAGATGGTCGCGACGATGGGGCCAAAGCCAATCATTTTCGCGATGGCAAACCCCGATCCGGAAATCACGCCAGAAGAAGTGAAGGCCGTCCGGTCAGACGCAGTCATCGCGACCGGCCGCTCCGATTATCCGAACCAGGTCAACAACGTTCTTTGCTTCCCCTTCATCTTCCGCGGCGCGCTCGACGTTCATGCGACGACGATCAATGACGCTATGAAGATCGCCGCGGCGGAAGCCATCGCGGCGCTTGCGCGCGCTGAAGTTCCGGACAAGGTCGCAGCAGCTTTTCTCGGAGAGCGTCCGACGTTTGGGCCGGGGTACATCATTCCCGCGCCGTTCGATCCGCGGCTTCTGCCGCACGTCTCGGCGGCCGTCGCGAAAGCCGCAATGGATTCGGGCGTCGCACGCAATCCGATCGTCGATATGGATGGCTATGTCGCACGGTTGCGGGGGCGTCTCGATCCGGTCGCGAGCTGGCTGCAATCGACATTCGATGCCGTCCGCGCCGATCCGAAGCGCGTTGTCTTCGCCGAGGGCGAGGAGCATGCCGTCATTCGCGCGGCGAACACCTTTCTACAGCAAGGCTTCGGTCAGCCGATTTTGATCGGGTCGAAAAAGATCGTCACCGAGCGGTTTCGCGAACTCGGCATACCGCTGCGGAAAGAATTCGCATTGATCGACACGACGGCGTCGCCGTTTCTCGAAGAGTTCTCGGATTATCTCTATTCGCGTCTTCAGCGGCGCGGATATCTGAAGCGCGATTGCGAGCGCCTCGTCACCAACGAGCGCAATGTGTTCGGCGCGTTGATGGTGGCGCATGGCCATGCAGACGCGATGGTTTCGGGCGTCACGCGCAACTGGACGAGCGTCTATTCCGACGTTCATCGCGTCATGGATCCAAAGCCGGGACGTCACGTCATCGGCGTCTCGCTGGCATTGAGCCGCGGCCGCGCCGTTCTTATCGCCGATACCAGCATCCATGACATGCCGACTGCGGAGCAGCTCGCCAATATCGCCGTCGAGGCCGCGCGGACCGCACGCGCTTTCGGGATCGAGCCGCGTGTGGCGCTGCTCGCTTACTCGAATTTCGGACAGCCGAAGAGCGAACGCACGGAGAAGGTACGGCAAGCGGTGCGGATTCTCGACGAGCGTCTCGTTGATTTCGAATATGACGGCGACATGGCTGCCGACGTGGCGCTCAATCGCTCGCTGATGGATCATTATCCGTTCTGCCGCCTGTCGGACACGGCGAACGTCCTTATCATGCCGGCGTTTCACGCCGCATCGATTTCAACGAAGATGCTGAAAGAGCTCGGAGGCGCGACTCTCATCGGGCCGATCGTCGTCGGTCTTTCGCATCCGGTGCAGATCTGCACGTTCGGATCGACCGACGCCGATATCGTCAATATGGCGGCACTCGCGGCCTACGGGGCGGGCCGCGACTAAGAGCGGACGCGCAGGCCGCTCAAGCGTCGACGGCTATCCGGCTCTTTGTCTCGTTCGGCGTGCCGTAGTGCTCGAAGTAGCGCGGATCGATATTGGCGACCGGCATGATGACGAGAACGTCGGTCGTGCCGAATTGCTTGTCGAGCACGGCACCATCGCCGAAATATGCGCCAAGTCGCAGGTAAGCCTTGATGAGGGGCGGCATTGCCTTCAACGCGGCTTTCTGGTCGATTTCGGCCTCGGGCATCCGGTTCATCGGGATATAGAGATGATCCTTTGCGCGGCAGCGCCACTCCTCCGGAGCCAAGGCCCGGTGGTGAAGAAAGCTCAGCGCCATTCTGTGTTCGTCGAGGTCGATGCCTTCGAAGCTCGCGCATCCGATCATGACGTCGATGCGATTTTCGCGGACGTACGTCCAAAGGCCGTGCCACAGAAGTTCGACGGACCGTTTGCTCCGATAGGGCGAGAGAACGCAAGAACGGCCGAGTTCCATGAACCGGTGCGTCGATGCTTTGCGCCGTAGAAGGGGCGAGATATCGTATTCGCTCGCCGAATAGAATCCGGGGCCGCGTTCGGCGACTTCCTGGCGAAGGATACGATAGGTGCCGACGACCTTCGGCCTTTCGGGGCGTCCGGCGCGTCCCGGTTTCGTCTGATCGACATCGACGACGAGAAGGTGATCGCAGAGGGCGTCGTAGGCGTCCTCGTCGCGGCGGCGAAACTGCGCGAGCCTTGTCGGGACGGCCGACATTTCTTCGTAGAAAACCTGATAACGAAGGCGCTGCGCGAGTTTTATTTCCGACCAGGTGCGGGCTAAGCGCACCTCGAGGTTGCCGACGCGGCCATAGATTTTGGGTTCGATGTCGCGGGCCAATCCGGTGAGGCGAAGCGCCGGCGTCTTTACTGCGCCGAATGCTGCGAGCGCTGCCGGAAACTTCCCGGGCATGCCCGGCCGCCGTCTACCCCGGTCTGCGATCGACTGCCACATAGTGCGCACATCCTTCCTCAGTTCCTGAGATGGCGCTACCACGATTCCGTGACAGTTTTTAGATTCGATGAATGGCCGGTCAGGCCGCCGGGGTCGCCGCGTCACGGGACGGAGCCGTCCATCTGAGCAGCAGATCATGGAGATCGCGGGCGTCGAACGGCTTCGCAAGATAGTCGTCCATTCCGGCCATCCGGCAGCGCTCGCGGTCCTCAGGGAAGGCATTCGCGGTTAACGCGATAATTGGCGGGCAGGACGGGCCAATGGCTTTTCGCTCCGAATAGAGAGCCTTGATCGACTTCGTGGCTGTGAGGCCGTCGATGTCGGGCATCAGGAGATCCATCAAAATCAGGTCGAATGCGGGGCGTTTCTTTTCGAGCGTTTCCCAGACAACCCTTATCGCCGAGCGTCCGTCCTCGACGACCGTTGGCTTGCCGCCCGCGCGCTCGATGACCTTGCAGGCGAGTAGCGCGTTGATCTGGTTGTCTTCGGCGACGAGGACGCTGAAGGCGTTCCGATGCTCGCAGCGCCCCGCGTCGCCCGATCGTTCGCCAGCGACTGAAAACGATCCCACGGCAGCGATGCCTGGAATAGTCCCGCGTTGAAGTTCCAGCACTGCCGTGAAGACGGCGCCCTTTTCAGGATCGCCGCTGGCTACGATCTCTCCGAACATCGCTTGGGCGAGCCGCTTCGAAATCGCGAGGCCGAGGCCCGCTCCGCCCGGATGGCTCGTCGCGGATTCGCCTTGCTCGAATTCGTTGAAAAGCTGGTCTGCAGAGTCGGAAGAAAAGCCGATGCCGGAATCTGCGACTTCGATCGCGATGCGCACCGCGCCTTGGGACCCGGCTGCTTTATCCGCGGCCAACTCAGTCCTAACGGCAACGCCGCCGGTGTCGGTGAACTTCACGGCGTTCGAAAGCAGATTGAGGACGATCTGACGGACCCGCATCTCGTCGCCGCGGACCCATTCGGGCACGTCGCCCGACATCGTGCAGGTAAACGCGAGTTGTTTCGCGGCGGCGTCCGGCGTCATGAGCTGCATCGCCTGGGCGATACAGTTCTGCAGCGAGAAGTCTTCATTTGTGAGATCGAGCTTGCCAGCTTCGATCTTGGAGAAATCGAGAATGTCATCCAGCAGGATCAGCAAAGCACGCGCCGACTCTTCGGCGATGCGCGCATGCGTCTGCTGTTCGGCATCGAGGCGCGTATCGCGCATGAGGCTCAGCATGCCGAGAATCCCATTCATCGGCGTTCTGATTTCGTGGCTCATCGCCGCGAGGAACCGCGATTTTTCCCTGCTGGCGGCTTCGGCACGGTCGCGGGCGTCTTTAAGATTTTCCTCGATCTCACGCGCGACGGTGACGTCGTGTCCTACGCTTTGGATTTCGATCTCGCCGGTCTCGCCTCGGACTTCGCTCGTTTCCCACGCAATCCATCTTTTGCCGTGGCGCGTGCGCAAAAGTTCGAGCGTACGGCGGCCCGAGGATGACGATCCGGCGAGCGGTTCGGTTCGGACAACTGGGGGACGGTAGATCGAGCCGGTGATGTCTTCGGCGCGGATATCGAAGGCATCGAAGAAGGCGCGGTTCGCGAACCTCAAGCGGCCATCGAGCGAGCAGCGGACGACAAAATCGCGCTGCGCATCGAGAAATTGGCGGTAGCGAATAGCGCTGTCGGACAATTGCCAATGCGCGTCCTTTATTTCTTCAAACTTGCGAATGCCGTCGCGTCTGCGCAATCGAGCACCGCGGGCGACGATCTCGATTAACGGGTGAGACATCAGAATACTGGCGACGGTGACGGCGACCAGCAGCGCGGTTCCGCCCAGAGCGGCCGCGAGGCCCAAATCAAATTTGTGCCAGCTTGCCGTCAGTCCGCCGGCGAGCAAGATCACCCCGGCGAAAAGCGCTATCACCGCATACGGGCGCGATGCTTTGACCGCCTGCCGCCTCAGGCGGGATGACGGTTTTGCGCCCATACCCGCCTTGACGGGCCGCGCGTAGACCGGTTTTTGCAACAACGCTTTTGCCCCTGTATTCGGGGCGACAGTCGGCTGCGGGTATTTTACAGAATCTAAAGAGACGTGGTTAAGCAGGACGGGCGGCGCTCAAAAAATGTTCGCTGAAAGCTGCTCATTGCCTTCACGCTGACACGATGAAATTCAAGCGCGTCGAAAATCGTCGTCCGTCAACTTGCGCGCAGCTTCCTCAATCATGAGCGGAACACCGTTCCTGATCGGAAAGGCCAAGCCAGCAGCCTTGCTGATGAGTTCGCGCGTCTTGGCGTCGTACACAAGCCGCGTCTTGGTCAAAGGACAGACGAGCAATTCCAAAAGTTTCGGATCGACGGCATTGGCGGTGTCGCCGGATGCTTCTTCGCTTTCGCTCATCGAAGCTCTCCCTAGCTATTGCAGCGTCGTGCCGCTACTGCCGTTCGAGGCGAGATCGATCTCCGCGAGTGCGACGAGCACTTCGGCGCGGGATCTCAGATCCTTCGCTTCGAGGAGGGCCTGTTTCTCTTCGGGCCCATACGGACACATGACCGACAGTGCGTTGATGAGGAATTCGTTCGACGCGCGCTGGATCGTCGCCCAGTCGGTTTTCAGGCGGTTCGCTTCAAGATAGGTTTTCAAAACGCGCAAGAGGTTTTGACGATCGACGAGCTCTTCGCCGAGGCCTTCCGTCAAGTCGCTCGCGAACTTGTCGTAGCTGACGCTCATGATGCGATAGGGCATGTCGGTTTCGGCCTCGCCGACGCACTGGAAGCGCGTGATGCCGGTGAGCGTGATGATGAGACGTCCGTCGTCGAGTTCCTGATACGAGGTCACGCGGCCCGCGCAGCCGACGGAACGCAGGCCGGCCGTCTTTTCGACTGGGCTCTCCTGGTCGTCGTCGCCCGATACGACCGGCTGCAGGATGCCGATGATCCTGGCGCCCGACATCACGCCGTCGATCATCTCGAGATAGCGCGGTTCGAAAATATTCAGCGGCAATGTCGCGCGCGGAAGCAGGATCGCCCCACGAAGCGGAAAGACCGGAATCCTCGAGGGCAGGTCGGCTGGACGCCGGTAGCGTTCCGTGAGCGTCAAATTCGGTCGTCTCCGCTTTGTGCCGAAAAATTAACTGAACAGGATCGATGCGAGCTTCCGCCGGCCGTCTGCGACGAGCGGGTCTTTCGGGCCCCACGCGTCGAAAAACTGCAGGAGTTGCTTGCGGGCCGCCTCATCGTTCCACTTCCTGTCCATCCTGACGAGATCGAGCAGAAGTTCAAGGGCCTCTTCCCTGTCGCCCCTGGCCGCCAGACCGACCGCCAAATCGAGGCGGGCTTGATAGTCGGCCGGGTTTTTAGCCGCCCGTGTCCGCAAAGCGGTGAGGTCGGTGGTGTCGGCGCCCTTCTCGGCCAGTAGGATGGCGGCTTCGATGCCTTTGACGACGGCCAATTCCCGTTTGTCAGGCGGCACCAAGGAGAGGGTTTGCTTGGCGCGTTCCACGTCGCCGCTTTTCATGTAGCAGGTGGCAAGGCCCGCCAAGGCTTCGGCGTTGGTTCTGTCCGCCTGAAGGACGGATGCGAAAGCTTCGGCCGCGCCTTGCAGGTCGTCCTGCTCAAGCAACTCTTCGCCGGCCTTCAAGATTTCGGTAATGCCCAGTTCGGCATCATCGGCGACGAGGCGGTCGATGAAGGTCTTGATGGCGCTTTCCGGTTGCGCGCCGACAAATCCATCAACCGGCTGGCCGTCGCGAAAGGCGTAGATCGTCGGGAGCGATTGCACGCGGAGCTGCGCGGCGATCGCCTGATTTTCGTCGACGTTGACTTTCACGAGGCGAACCTTGCCCCGATAACTGCGGACGACCTTCTCGATCAGCGGCGTCAATTGCTTGCACGGCCCGCACCACGCTGCCCAGAAGTCAACAATAACCGGCACCGATTTCGACGCGTCGAGAACGTCTGCCTTGAAGGACGCGGTCGTCGCGTCCTTTACGATGTCCGCCGCGCCCGGTGCGCCGGCGAATTCCTTGTCACCGAATTCCATTGACCCAATCTCCTCGCCGCCGCTCAGACCTTCAAGACGCGGTCAATACCATGACATGGGGATCATGGCCGGTTGTTTGAATGAACCGCAAAAGATCTTCCCGTGCAATGTTCGTGGTTGCGGTGTTCTCCAGCGGATGACAGTTGATGGTTTCCGCTGCCATGAGGGCCTGGTCAAACACGATCTTCACGCGCTGTGCAGTGTCGTTGATGGCGGCAAAAGCCGTCACGGCGCCGGGTGTCACACCAAGGGCTTCCAGCAGCAGTTCCGGCTTGCCGAACGAAAACCGGCCCGCAGGAAGCCTTTTCGAGAGGGCTTTGAGGTCCACGCGCGTCTCGGTGTTGGCGATCACGAGGAAGAGCGCTCCTTTATCATCTTTGAGGAAAAGATTCTTCGTGTGCGCGCCGGGGAGCGCGATCTCGATCGATGTGCTGTCGGCGACGGTAAAGGCGGGAGGATGCTCGACCGTCTTCGTCTGAATTCCGAGGTGATCCAAAACCGAGAAAAGCTGCTCGCGCGTGTGGGGCATCGATGGGTCGCTCATGCTAAGATCGGGACGATATCATTCTGATGGATGGAAGTTGCGAGGAGGGTCTTACATTATGTCTCAACCGGCGCCCGCATTCTCGTTATGAAGGGGCCTTGCATTGGTTTCTCACTTGCGCCATAAGGCGGGTCTTCCGTCGCCGCAAGGCGCTGATGCTGCTGGACATGCGGGTGTAGCTCAGGGGTAGAGCACGACCTTGCCAAGGTCGGGGTCGAGGGTTCGAATCCCTTCGCCCGCTCCAGTATCACAAGATTTCAGAATACCTCCTGGAATCAGCACGAATTGTGCAACGCCATATCGCGTGAAGCCATTTCGTCGTCGATGCAACACTCCATTCCGATATAAGTCGACCAATGCTCGCTTTACGAAAACGTATGGAAAGCGGACGAGGCCCCGTCGCTATAGGTAGCTCCTCACTTGGCGTCAAAACGACGCTCGTAACCAAGGAGAGAAGCTTCATGAAGACTACGTTGGGTGTCGCCCTCGCGGCCGTCGCGATGGTTCTCGGAGCCGGAATTGCAAACGCAGCTTCGGTCAGCAGCGATGTGAACTCGCTCAAGCTGCTTTCCGGCCAATCGCCGGTAGCCCAAAACGTCTATTGGCGGCATCACCGCCATTGCTGGTGGCGTCACGGGCATCGTCACTGCCGCTGGTGGTAGTTTCGAGTACGGCGCCCATGGGGCGCCGTATTTCTATCGCCGCAACGCCGTTCTTGAGACTCGCTCACGACTCGCTCAGGCCATACACCCGGAGGAAAATGCACCCGCGTTGATAGGAAAGGGTGCAACAGTGTTGAAACGCTACGTGCAGTTTCTTCAAGCGGCGCTGGCCTGCGGAATTATGGTCGTCCTTATCTTCAGTATTCCGGTGCTAATGGCCGCAACTCCCATACACTTCGATATCTCCTTCACATCTCCGCGGGCATCGACCGCCGCATTAGCCGCCGAAAATCCGTAAGGGCTGGCGCGAGATACGAAACCGGCCCCAATCGGGGCCGGGGTCGATCGCCTATCTGTAATAGTAATGGCGAATGCGCCGGCGATAGTAATAATCGTCGTAGGGATAATCATCGTAATAGGCGTAGTCGTCGTAATAGGGTCCGTAGAATCCGATAGCCGGACCCCATCCCCAGCCGCCTCCGCCCCATCCCCGATGGCCGCGCCAATGACCACCGTATCCGTGGGCAAACCCGCCGTGGCCGAAGCCATGGCCGAAATGACCGCCGTGTCCGCCGCGCGCCTCAGCGCTTGCCGAGAAGCCGGCGACGGCAATTGCGGCCAAGGCGCCGCCAAGAGCTTTCTTCCAACCGTCCATATCGAGCTCCCATATTAATTTGCGAAAACGACCTCATTGATCGCTCTACGCAAATAACTGGGAACGGCCTGCGCTAGTTCTAATGCGATTGCCGCAATGCTGCTTCGCAGATATGGACATCCACCGCCAAATACCGTGCTATTTCCGCACTTATTCGGTGTCACTTATGCAACTTGTGACCGGAACGCGCGGGCGAATTCGCAATTGAACAATGCAGCATGCGGACGCTTTATTTGAGCTTCGGAAGTAGACTGCGGGCGGCTACTTCGATCGCACCCAACCGTACCCGCCTTCGCGCACAAGAACGCGCTCACGCTGGACCGAGATGACAGGCGGGTGATTGACGACTTCGGCTGCAGCCGGGCGAACGACGATCGATCTGTTGATCACGCCGTGGACGGGCGGCTCGTAAACGCGCGTGGCAGTGGCGGGTTTGACCAGAACGGTTCGCGGAGCGACGCCGTAGACGGCGGGCGTCACGTAGATAATGCGCCGAGCGGGACTAACGACAACGTCTCGCGCGATCGTTTTCATAACAGGGGGCGCTTTCACCTTGCACAGCTTCTCCCTGCCGTCGGGTCCGCTGCGACGTTCCCAGACAAAGCCGCCGGGCGAAACGACGACAGTCTGCTCGACGCGCCGCGTGACGGGCGGAATGTATTCGGAGCGTTTGGTTTGTTGACTGACGATGACGCGCTCAAGTTTCGTGCCGTAGACGGGTGGCGTCGTCACCGTTCGCCATTTGCCGGGACGCATGACGACCGGAACGGCGACGTTTTTCACGACGGCAGGCGTCGCCACAACTTCGCGCCAGCCGGGCCGGACGAGCACGTGCCGGGTCCTGGTCGTGTAGACGTCAGGAATTCTGACCTTGTCGTAGCAGGCGACGGCGCGTTCCCCGCAGCGCTCGCTGGCGGCGGAAGCCGGCCCCGTCGCCAATACAACCAGCGACGTGGCGACCGAAGCCGATACTGCAAACTTCCGCATTCCTGGCCTCACGAAGCCCATAAAACTGCCCACTCCGCAGCCGCGAATCGCCGAAAATCTCAATAGATGTCTGGTGATAAGCCGAGGCGTCAGGCTTTCGGCGGTCATTTCAAGTATTCGGGCGCGGGTTCAGATTACCGCAAAGGCTACCTGCTTCGCAGGTTTGGCCCACAACTTGGTAAAGCCGTTAGTGATCACCTGGGATGAAGTATTCGCGGTGTCGCTTGAATGCCATCGGGAAAGCCCATACCAACATGCGAGTTACAAACACCGTATCGGTGCATCCACTAGCGGCTGTCGAATGGGATTCTGTTCAATGATGGGGAACGTCAAATCATGATCGCAATGACAAGAACTTTCATTGCCCGTCCGATCGCGTTCCTCGCGATCATCGTGGCGGGCCTCTCGATGGCGGGATGCGGTATCAACACCATTCCGACTTACGAGCAGCAAGCCAAGGCTGCTTGGAGCGAAGTGCAGAACCAGTACAAACGCCGCTCCGATCTCATTCCGAATCTCGTTTCTTCCGTGAAAGGGTTCGCGGATCAGGAGAAGAGCGTTTTGACCGAGGTCACGAAAGCCCGCGAGCAGACGACGAATATCCAGTTGCCTCCCGACATTTTGACGAACCCGGAAGCGATGAAGAAATTCCAGGACGCGCAGGCGACGCTCAGCGGCGCTCTCGGACGCCTCATGGCTGTCGTCGAACGTTATCCAGACATCAAGTCGGGGCAGAATTTCCTCGCGCTGCAAAGCGAGCTTGCCGGCACGGAAAACCGCATCGCGATCGCGCGGCGCGATTACATCGATGCAGTGAGAAAATATAACACTGAGATCTCGACCTTCCCCGGCCGTTTGTGGAAGGTGGCGCTTTATCCGCAGGCGAAGGAAATGGCGACGTTCGATATCTCGCCTGAAGAACAGAAGGTTCCGAAGGTCGATTTCAGCAAGCCATAGCGCTCAAAGCCTGCAACTTTGCTAGGAACTCGTCCGATGGCTGGCGCTTTCACCGCCGCTCGGTCTTTCACGCTGCACGATGGGCGTCGCGCGTTGCTGCGCGCGATGCTGGTCTTGCTATTTGCGGCGTTGCCCGTGCTCTTCGCGCCGGCTTTTGCCGAGCCCGTCTATCCGAACCTAGCCGGCCGCGTGACCGATGAGGCTGGCCTGCTGACGCCCGAAGACAAGGCCGAGATCGAAAAGGCTCTTGCAGCTCTCGAAGATACCTCGACCGATCAGCTTGCCGTCGTCACCGTCAAATCCCTCCAGGGCTATCCGATCGAGGAATACGGCGTTGGCTTGGGGCGGAAATGGGGGATCGGTCAGAAGGGCAAAGACAACGGCGTTCTCCTCATCGTTGCGCCGAATGATCGCAAGGTTCGGATCGAGGTTGGCCGCCGGCTCGAGCCGTTCATGACGGACACGATGTCGACGCTGATTATCCAGAATGCCATTCTGCCGAAGTTCCGGCGTGGGGACTTTGCGGGCGGCATCAAGGACGGCATCCGCGATATCAAGTCGGTTCTTCTCGGCGATAGCGAGGAAGTGAAGCGTCGCGCCCAGGGCGGGCGAGCGCTGGAAGACGATCCGTGGGCGATCGTCCATCTCGCCATTTTTCTGATGATTGTCGCCTTCGTTCTCTGGGTCAATTACCGGCAGGCGCAAGCGGTGCAAGCGGGAATGCCCGGCTCGCGGCGGCGACGGGGCGGAATTGTCGTCATTCCGGGCGGCTCGGGAAGTTGGGGGGGCGGCGGCGACTGGTCCAGTGGCGGCGGTGGCGGCGGCTGGTCTGGAGGCGGCGGCGGCTTCGGTGGCGGCGGCGCTTCGGGAAGCTGGTAGGGGCAACGAATTCGATGCAAAAAGGCGGTCGCGCGCGATGAGCTTAATCAGTGCCAACGACGAAGAGCGCATTTCTGCAGCCATCACGGCGGCGGAGCGCACTACGTCGGGAGAGATCGTTGCCGTCGTTGCGGATCAGAGCAGCCGCTATCAGCATATTCCGTTCATGTGGGCGGCGCTCCTGGCCCTCATCATTCCCTGGCCGTTCATCAACTTCACGTGGATGCCGGTGCAGATAATCTTTCTCATTCAGCTTCTCGTCTTTCTCGGCCTGCTGGCTCTCGCATGGCATCCGCGCGTGCGTATGTCGCTCGTGCCGAAGTCGATTTTGAATGCGAATACGCGCCGGCGTGCGAGCGAGCAGTTTCTCGCGCAGAACCTGCACACGACCGAGGGCCGGACCGGTGTCCTTCTTTTCGTGTCGCTCGCGGAAAAGCGTGTCGAAATTATCGCCGATAGCGGCATCGATGCGCTGGTTCCGAAAGGCACCTGGCAGAAAATCGTCGATCAGCTTACGGCCGAAATCGGCGCGGGGCGGGCCGTCGATGGTTTCGAGCGAGCGATAAAGCAGATCGGCGATCAGCTTGCTGCGCACTTCCCGCCGGGCAATGCCGATCCCAACGAGCTTCCCGATCACCTTATCGTCTTACGGAGCTGACACACTTCCGGGCTAAGTGATGGGAGGCGCCGCCGGGGGAATCGAAGAGGGGGAGACATGGCGACGATCGATATCGGCGGTTCTGACGAGCAAACGTCGCCTGTCGCGGCGGGCGACGTGGTTCGCGCTCCCCTCCGGGCTCGCGTTTCGTGGATGCTTTATGATTGGGCCACGCAGCCGCATTACACGCTGGTGCAGACCTTTCTGTTCGGTCCCTACTTCGCGAATGCGGTCGTGCAGAATTCCACTTGCGGCTCGCTGATCGCTGAAGGCAGCGAAAAGGCCGCTTGCGGTCAAGCGCTGTGGGGATATGCGGCGGCTGTTGCCGGACTGCTGATCGCGATACTCAGCCCGGTATTGGGCGCCGCCGCCGATGGGCGCGGCTCGCGAAAGCCATGGATGGCCGGCCTGTCGCTCGTATTCCTCGCAGGCCTCAGCGTTCTTTGGCTCGGCGTGGCAGATGCCAATCTGACGACCATTCTCATCGTGCTCGCGGGCTTTGTCATGGCGACGCTCGCCGCTGAGCTGATGAGTGTTTTCTCGAATGCCATCATGACGGGCCTTGTGCCGCGCGACGAGCTTGGCCGATTGTCCGGCACGGGCTGGGCGGTTGGCTACTTCGGCGGCCTCGTCAGTTTGGCGCTTGTTGCAGGCCTGTTGGTGCCGATACCTGGCGAAGCGACGACGCTTCTTGGGCTCGATCCGCTGTTGAAGCTAGACGGCGGTGCGCATCAGGGCGACCGCATCACCGGGCCGTTCGCCGCGATATGGTTCGCCGTCTTCATCATTCCATTTTTTCTCTTCGTGCCGGACCGGCGGCGGGCCGTTGGCGCGCATCCGGAGCGTTCCGCGACGGCTGAGCTTTGGGACACGATCAAGTCGCTTCCCGCGATGCCGAGCGTTTTGATTTTTCTGATCGCGCGGATGCTCTACACGGACGGGCTGACGGCCATCTTCGCTTTCGGCGGAATTTACGGTGCGTCCGTCTTCGGCTGGGGACCGCTCGAGCTTGGAATTTTCGGGATCATCCTGACGTTGGTCGGGGCATTCGGCGCGCTCTTCGGCGGATGGCTTGACGATCGTCTCGGACCGAAGACCGTCATCGTCGTCGCGCTGTTGGCGTTGATCGCGGGGGCGGTCGGCATTCTGTCGGTCGATAAAAATCATATTCTTTTCACGACGGAAGTTGCCGAGAAGGTTCTCGGCTCGACGCCATTTTCGTCGCCCGGCGAGCAGGTGTTTCTCGCCTTCGCCATCCTCGTCGGCGTCGTTGCCGCGCCCGTTCAAGCTGCCAGCCGGTCGCTGCTTGCCCGCATCGCGCCGCCCGAGAAGATCACGCAGTTCTTCGGGCTCTTCGCGTTTTCAGGCAAAGTGACGGCGTTCCTGGCGCCATTCGCTGTTGCGTTCGTTACGCTTGAGACCGGCAGTCAGCGCATTGGCATGGCGGCCGTGCTGGCCTTTCTCGCCATCGGCGCCTTCATGATGCTGTTCGTGCGGACACGTCCAGCCCGGTGAGGCGCCTAGTGCCGGAAGTGGCGGACGCCGGCGAAGACCATCGCCAAGCCGCGCTCGTCGGCGGCCTTGATGACTTCATCGTCGCGCATTGAGCCACCCGGCTGGATGACGGCAGTAACGCCCGCTTCGGCCGCGGTGATCAAGCCATCGGCAAACGGAAAGAACGCGTCGGAAGCGACGACCGATCCGACGGTCAGCGGCTCGTTAACGCCCTGAGCTTTCGCGGCTTCCGTGGCCTTCCAAGCGGCGATGCGTGCGGAGTCGACGCGGCTCATCTGACCAGCGCCGACGCCAACGGCCGCGCCGTCTTTTGCGTAGACGATGGCGTTCGACTTCACGTGTTTGGCAACCTTGAAGGCGAACCGCAGATCTTTGAGTTCGGCTTCGGTCGGAGCGCGTTTGGTGACGACCTTCAATTCGAGATCATCGGCATTGCTCGCGTCCCGCGACTGAACGAGGAAGCCGCCGGCGACGGATTTGAAGTTGAGCCCGGCCGCACGTGAATCCGCGAGGCCGCTTGTCAGCAGCAGGCGGAGATTTTTCTTGGTCGCGAAAATGGCTTTCGCTTCGTCGGATGCGCCAGGGGCGATGACGACCTCGGTAAAGATCTTCGTAATGTCGTCGGCGGCTTCGGCATCGATCGGCTGATTGAGCGCGATGATGCCGCCGAATGCACTTACGGGATCGCAGGCGAGCGCTTTGCGGTAAGCCTCGGCAAGCGACGTTCCGGTCGCGACACCGCACGGATTAGCATGCTTGATAATGGCGACTGCCGGTACGTCCGACGAGAATTCGGAGACGAGTTCGAAAGCCGCGTCTGTGTCGTTGATGTTGTTGTACGAGAGTTCCTTGCCCTGAAGCTGTTCGGCCGTCGCGACACCAACGCGATTTTCTGCGGAGAGGTAAAGAGCGGCCGATTGGTGGGCGTTTTCACCATAACGGAGCGCTTGCGAGAGCTTGCCGCCGAACGCGCGATAATCGGGTGCCGGCGTGCCGATCTCGCGTGCAAACCAATTGCTGATCGCAGCATCATAGGCCGCGGTGCGGGCGAATGCCTTGGCGGCGAGGGCCTTGCGCAAGGGAAGTGTCGTTGCGCCGTCGTTGGCTGCGATTTCCGCGAGCACGCGATCGTAATCGGCCGGTTCGACGACGACGGTGACGCTCTCGTGATTCTTTGCAGCGCCGCGGATCATCGCCGGGCCGCCGACGTCTATGTTCTCGACGCAGTCATCGTAGGAGGCTTGTCTCGCGACGGTCGCCTCGAACGGATAGAGGTTCACGACAAGGAGATCGATCGGCGAAATTCCATGTTCGCGGGCGGCCGCGTCGTGAACGACGTTGCCGCGAATGGAGAGGAGGCCGCCGTGCACTTTCGGATGCAAAGTCTTGACGCGGCCGTCCATCATTTCGGGAAAGCCGGTCAGCTCCGAGACGTCCTTTACGGCCAGGCCAGCGGCCTTTAGCGCGGCGGCAGTGCCACCCGTCGAGACAAGCTCAATGCCCCGGTTCACCAGGGTCGTTGCGAAAGAAATGAGCCCAGTCTTGTCGGAGACTGAAAGGAGGGCTCGGCGTATTCGTTGATCGGCCATGTGCATCCCAGTTGTTCGCTCGTGCGCGGTTAGCACGGTGCGTCGGGCAAGGCTATCCCGCGCGTGGATCTGACGCGCGATTGGCCTCGTTTTGCTCGCGTTTGTTCCGGGCGCGCGTTCTGGTCGTGCGTTTGGGCGCTCAGATTTGCCGGTCGTTCGGCCGTTCCGCGCGGACCGACCAGCGGACGTGCGTCTCGCCGAAGGTTGTACCACGGAGGACGATCTGCAGGCTCGGCCGCGGGCCGGCGCTGTCGACAAAAAACAGGCTTTCTTCGATCGACATTTGAGCGGTGTCATCCGCGGCCGAGAAGAGCCAGCTTTCGCCGTCGCGGAGGGTAATGCGGCAAACGCCGTGTCCGGCGGAAAGGCAGGCGCAATCGGGATGAAGATGGAAATGAATGGCGTAAGGGAGATCCTGCTTCAGGCGCAGCGTTCCCTTCGGCGGCTCGAGGATGTCGATGCCCTCTAGCTTTTCGCCGGCACCGGAAAGCGCGAGGCGGCGCACATGGATCAACCCGAAGCGTTTCAGATAGCCGTCATGGCTCGCGTTCAGCAGGGTTTGGTCCGGTCCATCCGTAAATTCGAAAACAACGGAATCGGGTTCCCTGATCGGCAGGCCATCGACCATCGATTCCAGCTGCTCGTGCCGGATGAGGCGGGAGGACGACGTTTCTCCGAGGCAAAGCGTGTTGTGACTGGCGGTCGCGCGCGCAACGGAATCCCAGTTGCGATCGGCTGGGCCTGGAAATCCGCCGTTGGCGAAAATCAGATGTTGTCGCGAGGTCATTTCGAACGAGAGGGCACCAGCCTGTGCCAGTGTCGAAAGTTCGAGCGGGGGAGGGGAGCCGACATCTGCGAAGACGATTGTCCGGCCTCGTTCGAGCCGGGCATACCCCGATTGATGAGCGACCGGCATGAAGTCGAGTTCGCCACCGGAATAACCAAGAGCGGTCGCGAGCGCCGCCGGTGAGCCGGTGCTGACGCCATTGAAGCGCGCGAGCATGCCGTCGCCAAGGCGCGTGAATCGCAAAAACCGCAATGACTTCTTGACCGCCGTGTTGATCTCCTCGGGGGAGACAAGCGCGCGCGAGGAGAAGCATTGTCCCAATGGGAGCAGGTCGAGAACGAGATCGGACAGAACACTCGTGCTGCGGCTGACGTGGCCGCCATCGTCGAGAATCTGGCGCTTCAACTCAACGACCAGCGCGGCTTCAGCCTCTTTCAGTTGCCGGTCGTGGCCTGAGACGGCCAGTCCGGTCAGGACCAGTGCAATCAGGCAGACCATACGCGGCACGCCGTCCGGCGCGTTTCTCCACGTCGTCCGAAGCGCAACGATCTGCTGGCCAACGCTCGACATGATCTGCGTATAAGAGCGCGCGTCCAAGTCTTCGAGGAGCATGTTGGCTTGCGATATCCACGAGATCAGCCGCCGTGCGATGACCTCGGGCTCGTAGGCGATGCCGTGCGAGATCCGCTTCAGAGCGATCCATTCGAGCACAAGCTCTCGTGCGGCGGATGCCGCCTCTTCTTCTTCGGTCGCCGCCAAGTGGCGTAACCAGCCGAACCCATGGAGCTCGCGTTCCCAGGCTATGCTCGGAGGCGTCACTCGAAACGCGGACGCGCCCTTGAGGTCTGCGATCTCGGACGCCAGCCCAAAGTGGCCGTGCGCAATCTCTGTCCAAAAGCTCGGATCGGCGGCGCGCAGTTCTTGCGGTACGATGAGGATCTGATCGGCGCCGTTGCCAGCGTAGCGCCAGCGCATCAGCGGCGACGACAGCGTGAACGTCACGGCCCGGCGGCGGAGGCGCTCAACGGAAAGGGAGCGGATCTTCAGCCGTTCCGTGACATTGAGGCCCAAGGGGAAACGCTCCTGCGACGTTGCGCGAAAAATCGGCTCGATCAGACGTTTGAATTATCCCTGGACCCGCGCCAAAACAAGGCGCGCGGATGCAACATACTGTTAGCTCGTTGTTAGCTCAGGGTGACTTCACCAGAGATGCCGCGAAAAAGCCGTCGAGACCTCTGAGGCCTTCCGGCATGTCCTCGAAGTGCGAGGGCAGCGTCCGAAGATCGCCCGCGCTCGTTCTCCATGACAGCGGGATCGTTGCCTCATCGAGCATGATTGGGCGGCGTGCGAAATCGGAATGACGGGCGAGAAATGCATCGATTTGCTTTTCGCCTTCCTCCGGCTCCAGCGAGCATGTGCAGTAGACGAGGACGCCGCCCGGCTTCAAGAGTCCCGCGGCACGGTCGATCAGATTGGCCTGCAGGGCGGCCAGGGCGGGAACGTCCTCCGGGCGCTTCAGATACAGGATATCGGGATGGCGGCGGATCGTGCCCGTCGACGTGCAAGGGCTATCGACCAAGATCGCGTCGAATTTCGTCTCGGACGTGAATGTCAGCGCGTCTCCGACGACAGTGTTCGCAGAGAGCCCGAGGCGCGCGAGATTTTCTCCGAGGCGTGACAATCGTCCGGCGGATTTGTCGACAGCCGTGACGTTCGCGCCGAGTGCCGCGAGCTGAGCTGTTTTTCCTCCGGGCGCCGCGCACAGGTCGAGTACCGAGAGGCCAGCGACATCGCCGAACAGCTTGACGGGAAGAGCCGCGGCGGCGTCCTGCACCCACCACGCGCCCTCATCGTATCCGGGCAGCTCTTCGATGCGTCCGGCTTGTGCGCACCTTATCGAGCCGGTCGGCAGGACGACGGCGCCGATGCGCTCGGCCCACATTGCCGGATCGGATTTGACCGTTATGTCGAGGGCCGGCTCGACCAATGATGCGCGCGCGATCTGGCGAGCTTCGGCCGGGCCGTAGGCGGCGCTCCAGCGCGCGAGCAGCCAATCAGGAAATGTCAGCGCAACATTATCGAGCGACGCGAGGCGGCCAGGCCCGCTTTCGCTTACGCGGCGCAAGACGGCGTTGACGAGATTTGCAAAGCGCTTGCCGTTCGTGTCCGCGTGGCACTGATCGACTGCAAGCGAAATCGCTGCATGCGGCGGCGTTTGCAGCAGAAGAAGCTGGGCCGCGGCGGCGAGGAGAATTTCGTCCAGGCGGCCGATATGTTCGGGAAGGGGCTTGGCGATGTAGGTGCGGAGTACGGCCTGCAGCGCGCCGCGATTGCGTAGAGCGCTCGTCGCAATGAGACGCGCAAACGCACGATCGCGCGGAGCGAGGTCGCGTACGGCGCAAGCTCTCGCGAAGCTGTCGTCGAAGGGCCGGCGTTCGATCAGAACAGAAAAAAGCGCGGAGACAGCGGCGTCGCGCGTCTTCAGGCCATCGGCGGCGGGCGAGGGCGTGCGGGCCGCTGCCGTCTTCGGCTTGTGGTCGCGCTTGCCGTGTGGTCGCGCTGCGCCCGGGCGAACTCCAGCCGTGCGAGGGCCATTTCGATTTGTGTTGTTTGACACTTCAGCCCCAGGGGTTCGGTGGCTTGGTATAATTCTGACCACCGATCCAGACTTCACCCGGACGGCTGCTGCGACCAGACGTTTCCATTCCGGTGGCGCCCATATCGCGCGCCAGCGCCTCGAGCGCAGCGATGCGATTTACAACATTCGGGTGTGTCGAGAACAGATTATCGACGCCGTGGCCGTTCAGAGGATTGATGATGAACATGTGCGCGGCCGCCGGAATTGCTTCAGCCTGATCGTTCGGGATGCGGCGGGCGGAGCTATCGATTTTCCGCAGCGCCGAGGCGAGCCAAAGCGGCCTGCCGCAAATCATCGCGCCAAGTCGATCAGCCTGATATTCGCGGGAACGACTTATCGCCATTTGCACGAGGCCGGCTGCCATGGGCGCCAGAATGATGGCGGCCAGCGTGCCGATCGCGCCAAGTGCGCCACGATCGTTACCGCGGTTGCCACCGAACAGCATGCCGAACTGCATGTATTGCGCGACCATCGAAACCGCGCCGCCGATGGTTGCGGCGACTGCCATGGTCAGCGTGTCTCGGTTCTTGATGTGCGCAAGCTCGTGCGCGAGCACTCCGGCAATCTCTTCCTTGTTGAGCGCCTCGAGAAGGCCGGTCGATGCGCAGACGGCTGCATGCGAAGGGCTGCGCCCCGTCGCGAAGGCGTTGGGCTGCGGATTGTTCATGATGTAGACGCGCGGCATCGGCAGATCGGCGTTGCGCGCCAAATCGCGGACTATCGAATAAAGTTCGGGGGCTGAGGTTTCGCTGACTTCCTGGGCGTTGAACATGCGGAGCACGATGGAGTCGGACTTCCACAGGCTAACGGCGTTCATTACGAGTGCGATGAAGAATGCAATGACAAGGCCGGCCTGGCCGCCGATGAGAGCGCCGAGCGCGACGAAGATTGCTGTCATCGCCGCCAGCAAAAGCGCGGTTTTAGCATAGTTCATAGGCATTTGATCATACTCGCGACACGGGGTCCCAAAGCTAGTCTGCAACCTTACAGCCGCGTATATATGGTGTCCGAAGTATTCCATAAAGGCGAGCCGCGGAAAAAGCTCGCGGAACCGCCGGTTAAAGGACGTTTGTCATAATGACGGTCGCAGATCGCACAGGCGAAGATCAGACGGGCGAAGGCCCGATGGGCGTGGACCGGCGAGACGACGCCCAGCCTGCTCCCCGCGTGTTGACGCCGGAAGCCAAGCGGGCGCTGGAAGAGGCTGAAGCGCGGCGTAAGGCGCAGGCGGCCGAGCCCAAGCCGCCTCGTGAGGTCGGCGGCAGAGACGGGCCTGATCCCACACGTTTCGGCGACTGGGAGAAGGGCGGCATCACCTCAGACTTCTGATGCCGCCGCCTGTGGTCTTCGCGTGGTTCGAGCGCTAGATCACGCGCCTGTTCTGGCGATTGGTGATGAGATCGTCGACGACGGCCGGATCGGACAGCGTCGAGGTATCTCCCAGGCTGCCAAAATCGTCCTCCGCAATCTTTCTCAAGATGCGGCGCATGATTTTGCCCGAGCGCGTTTTCGGCAGTCCGGGTGAAAACTGGATGAGATCCGGCGAGGCGATCGGCCCGATTTCACGGCGGACGTGGGCAACGAGGTCCTTTTTCAGTGCCTCATCGCCGCTTTCGCCGATGTTGAGCGTTACATAGCAATAGATGCCCTGGCCCTTGAGATCGTGCGGATAACCGACGACCGCGGCCTCTGCAACTTTCGGGTGGGATACGAGCGCACTTTCGACTTCGGCCGTCCCCATACGGTGGCCCGAGACGTTGATGACGTCGTCGACGCGACCCGTAATCCAATAATAGCCATCGCTATCGCGGCGGCAGCCGTCGCCGGTGAAGTACATTCCCGGATACGAAGAGAAGTAGGTTTGAACGAACCGTTCGTGGTCGCGGTAGATGGTTCGCGATTGTCCGGGCCAGCTATCGAGAATCACGAGGTTGCCTTGCGCTTCACCGCCAAGGAATTGACCTTTGTCGTCTACGAGCGCCGGGCGAACACCGAAGAAGGGCTTCGTCGCAGAACCGGGTTTTAATTCTGTAGCGCCGGGAAGCGGCGTGATGAGGATGCCGCCGGTTTCGGTTTGCCACCAGGTGTCGACGATGGGGCACCGGTCGTCGCCGACGACGTGGTGATACCATTCCCAGGCTTCCGGATTGATCGGTTCACCCACCGAGCCGAGGAGGCGCAGGGACGACCGGCTGGAGCCTTTGACGAAGGAGTCGCCCGCACCCATCAAAGCGCGGATGGCAGTCGGCGCGGTATAGAAGATCGAGACCTTCCACTTGTCGACGACGTCCCAGCACCGCGATGCCGAGGGATAAGTCGGCACGCCTTCGAACATCAGCGTCGTCGCGCCGTTCGCAAGCGGTCCGTATACGATGTAGCTGTGTCCTGTGACCCAGCCGATATCGGCCGTGCACCAATAGATGTCGTCTTCCTTGTAGTCGAAGACGTATTGGTGCGTCATCGACGCGTAGACGAGGTAGCCGCCCGTCGTGTGTACGACGCCTTTCGGCTTACCCGTCGAACCCGATGTGTAAAGAATGAAAAGCGGGTCTTCGGCACGCATTTCCACCGGCTCGCATTCGGCAGGAACGGTTTGCAATTCTTCATGCAGCCAGAAATCGCGGCCGTCCGTCCACGGCACGGGATTGCCGGTGCGGCGAACGACCAGCATCTTTTCGTCGCCCTTGCAGCGGGCGAGCGCGGCATCCGCGTTTTTCTTCAGCGGAACGGGCTTGCCGCCGCGAAGAGCTTCGTCGGCCGTTATGATGAGTTTTGAATCCGCGTCCTCTACCCGGTTCTGCAGGCTGTCCGGCGAGAAGCCGCCGAAGACGATCGAATGGACGGCGCCGATACGCGTGCACGCAAGCATCGCGTAGGCTGCCTCCGGAATCATTGGCAGGTAGATCGTTACGCGGTCGCCCTTCTTGACGCCGTGCTTCTTCAACACATTGGCGAAACGTTGCACGCGCTCGTGGAGCCGGCGATATGTGATCTGCTCGCTCTCGTTGGGATTGTCGCCTTCCCAGATGATCGCGACCTTATCGCCCCGCTTTTCGAGGTGACGATCGACGCAGTTCGCCGAAACGTTAAGGGTGCCGTCCTCGTACCACCGGATGTCTACGTTGACGGGTGCGAAGCTCGTGTTTTTGGCGCGCGTATAGGGCTTGATCCAATCGAGCCGCTTTCCGGCGTCCGACCAGAAGCCCTCGGGGTCGGCAACCGACCGTTCGTACATCGCCTCATAGGAATCAGCGTTAACATAAGCCCGCTCTGCCCATTGAGGGGGCACCGCGTAAACTTTTTCCGACATTAGAAGCGCTCCTCCGGTTGACCGTCTGCGTAGCGGCCATTTCCCGTATTATGCTGTGACCAGCGCCGCTTCACAACATGCTCGATGGTGCCCGGACGAGCGACATCAGAAAAAATTCCGCGATTTGATACCGCACCGCCGCAAGACCTATCCGCCCCACACGGTCGTGCGCTTAATGTCGTAGTCCTCTAGCTCCCGGGTTACCGGGACTTGATATTCTGCGAGCGGTGTAAACCGTCCGTCCGGAAAATAGCTTCGACGTGGATCGCCGATGTACACCGAGCATCCGAGGGCCTTTGCCCGGTCGATGTATTCGACGACGCGGCCGGCCAGTTGGCGCTCATAAAAGAGGTCGCCGACGATGACAACGCTGTCGGCTGGCGGTTCTCCCTCAAGCAGATCGGCATCGGTGGTCTCGATTGAGGTAGCGTTGGCCTCGGCGTTTATGGCGCAGGCGGCGATGGCCAAGCCGTCGATATCGGCGGCGAGGACCCGGGCGGCGCCCGTCTTGGCGGCCGCAATTGCAGAAATTCCGGAGCCCGCGCCGATGTCGAGAACGGTCCGGCCGCGGCAAATCTCAGGATGATCGAGCAGGTATCGGCTGACCGCTTGGCCTCCAGCCCAGGCAAATGCCCAAAAAGGCGGGGGAACGTTAAGCTCGCCGAGTTCGTCCTCGGTCTTTTGCCAAATCGGCAACGACTCTTCCGCAAGCCGCAACGTGATCTCGGGGACCAGGGGTGGTGCGATTGGCTTCGTATTTTCGACGATGAACCGTTTGGCGCTTCGAGGATCAGCGGGATCGAGCCGGTCCGTCATGAGCCCTTGAGCGTCTTTAGATCGACACCGCCCATTTTGCAGATTTCCTTCCATTCCTCGGCGGACACAGGTTGTACCGAGAGCCGTGAATTGTTGACGAGCACCATGGCGGAAAGCTTGGGATTTGCTTTGACGGCGTCAAGGCCGACAGGCTTCGGCACCGGCTTGACCGCTGCAACGTCGACGCATTCCCACTTGCCGGTATCGTCTTTCGCTTCGGGATGCGCGGGCGATATGACGCGCAAGATGCCGACGATCTCCTTGCCCTCGTTCGAGTGATAGAAAAATCCGAGATCGCCAACTTTCATTGCCCGCATGTTGTTGCGAGCCTGATAGTTGCGAACGCCGTCCCACGCTTCGCCTTTCGGTCCGCGGGAAACGAGATCGTTCCACGAGAAGACATCGGGTTCGGATTTCAAGAGCCAGAAGGCGGTCATGGGCTTGGCCTTTGCGTAGGGGGCATCGTGCTAGCCCGAAATGACGGGCTGCTCAAGCGAATGCCTACAAAAGCAAAAACCCCATGCTCGGAAAGCATGGGGTTTTAGACGCGACACGAAACTTTGGCGGCTCTGTCGAGCGGCGGGCTTGCGACCTCTCTGGATCGCGTTGCCAATCTGTTTGATCGTTATGTCAGCAATGCCTTGATATTCGGTAAAGGCAGTCTGCGGGTGAGCACTCGCGTTCGAAATAGTCGAAATACTCATCGGCCCCGCAAGAGCGGCCAATGGCGGATCATCGGGCCCTTGCGCGGACGTATATCGTGCGCTCGTTGCAAAACGTCGCAGACGATTTGGAAGCCGGCGCGGGTCTGATCAGTCTTCCGCCTTCAACGGCCGCTGCATCAATGCCGTGATCGCTTCATCAACGAGAAGCCGGCCTTCGATGATCCCGTGCACGGCTTCGGCGATCGGCATCTCGACACCTTTCTCGTGCGCGAGGCGGACAAGTGCCGCGCAGGTGTAGACGCCTTCCGCCACGGATACCCTCGCACCGAGGAACTCGCCGAGGCTGCGGCCTTCGCCAAGAGCGCGTCCGAGAGACATGTTGCGCGACTGGGCGCTGCCGCAGGTCAGGATGAGATCACCGAGCCCGGAAAGACCGAGAAGCGTTTCCGGTCGCGCGCCCATCGCTTCGCCGAAGCGGCGAAGTTCGGCGAAGCCGCGAGTGACGATCGCTGCGTGAGCGCTCGCTCCGAGGCCGCGGCCCTCGACGATGCCCGCCGCGATCGCGAGGACGTTTTTCACCGCGCCGCCGAGTTCCGCGCCGAGCACGTCGCTCGACCAATAGAGACGCATTTGCCGCGAGGAGAGCGCGGCCGTCAGCGCGCGCCCGGTCGTTTCGTTACGGCATGCGAGTGTCAGCGCAGAGGGCAAGCCACGTGCGACGTCGGCAGCGAAGCTCGGTCCCGACAGTACCGCGCGGAGTACTTGTGGTGCGGCTTCTTCAAGGACGTCTCCCATAAAGCGGCCGGTCGTCTGTTCGATACCCTTCGCGCAAATGATGACCGGCGTGTTTTGAGCCAGTTGCTTGGCGAGCTTACCCATCACGCCACGCAGATGCTGGGCGGGGACGACGGCGAGAAGAGCGTCGGCCCTGGCTACCGCTGAAAGGTCAGTCGTCGCGCGGATCGCGGGATTGAGGCTCACGCCGGAGAGGAAGGTTCGATTGACGTGCCTCTCGTTGATGTCATCGACGACTTCGGGCTCGCGCGCCCAAAGCGTAACTTTGATGCCGCCATGCGCCAACGTCTGTGCCAGCGCCGTGCCCCACGCGCCGCCGCCGACAATGCTCACCGAATTTATTTGCAAGCGTGCCCCCGAGATCAAATCCGCTTCAGCTTAGCACGCAATTCTGACGACCGCTGCCGCTAGGCTTTTACGCCGGCTCCCGCTGCTTTCGCCGCATCGGGATCAAGCGGCCAGCGCGGCTTTACGGGCGAGTCTAGCCCGTCGACGAGCCCAAGCGCCAGGCGTTCCGCTCCGGCCCACGCAATCATCGCGCCGTTGTCGGTGCAGAGTTCGAGAGGCGGCGCGCGGAAGGCGAAGCCGAATTCGTCCGAAATCTCGACGAGCGTCGATCTCAACGCCTTGTTGGCTGCGACGCCGCCTGCGGCAACGAAGTTTCGCGGCGTTCCCTCGGGCAACAGCAGAAGGACGGAACGTATCGCCGATCTCACCCGGTCGGCGACGCTGTCACAAACGGCTGCCTGGAACGATGCGCAGAGGTCGGCAATATCCTGTTCGGACAGGGGTGAGATTTTTGCGGCGGCATGGCGGACCGCCGTCTTGAGCCCGGCGAACGAGAAATGCGGGTCTTCGCGTCCGATCATCGGGCGGGGCAGATTGAAGCGTCGCGGATCGCCGTTCAGAGCTGCTTTTTCGACGGACGGACCTCCGGGCATGGGGAGGCCCAGCAACTTAGCCGTTTTGTCGAAAGCCTCGCCGAGCGCATCGTCGATCGTCGTCGCGAGCCGACGGTAACGGCCGACGCCCTCGACCCATAGGACCTGCGTATGTCCGCCCGACACCAAAAGCATCAAGTACGGAGGGCGGATGGCGTCGGTCAGGCCGGCCGTCAGTGCATGGGCCTCGAGATGGTTGATGGCGAGAAAGGGTATACCGGTGGCGAGCGCCAGGGCTTTGCCGCTGGTCGCGCCGACGATCAGGCCGCCGATGAGGCCCGGCCCAGCCGACGCCGCGACGGCGGAAAGATCTCCGAGGGAAACGCCCGCTTCGTCCAGGGCTTTCTGAACGAGGAGATCAAGGCATTCGGTGTGCGCGCGGGCCGCTATTTCCGGTACGACGCCGCCATAGATGGCGTGGCTGTCGAATTGGGAAAGAACTACATTAGATAGGATGCGGCCAGTGCCTTCCGCATCGCGCGCGACGACCGCGGCGGCGGTCTCGTCGCAGCTCGTCTCTATGCCCAGCACGAGCAGGGCAGAGGGAGCAAATTCGGTAAGCTGGACCATATGATCTGGAACTTGCCGCCGCGAGGTTGGAATTCGCGCGCCTTTGGAGCATTAGTATCGCCCGAATACCGGCACTCATCCCAGCACCCGGGTACGAGTGCCCCGCCTAGCATCCGGAGAAACCTTTTTGCAAGCGACCCGCATACGCATCGGGACTAGAGGCTCGCCTCTAGCCCTGGCCCAGGCACACGAAGTGCAGGCGCGCCTTACCGCCGCGCATGGCCTGCCGGAAGGCGCCGTCACGATCCACGTCATCAAGACGACGGGCGACCGTGTGCTCGACCGGCCGTTGGCCGAAATCGGCGGCAAGGGGCTCTTTACCAAAGAAATCGAAGAGGCGCTTTTCTCGAACGACGTGGATGTCGGCGTCCATTCGATGAAAGACATGCAGACGGTGCTTCCCGATGGGCTGGTCATCGGCGGTGTGCTGCCGCGCGAAGATCCGCGCGACGCTTTCATTTCGTTGAGGCATGCCGATCTCAGCGCACTTCCTCTCAATGCGGTCGTCGGAACGTCGTCGTTGCGGCGGAAGGCGCAAGTTCTTAATGCCCGGCCCGACCTTCGCGTCGTCGAATTTCGCGGCAATGTGCAGACGCGGCTTCGCAAGCTCGAGGAGGGCCAAGCCGAGGCGACGTTTCTCGCGGTGGCCGGCTTGAAGAGACTTGGCATGGAGGACCGGATCACGGCGCCGGTTTCAACGGATGTGATGTTGCCTGCGGTGGCGCAGGCGGCAATCGGGCTTGAAGTTCGCGAAGGTGACGAAGCTACCGCCGCGCTCATTGCGGCGTTGAACGATCCAATGACCGCCTCGGCGGTTACCGCCGAGCGGACATTTCTTGCTCGCCTCGAAGGTTCTTGCAGGACGCCCATCGCCGGTCACGCGACGATCGCCGATGGCATCATGCTCTTCCGCGGGCAGATTCTTACGCCCGATGGCCGGCAGGTCTACGACGTTTCTAGAACCGGCGCGCCGGAAGAGGCTTCCGATCTTGGCCTTGCAGCGGCCGATGAAATCCTGTCTGAGGCGGACCCCGCGCTTCTTATCCGGTCGAAAGTCTGATGCACGTCATAGTTACGCGACCAGCGGGCGATGCCGAGCCTCTCAAATCAAGCATCGAAGCGCTGGGCTGGCGGGTCACGCTCGCGCCGCTCATCGACATCGTGCCGAACGACATACCGGCTGACGCGCTCCGCGATGCGACTTCGCTGATCGCGACGAGCCGCAGTGCGTTGACGCCCGCGTTGGGAGCGCTGATCGACTTGCCGCTCTTTGCGGTCGGGCCCGGTACGGGCGCAGTCGCGCGGAGCATAGGTTTCACGAAGGTCGTCGAAGGTCCGGGAACCGGGTCGGAGCTCGTGCCCATACTCACTTCGCGGCGGGCGGGGCTGGGTGAACGCCCAGTGTATCTTCGCGGTGACGTTGTTGCATTCGATGTCGAGGGCGCGCTGGGGGAAGCCGGCATCAAGGTCAAGGCCGTGAACGCCTATCGATCAGTTGCGGCTGAAGCGTTGGATAAGCCGGTGATCGATGCGCTCCAAAACGGCGATATCAATGCGGTAACACTGATGTCGCCGCGCACTGCCAAGACCTGGGCGAGGCTCGTCGGGGCGTTATCGCCGCCGGTACAACTTTCCGGCGTAACCCATCTCTGTCTTTCGGATCGCGTCGTCGAGGCCTTGGGTCGATCGGAAAAAGACTTTAAGGTTCGGGTGGCTTTACATCCTAATCTCGAAGAAATGATTGCGCTCGTAAAACGTCTCGCGGCAAATTCGAAAGCGGAGTAATAAGCGCGTATCGCCGGTTAGATGTCCCGGCAACTGAGCCATCTCAACCTGACAAAATTTTGGCTTGAATGCCCGACTACGAAGCGGGATCAGGTGGCGTTACGCGAGTTCCGTGTGGAGGCTAAAGCTTCAATGGCAGACGACAAATCGAGTGCAGGATCAGGTAGCAAGCGGCCTTACGCGACGCTCGACCTCAAGGCGACCGAGGTTGAGATTACCCCGGTGAAGGTTGGGGCTTCGTCGGCCGGGGCAAAGGCTTCGGCGACCGGTGTGCCCCTTCCGGCGGCGGCACGATCGTATGCAGAAAAGCCATCTGATGCTCAGAAGGCGAGTGCCGCTCAATCGCAGGCCGATGCCAAGGCCGACGCGATGCCGGAGTTCCTGAAGAAGGACAACGCGAAAGCGGAAGCCACGTCGTCGGCTTCTTCGGCTTCCAGCCGTGCTCGGGACAGCGATGACGAGATCGCCGTCCGGAAGGGTGGCGGGTTTTTCAGCCACCTTGCGGCCGGCGTTGCGGGCGGCGTTCTCGCGCTCTCAGCTTATCAATGGGCGCTTCCTCAGCTGGGGCTGCGCGGTTCCAACGATGAAACTGCCGCGCTTTCGGAGCGCTTGGCGGCCGTCGAGAAAAAACAAAGCATCGCTGCGCCCGCGCCGGATTTGAGCAGCATCGAATTCCGTCTCTCAGATCTCGAGACGGCGACGAAGAAAATCCCGGCTATCACGGAAAGCCAGAATCGCCTCGTTGCGGAAACGAAGGCGGCGCTCGCGTCGGCGGCGTCGGATGCGGGCTCGCCACAGCTCATCGAGCGTATTGGCAAAGTCGAAGATAAGTTCAAGGCGCTGGCGGATGCGGGCGTCAACGATCCCAATGCCAACCGCATCGAACAACTCGCGGGGCTGACCGGTAAAGTCTCCGATCTCGAAACCAGCCTTGCGACGCAGCTTACGGCGTTGCGCGTCAGCGTCGCCAAAGACGTCGAGGGACGCGTGCAAGCGGCAACGGAAGCCAGCGAAGCCGCGCGGGCTGGAACGCAGCGGATAGATAAGGATGTCGCCGGTTTGAAGACCGACGGCGTGCGTATCGAAGCTGAAATCGCGGCGGTGAAAACCGCGAACGATCACATCGCAGCCGATCTCAAGATTGCTCAAGACGAGACGCAGAGCCTCAAAACTGCGCTCGATGGATTGAAAACGGCTGCCGCCAAGCCGGCAGATATCACGGCTGCTGTTCAGCCTCTCACCGATCGTACGGCCGCTCTGGAGAAGAGCGTGCAGGATGTCGTGCAGGGAGATGCCGTTCGGAAGGAAAGTGCTGAGCGCGTGGTGCTCGCACTCGAGCTGCAGAATTTGCGGCGTGCGCTCGATAGCGGGCAGAACTTTGCGAGCCAGCTCGCGGACGTCAAGAAAGTCGCGGGCAATACCATCGATCTATCGGCTCTCGAGGCTTTGAAGGAAACCGGTGTTCCATCTCTCGCGGAACTCAACAAGGATTTCAGGTCTGCCGCCGATCGCGCCATCGATGCCGACGCCGAGCCTGATAATGCGGGTGTCGTCGATCGCCTCTGGGCCGGCGCAAAATCAATCGTCCGCGTCCGTCGCGTCGATCTCAAACCTGAAGACAAGAGCACAGAAGCGACTGTCGGGCGTATGCAGGTCGCGTTGAACGACGGGCGTCTGCCGGATGTGCTCGAGGCTGCCAAGGATCTTTCGCCAAAAGCGCAGGATGCGGCGCGACCCTTCCTCGATAAGGTTTCCGCGCGCGTCAGCGTGGATACCGCGCTTGCCAACCTCGAAGCTCAACTGAAGTCATCTATTGCGACCGGCTCTCAGCCGACGTCGAAGTCGCCTTAATCATTCAAGGGGTTTGCGTCATGGTGCGCCTCGTCGTCTATTTGGTCACGATCGCTCTCATCGCGTCCGGCCTTGCCTGGCTTGCCGACCGGCCCGGAACGCTGCAGATCGCCTGGCAGGGCTATGATATCGAGACGTCGGTTTTCCGCGCGGTCGTTATCCTGGCGGCGACCGTGGCGACGCTCGTGTTCTTGTGGTCCATCTTTCGCGCGCTTTGGAATAGTCCGGCTGCCATCGGCCATCGTTTGCTGCGGCAACGACAGAAGAAGGGGCTCGATGCTCTTTCCGGCGGTTTGATTGCGATCGGAGCGGGCGACAGTGCGCTGGCTTCGCGCTATGCGCTGCAGGCGCGCAAGACATTGCCGCACGAGCCGTTGACGCACCTTTTGCGTGCGCAGTCCGCCGAACTTGCTGGCGATCGCGCCGCGGCACGTCGCATCTACGAAGCAATGCTCGCATCGCCCGAAACGGAGCAGCTCGGCCTTCGTGGGCTTTTCCTCGAAGCACAGCGCGAGGGCGCAGGCGAAGCGGCCCGGCAATTTGCCGATCGGGCGCTCAAGGCCAATCCAAAGCTCGGATGGTCGTCGACGGCGCTCTTCGAACAGCAGTGCAAGCAGAAGGATTGGTCGGGCGCACTGTCAACGCTCGATCACGCCAAGAAGAGTGGCCACATCACGAAGGCCGTCGCCGATCGCAAGCGCGCCGTTCTCTTGACGGCGAAGGCTGTCGCCATCGAAGACGATGCGCCGGACAAGGCGCTCGCTTGGTCGCTCGAAGCGCACGGGCTCGCACCGGATCTCGTACCTGCGGCGGTCATTGCCGGGCGTATCCTTGCGTCGCGTGGCAATACCGCCAAGGCTGCGAAGGTGCTTCAGAAGACGTGGACCAAATCTCCGCATCCGGATCTGGCAGCGACTTACGCCTACGCCCGTATCGGCGACAGCACGCGCGATCGTCTCGACCGTGTGCGCCAGCTTGCGGCCCTCAATCCGCATTCGATCGAAAGCCCAATTGCCGTTGCCACCACGGCGACGGAAGCGCGGCTGTACGACGAAGCCCGCCGGGCTCTCGAGCCGCTTCTTGCCGATCGCCTCACGCAGCGCGTCGCTATGCTGATGGCGCGCATCGAAGCTGGCGAGAACGGCGAGAAGGGCCGCGTTCGCGAATGGCTGGCGCGGGCGATGAACGCGGCTCGCGATCCGGCCTGGATGGCAGACGGCGTCATTTCCAATCACTGGGAGCCGACATCGCCGGTCGATGGCCGTCTCGATGCCTTCCAGTGGCGCGTGCCGGTTGAGACGACCGATGGCAAGGGAAGCGAAATTCTCGCGAGCAAGATCGACGAGCTTATCGCGATCGCGCCGGTTGCGACGAAGGACGATGCCGAGCGTTCCGATACCGGACGCTCCGACAATCCGGATGATGTGGAAAGCAAACTTTCTCAGGATGATATCGTCGAGGCTGAACCCGTCACCGTTACGGTCAAGCCAAACGGAGCCGGAGGCGAGCCGAAAGCTCAGTTTCCAGAAGCGTCAGTCAATGGTGTCGCTCGGCCTCTGCCCGCTGCCGACGACACGATCAATGCAGCCCGGCGGGTGACAGCTCCGGATCGGGCTCCGGTCGCGAAGCCCGAACCGCAGGTCTATGTCGCGCCTCGAGCGCCGGACGATCCGGGAACGGATCCCATCGAGCCAGAACTCGAACAGCCCGTGGCGCGTCGAAACTTTCGTACGGTCAACTAACGACGAGGCTAGGCGGCCTATCGGCCGCCTGGTTTGGCCGAGCTCGCAGATCATTGCGAGCTACGGCCGGTATCTGCTTGCCGCGCTTTGGGCGGCGCAAGTTACTTGAGTGGGTAGGGTTCGGGTTCCCACTCGTTGCTGTACCCGCCAAACTTGTAACTGATTGCGATGCGCAGCGTGTCGATCGGGCCGAGGCTCGTCGCGATGTCCGATCCGCCGTTGAGTGCGGGAACATCGACGATGAACCTGTCCTTGTTGAAATCGAAATGCAGATACTCGGCGGTCAGGACGATGTTGTAGGCGAAGAGCAATTCGAAGCCGCCGCCGTAGACCGCTCCCATATCGTTAGAGTGGAATTTGATGCTTCCCGCGATCTCGTCGGCATCTCGAAAGGAGTAGTCGGCATTGCCCCAGCCGATGCCCGCGGTGCCGAAAACCATCATGTTGTCGAAGATTGCGTAGCCTAAGCGTCCGCGAACGGTGCCGAGACTGTCAAGCCGGGCGCTGGCGCTATCGATGCCCGGGCCGCCATCGTCCAGAATGGAGGTTTCGTTTTTGCCCGATCCCCACTGCCAATCGCCCTCGACACCAACGACGTATCGGTCGAACTGGAAATTGTACCCACCCTTCACGCCGTACGTCGGATGGTCTCTGCTGCCGGAATGAAGCGGCGGATCTCCGCCAACGTGGTCGTCAAAGAGGGTGGCACTTGGACTGTCGAAAACTGCGCTTGCAATGCCGCCGATGTAGAAACCTTCGAATTGGCCGGGTTGGGCGACTGCCGTTCCCCCGGTAAAAATCACTGCGATTGCTGCAATACCAAAGACTTTCACCATGACTAGAAATCCCTCACGCCGATAAATACCACTAAACACTGGGGCTAAGGGGTGCCTCGGGATTGATCCGTCTACAACTCAAACTGCGGTCCACGCGCAACATTTCTGTGCATTGGTTGTGGAGCCAACGTCGAGAGCGTTCAAAACGCCTGTCTGGCGGATGGACGAGTGGACGAAAGGCAACAACCGCCGACAGCGATTCGCGCGACGTCCGACGGGGGCTCAGCCCCGCGCGAAGTTCGATACGGTTGCCATGTGGTCCGGTTCGCGATCGAGGCGCTATCTTGGGACACACTCAAGCCGGATGACCAGTCGGCCAGAACCGGTCCGTTCCCGTGCCCTCCGTGCGGCGTTTTTGCCGGCATTGCCGCAATAAGCCGCTTTCAGAACAGCAGATTAGGGCTCCGCGGGCCTGTCTTTCCCGGCGACATCGTTTGCATCTTGCGATGTTGGAGTTGGTGCGCTAGGACGCTCGAACTCGATGCGCGATGCGCCGACTTCCGAGGTTCACCCGGCCTAATTTGCCGGGCACCAAGGATCACGGCGCATTCTGTGCTTAGAGCGTGCCGAAGCAATTTCGTGCACAGGATATCGACAAGCATCAAACCGGCTTTGTCGATTGTATGCCGCTTTAGCTCAGCCGGTAGAGCACGTCATTCGTAATGACGGGGTCGCGTGTTCGAGTCACGCAAGCGGCACCATTGTTTTCAATCACTTATCCCTCAAATCGATGGATTGGCGTCTCCTCTATTGGGCTTTAGGGCGCGATTAGGTCACGGTCGCCACGGTCTTGTTTTGCGCTCATACCATCTCAGCGCGCCACAGAAAAACGTTCAGAGGCAAGTGAGCCGTTATGCGGGATCGCAGTATCGAACCTCAGGCTCACTTTCGTGCCGCGCGGACGGCCCCGGAGTAATGCCGCCGGTTCTTCCCCCTACTCTGACCTTTGTTCATGGTTTGATAACGGCACGAACCGACGAGGCCGTCATGACCGCTGCCGACAATAGGGAATTTCACATCTACATCGACGAGACGAGCAAAAGCTCGACGTTCATGGGTGCAGGAGCGCTGTTCTCGCGTAAGGACTCCGCCCGCGAAATAAGCGACATGATGAGCGCCGCTGTCGTCTCACACGGTCAAAGAGCCGACAAAGAGATTCATTGGACGGAGCTTAAGAACCATCTCCTGCCACTCTATCAGGAGGTTGGCGTAAAGCTCATACGTTACACCCAGGTCAAGCCGTACAAGATGCGTTATCACGCTCATGCTCGAAAGCGCGAAGGTCAGCCGCGACATCAATCCCGGCATAGATAAGGACGAGCAGCTCGCGCGGTTCATCTTCCCGCTGATTTTTCAGTTCGCGGCCAACTTCGGGATGACCTCCGTTTTCCACGTTTTCATCGACTCGCCCGACGGCCGGGAAGGCCCCGATCCCGCATTGAGGTCCATGCTCAACAACAAGAGCTACTCCCACTTCAAGCAGCGCTCGGACCCTTTCCATACGGTGAAGTACGTCCGGTCGGAGAATAGCAGGCTCATCCAGGCCGTCGATTTGCTATCCGGTGCTGTTGCCTACGAGTCAAACTCGCTTCACTTGGCGAACAAAACCTCTGCCCATAACCGCGGGGCAGCTGACTTGGATCAAAATCCATAAGCCAGTTGCATGCCCCAATCGAACAAAGCTTCTTGAACTTGTGAAGCTCCGTCTGCGATTTTTCCGCCAACGCAACAAGACTTTCCTCGCCGGCATGCTCTGCAACGCTCGCTGCAACGACTTTGGCTAGCTGAAGGTTTGACTTGATTGCGACGGTTGACGCTGCTCTGATTTCCAACGTCCACTCATCGACGGTTTTCTTCAGTTTTTTCATGACCGTCCTCCGTTCACCGGTGAACGATCAATTGAGTTTATCCGGCCCTTGCTGCTTTTGGTTGGACGACTCGGAACTCGCGGTAGACTATCGATATCTGCTTCAACTTCTTGAAGCAGATAGCCGACGCGGCCATTTCCAATTTGCACCTTGCGTGGAAATTTATCGGCCAGTTCGAGCCGATAAATTTGACTTCGGGAGAGAGACGTTAAAAGCGCCGCTTCCGACATTGAAATAAGACGAGTCAATTGAGTTATACTCTTTCTCCATGGTGCACGGATAGATCAGCAGGTGTAGCGACCAGAGTCCATGACCTGGGTCACCTTTGTTTCAATGCAATTCATAGGGAGGTGAGCCATCGCGCGAAGCTATCTCTGATCCTTGTGCATCTGCATCGCGCCGATCGGCCACGCGCCTCGCGGATGCGCCTCGACGCTCCTAGCGGGGCTGATCGTCATGGCGTCGGTTCCCGTGAGCCGGGAGCCCCGCGCTATTGCATGTGGTCATGCATCATTTTGGAATCGTCCATCTTCATATCGCCCTTGCCGGTGTCGGCATCGGAGCTGTCCATGGCACCGATATTCTCGACCTTGTAATCGATGTCGACGCTGCCAGCCTTTTCGAAGGTCAAAGACCCTTTGATATTGGGTCCCTTGGCAATCGGCTTTTTTAGGCCCATCAACATCATGTGGTACGAGCCCGGATTGAACTTCACCGTGGCGCCCGGCTGGATTTCGACACCATCCTTGAATTGACGCATCGTCATCTTATCGCCGTCCATTTTCATCTCGTGAATCTCAACGTGGTCGGCGCCCTCGAATGCGCCGCCGGTCAGCCTGTCGGTTTCCTTGCCGTTGTTGGTGATGGTTAGATAGCCGGCGCCGACGGTCGCGCCCTCGGGCGTTGCTCGTGTCCATGGATGGACAATAAGCAAGCCGCTCTTCTCGAACTGGTGAGCAGCGACGAACACCGTGGTTGCGATGAGCGCCGTAAAAGCCACGAGCAGCTGTTTCATTCTTTCCTCCAAAATCTAAACTTATGAGTGATGCATCGCCGAGTGATCCATTAGTGCCGGCGGCATCGTCCCCAATGCCGCGACAATTGATAAAATAATCAACCCGAACGCTGTTTCGATGAGCGCGTTGCGGCGAATGGCCTGGATCGTTTGCGGCTCGGTGAGGTTCGGCGCAAGAGCGAACCGGTTGATAGCAGCCACGATCACCATCGAAAGAAAAACCGCGATCTTGATCAAGAGCAGCCTGCCGTATTCGGTAGTTTTGAGAAGTTCGACGCTTCCGACGAGGTTCCAGGTATTGACGAGCCCCGTCGCTGCGATGACCAGAACAGCAGCAACTCCGAGATTGGAAAATCGACGAGTTATTTCTCGGATGACGTCGACTGAATGTGGGGAGGCTTCTTTGGGAGGCGCTTGTAGGCAAAGCGCGAAAGGCAGCAGACCTCCAACCCAGGCGCCGACCGCAATGAGATGCAGGAGGTCGGAGGCAAGATGCACCTCTCCCTTCGGGCGTGGCGTGCTTCCGGCATGACCCGCGAATGCCAAGCCGCCGATGAATAGGATTGACTGCAAATTCCGCGCTATAAGTGCTTCGCGGCTTTCAGCTTTCCAAAGAAGCGTCACAGCCGTAAGCAATACGCCAGCCGCAAATCGAAAAAGCCATACCCGGCCGAATTGGGTATCTGCTAGCAGCGTCCCAGCCGTTCCGTCGGCGATTGCCGTCGTCCAAGGGGCGTCAGCAATCGCGCTGGTGACAGCGCAGAACCACGCTGCTCCCGAAGCCAACGCGACCGCCATGCTGATCCAGAATAACGAGCTTAGTTGTCGTAACGGGTATTGCCGTTCTAACCCTCGAAGAACGAGGGAAGCAAAAAAGACAACGCCCACGGCCTGGGCGGTCGCCGCGAAATGCAGCACGCGCCAAAAGATGAGCGTTGCGTCCACCTGGGCCTCAGATCATCTACCGACGTGGAAAGAAAAGCTACCTTGGGTTTTGTGCGTATCGACCGACAATGCATGCCAATTCACAGTGTACGATCCCGGTCCGAGACTTTTGACGCCGACATGAATAGTTGATCCCGATGCGCTGCTGCCGGTGTCTACACGGGCTCCCGAGGCGGCATGCACTGTTGCTCCGCTGAACTTCGGTTCAAGCGCCTCGGTAAAATGGAGATCGACTTGGCTCGGAGAGGAACCGACCGTGCTACCCACAGCGGGGCTCGCACTATCAAGGCGTGCGTGAGCTTCCGCTCCTGAGGAAAAGATCGCGGCCGACAAAGTGAGCACGGCGAGGACGGCGTGATTGGAGATTTTCATCGGTGACTCCTTATTGGTTCGAGGCAGCAAAGAGCGGCTGCCCGTAAGTCTTCGGGAAAATATCATCGAGATAGAAGTGGAGCTGGCCTATTCCGCCGGCGGCATCTCCGCTTGCGCGATTGACCGGAATGATTGCTTCGCCGCTGATCTGAAACTTATCACCCACGTAAATGATCCCAGGATTTAAGGTGCCCGTCGTCCGTTCTCCTTCCGCGAAACGGCCGGTTTCCGTTGACAAGTTCCACTCCACGAGGGGGATCAGACGGTTGATGAAATCCGGTAAGCCGGCGTCTTCGACGGCCGATTTCAAATAGGGCATGCTGTATTGAAGCGATCCGCCCCAGGCGATGGAGCGTGGGTTGAACGTCGTCTCGCCGTCATCGATCGTCGTTGATTCAGTCGGAATCGCGTAGCCAACTTGGCCAGTGATCGCGAGCGGCTTCAGGTATTTCAACTCCTCAGGAAGGAATCCGAAGCCTTTGCCGACAAAGAGCGCTGGCGCGAAAGTTGTGAAGGGTTCGGCGCCGATTGCGCTGCTGCCGGTGCCTCCCCAATCAACGTCGAGAGCGGCCGACATGACGAACTCATCGGTAGGATCGGTCACAAACTGAAATTTGAAGCTCGTTTCAAGATTGTCGAATCCGCTCGCCGTGGCGCCGCCGCGCTCTTTGAGATGTATCCATGTGTCACCCACGGAGATGCCGAAGTTTTCGGTTATTCTTTTCGAGATTTCAGCCGAAATGTCGACTTCGCGTGCGGACGGATCATCTCCATTGCGGAATGCGGCGACCGTCGGTAGGGACAGTTCATCGGCAACACACGGGTCGTCAACATTGAGTGTTGCTGGGAAAAATCGGTTGCCCACGAAGCAATGCGCTGATGCGTGGGATATGGGTAGACAGGCGATGACAGTCGCAACCGCGACCGCCCGCATGGATATGCGAGCCATGGAACCACTCTCCTGTTTAAACGACTGATCTAAAGCGCGGGCTACAATCAGACGAGGAGAGGGGGACCTCGGTTTAAGATTTGCTCCGGACGATGATCCGCCACGAGTTCGGTACTCGTGCTGCCGATTTGAATGTGGCCGAGCGCCACCGGCGCTACATGCAGCGACGGCTCGCTTGCAATACCGATGTCGAGGCTGGCCAAACCGGAGCAGATTGGGCAGCTTTTCTGGGGTTCCGGTTTCTCGCCCGGCGTGCCCTCGTCCGCGAGGTATTTGAGGCTGCCTTTATGGCAGATGACGATGTTGCCGCCGCTCGGTTCAAGCTGTGTCACGGCGACAGATGTAATGTGAACAGTCAGAACCCAGGCATTGAGAATCGCGCCCAAAATCGCAAGGGCGCTCACAACCTGCCTAATCCGACGGGCTCTGGCTCGCTTCATGACTGTCACTAGCGCATTTCCGCGAGGGCGGAGCAATACCCGGGAGGATACAGGATCGCAAAATTCGAAGAATAGGCAGTAGGCGTCAACAAGGTGGGTGCCCGCAAGGCCAATCGATCAGACTGCTTTCTTGGGTTTTCGGGGCCAAAATTCAACGGCGAACAGGGCCGCCACCGCCGCTAGGCAAATGGCGTAAACTAGTAGAACGAAGGGATTGAACACGACCCCGGCCCACTCAGGCATGATGATTTCGGCGGTGTTGAACGGTTCTACGCTGTGCATGCAGATTTCGAGCGCGGATTGAGCACGAAGCATGTCCGTATCAATTCGCATTGCCAATTCGCGAGCGGCCGCCGGATTATCGGATTTGCGCTGCAGCCGATCGAGTAGGGCTTTGGTCGCCGCGAGATACGCATGTGAGCAATCGTTGAAGGGGTTGCTTTCGTTCGTGAGACTTCCGGGCACTAATCCCCATAGGCAATAAGTGAACTGCAGGTTGACGAAATTCTGCAATGTTCGAGATCTTGAGATCTGGACTGATCTGCCGGCTGCCTAATTGGAGGATCGCACTCCGGTACTCTGCCATCACTCGCAACTGCCCATGCGTCAGATTGGGAATTGAAAGGCCCGAGTTGTTTTGGCTTTTCCGCTGATGATGGGCGTCCGCCGGTGCACTCAAGGCGAGCAAGCACGCGCAAAACGCCATAGCGATCCACAACAACGATGTGAGTCGCGTTGCCCCAATCTGTTCCTTCAATCGGTACAAGGGGGCTCCCCGCTCACACATTGGCCGTAGCGTCTACCGACGTCAGTTATTCCTAAATGTACACCCCCCCAACTCGCTTGCGTTTTCAACGCAGCGATTCCCTGTAGAGCTCAAGTCGCGATAGGATTGGTGCGTGGCCGACAAGAATTTCCCCTTCGGCCACGCTTCGACCGTGTTTTAAAACGTAACGGTCACGCCCGCGTTGAACGAACGTCCCTGGCCGGGAACAGGCGATATCAGTCCATCTGCTCCGGCAGCCGCATAGTCTGCCCAGTCGACACCGCCGAGCGGCGGGTAATAGAGCTTGTCGAATAGGTTCGTGATGCCGAAGTCAAAGCGCACGTTCTGCAATTGATAGCTGGATCGCAAATCGACAAGCGCGTAGCCGGGCGTGGTCGGTTCATGGCGCAATCCGTTGACGTCGTCCTTGGTACTAACCATCGTCAGCTGCACCACATTCGACCAGTTGCCAAGCCGATGATTGAGCGTCAGCTGCGCGTTGAGCGGCATCATGTGATACAGCGTGTCGCCCGTATCAAGGTTCTCGCCGTTGACATAGCCGATGATGCCGGAGAGGCCGAACTGGCCGTATACAGGGCTTTCCCAAAGATTGAGACTTCCCGAAACGTTGACACCGTAGAGCCGCGCGGCATGATTGGCAAACTGAAGGGTCACGAACTCGGATGACGGCATATCCATCGTGCCCATCCCGCCCATGTCCATGCCGCCACCCATGCTGGACTGCGACTTCAGGAAGTTCGCATCGATATAGTCCCGCACGTAGGTGTAATACGGCGTGACCTTGATCTCCCACGTACGGCGGGTACTATCATGCCAGCCAGCCGTAAAGCTCACTGTATTTCCAATCTCCGGTTTGAGATCGAGATTGCCGACGTAGCCGTTGGCATCGCCATACCAGCCGATCATATCTGCGGCCATGGCTCCCGTGCTCCAGGCATACCGTTCGTAGAGGTTTGGCGAGCGGGTTTTTCGCGCGTAGCCGATTTCGTATGTCTCGTTGGCCGATGGCTCATAGCGGGTGAGCGCCGTAACATCAAAGTTGGCGTCGGTGCGCGCATGGTTCCGTGCGTTGAATGCCGCCGCGTCATCCGCATACATCGAGCTGTATCCGGTCACGTCGCCGGTATTCATCCAGACCATGTCGTTGCGAACGCCAATTAGCGTGCTCCACGCGCGGTCCCATCGATGTTCCCACTCTGCAAAGGTTCCGAGGCGCTGGCGGGTGCCGTGATTGATGTCGACGAACGTGTCGGGCCCCATCATCGGCTCCATGCCTGCGACCGGCGGCCACCAGTCATTCAGCGTTTGGCGATGGAATTCGTTGCCGATGCGCAGAACATCCACAGTCGTCAAAGGTATTTCGGCTTTTACCGAATAACCCGCGTCCGTTCCGTCGACGCTCATCGGCATCGCGCCGGACTTATCCGCCAGCATATCCATCCGATGCTTTGTCTGATGGTAGTAGGCGCGAAAGTCGAGCGTGCCCCAATCGAAGTGCGTGAGATAGCGCGCATTAAAAAGCCACGCGTCATTGTCGACCATATCCATGCGCTGGTTGACGAACCCCTGGTAGGGAACCGAGGCATAGACGCCTTGGAACGTGAAGAGGTCGGCACCGTTCTTAATTCCCAACGACAGGGCATGATTATAGGCCTGATAGAGAGTCGATCGGACGATGGGGCCGTCGTCCCCTCGCGCATAATCGTCGGCCTTCGCCCACGCGCCCGTATAACCAAGACTGATATTTTGCGTAGCAGCTTCGGCATGCGCTGACGTCGCTATGCCGTCGCCGTTGCTGCGGTAGAAGGCAGAAATACTGCCCGACGTCCGGACGCCTTCACCAAGATCGGCAAACTGCGGGGGGCGCGACTCGACGTTGATCGTCCCGCCAAGGCTGTCGCCGCCTTTGCTTACCGGTGTAACGCCCGCAATTACATCGGCAGAGGCGACCTGAGACGGATCGATATATGACAGCGGCGGATTCATTTGATTGGTGCAGGCTGGCGAGATGACCATACCGTTGACCAACACCTTGACCCTGTCGCCGTTGAGGCCGTTGATCGCCGGCAGGCTCGAAATCCCTCCCGAGGAGTAGACGCTGACACCCGGCACTTGTGTAAGAAGTTGTGCCGTGTCGCTCGTGTTGGGCCGCTGCGATTGGATTGCCTGTCCGGAAAGACGGGTGGTCGTGAGAGGCACAGCGAGCCCCTTCGCTCCAACGCCAGCGGTCTCGGATGCCGGTGGTCCATCAAGCGGCGTGGATGAGGGAGCTACCGGCGCGGCATTTTCGAAATCCGCCTGCGAAGGTGCGGAAGACTGGATCTTTTTCTTATCTGTTTTTTTGGATGCTTGGCTTTTACGGTCCTGCTGAACGACGACCGGTGGCATCGTGGTCGTGTTTGGAACCTCCTGCGCAGCAGCTATTTTTCCGTGGCTGCTCAAGACAACAACTGTCGTCGCAGCTGCGCCAAGCAGCTGATTTCGCCGAGTACGATACATAATGCATTTCCCCACATGACCGCGATCGGCGCGCGCGAATGGGACGCCGTCTGATCAGCTCTTGGATGATTTGATTGAGGTGTGGCGGATCACTCGCAAAAGCGGACAATCCAAATCGTCATAGAGCGTGGGCGGGCGGACCGCGACTGCGCGCTTTTACGAGAAAGACGAGCGCAAGGATTGCCGCTTCGCTCTCTTCAATTTTCTGCCCGAGCGAGGCTAGCGGATTGACCGTCACCGAGGCCGCGGTAATCGCTAGTTGAAACGCGGCGAGGCCTTTGCAGAAAGGACAATTCGATGTTTTTCCACCCGGCTGTTCAGACCGGGATTTGCCGCTCTCGCAAATGACATCGGCGAAGCTGCCGAAGTCTGCGACAAAGAGAAAGTGCCTGAGTTCGGAAATAAGATGGTTCGGAAAAAGCGCAGCAAAGTTCACGACGCCCAGCAGCGCTAATGCCGCACAGGCGACACGAATGTCGCTCTTTCTCCAGGTCCCCACCATGAAAAAACGGTAAGGCGAGAGACGAGGGGCGTCAACCGGTTAGTTTGAAACGGGGTTCGCGTTTGGCGGTGTTGCAGCGGGACGGAGCAGACGCGGGTTATTCCTTGCGTCATGGGATAGAGCCAACGACTTCCGTTCAGTGGACGCGAGCCCTCGATTTCCTATTTGGATAATGCCGCCTTAAATTTCGGCGGAGACTCAGGAGGTGTTTTATCCAAGACTTTCCCGACCGCTTTTGTCTCTTATGCGGCGTTGCGCTGTGATTCGTACTTCTCGACGCAAATCCAAGCTAGCTCCTGCTCCCATTTGAACAGGGCCTCGCGGGCTTCATCCAAATAATCGTGCTGGTTATAGACCTTTCCTACTCCCGGGATCGCATCGGCGTGATTCTGGATTTTGCGAATGACATGGAGCGGTGTGCCAAGTCTCGCCAAACCAGTGGCAACAGTCCTGCGAATGTCGTGCAGTACCCAATCGCTAACACCGCTGGCTTCGTCTAGTTGGCTTTTCCATTTGGAAAAGCCAGAAACGCTTCGCCCTTCAGCACCGCGAGCTGGAAAGACCAATTCTCCGGTGTCTGGAATGGCTCGCAGCAGGTCTAGGGTGCGCGGTGTTAAGGGAACTAATTGCTCACGGGCTGATTTCGTACGCCAAGCCGGAATAGTCCATGTCGCATCCTCGAAGTCGATTTCATTCCTTCGCATGCCAGCGACCTCGTTACGACGCTGCCCAGTAAGTAAGAGCAACCTCACGATCGTCCCGAAGGGCTCTAAGAACCTTTCTGAAGCAATCCACACGGCGCGAATTTCATGGTTTTTCAGGAAACGCGAACGGCTTTGTTCTTTGGCGGGCATTTTCAACGTTAAACAGGGAGAGGCCGAGCAACGATCGTGCTCAACCGCCCACGAGAAGAATGCCCGGAGGCAGGCGAACGCTTGATTTGCAGCGCTCGGCCTTCCCTTTTGTAGGATCTCATCCAAGGCATCGCGAACGAGTTGCTTGTCTATGCTCTTTATCGAAAACTTCCGCCACTGCGGAAGAAAACAGCGCTCGAATGTCCTCTCGGTCTCTTTCCAAGACTTCTTGTGTCGCTTCGCATGTTTCTCAATGTAATCCTGCACAACAATTTCAAAGATTTGAGATCGCGGCGAACGCCGCTGCTTCATTGCCTCCGCGGCGGGGTCTATTCCCTTATCGACGTCCGCGAGGATGGCGCGACACTGGCGCCGCGCCTCGTCCAAGGTGTACTCGGGTCATGGCCAATCGTAGCTCGCCGTTGCCTACCCTCGATGCGATAGCGCGCATAATAGGTCTTGCGGCCTCCGTACGAAACTCGGATGCCAAATCCGCGCTCTGTCGCATGATGAAAATCGAGCTGTTTTCCTGCCTCGCCGGTTAGGCGATCGACGTCTCTCTGATTCCGAAATTTTCGCATGGCGTCTCACCTTTGTTCTTTAGGGTGCACTTAGGGATCAAGTGGAACCGTGACCTAAAGTAAGGTCGGGCAAGCCAAAATCCAATATTGTCTTGAAAAAACAAATAGTTGGCGTGTTGCATGATGATGCATGGAACATCATGAAACAGAAGACCCGCTTATTCGTAATGACGGGGTCGCGTGTTCGAGTCACGCAGGCGGCACCATTGTTTTCAAACACTTGCCCCCAAATCGACGGACCGTAGCTCGCGGTGCGTGACCTCTTTATATTCGACGCCGGAAGCGCCGACTGCGCCGGTCAGCAGTCTCGTCGGACAATCGATAAGGTCGATGTCACATCGAGAGGCGGGATCTTGAAGGCATGCGACTGCAGACACTCCGCAATGTTGAATTGGATTTGTTTTCAGATCGGCGCCGTGAGGCTATGCAGTAGTCCATGCGCATCTTGGTGATTGGGGCCTACGGACTGGTGGGCGGCTATGTGACTGCTCGCCTCCTCGGTGAAGGCCATGAGGTCGTCGGCCTTGGCCGTGAGACCAGAGTCGCGAGGCGTCGGTTTCCAAAGGTTCGCTGGGTGGACGCCGACCTACGTGACATGACCGCCGACCGATGGGCGGCGGCGCTCCTCGGCAGCATCGACGCGGTGGTCAACTGCGCGGGCGCACTTCAGGACAGCCCGCGCGACGACCTTCGAGCAGTTCACGTCCGGGCCGTGACCGAGTTAGCTCGCGCTTGCGAGCGGCATGGTGTGCGCCGGTTCGTACACATCTCGGCGGTTGGCGTCGAACGCGGCGAGGGACGTTTCCAGCACACGAAGCACGAGGCCGAAGCAGCGCTCCGGGCCACGAATCTCGACTGGATCATTCTCAGGCCCGGCATGGTGCTCGCGCCGGCAGCCTATGGCGGAAGCGCCCTGCTGCGGGGCCTTGCGGCGTTTCCTTTCGCCATCCCGGCCATAAGGCCCGACGCCATCGTCCAAGTCGTTTCGGTTGACGACGTCGCCCTGGCCGTGGTTCGCGCGCTCACGGTCCCAACGGCCGGATTCACGTGCGATCTGGTTTCTGCGGAAAGGACGAGCCTCGGCGACATCCTGCGCGCATTCCGATCATGGCTCGGCTTGCCGGATGCGCGAGTGATCGCGGCACCCCCATGGGTCGCCGCGCTGGCGGCGGTGCTTGCCGATGCGCTTGCGTGGCTAGGATGGCGAAGTCCGATGCGCTCGGCCGCAATGCGCCAACTCGCAGGTGGCGTGACGGGAGACAGCGACGAGGCGAACTCGCGCCTGGGCTTCTCGCCGCGCGGTCTGGTCGAAACGCTTTCGGGTTGGCCTAGCGGTGTGCAAGAGCGGTGGTTCGCGCACCTGTATTTCCTCAAGCCCACGATGCTGGCCACACTGGTGGCGTTCTGGGCGGTCTCGGGCGTCGTGGGTTTCGCGAGCCATGCCCGCGCAGTCGAGTTGCTGACCGACGCTGGAATCCCCGCAGGTATGGCCGACGCATTCGTGGTCGGCGGAAGTATCCTCGACATTAGTCTGGCCATTCTCGTCGCCTTCCGCGCCACCGCGCCCCTGGCGTTGCGCGCCATGATCCTTGTGACGGCCGGATATCTTTCGGCTGCAAGCGTGTGGGTTCCACAACTGTGGGCCGATCCCATGGGGCCCCTTGTGAAAAGCCTGCCGGCGGCAGTGCTCGCGCTGGTTGCTCTGGCGGTGATGGACGAGAGATGACGCTTTATCTGCTCCTCAAGACGCTGCACATCATCGGTGCGACCGTTCTCCTCGGCACAGGCGCGGGTATCGCCTTCTTCATGCTGATGGCCCACCGCACGGGAGATTCACGCCTGATCGCCCACACGGCGGGGGTGGTTGTCATCGCCGACGCACTGTTCACCGCGACGGCCGTCGTGCTGCAACCGATCACCGGCGGCGGGCTGGCGCTGCTCGCCGGCTATCCGCTGTTCGGCGGCTGGGTCGCCCTGAGCTTAGCGCTCTACGTCGTCGTCGGCCTGTTCTGGCTGCCGGTCGTATGGATGCAGGTGCGAATGCGCGACATCGCCCGTGACGCGGCCCAAAGAGCCGTGAGCCTGCCGCCCAGCTACTTCCGTCTGTGGCGTCTCTGGTTTGCGTTCGGATTTCCAGCCTTCGCGTCCGTGCTGGTCATCGTCTGGCTGATGATCAGCAAGCCCAGCCTGTAGGCGCCGGTTCCGCGCAGGACGATCGGCAAGCCGGATTCGAAACTTGCCCGTGGCCTCATTTCAGGGGAGCTGATCAACTGCTGTCCGAACATTCGGACTGGTGGCATACCCCCTTATTGTCACGTCCTGAACTATCAGTTTAAATTGCGCTGAGAATATCGGTGGGGGGAAATGATGACGACTGTTGTTCTTTCGATTCTAGCTGTTTGCCTTTTCGTCATCTTTCTTAGTTTGAAGATCGTTCCCCAAACGGAAAATTGGCTTGTCGAGCGCATGGGGCGGTATAGCCGAACCCTAAGCGCCGGCGTTCACATCGTTACGCCGTTTATTGATCGCATCGCGCACAAGGAAAATATTCTCGAACGCCAGTTGCCGGTTAAATCGGTGCCGAGCATCACGAAAGATAACGTCCAAATCGAAATCAAACTCGCCATTCTCTATCGCGTGACGGACGCCTCCAGAGCTTGGTACCGAATCAAAAATATCGACCAGGCAATCGAGACAATCATCACCGGCATCGTTCGAAGCACGATCGGCAATTCAGACCTCGACGATGTTCAGTCTAACCGTCGCGTTCTTTCAGATACGATCGAGGCTGAGATCCAGCACGTCACTGAGGAATGGGGTATCGTTCTTACGCGGGTCGAGATTCTAGACGTTGAAGTTGATGCCGAAACAAGAACGGCAATGCAGCTGCAGTTGAATGCTGAACGCACGCGCCGGGCTCTCGTTCGTGAAGCCGAGGGCAAGAAGCAAGCCGCCAATCTCGCTGCCGATGCGGAGCTCTATACGGCACAACAACAGGCGCAAGCCCAACGCGTTCTGGCCGATGCGCAAGCCTATACGGTCAAGACCATTGCAGAAGCCATTAACAATGGCGGGGAAGCTGCGATAAACTTCGACATCAAGAAAATCCAAGCTGAGGCTGTCAAAACGTTAGGGACACAGCCTTCGACGAAGTTGATCCTCCTTCCGTCGGACTTGCTCGAGACGCTGTCTTCAGTCGCCGGCAAATTGGTTCTGAAATAATGATGGATCTCCAACCTTACGAAGTGGCCCTAATCCTCGGCGTCGTGATCTTGGCGCTGGAGATGCTGACCGGCGTGTTTATCTGTCTCAGTCTCGCGATTGGCTTATTCAGCGTCGCGCTGACGGAATTTCTAACTCAGAATTTCCATTTGGAGCGAGACGTCCTAATTTTTGCAGTCGTCGCGATGGGAGCCTTCATCGGATTGCGTTTAACTTTTCGATCGAAGGGCGATGTGAAAACCACCCGCGAAGACGTGAACGATTATTGAGGCCGAAAAGGCAATTGGCTGTCTCGCATTTCCCTTCGAGAGGGCGGGCGGCTTCGCCCAACCGCCTCGCAGGAATGTTTAAGCCCGACGCAATTTCTTAGGATCCGGCAAGCTCCTCAGGCGGCGCGCCAGTGGTGCAATTGCACGCTCTCCATTAGCGCTTCGGGCGCAACCCAACCTCTCAGTACGGCCTGGCGTAGACGTTCTGGTTCCCTAATGCCTGTGTCGGCGGCTTCGAACAGCCGATGGATCATGTCGTAGACGGTGATCTGTAATTCGCGGTCGGCAACCTCCGTCACAAGCCGATCGAGAACGCCATAAAACGAGTGAAGCTCTTCCGTTGTATAGCCGTACATGCGCATTGAATTCCCTCACCGCGATGACCCGGCAACCCCCCGTTCCGAATCACGCCAACGAATGTGACGGAATCAGAATCGGATTCTAAGCGCTGTACTCTTTCGGACTCTCCCACAGGGAACGCACGGTTTCTTAACAGCTTTTCCTCGGCACGCGATTTAAGGGGCGCTCACGATTTAGAAAGGATTTCAGACCATTAGTTCCATCATTGTTTTGCGTACCCAAACAAGAGGCGGCCATCTTCGGGTGGCCGCCTTTTTGTTTCGGATCAGGTGGTCGTTGGCTGCGCGGAATCTGACGCTGTTGGCGAGACCAGCTCAGCGCAGTGGCTTGGCGTACCTCTCGCAAGCGTTATGCAGGGACGAGTGTGCGGCTTCGCCGGTGGACCGAGTCACGAGGCGGCGTCATCGCGGCATCGGCTCTAACCTGCGCTTCGGCTAGTACTCGTCGTCTTCTTCGACGCGGTAATTGTAGGGCATGTTCCCGCAGTATTCGGTAGCTGCCCTTTGCGCGTCGTCCCAAGTCTCAAACGCGCTGCCTATCGTCTCCGAGCCACCGCCGAAGCATCCTTCGACGTCATTCTGGCAATTCTCGCACCACACGATGACTTTGAATTTCTGCATGTTGGCTTCTCCCCGTTAGAAAAGCCCCACGGCGCTGCTCCCATTTTGCGCGCAAGTTCTGCAGTCTGAAACGCGAGTATTCTTTGTCGCCCGACGGCAACTTATAATACTGGTTTGCGCGCATTTTCCTCGCGTTACGGTCCGATGACAGACTCGGATTGAGGCTACCATTTGGCGAGGAGACTAAACGTGACCGGGCCGTAACACTTCGCGGCAAAAGCGAGGCGGTTCTTCGACAGCGTCCGCAGAGATGCGCATAAAGTCACATCAGCCGGCAGCGAACTCCGCACGCCACAATCTGTCTGCTACGATCTGTTGCTGCGCTGGCGGCAACATCTGCTTCGGGGAGCCAAACGCCGTGAATTCCAGATCGATTGCTGTTCTTCTTGCCTTGGGTGTTGTCTCCGTCCATGGCGGCGCTGAGGCTTGCACGCTCAACGAGATACAGAAGGCGGATATGCGGCTCGGCCTTTGCAGGCAGCAGGTTGGAATAGCGACCGGCTATGCGTGCACGACACTCGTCATGCGATCGCAAGTTGCCGACCAATTCCAGCAGATCGATTTGGCGCGGCGCTGCGGATTCAACGCAGAAGCCGAGAAGCTCCAAAAGTTCTACAACGAGACGACTCCGCTGGTCGCTAAATTGTATGAGTGCATCGATACTGCGATCGATCGCCCGACGGTCGAGAAGCAGGCGAAGGAAGAGGTCGACAAAGCGTTATCGAAGCTCGAGCCCGGTTGCTCGAGCGAGTTGAAAGAGAAGATGGCGAAGCGGCTGCCAACGCTCATCCAGATCGATCAGAAATCGCTTCGCGAGATGCAAACGATCGCTTCGCAAATAGGGTTGACGCCCAATTAACGGATACTGATCAGAGGATTCCGCGCTCGCTCAGACGCGGGCGCTCAAGGGTTTGTTGACCTTACTTTTGCTCGGATCGCCGCAAATTAACGGCGTCTTCTAAGCTCCTCCCTTAATGCAGGTCGTGAGTGCATCTGGGAGAGCCCCTTTGTCCTACAGAACATGTGCCGCCGCGCTGCTCGCGGCTTTGAGTTTTGCTGTCGCTACGTCGGCTGAAGCCCGCCATCGCCGATGCGATTTCGATCCTTACGGGTATCGCGCGCCGAGCCGCTGGTGCGGTCGTGAGGGCTGGGGCTTCTATCCGGCTTACGGGTTCTATCCTGCCGGTAGCTATTACGCGCTGCCGCGTTATCCCGTTTATGCCGTTCCGGTTCCGGTGCCTGTTCCGGTTCGGGTTCGCGCGTATCCGACCACCTACTGCTACTTCGACAACGGATACGATTTCCGTCCACGCCGGGTCTGCGTGCCGGCCTGGTGAGCTAGGCCGGGCACGTTTTTTTTTGATCGCTTGGCTTAATCGGCCTGGGGCTTAGCGGAAGCGCAGCCAGTCGAGAGGACGTGGCCCGCGGCAGAAGCTGCGATGGTGCAGATAGTAGCAGCGGCGGCCATCGTAATAATCGTCACGAGCGAATGGGTCGCCGGCGTAGGTATAGAATCCGAAGTGCGGGCCGTAGGGCGGTCCGTACCTGTGGTAACCGAGGCGGAAGGGCTGACATCCGTCGCACCGATGCCGGAAATGCGCATCGGCGGACGGCACAAGCGTCGCCAGACCCAATACAAAGCTTGCGACGCCTAGAAATTTCAACATGCGTTGCCTCTCATTCGTCTGCCTACCCCCTTTTTAGTCGCCGGTTTCCGATGGGGATGCAACGGCGACCGCGGGAATTGGCAAACGGCGCGACGCAAAGGTTGTCTTCATTTGATTAAACCGTGAACCTCGCGGTCATTTATAGGCTCACTGCAACCCCGGCGCCGAAGGGTCATGAGGCGGCGCCGTTCCTTCGGGGCCGCTGCCTTGTTCGCCGGAACTCGCTCCGCCGCCTGAGTCCGCAGGCAAGCTTATTTCCGGGGGCGGCTGCTTCTCGATGGGCACGTCCGGCGAAGTCGGCGAGATCTCGGCATTCTTTTCGCTACCCGGTCCAACCTTGCCGGGCTCGATGCTTTGAGCGCCGCCTGGCGCATTTGCAGGGACATTATTCGCCGACGGTTCCGCACGCAGCGGCGAATTCAGGACGATCGCGGCCACCAGCGCGGTGCCGGTAAGAAATCTGACCCTCATGAGGACATGATCCTTCCATTGCTCCATGCGCTGGAAACGCATGGCCCAACTCGCGTGTTCCCCACTATTCGAGGTCTCGTGGACCGTCACCCCTTATTCGGTGGAGTCGGCCCGTTCGACGATGACGGTGCCGTCGAGGAATTCGGCCGTTCCTTGACGTTGACGCGGTCGCCATCGACGATGCCATCGGGAATGCTTTCGATCACCCGATCTTCCGGGGCGAGGCCGGACGCGACCTCGATCGTCGCGCCCAAGTCACGGCCAATCGTGATCGGCTTGAGGAGCACCTTATTGTCGGTGCCAACCGTCGCGACACGTAAACCTTCCTTGTCGAACAGGATAGCGCTCGCCGGGATGACCAAAACGTCGTGTTTGTTGCCGACCGTCAAATGGACGCTGGCATAGGCGCCCGGCATCAGCTCGCCGGCGGTGTTGTCGACGACGAGCTGCATGCGCGTCGTGCCGGACGCGGCATCGACGGCGCCCGAGGAGGCTTCGACCTTCGCCTCATACTTCTTGCCGGGCCGCTCGGGGACAGTCAGCACGCCGATCGTGCCGTTCGGAATCATCGGCACGTAGACCTGGGGCACGTTCACATAAAGCCGCAGTTTGTGGACGTCGGCGACCACGAACATTTCCGAGCCGGTGGAGCTGCCGACGTTGATCAAATTTCCAACGTCGGTATTGCGCACGGTCACGATGCCGTCGAACGGCGCGATGATGCTTTTATATTGAGTGAGGGCCTTCAGCCGGTCGACGTTGGCCTGCGCCGACTTCACCAGCGCATTCTTCGATTCAAGGTCGGACAGCTTTTCATCGGCCTGCTGATGTGTGACGTAGCTGTTCGGCAGAAGCGCCTGGAAGCGTTGGTTGGTAACAGCGGCAAGGGCTGCGTTGGCCTTGGCGTTATTCAGGTCGTACTCTGCCTGAGACAGCTGCTGATCGAGATCGGGCGCATCGATTGTCGCGAGAACATCTCCCGTTTTTACGCGCGTGCCGATGTCGGCGTTGCGGCTCGCCACATAGCCGCTAACGCGCGCGAAAAGCGCAGCCTGATAGTAGGCATCCAAGCGGCCCGGCAGGTCGAGCAAGCCTATGCTCTGCTGAACGGCGGGCGTCGCAACGGCGACCGTCGGAATGGCGCGCGTGGCGGACTTATTCTTCAGTTGGGCGATGCTCTCTTCGCGGCTCGTGATGCCGGTAAAGGCAAGGAAGGCCGCGCCACCGATGAAAAGGAGGGCGAGCAGGGGCATCTTCCAGCGGGATCGCCGCCGAGGCTTCTCAGCCGGATTTTCGGCCGAATTTGCCGGCCGGGTCTCTGGTGGCTTCACCAAGGGCTCATGCTGCATGAAATTCTCCTGGGATTGCACCTTGCGGCGACGATGAGCTTGCGGACTTCCGCCGGTGCATCAGGCTGAAAATGATCGGTACAATGAATAACGTGGCAGCCGTCGCGAACAAGAGGCCGCCGATCACCGCGCGGCCAAGCGGGGCATTCTGTTCGCCGCCCTCTCCGAGGCCCAAAGCCATCGGCGCCATGCCGATAACCATGGCAAGAGCAGTCATCAGGACGGGACGGATGCGGACGAAGCCGGATTCAAGCGCGGCCTGGATGGGATCGCCATGCTCTGCCAGCCGTTCCCGTGCAAAGGTCACGACCAAAACGGCGTTTGCGGTCGCGACGCCCATGCACATGATAGCTCCGGTCAGTGCGGGCACCGACAGCGTGGTTCCCGTGACGAACAGCATCCAGACGATGCCGACGAGAGCCGCGGGGAGCGCCATGATGATCACGAGCGGATCGCCCCAGGATTGAAAATTCACGACAATGAGCAGGTATATGAGCACAATGGCGCCGAGGAGCCCAAACAACATTCCGGCATAGGCATTGTTCATCGTGCGCACCTGGCCCAGGAGTACCGCGGTCGCGCCTTTCGGAAGATCGGCTTTGGTGGCATCGACGATTTTCTGGATGTCGGCTGCAACGGCACCGAGATCCCGGCCTTCGGTCGTCGTGAGGATCTGCACCATGGACTGGATGTCGTATTGCGAGACGACGGCGTTGCTCGTCATGCGATCGACACTTGCGACGGCTCCGAGAATTTGAGGCGCGCGTGCGTCGCTGGCGGTGATCGGCAAGTTCTCCAGAGACGTCAGCGTGTCGAGCTTATACTGCGGTGTCTGGATGACGATCGGATAGGTTACGCCGTTCGCCTTGTTCAGCCAGTAAACGGGATTGACCTGACTCGTGCCGGCGAGGCTCGTGCTCAAGCTCGTAGTGACGTCCCGCTCGGTCACGCCGACATACTGGGCGCGCGAACGGTCTACGTTCACCTTGAAGCCCGGGTTCTCTCGCGATTGCTGAATGCGCGCGTCGGCGACCCCCGGGATCAGTTTGATTTGCCGCAAAATCTTTTCAGCATAGTCGAAATTCGGGCCAAGCTTCGGCCCTCTAATTTGGAGATCGATGGGTGTTGGCGCGCCGAAGTTCAAAATCTGACTGACGATATCGGCCGGCAGGAACGAGAAGGTCGCGCCAGGGAAACGCTTCGGCAGTTCGTCGCGCAGTTCCTTGACATATTCGGCCGTCGGCCGATGGTCCGGATTGAGCGCCACTTGGATATCGCCATCCTGCGGCCCGATCACGCCGGTGTTGTTATATGACATGTTGATGCCGCTGACCGGAATGCCGATGTTGTCGACCATGGCGCCGAGGTCTTTCGGCGAGATGATTTCACGAATGGCATCTTGGATTTGCGCAAACGTTCGCGCGCTCTCCTCGACACGCGTGCCGATATCGAGCCTTACGTGCATTAGAATCTGACCAGAATCGACCCGAGGAAAGAAGTTGCGGCCGAGATAGGGTACCAGCAAGAACGACGCGCCGATAAATCCGAACGAGAAGATCAAAACAATCGTTCGATGTGCGAGCGCGCTTTCGAGAAGGCTGTGATAGCCGCTACGCATTGCTTCGAAGTGATGTTCGAATGCGCGCTGAAAGAGAAGGAACGGATTGCGCGTGGGCCTTCCGTGTCCGTCGGGATCGTGCGTCTTCAGCAGGTACTTGGCCATCGTCGGCACGAGGGTGCGCGACAGTATGAAGGATGCGACCATGGCGAACACGACGGCTTCCGCCATCGGGACGAACAGAAACCGCGCAACGCCTTCCAGGAAGAACATGGGGACGAAAACGATACATATGCAGAGCATCGAAACAAATGCGGGCGTCGCGATCTGATCGGCGCCGTCGAGGATGGCGGTCTCGACGTCCTTTCCTTGCTCCAGATGGTAGTTGATGTTTTCGATCGTCACCGTCGCTTCGTCGACGAGAATACCGACGGCCAGCGCCAAGCCGCCGAGCGTCATGACGTTCAGAGTTTCGCCGAGCGCCGACAGCATCGCTACCGATGCCAGCACGGCTAGCGGAATCGAGGTTGCGATGATGACCGTCGAACGGACGCTACCCAAGAAAAGAAGGATCATGATGCTCGTCAACGCGGCAGCAAGAATGCCTTCGTGAATGACGTTCTGCACGGCCGCGCGGACGAAGATCGATTGATCTCCGAGTAGAGATATCGTCAGCGCATCGGGAAGCCCCGGTTTGATCTCCTGGATCTTGTCTTTGATGCCTTGGATGATGGCGAGCGTGGAAACTGCGCCGTTTTTCAAGACCGACAGCAGAACGGAGCGGTTGCCGTTGACATGGACGATATTCTGTTGCGGAGGATTTCCGTCGCGGACGTGGGCGACATCGCGGATGTAGACCATCGCGCCGTTGACGGCCTTGATCGGCAAGTCGCCCAAGGCACTGATGTCGGACGGCGCATTGTTCAGCTGCATCGTATATTCGGTGCCGCCGATTTTCTGGGTGCCGACCGGATTGATGAGGTTCTGGGCGCCGAAGGCGTTCGAGACATCCTGCGCGGAGAGGCCCTTCGCATGGAGGGCAGTGTCGTCAAGATCAATCTGGATCTGGCGCGTCTTGCCGCCGAATGGATAGGGGACGGCGGCTCCTGGCACCGTCACGAGCCGCGTGCGGATGTTGTTCAGGGCCAGGTCGGACAGGTTCTGTTCGGTCAAGCCGTCGCCGCCGAGTGCGAGCTGCACTATCGGCACGGTCGAAGCGCTATAGTTGAGAATGAGCGGCGGTGTCGCACCGGGCGGCAACTGCTTCAGGATGGTCTGCGAAACCGCGGTCACCTGTGCGTTGGCGGTGCGGATATCGGCGCCGGGCTGGAAGAAGATCTTGACGATACCGATGCCATTGTACGAGTTCGCCTCGATATGTTCGATATCGTTGACGGTCGTCGTCAGGACGCGCTCGAACGGCGAAACCACTCGGCCCGCCATCTCATCAGGAGGCAGCCCCGTATATTGCCAGACCGTCGCGATGACGGGGATCCGAATTTCGGGGAAGATGTCGATCGGCGTGCGAAAAGCCGCCAATGTGCCCGTGAGAAGAATGAGCAGCGCCAACACGACGAATGTGTAAGGCGACCGCAGCGCTATACGCACCAATGCAGCCATGCTTCAGAAAACTCCACATCGCCGGCTAGAATTCAAAACCATCTGACGCGTCAGATACAAAAACAGGATAGGGCTTCGGTTCCGTCTGTTGACACGCATTACTTATCGGCGACGAAGGTCGCGGTTCAATTACAGTCCGCTACCTTCATCTACGCTCGTTAACGGAGACACAAATCAATCGCCCGACCGGCAGAAATGGGGGTCTACAGCTCATCTGTCCAATAGTATGTTGGGATGTTATTATTCTGGTTTATAGATTAATCGGACGCGTTGGATGGATCTCAAGCAACTTGAACATTTCGTCGCTGCCGCAGAAGAGCAGCATTTCACTCGGGCTGCGCGCAAGATGAATATCGTTCAGTCCGGGCTTTCGGCCTCTATTCGGGCGCTCGAGCAGGAAATGGGCGCACCGTTGTTCGTCCGCACTACGCGGCGGGTGGAGCTGACGGTTGCGGGCCAAGTGCTCTACGAGAGGGCTCTGCAGATCATTGCCGGCGTAAGAGACGCGCGTCGCGCGGTCGCGGCTATCAGCGGCTTGGAGCGGGGCTCACTGAGCATCGGGACGTGCGCCAGCCTTAATGCCTTTTTCGATCTTCCGCTCTTGCTCGGAGAGTTCCACAAGCTGCATCCGGATGTCGAAATTCGTCTCTGCCACAGCACCGCAGCGAAGCTGATGGACAAGGTAAAGGATGGCAGCATCGATTTGGCGTTCTTGCCGCTCTACGAAAAGAGCCGGGAAATCGTGTCGATGCCGATAGCATCCGATCGTCTGGTCGTTGCCCACCCTTTGGGGCATCCCCTCGAGGGACGCGAAAGCGTTTCGCTTCACAGCCTCGCCGGCGAGACGTTTGTCGACTTTCAGCTCGATCAGGGAACGCGGCGCATCGTCGACCGGGCATTCGCCGCCATCAACGTCTCGCGCAAGACGGCGCTGGAGGTTGGCGATGTGCAGGTCCTGCTCGATCTCGTCGCGCGGGGCTTCGGCATCGCCCTCGTCCCGTACACATTCGTCATGGCGCGGGCCGCGCTATCGACGACACCCAAGATCGGAATTACGGCGCTCAGAAAGCCCGCGATCAAGTGGGAACTCGTCGCTGCATTCAGCGGCCGCGCGGGAGCGGCGCAATCGCGCAATCCGGCCGTCGCTGCCTTCACCGGGGTCTTGGACAGGGTTCGCTCGGAGAAGATACTTTTCTGAGCGTGCCCGGCGCCGGCAACTCTACGCAGAGCTCGCGAGATAGACGTAGTAGGCCATCGCCGCGACCATTACGGGAACCGCTACGATGTGAAGGAATATCAGGCCCGTTTTCAGCCAGCGGATCGGTTCGACCCTCTTGTTCTCGCGCGCAATCGTGATGGCGATGATCACGCTCAACATGAAGTAGGTGAACAGGAACATTCGATCGGAGAGCGTTTCGATGTTGGCATCGATCTTCGGCAGCGCGAGATACAACGCGACAGCCGACAGCAACGCTGTGACCTGTATCGTCACGATCGCTTCGAAGTGATGCGTCGAGATGAAGATCGACAGATAGGCGATGATCAGGATGAAGGCCAACGGCACGACGACCCTGAGAAAATAGTCCGTCGTTTCGCGTTTCATCAGCCATGCGAAGCTGGCTTTATAAAATGGAAATACGCTCGGCTCGAGTGTTTGTGCGTCGACGGTGCGAACGAAGTCCACGTCGTATCCAACATACTGGTCCCTCGCATCCCAGCCATCCACCTTCACCACATGGTCTCGCACCTGCTGCGGTGGAGGCTGAACGATGAACGGCGTGTTGCCGGGCTTCGGCCGGAGGTCGATCGAAAAGCGCTGCGTATCGAACGGATAATTTCTGAGGTCGGGCGCGTAAACGAATTTGCCCGTCACCTGATAGATTTTCATATGGTCGGGATAGGCGGCGCTTTGGCCGCCGTCGTGAATGGCGCGGACGGTGATCTGGCGTTCGTTGGAGCCGGGCTCGAGATAGGCGTTGGCGAATTCGATCTGCTCGATCGAGGCGCCGCTCCGGTCATTCATCGACAAATAGAAGTCTGCGAAGAAGGTCTTTTCGGAGTCGTCGATGCGTTCGGCATGGATGAGATCTATGTCGGCGTAAAGCGTGTCGATCCTTTGCAGGCTCTGATCGCGGAGGTGAAGGAACTGGATCGGTGCAAGCTGCGGGCGGCTGCGGCCGCGCGGCAGCATGACGATCAGCGGTGTCCGGGCTGCGGCGCGAGATCCCGGCTGGAACGACCAATTGTCGAAGCGTCCCTTGAAGATCCCGCGGCCAGATGCGTATCCGGTCTTAAGCCGGTTGACGATCAGATTGCGAACGTCGGGTATCTCCGCGGTGATTTCCGCGGAGCGCGCCGCTTCCGCGATCAGACTGACGACATCGGCATATTGTGAGCCGACCGACAACGCACGTATGTTGGGAGTATCGAGGACGTTGAGGGGAATATCCTCGTCTCTCGGCTTGCACGTTCCGTCCTTCCAGCCGGGCGCACTTGAATTTTTCGCGCCCTCGAAAATCCATTGGCTCGGATATGGCGTGCTCGAAATGAGTTCGCGCAGCCTCTCGCTATAGCCGTCGGGAAGCTCGTTCCAGGCAAGCTGATAGACATCGTTCGCGTAGGCGTCCGCGCCTTGGTTCGTGACTGAATCGACGCGGCCGGTGACGAACAGCGGCGGCGTGAAGCCTGCGTCCTGAAACTGCTTTACGACGTCCTTCATGCGGTCGCCGCCGACTGCGAGGAAGACGATCCCGACATTTTTCGACTTGAGGTCCGCGACGGCGGCGGCGAGTTCAGCCGGATCGAGCTTGTCGGCCGTGAGTTGCAGCCGATGGTCGGCGACAAGGCCTCCGGTCAGAAACTCTTTAAGGCTGTCACTGAAATTGGTGCTTCCAAGCAAGGATTGGATGCCGATGAAGGCGGGCCGTTCGAAATGCGCTAGCTTCACAAACTCGGCGATGACCGGCATGCGCTCCTCGTCCTCGGAGGCGCGAGTCGTGAAGACGTTGGGGTAATCCTTGATGAGGTCGGTTATCGATATGTCGGAGATGAACGGAATGCCGGTCGCCTTCAACTCCTTGCCGTTCGCATCGAGTGCCGCCTTGGCGCGGGTCGAGTTCGATAGGCCGATCATTGCAATTGTCTGGGGATCGGAGATGGCGGCCGCCATATTGTCAATCGTGGTCTGCGGCAGACGCTGATCGTCGAGAATGTTTAAAACGACCTTGCGGCCGGCAATTCCGCCATCCTGATTGATGCGGTGCTGGGCCATCGCAGTGAGACGTTTGATAGCCTTCATTTGTCCATTGTCGTAGCAGTCATCGTTTCGCGATGTGACGAAGATCGGCATGACGAGGGGAGGGCGCGCTGCGGCTTCCGCTTTATCCATGGCTTCCGCAATTGATGGCGCGTAGGCGCCAGTAATCAACAAGGTTCCGAAAGCGGCAACGGCCTGCACGGCCGATGCACGGCGAAGAACGTTCGCGCACAATTCAGACAAAACTGATCCCACGTTTCCCACCCGCTACTGATTTGGGCATCTGGCACTCCGGACCGTCCCAGTTCCCCGTCTGCTGCGCTTCGGTGCGTTCCCCGCGCCAAGGCGCTTATAAAGCGCTTATAATCGTTCGAGCCAGAGAGGGTAAGAATTTGGTTTGTATGGGGCGTATTCGGGGTCGGCTGCCGCAATTGCGGAAATTGTCATCGGCATGTCTTGAGGAAAAACGTCGGGGACCACCCCCGGGGGAAGCTAGGGGTTATTCGCCTTGCGGGTAGGCAGGGGTTTCCCTACGCTCGGTTCCGTACAAATTGGAAGCACTACGGGTTCGACTTAACAGATGCAGAACAATTCGGCGTCATGGCGTTCGCTGCTTTGGCCATGGCGCTCGCCCGCTGATCCAGACGACGTCAGGGAGGCGCGCAAAGCAGTCGCGCACTTAAAGCCGGGAGTCGTGATTACGGGCGGGGCGAGCGGCATCGGACTGGCTCTTGCGCAGCGTTTCATCGAGGCCGGACATGAAACAGCCATCGCCGGGCGGACCCAATCCAAGCTCGAAGCAGCTGCCGAGCAACTCAAGTCGCGCACAGGTTCATCGGTCACGACGATTGTCTGTGATGTCAGTCAGCCGGATGCGCTGGACAAGATAACCGCAGGCCTCGGAGGGGCCGGGCTTTATCTCGACGTGCTCGTCAATAACGCCGGGATGGGTCTCGCCGGACCATTTCTCAGCCATTCGCAGGCTGATCTTTCGCGCCTCATTGCGATCAATATCGAGACCGTGACGCGTCTATCACGGGCAGTGCTGCCCGATATGCTGGCCCGTCAACGTGGCGGTGTTTTGAACGTCGCGTCGCTCGGGGCAGATGTCCCCGGGCCGAACCAGGCGGCTTACTATGCAAGCAAATCATATGTCGTTTCGCTGACGGAGGCGATTGCCAGCGAATACTCCGGGCAGGGGGTCAGGATTTCCGCTCTGCTGCCGGGGCCGGTCAATACGGCCTTTCATCAAGAAATGGGGGCTGAGCAGTCGCTCTATCGTTGGGTGTTACCTTCGATGTCGGCCGATAGCGTGGCGCGGAGCGCTTATCGCGGCTTCATGTTCGGCAATCGCGTGATTGTGCCGGGCATATCCAATATTTTCTTCTACGTCGCGCTCAAGGTGCTGCCGCACACAGTCACTGTACCCTTTGTCTACTGGCTTTTGCGACGGCCGAATATTTAAGACCGCATTAAGATGAAGGCAGGGCGTCGCAATAATTGCGAACGTTTGTATTATAGCAACTAATTTCGGGCTAAGTGTATATGGGCTCTGGAATGAGGTTTCGCGTATCTGGAGTTCCCGACGCGGCTGCGCTCAGCGGGTTGAACGGGCTCCTTTGAGCTCGAGAGGACCGGCGCGTGGCCGCGCTGCATTTCGACGTGACGACGGCGCAGCGTGCAACCGCTTTTTGCTACCGTCACGCTGCCTCGATCATGCCGCCGCCATCGCTCCTGCATTTGCGGCGACTGCTCCGCCGATGCTCTCAGCAATGCGCGCGACGAAAGAGCGGGTCTTTTCGACGACCACGTGGCGCTCCTTGTCGAGCGTGACCATGTGATAGCTGTCTTCCAGTACGACGAGATCGACCGGTGCCGTTAGATTGGCCTGCACATAAGTGGCATTGTTCAGGTCGGCGTAGTCGTCCTGGCGCGAATGGACGATGAGCGTGGGCTGATCAATTCGGCCAAGAAGCTTTTTTGCGGCCGATACGAGACGGCGATGCTCGAGCAGCATAGCGCCGGGCGTGCCGACCGTTCCGAGGTCTGAGCCGTCGGACGCCGCGAGTGCGGCACGAACGAACTCACGTACGCGCGGGCATTTGATGCCGAGCGAGGCCGCGTCGGGAAACTCCATCATGTTTGCCATCCAGCGGGTGCGGACGAGCGAGAAGAACTTCGTGTACCAGGGCATTGCCCAGCCGTTGATCCAGAGCGTCGGCGAGAAGAGCGCGACGCCCTGTACCTTGTCGCGGTTGTTGGCTGCGAGATGGAGCCCGATGATGCTGCCGAGGCAAAGGCCGCCGACGATCACCGTGTCGCATTCTTTACTGATTTCATTGAGCGCCGCTTCGGCGCTCTGATACCAGTCCTGCCAAGTGGTGTTGACGATGTCCTGACGGGTGCCGCCGTGGCCCGCAAGCGTTGGGCAATGCACCGTGTATCCCGCGCGGGCGAGGCCCATTGCGACGAAGCGCATTTCAGCGGGTGTGCCGCAGAGACCGTGGATCAGCAATACGCCGACTTTGCCGCCCGCGATGCGATGGGTCGTATCCCTGGCAACCGTGGGGGTTAGCGAGGCGGCGGGCGTCAACTTGGTGATTTCAGCGGACATGGACTCGTCTCCCTGTGGTCTTCGGGACGAGCTTTAGGTTCGGGGTGGAGGGCGGTCTGTTCCGCGGGCGACAAGCCGATGGGGCCGAAAGGAAAATCCTGCGCGATGAGTTCCCGGGGGAACAAGCGCAAAGCTCGTGACTTGCCCGCGGCATCGACAAGCGGCAAATCTGATGGCAGAGGGAGCATGCGCGGGGGCGGGCGCGGCTCTTCGGGGGAAGCCGTTAACAGCCGTTTTTAAAGTTAAAGCGCTGTCATTGCGTGCGCCGGCGGAAAGCGCGGCATGCTAGTGACATCCAAACGACAAGAAAAAAGTGGGCTCTGCAACAGGCCCACCAAGGGAAACTGGAAACGTACGTGCAGCAACCTGTCATCGCCGCGACCGGGATCTACATCCCGCCACAAAGCATTTCGAACGACGAACTCGTTACGGCCTTCAACGCCTATGTCAGCGAGTTCAACTCTGTTCACGCGGCTGCCATTGCTGCCGGAGACGTCGCGCAGCTGTTACCGTCCTCGTCGGAGTTCATCGAGAAAGCATCAGGCATCAAGTCCCGGCACGTCGTGGATAGGGATGGAATTCTCGATCCTGCGATCATGCGCCCACGTATACCCGAGAGGCCGAACGAACAGCTTTCGGTTCTTGCGGAGATGGCGGTTCATGCCGCGCGCGACGCAATCGCAAATTGGGGCGGCGATATTCGCGACATCGGCGCCGTCATTTGTGCGGCGTCGAACATGCAGCGGCCGTATCCGGCGATGGCGGTCGAAGTTCAGAACGCGCTCGGGATCGGCGGCTTCGCGTTCGACATGAATGTCGCTTGCTCGTCTGCAACGTTCGGCATCAAGACCGCGACCGACTTCATTCGCGGCGGCTCTCCGAAAGCTGTCCTCGTCGTCAATCCCGAGATCTGCTCGGGCCACCTCAATTTCAGGGATCGCGATAGCCACTTCATCTTCGGTGATGTCGCGACGGCTGTGATCGTGACTGACGCCGCTTTAGCCGAAGGCGGATGGACTATCCTCGGCACGCGTCTCAAGACGCAGTTTTCAAACAACATCCGCAACAATTTCGGATTTCTGAATCGCTGTGCTCCGGAAGGAATTGGCGCGGCGGACAAACTTTTCGTGCAGGAAGGACGGAAGGTTTATCGCGAGGTCGTGCCGATGGTCATCGAGATGATCATCGAACACGCGCGCGATATTGGCATCGACCACAAAGCTCTGAAGCGGCTCTGGCTACATCAGGCGAACATCAACATGAACGAGATGATTGGCCGAAAGGTTCTGGAGCGCGAGCCGATGCCCGGAGAAAACGTCATCATTCTCGATACCTTTGCCAATACGAGCTCGGCTGGGTCGATCATCGCCTTTCACACCGCCAGCGGCGATCTCGTTCGCGGCGACACCGGGCTCATCTGCTCTTTCGGGGCGGGTTATTCCGCAGGCACGGTTTTCGTCGAGAAGCGCTAGCCGAAGCAGCGCCCGAAGCGAAGATCAGAGCATCAAGCCAAGCTCGCCGCGAGATTGATCGTGAGGGCGAGAATCATGGTGTTGAAGAAGAAAGAGACGATGGCGTGCAGGATCGTCAAACGACGGATCTCTTTGCTGTTGATGATGACATCCGATGTCTGGGACGCTGCTCCAAACGACGTGGCGAAATAGAAGAAATCCCAATAATCCGGTGTCGTATCGGCCGGAAACGTCAAGGGGTTGATGCCTTTTGCGCTTTGTTCAGAGAAATGGTTGGGGGCGTAGTACTCGTGCGCGTAGTGAAGAGTGAAACTCACCTGAGTAACTAGCCATGAAATGACGATCGTTGCGGCGGCGAGGCCAACAAGGAGTGCCTTGCCTTCGTTCGACGCCGCCTTGGCTGCGGAGATCAAACCGAAAATCGCAGCGAAACTCGAAAATATTGCGAGAAGAACAAGCACCAAAATGACGACGCCGCTATCATCCTGGCGTGCTGCTCGGGTGCGTATTTTGTCGGAATGGCATTGCAGCATGACCGTGAATGTCATCACGAGATACATCGCGCCGCTCAGACACCAGGCCATGGCCTCGCGAACGGAAGCGTGAAGCGAAGACGGTAGTAGGAAGAGCGCGAGCACGCCGACGGCTGCGGCGAGCAAAACCCTCGGCCTCAGGACCAGGGAGCGGCCGATCGATCGGGGGCTGTACCAATTCGCTCTCTTGCGAGCCGTCCTGATGGGGTCGTTCATACGGGGATCGCAAACATCTCTGGAAAGGACGCCTAGGCCGCAAGCATACGGCACGCCCCGGATATGATAGGGATTGATCCGGTTCGTTCAACGTACATTACGCTTAATTGGAGCCGATTCTGTGGGCTCCGGCTACCGCTCTCAATGCCTAGACCGACAAGCCTAGAGCCTCCCGCTGACTATGCCTTAATTCAAAAAGCGCCTCTGATTGCTTGGTGAAACCGGCGAAACGGAAGGAGGCCGCGTGATGTCCACCACTAGGCCAGCGACGGCCATTGGTTGTGCTCCGCTGGCATCGGCTGGGCTGTCCACGCGCCCGCTGATCGCAGTAATCGAAGATGACTATCGCTCGTCCATGGCGTTGAGCATGCTGATCGATGACTGGGGGTATTCCTGCATAGCCGCGCGCTCCTGCCTCGAAGCAGTCCAGACTTTGGGGCATCGGCTGAGCAATGTTTCCGCAATCATTACGGACATCGAGATTGAGGGCGAGATGCGGGGCGTCAACGATGCGCTCGCGCTTGCCGCGATGATCGGACATCCAGTGCCGACGATCATCACGACCGGTCATTCCGACATCGTTTGGGTCACATCGCCATTCCCGGTTGTCGGGAAGCCGTTCGATCCCGACATTCTGCATCGATGGCTGCTGCACAACCTCGGGCCCACACTGCAGTAAAAAGTGGGTCCGGTGAGCTTAGCTCCGCGTAGCGAGTTCGGTGCGGTTGCGGGCTCCGAAATGCGAAAAGAGAGCCGCAAGGTGGATCTTGACCGTGCCTTCGGCGATGTCGAGTTCGCGCGCGATCTCTTTATTCGAAAGGCCCCGGCGGACACAATCCAGGACGTCGCGTTGTCGCGGTGAAATGGCTTTGTTGGTGGCTCCACCGCCGGGGTCCCGCTTTGCGGAAGGCGCATCGGAGCTCGCGTGCTTTGCCGTATGTTCGGCATTGCCCGACGTCATAAATCGCGGCACGAAAACGCGGCCATCCAGAATGTCTTTCAATGCGCCGACGATCTCGTCATCCGCCAGTGATTTCGGCACGTATCCGTTGAGTCCCATCGCCACAGCTTTGACGACGTCGTTGCGTTCTTCCGATCCCGACACGATCGCAACGCGAATGCTGGGATAGGCCTCTTTCACCACGCGTAGGCCCTCGGGTCCCGAGATTCCCGGCATTGCCAGATCGAACAGAGCGAGCTCGACGTTTGGTGTTTCTGCAAGGCGATCGAGCGCAGCGTCAAAGGACGACGCTTCGATGACTGAACGAAACCCCATTCGATCGCGCAGCAAAAAGCCAAAGCCGGACCTGTAAAGTCCGTGGTCGTCGGCAACTAGAACCGTATCGCGTTGGGGCACCGGCATCGCCTTTTCTACATTGGTTTTTTCCAGATTAGCTGGCACTTGCATTTGCTCCGTACTCGGCATTGAAGCCATTCAGCGAAACTTTATGAGCGTTGAGAATTGCACTCAGCGTGGCAGCGATAAGCTCGGGATCCGCCGGCTTTGTGAGCCATGGTCTGCCTGATTTTGCCAGGACCGCCAGGGTAGCAGAATCAGTGCCGCCGGAAAGGATCACAGTGGGAATATCCGTGTTCGTTCTAGCTGCCATGCGTTTGATGAATTCCAGTCCGGTCTCCGATCCTCTCAGATCGAAATCGAGCACGGCTGCATCGATCGCGAGCCCCTTGCTGAGGCCCTTCTCGGCTTCTGCCGCCGTTTGGTAGCCGAATGCGAGATTGCCGCGATCTTCAAGGTCGCGCATCAGGGCTGCGACGATGAGGGGATCGTCGTCGAGAACGAGTATTCTCATTCCGTGGATGGCCGTCTCGGACTTGGGGGACGGTTCGGGCCGGTGCGCGACTTCGCGGATGCTGCTCTTGGGCAGTACGATCGTAAATCGGGAGCCGCGCCCGCGCCGGGAGGCTACGAGGATCTTCATGCCAAGCAGCTCAGCGTAGCGGCGCGCGATCGAGAGCCCGAGACCAAGTCCATCGTTGACGCCATAGGCGCGCTGATCGGCGCGTGAAAATTCTTCGAATATTTTCTCGCGCCGTTCGATGGGAAACCCGGGGCCGGTGTCGAAAACGTCAATCACGCGTTCTCCGTCCCGTTCGCGCGCAGCGAGTATGACGCCGCCGTACTTCGTGAATTTCAAGGCATTTGAGACGAGGTTACGGATAATGGTTTCGAGCAAAGCAGCATCCGTTTCGATGATCCAGTCGCGGGAGCGGCTGAGAAACTTCAATCCGTTCTGCTCGGCTTCGACTTTCGAGCCGACCGATATCCGCTCGATGATCTCGCTGACCGACACAGAGGTTTTAGCCGGATCGATCAGCTTGGCGTCGAGGCGTGAGATGTTGAGAAGCGCATCGAACATGCCCTTCAATCCGCGCAGACCTTCCTCCATCTGAGCAACCAGCGTCGTCGCTTCGTTGCCGCTGACACGGCGCGCAAGCGCACGCGCGAATAGTGTCAACGCGTGCAGAGGCTGACGGAGATCATGGCTGGCCGCCGCGAGAAAGCGGGACTTGGCTTCGGTCGCGAGTTCCGCTTCGGCTTTGGCGCGCTCAAGGCCGATGTTCTGTTCAGCGAGGCGCTGCGTTCGTTCCTGCACCTGAGTTTCAAGGGATTGGTTCGCGGCCGCAAGGGAAGCTCGTTGGGCGTCGAGCTCCTTGACGAGGGATCTGAGGGATTGCGACAGGACACGTGCTTCTTGGTATCCGCCAACCTGCGGAAACTCGAGCTTCTGCCCGCGCCGCAGGCCTTCCGCCGTATCAGCAAGCTGGAGCAGCGGTTGCGAGAGCTTGCCGGCGAGTATCCAAGCCAGAAGAGCGGCAAGCGCCGCGACGATGCCGCCGCAGATCAGAATCGTTGTCTGCAAACTTCGCACAGGTGCGAACGCGAGTTTCTGATCCTCCCGCACGAGGACGATCCAGTGCAAGCCGGGATAAGACCGATAGCCATCGCTTTTTGAAAATCCCGTCACGTATGATGTGTTGTCCGGCCATTGTTCGACGGCAAAGCCGGCATCGCCCGGCCGGGCGGCCCTGATGCTCGGAAGATCCAATGTTTTGCCGGTTATGTCGTCCGGACCAAAAAGGACGCGCCTTGCTTCATCGAGCACAATGACGTCGGCAGGAATTGCATCTTTCATGCTGCCGAGAAGGGTGTCGCGAACTTCTTCCGCCCAATCGGAGCTCAAGGTTGCGCCAAGGACACCGAACGTTGACTCCGTGTCCGAGATCGGGACTGCGAGATCGATAAAATCCGATGTCGTGTGCCCGTCTGTTGGGGACGGACCGCGGTCGGACCGGGCCGGGAGTTTGACGTCACCAACATATGGTTCGTGTAGTCCCTTTTTGAACCAGATCTGATTGCTGACGTTTTGTCCTTCGTATTCTCCGCGAGTCGAGCTCAGGATTTTGCCGCTTTGATCGGCAAAGCCGATCCAGGAATAATCGGAGTATGCGGTTTGAAACCTTTCAAGTGAGGCGCGCAAAGCCTCCGGCGTGTCGGTCTTTTGCAAGATCTTGCCGATGGCTGCCATGTTGTCGAGGGATTGGAGGCGCTCGAACATGGCGCGATCGAGCTTGTCTTGCATTTCGTCCGCCAGCAACGCCAGCGATTGACCGATCTGGTGCTCAAGGCGGCTCACGGCATCGCGCCCGATCACGTAGGACACGGCAATCGTCAACAAAAGTGAGACTAGGGAGATCGCCGCCGCAATCAGGACTTTCAACGAAACGCGCCGCATCGGATCTCTATCTTCTTTCCGCTAGCTGCACTTAGCCTCGAACCTAATCAAGGCGAATATCAAGCGGGATTTGCGACGCGCCCCCGGCGGGTGCGAAACACCGCAGCCCTCGCCGCAAAGCCGGTTGCTTGGCAATAGACCATCCGGCCTAGCAAATGTTCATTGACCTAGACCGCCGGGCTGAATGGTGCCGGCAATTCATCCGGAGCAAACATAATTTGCCAAGCGGATCCATAGCCCTATCGGTATTGGTCTCTCACGTTAGGCGGATCCGCTTTTTCGCAAGCGAGCGCCGTCCCTCACCCCCCACCCAAAGCGCCGCTTTCGATAGCAGGGGCCCGGCTTACCCCCCAAGCCGGGCCCCGTTGTTTGCGCCCCTTCGCCGTTTCTTAATTCGTCGTAAGCTGGCGCTGCCAGCACGAAACCGGCTTTCTGCCGAAAGCCTCGATCCGATTAATGCAAAATAAGTCTAAAAGCGGTTAGGGCCGTCATCGACAACGTGGGGAAAATAAATGCATCGGCGAACCGTGCTTCAAGGTGGAATGACGCTCATTGCGGCGGCGATGGCAGGCTCGGGCAAAGCAGACGCGCGCCAGACGGCCGTCCTGCCCGAAGATGATGTTTTCATGAAGCTCGCCATCGAGGAGGCGGCGAAAGCGGAGTTTCCTTTCGGCGCGGTCATCGTCAAAAACGGGGAAGTGATGGCGCGTGGGCACAACCGGACGCGCGCCGATAGAGATCCGACCGCACACGGCGAAATGGTGGCGATCCGGGCTTTTCTCTCGGCTCACGGCCCCGATGTGCTCCAGGGGAATACGACACTCTACACCTCGGGCGAGCCCTGCTGCATGTGCATGGGCGCGATCCTGTGGTGCGGCATCGGACGGCTCGTTTATGCCGCGTCGGTCGAACAACTTTCGACGAAGATAGGTCAGATCATGCTGTCGGCAGAGGATGTCGCGTCGAAAGCGCCCTTCGTTTCAATCGACATCGCCGGACCCGTGCTCGGCGAGGATGCGATGAAGTTATTCAAGTAGAGCCGGTTGCTAAGACAGACGCTTGCCAAACTTGCGATCGGCGACTGTCGCACCGAACAGCGCCATTGTTACGAACTCGCGGGCTGCCCGCAGAAGCTGCCTTCGAACATTCTTGGCTTTCGCTTTAGCCCGGGCGCTGTCGTGGACGATCGCGGAATTTCCCGGGGCCTTCGACCATTCCAGACCGCGATGCGTGTCGGGAAGCGCCTGAAGGGATGTGCCGACCGTTCTGGCGATCGCTACCATCAGCAGAATTTCATCGTTGTTCACTTCAGCTCGCCGGCAAAGCTCCGACCAATTGTCCAGCAGCTTGGTCGCCCCGGCTGTCGGGCTCCATACCGTCACTCTTGACGTGGGGTAGAGCCTGGCCATGCGCTCTCGTATTTCATTGAAGGCCAAGCCGACGTCGGCGCTAATTGCGAGCCCTGATGCTATGGGTTCTTTGATGCTGCAGTCGACGTCCATGCTGACGATCGTCTTGCCGGGGTATTCCACCCTCGCGCGCTTTATGTAGACGGGCTTGAGCAAGGTCGCTGCGTGCCACTCAGCAGGCGTTGTCGCGTAGAGGTGGTGCGGAATATCGAACTTCGACAAATCCTCGGCCAGGCGCGCAGCCAGCGGTCGATAGTCCGGCGTGAAAAATCCAATCACAACGTAACTGTCATTCGTCCCGCCGATGATGTCGGTCATGACCTGCCCCCGGCTACGTTCATTGCCGATTTCTCAGATTTTGTGGTCGAAGAGTCCCCAGAAGACGCGGGCCAGCCGAAGCAACGCGACGCATCCCCGACCGGCATATCGGCCGCGGCAGCGCACCGCAATTCGCCTTATGGCCTAGCTCTTTCGCTGGTTGCCGATCCTCGAACATCAGGTCTCGGCGCCGATCGGCACGATTGTTCTACCCGGGGGTGCCAATGGCCGCGGCGCTGGAGGCGCGTTTCTCGCGGCAGCGATCTTCGGCGTCGAGTCAAATTTGCCAAAGCATTTTTACAATTTGTTTTGCGCGTTCCGCGCCTCCGCTCCTCCGCTCCGATCACCGGCGTACGCGTCGCGGGACGATGCTACAGTCGGAGCGGTGCGACGGCTCTCATCGCTGAAGAGGTGTGCTGTGGGCGATATAACGAATGTGGGCTTGATGGTCGTCATCGGCGTCGGGACGGCCGTCGGAGCTTTCGCCGGGATGGTGTTCGGTAATGCGATGGACCCCAACGCGCTCCTCGCAGTCCTTTCCGGCCTGACAGGTACGGTGGCTGCAGCGGTGTCGCGCAATGCGCTGGTCGAACTGGGCTTCGGCGTCGGCGAGTTCGAGCAGGCGTTACCAATGCCCGTCTTCATATTTGCTATTATTGCCTCGATCTTCGGAAGTCTGGCAGGCCTCGAAGTTGCCGCGCTTTCGAACGTCCTTTTGCCGGTTTACATTGGCGCACTCGCGGGTTTGTTTTCGTCGATCCTGACGGCACTGCTCGTTATTTCCTATCATATGCCGACACAAAAATAGGGCCGCGTTGAAGCGGCCCTAAGTTGCTCGAGACCTCAAATTACTGCAGCGGATACAGCAAAACCGTATCCCAGAAATCGCAATTGTACGTAGCGCGGTAGCTCGAGCGTCCGTTCGTCGAGAGAGGAATGTCCTGAACGAGGTAGCTCGCGTTGCTGCCTGCGTATTTCGGCCAGGGCGAGTTCCCCGAACCGTTCGGATTGCCCGTTGCGGCGAAGTTGGTCCACGCGGCAACCAGCTGATCGGAGAGATTGCTTTCCGTCTGATTGAGATCGCGAGGCATCCCGGTCGCTTGGTCCAGGTTCACGCCGAGCTGGCCGCCATGCCAGTTGTTGAAGAGGAACTGGATGTCGATCGTGTGCGCGGCGTTCGGTTTGAAGCCTGGCATTTTCGGGAAGTAGTAGGGCGCGTCGGAGTAGGTGAAGTCATAGGCGTAGGTAGGAATCTGTGGCGCCCAAAGATTCAGGACGTGATCTGCCTGACATTTCTGCGCATCCGTCGTCACCCTATTGTAGGCTTTCATCGGATCGTTGCCGTAGGCCGACAACGGATACTGATTGAGAACCGCAGTCGCCGTTCCTGCCGGATAGGCCGGCGGTGCGCCACCGGGACCAGCGTTGCCTGAGTAAGTTTTCGTAACCGCGGCCGTGTATTGATCCGCTGTCATTGGTACCTGAGGCGGTCCGGAGAAGTACTCGGTAATGCTGATACCGAAATTGCCTTCGTCGCGAACGCGGCCGCCCATGGTCGGCATCTTGTTATACTGTCCGGTGGTCCACGCCTTTTGGGGAGCAATCGGAATAACTGTGCCGTCAACGAAAGGACCCGTGATGTAAGGCCCGTTGGCGTTCGGCGTGCCCTGGAGCTGCAGAATTCTTGCGGCCGTCAGATCTCTGAGACACGCAGCTGCCGGCTTGCCCGAGGTCGTGGGACATCCCGCTGCGGCAGCAAAGTTCTGCCCGTTTGTTTGGGCCGTAGACGCTGCCGGGAGATTGGGCAGAGGTCCGCTCTCATAAATTGCCCGGCTGAAGAGATTGGCCGAGAACGGCGAGAGGACGTTCGCGCCAGTGTCAGTTGCGCCCGCCGATTGTCCGCCAACAGCCACTTTATTCGGATCGCCTCCGAACGCCGCGATATTGCGCTGAACCCAGCGAAGTACGGCTTGAATATCCATGATGCCGTAGTTGCCCCACAGATGTCCTTCGCTGTTCAGAGCCGGATGCGAGAGATATCCGAATAGTCCCATGCGGTAATTCAGAGTGACGACAACGGTCTCTTTTCCATCCGGGCCGCCTTGGGCAAGTTTCGTACCGTCGTAGTCATTCGATTCACCGTCGACGTTGCCGCCGCCGTGAATCCAAACGATGACGCCCTTCTTCTTATTGCTGTTGCCGGTCGTGAAAACGTTCAGATAGAGGCAGTCTTCGGTGGTGCTCGTCGGGCCCGCGAACGCACCGAGTTCAGTGACTTGCGGGCAGGTGTTGGCGAACTGCGTCGCGTCGAGCGTTCCTTTCCATCTGCTTACAGGCTGCGGCGGCTGCCAACGAAGCTTTCCGACAGGTGGCGCGGCGTAGGGGATGCCCAAGAAAACGTTGACGCCATTCTTCGTGTATCCTTGCACCTTCCCGTCGGTGACGGAGACTGTGGGGCCGCCCTTTTTGTTGCCGTCGGAATTGTCGTCGTGCGCGAATGCCGGCGTGCATGCGATACCTGCAGCGGCTAGCGAAAGCGCAAATGCGCGTCTGCTCCATGCGCTGTGGTATCGCGGACTATAAGATCTACTCATGTTTCTGCTCCTTGGCGTTTTTTTGATTCTCCGAATGCGATCGTTCGCGCTCGCCGACAGAATTTTTCGGCGAGCAGGAGCAGCGAAGCGCGGTTTCAGAAACATTGCTCGGTGTGAGGTGTACTGAATCTCTCCGAGAGCGCACAGCCGTCCAAAAAATTGCGCTGCGCTGCGCGCTCTTCTTTGAGAGCGACTCGATTGGTGAAGCGCGAGTGCGTGCACTCATTGACGAGATCGGTACGCTCTGAACGTAGCCGCCATTTTCATTTCATCGGAAAACTGATCGTCCCGCTTGCGGGCACATGATCCCGCGCCGACGCCCAAGTGCCGGCGCCGCGCTATTGGCTGCGATCAACCAAAGAAAATTTTGATATGGGAGTAATTGCCTTGATCAAGTCTTCCGATTATCGGGGGCGCCGGCCCCTTTCGTCGCCTCTCTCCATGTTTGCGCGAGGCATTTGCGTGGCGTCCTTCGCGGCATTGACGTTTGCCGGAGCCGCCCTGGCGGACAATGATGGACCAACGGTCAGCACCGGCGATGGAAACGTTCGCGGGTTCAGCAAGAACGGCGTCAATATTTTCTTGGGCATCCCCTACGCCGCGCCGCCGGTCGGAAAACTTCGGTGGCAGCCGCCGCAAGCTATCAACAAATGGAAGGGCATGCTCGACGCGACGCAGTTCGCCAATACATGCCCGCAGGTGACGGAGCTCGGCGCCTTCGCCGGTCCGTCCAGCACGACCGAGGATTGCCTCTATTTAAATGTCTTCACGACGGGGAGCAGTCACAACGGGAAGAAGAAGCCGGTCATCGTGTGGATCCACGGCGGCGGCAATATCGACGGAGAGACTGTCGATTATGATGCAAGCAAACTTGCGCAGGGTGGGCCGGACGGTGTCGCGTCGGTCGTCGTGACGATCAATTATCGCTTAGGCGTGTTTGGCTTCTTCTCGCATCCTGCAATCAATGGCGAAGGCCATCTCTGGGGCAATTACGGCGCTCTCGATCAGCAAGCCGCGCTTCGTTGGGTTCAGCGCAACATCGCGTCGTTTGGCGGAGATCCGAACCGGGTCGCGCTCGGTGGCCAGTCCGCCGGCGCTGTCGACACGGGAGTAAACCAAGTGTCGCCCTTGGCGCACGGGCTCTTCAACAGAGCTATTTATCAGAGCTCGCCGGGCTTCTTCTCGACACTTCCGTCGGCGAGCGACGCGCTGACGAAGGGCAAGAATTTCGGCACCGCGGCAGGATGCTCAGGATCGAACGCGGCGGCTGCAAATTGTCTGCGCGGATTGACAGCCGCTCGCATTCTTCAGCTCCAGGGCACGCCGAATGCCGACGGACAATATACGTCGGGTCCTTTTGTCGACGGAACGATCATCCCTTTGACGCCGCAGCAGGCATTCTCGAGCGGCAGGTTCAACAAGATGCCGATCATAGGTGGCGCGGTGAAGGACGAGTTCACGTTCATAACCGGCATTACGGAATACTTCTCGGGGCCGCCGCAAGCTCCGATGACAACGGCGCAATATGCGGCGGCGGTCACCGGCCCTGCCGCGGCACAGTATCCGCTCTCGGCATACGGCGGCGATCCGATGCTTGCTTACGAACGGTTCTTGACCGATCCGAACAAGTGCCGCGAACTTCACGTCGTGCAGCTGTGGGCGCCTCAGGTGCCGACTTATGCCTACGATTTCACCTATCAGAATGCGCCGTATTACTTTCCAAAAATGCCCGGGTTCAAACCGCTCGCCGCGCATACGATCGATATTCAGTTCGTCTTCAATAACTGGCACGGCGGGAATTTGGGTGTGAACCTCGACCAGAACTCCGGTCAGCCGCGAGAACTCAATCAGCAAGAAACCGGCCTGTCCGACCAGATCGTTGCGGCTTGGACGAACTTCGCGGATAGCGGCAATCCCAACGGCTCCGGAAATTCGCCTTGGCCGAAATTCGAAGGTGGAAGCGCCAAATATTTCGTCCAGGACATCCCGCTCTCGACAACGTCGATTGCGAACTTCAGAGCCGCCTACAAGTGCGATTTCTGGGATACGCAGTTGAGCTATTGATGATGCGTGCCGATGCAATGGTTGGTGGGGCCACTGCCATTGCATCGGTTTCTGCTCGTGAGGCAAAGGCAATCTACGACGGCTGAACTTCAAATCTCGCGTCTTCGATGGTGACGAGACCAGCGCTCACGGCAAGCCAGACGAGATGCGCATCGTTTTGCGCGCCGATCTTGCCTTTGATCGCGTAGTGATGATTGCGCACTGTCTTCGTGCTGAGATTGAGCATCTCGGCGATAGCCTCGCTCGTCAGCCCTGAGGCCAGAAGGCGAAGTATTTCGGTTTCGCGAGGGCCAAGCTGGTCGATAACGCGCTCGGGTCCCGCAAGGCGATCGCTTGCGATGGCTCGCGAAATATCTTCGCTCAAGAAGCGGCCGCCGGCCGCGACGGCCTTCACAGCCTTCACCAATTCTCCCGGAGCACTGCTCTTCGTTACGTAGCCGGATGCGCCGGCTTCGAAAGCCTTGAGCGCGAATGCGACTCCCAAGTGCATCGTGAAGATCAGGATCTTGGCGTCTTTGTCCCACTGACGAATGTGGCGCACGCCTTCGAGACCGCTCGCGCCCGGCAGCGTCAGGTCCATGACAACGACGTCCGGCCGGTGTTCCTTGTAGGCGCGATAAGCCTGCTCGGCGTCATCGGCCTCAGCGCAAACGTGAAGTCCATCCTGGCGTTCGAGCAACCGATGGTAGCCTTCACGGACGATCGGGTGATCGTCCACGAGAAGGATCGTGACCGCACTCATGCGGTTGCCTGACAGAAGGCCATGCCATTGGGAGCGCCGAACACCGGGATGATGGCTGCTACGCGCACACCCTTCGCGGCTTTGACGATGGACAGGCTGCCGCCAAGTGCTGCTATGCGTTCGCGCATTCCGAGAATTCCGTGGCCGTTACCGCGGCTGATATTGCTGGCGTCGCCGCCACCGTCGTCTTCCACGGTCAGGCTGATCGTGTTGCGCGCAAGGCCGACATGCTCGACCCTCAGGCGTACCTCCGTCGGCGACCCATGCTTCATCGCATTGGTCAGGCACTCCTGAGCGACGCGGTAAATGTCGATCGCTACCTGCTTCGGCAGCGCAGTCATTTTGCCGATGACGTTCAGGCGGACGACAGCGCGGGACGCAGACTGCGTGTTGTGGTCCGATACAAGCTGGCGAAGGCTGGCTTCGAGCCCGATCTCATCGATATTCTGCGAACGCAGACGAACGAGCGCTTCGCGAAGATTTTCCATCATGCGTTGTTGGGCGCGGGTGATCGCGCGCGCATCTTCGATGAGATCCTGACGGTCGGACGGGGATCCCGCTTCGATGCTGGCCGCGAGGGCCGCCGTTGCTGTCAAGCACTGGCCGAATTCGTCGTGGAGATCGCGTGCGAGCGCGCGGCGCTCCTCCTCCTGGACTTGAAACAGCCGGGTCGTCAGTGCCGTGCGTGCCGAGTTCGTGCGCTCCAGTTCTTCGGACAGGTCGTTGACCGCACGGGCGATCAGATTGAATTCGGCGGTACGGAACCGCGGCAGCCGCCACGCAAGGTCGCCTTGCTGCAATTTTCGCAATCCCTCGATGATGGTCCGCGCCGGGATCAGTGCATGCCCGATCATAAGCGTAGTGAGGACAGCTATTGCTGCCGCCATCGCCATAGCGACGCCAACGACGATCGAGACTTGATGCCAAGAGAGACGGAGCGCGGCTTCCGGCTGAGCGGCGGACAGGACGTATCCTGCATCCTTGTCGCGGATGGAAAGATAGCGCTTTTGCTCGACCTGCGGACCAAAGAGGAAACCATACGTTGCCGCGAACCAGGCAGGAGCGGGCTCGCCGAGCGCTTCGATTTGACTGCAGAGTTGACGAGGATCGACGCCGGGCGGTTTTACCATTACACAAATTCCGGGCGAAACGATGCTTGCGGTCGCTAACGTTTCCCACTCGGGCATCGGCAGCAGCGTCTCCCTGCTTACGCCGTTTCGCCATACGAGTTTTTGCCAGTAAAGCGCTGCGAGATGCTGACTGACGCGATCCGCGGTTGCCCCTGTTTGAGCGTCGATCGAGCGATGGGCATCAACCATGACCCAGCCGATTGCGCCAGCCAGACACAACAGCACAACGGCCAAAAGGCGTCCTACGAGGCGGACCATCAAGTTCACGGCTTAGCTCCCCATGTTCTGCGCCGGCTGATTTGGCACCGACAACAGCGTTATTGGCAATAGCCTAACCCATTGTCGGGCATTTTGCCCAACGTCTCGCGTGGCCTGTGCCCTTTTCGAAAACGTCGTGTTGCCTTCAGTTCTCGACCCCGGATGGGGCTTTAACCGGCGTGGGAAGTGTGAACTTGGAATATCGTGGGGAATTTCGAAAGCTTCTTGGGGGCGACCCTCAGGACGAGACGCCGGCATTGTTGCGACGCACGCCGCTGCTGTACTGGATGATCTTCACCGGCGTGACCCTTTTCGCAGCGGTTCTGCTTTGGCATTTCGGGCTGATCCAGCAGATGGTCGTCAGCGACCGCACACATATCTCTTCGTTGATCGGGGTGCTCTATATCGGGGCGTCCCTGCATTGCCTCTGGCGGACCATCATCATCTCCCGCGAAGACGATGCAGCTCGGCGGGCAGGCCAACTGGTGGCCGCAGACAGCCGTCTTCTCGCTTTTCATGAGAACGCTGCGGGCGTCGCCAACGAACTCCCGAAGGGCCTCGTCACGTCGCATATTCGCAATCTGGCGACGAAGGCCGGTCTGCAAGGAGGCGGTCGCCTCGATCAAACGCTCCTTCTGCGGGGACTGGCGGGACAGTTGCGGGGATCCAATCACTTCGGGTCATTCGCCAGCGATACGTTGATGAAGCTCGGACTGCTCGGAACGATCGTCGGCTTCATCATGATGTTGGCTCCCATCGCCGGCCTCGATGCCGAAAATCGCGTGGCGCTCAAATCATCCATGACGCTCATGGGCGACGGCATGGCGGTCGCCATGTACACGACGCTTGCGGGTCTCGTCGGGTCGATCCTGATCAAAATACAGTACTACATGCTCGACGACGCCACGAACCGCGTCTTCAACCGCGCGGTCGGCATGACCGAGGTTCATGTCGTCTCGGCCCTCGAACGGCAATCGGCGGGAAGCAAATGATCGACGAGTTTGATCTCGCTTCGCGCGACGAGCCGTTCGATCCGTTTGGCGTGATGCTGTTCAAGGCGCTTCAGGTCATCGCCTTTCTGTTCTTCATCACGCTGCTGATGGTGGCGCCGGACGCGAAGAGCGGCAAGGTCGACACCAAAGCGGAATTTCTCATCACCATTTCGTGGCCGGACAACCATCCCGACGACGTCGATCTCTTCGTGCAAGATCCGCTCGGACATATCGCCTTCTATCGCCGGCGTGAGGCGGGATTCCTGGTTCTCGATCGCGACGATCGCGGTGGCGCGAATGACTTCATCCTTGTCGGGGACACGAAGGTGAATTCGCCGATCCGGCAGGAAATCGTCAGCATCCGCGGCATCGTTCCGGGCGAATATACAGTGAATGTCTACCACTTCACGGCGTCAACCGGAAAACCGGTGCCGGTATCGGTGAAGGTGGAGAGGCTCAATCCCACCGTGCAGGTCGTGCACTACGATACGATTGAACTCAACGGCAGCGGCGAAGAGAAAACGGCCGTTCGCTTCACGATGGATAAAGAGGGCCAAGTTACCGGCGTCAACCGCGAGCAGAAGTCATTGTTACGCGAACTCGCCTCGTTCAACGGCTCGGTTTGGACCGGCATGGGCATGGACAAAGGCGACGGCAAATGAGCCTGCAAAGCGAAATTCTCGGATTGGCGCTCGCATATGCAGCGCTCGGCGTTCTGCTGCTGATCCTGCTCACGCGTACCAATCTGTCGTTGCGTGCCAAGGCTGGTGCGGTTGTTGCGATGAGCGCTCTGTACGTCGTCGTCTTCTTCAAGCTTCAGGGTCTGCTCGGATGGTCTGCGTACGAAGGCTTGCCACCGCGATTTGAATTGTTGTGGGCGCGGGTCGTCGAAAGCAATGTCGTCAACAACGAACCCGGCGCCATCCATCTATGGGTCGAGGAACTGGACGAGAAAAATCGGCCGAGCCTCGTGCCGCGCGCGTTCGTTCTGCCCTATTCGGCGGCGCTCGCGCAGAAGGTTGAAGCGGCCAAAAACGAGCTCAAGCTCGATCACCATCTGTGGGGGAAGCCTAAAGACTTCGGTTCGGGCGGTGGTCAAGACAATCCCGGAGGCGCAGCTGTTCGCACGGGCGGCGGTATCGGAGGAGATCCATCCGGCGGGGGACTTCTCGATTCCAAGTTTCTTGGCGGCGGTGCGCCTGCCATCGAATTCGCGCCTTTGCCCCCGCCGACGTTGCCGCCCAAAGACGCTCCGTGATGTTCGAGGTGCGGTAGCTTCGGCTTTCACAATTAGGAAGTGCCCATAAAAATAAAAATGAGGGAGTGCTCGCGGTGTCCGACGACGGCAAGACCAATCCCAACAATCACGCAGCTTGGATCATAGGATGGTTCATTCTCGATGCAGTCGTCGCGCTCGCTCCACCGATTTACTGGGCCTTTGACCGCAACAGAACCGCGATCCTTGGACTGCCGGCCGTCGTGACCTACTTCGTTGCCGTAGCGGTTTTCATAACGGCGAGCATCGTAGCGGCTTATCTGGCTGAAGCCCGTTCAGGGAAGGCCGGCTGATGCTCATCACATTCGGCGCAATCGCAATATTCTTTGCTGTCATCATCGTCGTTCTGCAGCTCAGCGGCATCAAAGACCGCGATTTTACCGACTATGCGGTCGGCGGGCGCTCTTTCGGCGCGCGCTATCAGGCGATGTCGTTCCTCAACACGTGGTATCCTGGTGCGATGTTCACGGCGTTCGGCGGCATGGCCGCGAGCGCGGGCGTGATCTCGTTCTACGTGCTTTCCTACAGTCTGCTCACCGTCGTCCTCATGTACTTGATGGCGAAGCCTGTGTGGATTTGGGGGAAGACGTTCAATCTTCGCACGCAACCCGATCTTCTGGCGTTGCGTTTCGGCTCGCGTCATATCCGGACGATTGCCGCCGTGGTTGGCATCATTTCCGGCGTGCCTTGGCTCGTGCTCGGCATGCAGGCGCTCGGTACGCTTTTCCAGCATATGTCACTCGGCACGCTGTCGTTTGCTGAAGCCGTCATGCTTGGCGTGGCCGTCATCGCGCTCCGGCAGGTTTGGACCGTGCGCATGGGAATGCGCGGCGTCGTCATCTCCGACATGGCGCAGGGCATCGTCGCCTACATCATAGGCAGCGCCGTGCTGATCGGCCTTATCGTGTGGATGGTGCTCGCACGCGGCATCTCGTTCGACGCGCTCGATCAGAAGATGTTCGCCATACCCTCCGTCGGTTCGGCAGAGGGCCCGCTATACCTTTTCAGCCTGATCCTGACGGGCGCGATCGGCGGTTGGTGCTGGCCGTATATCTTCGTTCGCCTCTTCACCGCCGATGGTGTGGAAAGCCTGAAGAAATCTGCGGCGCTCGCTGTTCCGCTGTCGCTCATCTTTGGCGTCGCGCTGCTGATATTTGGAATGCTGGGGTCGCAAGTTCCAGGCGTTTCGGCGCATCCCAATGACGTCTGGTTCATTGTCAGCAAGGAAGCCGGAGGGCTTTGGCTTCTCGGATTGGCGGGCGTGATCGTGCTCGCGGCCTCGATGGGGCACACGGATGGTAACATTCAAGCGACGGGCGCGCAGATCGCCAACGATCTCGTCGGCAACTATTGGCAGCTCGGCGAGCGTCAGCTGATCGTCATCGCCAAACTCGGAATGCTCGCATTGACGATCCTGTCGTCGTGGCTCGCCTGTCTGGAGTTACCCGCGCTCTTCTCGCTTGCTGTCCTTGCTTATCAGGGCATCATCCAACTTGCCGTGCCGCAGTTCCTCGGCATCTTCTGGAAACGGGGCAACAAGTACGGTGCGATTGCTGGAATGGTCGTGGGGTTCGTCGTTGCGGTCGTTCTTGAGCTTGGCTATCCGGGTTACCTGCCATGGGCATACGGGCTGACCTCGGGAGCCGTCGCGCTCGTCGTCAATCTGACGATATACGTCGCGATGGCTTACCTCATTCCCCAATCTCAGGCCGAGCGGCGGCGCGTCGAAGAGCTGTTCGATTTGATCGAAGGGAAGCGTTCAGCTGCTGCGGTTTCGAAAGGCGTGCGAGAGCCGGCATAAGGTCTAGGGCCGTGCTGCCGCACGGCCTGGGACATCTAGATGCCTGCGTACCAATCGTATCCGAGGTCTTCCCAAAATCCGCCCTTGCCGCGGCCCATATGGGCGAAGCTATCCACGAGTTCGATGGTGTGAACATACTTTGGCTGTTTGTAGCCGAGCGCGCGCTCGATGCGGACGCGGATCGGTGCGCCGTTGGCGACGGGTAGACTTTCGCCATTGAGCCCGTATGCCAAGATCGTCTGCGGATGGCGCGCGTCGATGAGATCGCAGCTCTCGTAGTAAGGAACCGCGCCGGCGTTGTCGTCGTACTTGTCATAGCAATGAAAGACGACGTAGCGCGCGTTCGGCTTCAGGCCGGCTTCGTCAAGAATGCGAGAGAGCGCCGTGCCGGTCCATTTGGCAATGCAACTCCATCCCTCGACGCAATCGTGCCGAGTGATCTGAGTTCGCGATGGCATGTTCCGCAGCTCTGCCAGCGAGTAGCTTCGCGGCCGCTCGACGAGCCCGGTTACCGCGAGGCGGTAGTCAGCAAACCCGTTGCCTTTGAGCGTCAAATACTCGTTCGTTTGCGGATCGGTCGATCCGTTGGGACGCTGGCCCTGGCGAATCTCGGTCTCGGAATATTCCGGTGCGAGCGCGCCGTTGCGGATCAGCAGCCGCTGGGCGTGGTAGGTGAGATCGTTTGCCTTTTCGAGAACGGCGCGCGCGTGGCTGTCGTTCTGGCTCAGGAAATCGAACGCATCGCAGCCGCCGAGAACCAGCGATGAAGCCCCGGCGGCGCCTGTAACCAAGAGCTTGCGGCGGGTCAGCATGATCTTGCTCATGGCTTCTTCCCTTCATTCGCGATCTTGTCGGGGCCAATGGAAGGGCTTGTGCGATACCACCCCGTTATCATCGAGCGCAGTTCGTTGAATGGACCCGCCAACAAAACCATCAGGACGTGGACGAAGAAGAACAGGACCAGCAGGAACATCGCGAGGAAGTGGAGCGTGCGCGCGGTCTGGCGGCCGCCGAACAGTTCGACCAGCCAGGGAAATCCCGCGTCAATACCTGGGCTCATCGTCAGTCCGGTTGCGATGATCAGCGGAAACAAGACGAAAAGGACGGCGCAGTAGGACAGCTTCTGGAGGACGTTGTAGCTCTCGCCGTGATGAAAGCGGAAGCGCACGTGGTCTCTGACGTCATTCGGAAAATTCTCAAGATCGCTGCGCGTCGGTGCGAGGTCGCGGCGCAGATGGCCGTTGGCGAAACTCGCTGCCAGCCAAACGACAAGTGTCGCAACGAGCAGCCATGCAAAGAAGAAATGTACGACTCGCCCCGTCGCGAGATCCCGGTAGGACGGAATCGTGAGCGCTGCCGGAATACCCCGATAGTTTGGGTCGTCCGCAGGGCCGCTTACGCCGAAGACACCGGTCGTATTGAATTCGTGTCCAAGGATGCTCGTCCGCCCCTCGGGGCCATGAGGTGTGTCGACGGCACGCATGCTCAGAACGGCGTTATCGTATCCGAAGCCGCTCTGATTGCCGATGTAGAGCGTCGGATGGGCATTGAAAATCTGCAGCCCCGACAACAGCAGAAAGAACAAGCAAACAGCCCACGTCCAGTGAGTGAGCCGCGTTATGAGGGCCTGGCGGTAAATTAGCGGTCCTTGCGACGCCGTGCTTTCATGAGCGATGGACATTTGCTCTCCGCATTTTACGAGGGCGGCCACGATCAGGGTTCCGCGCTTCGCCCCGATGGGGGAAGCGCGGAGCGGTGAACCTCAGGAATCTTACTTCTTTTCCGGAGCCATCGAGTCATGGGCCGACTGGCCCATGGCGTCAGATCCCATACTGTCCTTCTTCATCGCGCCTGAACCCATGGCATCTTTACCCATGCTGTCTTTGTTCATCGCGTCGGACCCCATACTATCCTTTTTCATTGCGGCGGAATCCTTCGTCATGCTGCCGCTTTGCATGGCATCGCCGGCTTTGCTCGTGGCATCGTCGGCAAAAACGGGGCTCGCCAGCGAGCCTGCAGCGGCGAAAGCGACTGCAAGTGTGATACTGCGAATGGGTAGGGCCATGCCTAATTCTCCGGACCGGCGTGACCACCCGGACCCTATGGCCGGCATGCACGCTGCCCTCCGTTGTTCGATGGCGGCGGGGCGATGGTTACATCGGCAATAAAAAAAATCGGGCGGGTCGAACTCTCGGAAATCGTGGGATAGTTAAGGCGAAGGCAGGCATTTCATGTCGGGCGAAGACCGGCTTTCCTCTCACGGGGAGAACCATCGAATGCGGGGAACAAGCCAATGCTCATAACGCGGTATGCCAAGATCACAATGTGTTTTGCACTTGGCGCGGTTTGTCTGTTGATCGCCTTCAACAACGTCACGGACTACGGGACGAACTACGTGTTCGTGCAGCACGTGTTGAGCATGGACAGCACGTTGCCCGACAGCACCCTCAAATACCGCGCGATTTCAAATCCTGTCTTATGGGAAGTGGCATACGCGGCGATCATAACGGCGGAGGCTCTGACAGGCGTTTTGTTCGTTAGCGGAGCGGCAGCACTTTGGCGCGCGAGGCGCGCGCCGGCCGAGGAATTCAATCGTGCAAAGGGTTATGCGATTGCGGGGGCTACGCTTGCGTTCCTCGTCTGGTTCTTCGGCTTCATGGGCATAGGCGGCGAATGGTTCGCGATGTGGGGATCGCAAACGTGGAACGGCCAACAGGCAGCTTTCCGATTCTATATGACGATGCTTGCGGTGTTGGTTTTTCTAAATCAGCCCGATGCCGATTTGGAGTGAGGGTAACGACGCTCTAACAGCCTTCACGTTGGCTGCCTCTTTCGCGCGGCCGTCGGCAATCCGCTTACGCCGAATGTTATTGAGCTGGATGACATCAACACCATCGTCAAGAAGTAGCGCCTTCCCAAGGGCTGTGCCGGGATCATCGAGCCGTTGAAAGCATTTTCCGCGGGGCCAAGCGCTAGGTGCGATGGCCGAAATCCGTGAGAACCCTGCTGAGTGGTTCGCTATCGATGTGTACAGGTCCGGTGAAGGGATGATCGATTGAAATGATCACAAGAAGTCCCATAAAGACGATCGTCGATAGGATGCCTGTCATCAAAACTTGAGCGCCAAGATTTTCGGTTCCAAAGAAGAATGTGAACCCGACAGTGAGGATCGCGCCAAATACTAAGACGAGCCACAAAACGCTCGGCATGATGCCGTCGGCGAGCTGAATTCTCGTTCGCCGAGATTGGGTAAGGGCGTCGAGCTGTTTGAACATCTCGGTATATACCGCCGACGCCCCTCCGTTTGCGCTGCTTGCGCGAATTGCCGCCAGATAAAGATCATCGAGTGATTTTCGCACATCGTCGCTCGCCTCCTCTCCGGCCATTCGCGGCCAATCTTTCTCGATCGCGAGACCCAAGTAGTTGCTAAGCGCATTCCGCAACGCAACCGCGTCAGGTGCCGGACCTGGAGAGAGTCGATAAATCGTTGCGGATGCTCCCGCTTCTTGGAGGACAGCGGTTTCGGCATCGCTAAAGCGCTCCCAAACGACGATTACCGCGAATGCCAGAAGGACCGCGTAGATGACGCCGACGGTCGCGAATTTGAAGCCGGCAATTTCATTGTTCGACGTCAATCGCTCCAGTCCGACTCTGCGTCGGACGAGCACTGTGCCGATCATCGCGGCTGCCGTGGGAATGATAACGACCAGGAGGGTCCCGAGCCAAAGAGGGAGTGAGGACAGGTAATGCGACATGACTGATTTCCCCGACAGGCGCTGCGGGGACAATAAGCATGGCCACGCGTAATGCGCATCTGCTGCGCGGTGACTTGGGGGTGATCTTCGGATGGGGGCGGAAGCCGTGGATGCGCCTGCGTAGCACTTTCGCGGCGGGACTAGTTTGCCGCTGAGCGCCCGCCAGACGAAATTCTGCGGACACCGATACATGCTAAGCTATTGATTTCTTTGGCGCGCTGAAGATGATGAAGATGAGAATTTTGACATTTCGGTCAGCTTGGCTCGCTGGGCAGAAGACGTCCAATAACTACCCAGCTATGACCCTAGTTGTAGCATTCCGCTAAAGGAACGCGGCCGACGCTGGTGCTGTGAAAGCTGAGACCCGAGCCGCTTCCGGTGCTGCAATGGGCACAAGCCATGAAAAAAGATGTGCGAACGGCAAGTCGGCTGGAGATCGAAGCGAGGTTTAGGCTAAACACCTAATTGCAATGGTACAGATGTGCACCTCATTGCGATCGAGCTCACACCCTTTACGTTCTACGGTTGGGGTGGCAAATGGTTCGGTGGCACATGAAATTTCTTCGGGCCATATCCATTTCATTTTTGGGCTGTGGACAGATGGCCGATTCACCAATTCGCTCAGACGATGCTTCTCAGGTTCTTGAGGCGTTGACCCGGTGCCTCGAAGATCTGACGCCTGAACTAAGGAAGGCTGCCACACATGTATTAGAGAATTCGAGCCTCATCAGTGTCAGTTCGATACGGGAGATGGCGCAGCGGGCTGACGTCAGCCCGAATACTCTCGTTAGAATGGCTCGAGCAGTTGGATTCGAGCGCTACGAGGACTTCCGCAGGCCCTTTCGGGACAAGGTCATCAATGGTGACGATCCCTTTCCCGAGCGCGCATCCTGGCTAAAGTCCCTATCGAAAGGCGGCAAGCTCTCGGAATTGTACACAGGAATGGCCACAGCGTCGATAAACAACATCGAACGGCTATTCTCTGAAACGAATGCCCGCGCGATCAAGGGAGCTGCGGACGACATAGTCAAAGCTCAAATGACGTATGTTTTAGGAGTGGGCATCTTCAATGCAATGGCTATGAATTTTACGCACCTGGCGGGTATCGCCTTGGGGTCAGTGATTGCCATCCCACGCGATGGCTTATCGCCGATCGAAGGGATCGCTCGTGCGGAAAAAAGAGACGTGCTTCTCGCGATGGCATTCAGGCCTTATCGGCGCGATGTCGTACAAGCTGTTGCGCTTGCAGTTTCGCGAGGCGTCAAGGTCATCGGCATTTCCGATAGTCCTGCCGCGCCGATCATGGCGCGGGCAAGCCATCGATTTGTGGTTCCAACGGATCCATCGCAGTTTTTTCCCTCTACCGTGGCCCTCGCCTCTCTTCTTGAGACGATTATTGCATTCGTTGTTGCTGGATCTGGGCCTGAAGCGGTGACCAGAATGGAAGAGCTGCAGGAGCGCGACGACGACCTCGGTATCAATTGGAATGAAGATTGAGCGCCGCACGGGTAGCGTTGAGACCGGATGCCAGAAACTGGATCTGGCCAACGAGGCATTTCCGGAGCGGCAGATTATTAGACTAAGAACCTTCGCGCCGAGTGCCTGACGCGGCGCCTTTCTGATTCTCGATGCCTCTTTCCTGAGCAGCTGAACTCGATGATGGCAATTGTTGCGGGAAGATCACGCATCTCGCCATGAAACAAATGTGTTTTCATTTGAATTGAAAAAAACATTTGTATTATTATGATGAGGCTACGTCGCAATCGAATTGCACATGACGGGGGACCAGATGTTTGAACGAGAAGTGGGGGCTAAGATAAGTGCAGTCGCTCTGGCGCTGTTTGGCCTAGCCGGCAACGCGTCGGCAGACGAGGCGAAGTTTGGATACTCACTATCGATAACGGGATCGAGCGATTACATTTTTCGAGGTATCTCTTATACTAGCCAGGCCCCGACCATTAACGTCTATAACGAGTTCACTTACGGTATTGCATATCTTGGCCTTTGGACGTCGACCATCAATTACGGGACCCTCGGGCCTTACGAACAGGATATCTATCTGGGGCTTCGGCCCGTCACAGGTCCCATCAGCTGGGATCTTGCGGCGCAATATTACATTTACGGCAACCGCGACCATGGCCAGTTCGGATCGGTATTCGACACTTCCTATCTGGAATTCAAAGTCGGCGCTACGGCATCGCCGGTCAAAAATCTGATGGTGGGCACAAATGTCTTTCTGATCCCCGATCAAGGGTACGCCGCCACGAACAATCTCTCCTTGGAAGGTGCTGTCTCCTATGATCTTCCGCAGATTGGAGAGTTTTCACCGTCCGTAAGCGGCCTCATCGGCTGGTCCCACTCCGGAACGAACAAATATTATCCGACAGGCTATTGGGAAGGCCTTCAGCAATACACCTACTGGAATGCCGGTCTTAAGCTCACCGTCGACAAGTATTTCATGGATTTTCGCTACTGGGGCACTTCAATCGACCACAACGACATCGCCAGCGACAGATTCGTATTTTCGGCCGGTGTTAATTTGCTCCCCTAACCGCGCTTCAGAATTTTAAACCCGGCCGGGCAAGAGGCGATTCCCTCGCCTGCCTCGGAGAAAGCCGCTGCGTGCAAAACCCCGCGCAGCGGCTTTTGAGATTCCGAAAGCTCCGCCTTTCGTACTTATATGCCGTCACAAGGCAGTCCGGCGGAGACGACAAGCGGTGAAAGGCCTACAATCTGATTGTAGCGCGATAAGTCCATTGCACCTTCTGTGTTGACCACGAGAATGCGGGAATTGGAATTAAGCTCGATCCGGCTGCTCAGGGAGGCATCTTGCGCCAAGCGAATAAGACCCGCGAGTCCCACGCCCCCACTTTCGCCAGCAACAATCGCTGGATCGTTTCCCATCGGCTTTGCCAATTGATTCATTGCCGAAATCGCGTCGTCTTCTTTGACAATCATGAAGAAATCGGCCTGGCGTGAAAGGATACGCCAAGCGAGGTGAGATGGTTCAAAGCATTCCAGCATCGCCATCACGGACGGCGCGTTACCAGCAATCTTATGGATATTTCCTTTGGCGGCGCTTGCATACAGGCAAGCGGCTCGTTCCGGCTCGACGACGATGATTGTCGGCCGTTCCGCGCCAAGAGTCGTGGCCAAGTGACCGGTTATGGCGGCAGCCAAGACCCCGATCCCCGCTTGGACGAAGATGTGGGTTGGAGCGTTTGGGATTGTGCGCATCGCTTCGGATATGATCGGCACGTATCCTTGCATGATGAACTTCGCGGCGTGTTCGTCGCCGGTTCCGGATAGATCGGAAACTAGAATGGCTCCAGATCGAGCGCAGGCCCGCGCTGCTTCAGCGAGCGCTTCTTCATATGGGCCGTCTACGCGAATGACATGAGCTCTCCACCGTTCAATCGCGGCTATCCGTTCTTTACTGATGTTAGCGTGGACAAACACGACAGCTTTTGCGCCCACAAGGTGGGCGCCGTAAGCAACAGCCAATCCTTGGTTCCCCGTGGTCGCACAGCCAAAGACCATCTGCCGTGCAATATCTCGAACACTGCGCGTGTGAAGCTCGCTCACATTCACCGCGCGCCCCAATTGCGATGATGCATTTTCGAGTACCAAACGAATTATTGCATATGAGCTGCCGAGGGCTTTGAAGCTCCCAGCGTGCAGGCGGTGACTCTCGTCTTTAATATAGATTCCATCGACATTTAATTTTTTTGCGAGAGCCCCAAGCGAATAGAGCGGCGTAGGCTTGTGATTTTCTCGAAGTTCAAGAAAACCCTCCACTTCGGCGGCCGCCTCTGCGCGGAGTGCTTCTGCGTCCTGCGCGGTCAGCGGCCTTCTATATTCCGGTAGTTCATTACGTATCAGCATCCCTGTGTCCGTTGTGACATGCTGCTGAAGATCCAGATCAGATCAGCCTCCGACGACCAAAAGCCGCCGAGGTGTTTCGGACAGCACCTCGACGCCTCCGTTGAGGAAGACCACGGTATCGATGTGCCCGGCACCTCCGACGAAGCTCTCGAAGTTGGTTACGAGGCCATGCTCGACATACTTGTCGTGCTCGTCGAGTTCGACATTCCAATTGAACTCACCAACCCAGTCCGGTGGAAAGGCGATTCCGAGCTGGTAGCCCCCAATCCAATCCCTTAGCTTCCATAGGCCGAACGATTGGTAGTACTCGCGGAGTTGCGCGCTTACCGTTGCGAATGAAATTCCGGGCTTGGCCACGTTCCTGAGGACGTCGACCGCACCGGCTGCGACGTCGCTGGCCTCCATCAGATCTTTTGGCGGCTCTCCCAGATAGAACTGTCGTGCGGTGTTGGCGTGGTAGCGGTGCTTGACGCCGCAAGGGTCGGCGAGGAGCTGGCCGTGACCAATGCGGCGGGTGCTGGAGAAGGCATGGCAGTAATTACGGGTGCGCGAGATCGTGTCGTGCAATCCGGCGGTTTCACCTCCCGCCCGAGCCATTGCCAGCTCCAACTCGGCCCACACTTCGATCTCGGTCATGTCTTGCCGGAGGTTGTTCGACAGGAGGTGCGCGTAGCCGGCATCCAGGATTCGTGATGCCTCGCGGATCACGCGAATTTCAGCGTCGGACTTAATGCGCTGAAGATCACGCATCATGACCGATACATCCAACACCGTGACCTGACCGCGGAGCGCTGATTCGAGGTGCTCGGTGGTGGCGGCGTTCTGGCGCGGCGACCATTTCTCGAGCCCCCATGTCCCCGACAGCCAGCCATTGGAGGCGAGTTCGTTCAAGATGAAGCCGTGTACGCTTTTCAGGCTGGGATCATCGGAAGTGGGATGCCGAACATCGGTAGCAATCGACGTAAAGGCGATCAGCCGGGCGTGGTCGGCCGTGTCAAACACGATAAGGCTGTCCTCGTCGACGTGGACGGCGGTGAAGTTGACGGGTGGCCATTCCGTAGTCGATCCGGTCCGATACCAGCGCGCTTGGTAGCCGTGTAGCCAGCACTGCGACTCCGGCGAGGACAGCAAGACCACATCGATACGCGCCTTCGCCATTGAGGTGCGGAGCTTGTTCAATCGTGAGGCGTATTCTTCGGTACTGAAGGCATGCTGCGGCGGCACTTTCTCATCCATCAGCTGCTGCAGAATGTTCAGATCCATTAATGCCTTCGCTTTTTCATCTTACCGACACGAGCAGTCCGCGAAATCTGCCCTTGAGCCGCACTACATGCTGCATTTATCCTTGCGTCAACAAAAAACAGAATGCGTTCTGTTTTTTGTTGACGCAAATATTGTGTGCGGATTACCTTCACTTCATGGGCCGAAGCTCAACGAAGCTGAAGGGGAAGATAATGAAGATTCTGAAATCGGGAGTCGCGGCTCTGATTTTCTCCGCTGCGGCGTTTCATGCAAACGCAGAAGACAAGACGCTCAATCTTTATAGTTGGTCCGGATTTTTCGATCAGAAGATACTCGACGATTTCACCGCCAAGACCGGATACAAGGTCCGTTATGATGTCTTTGACACCGACGAAATGCTGGAGACAAAGCTGCTCACAGGGTCCAGCGGCTACGACCTCGTAACGCCCAGCGGCCTTCCCTTTTTGCAGCGGGAAATCAAAGCAGGTGCCGTGCGCACTTTTGATACGAAGCTAGTTCCCAACATTTCAAAACTCGATCCGGCGATCGCCGATCTACTGAAAGTGAGCGATCCGGAAGCGAACCATTCGACCGTTGTCGTTTGGGGATCGACTGGCATTGCGTTGAATATCGATAAAATAAAAAAGGTATTCCCAGATGCGCCGCTCGATAGCTACGATTTGGTATTCAAGCCGGAAAATGCTGCAAAGTTGTCGAAATGCGGATTCGTCGTGGTCGACTCCGCCACCGATGTTGTCCCTATCGCCATGCACTATCTCGGCATTGACACCTTTAGTGACGATCAGAAGCAAATCGACAAGGCGATCAGTCTTTTGAAAGCGATTCGTCCCTACATCACCTACATGGAAACGACCAAGTATAAGAGCGATTTGGCTGACGGATCCATATGTGCGGCCATCGGATGGTCTGGTGACGTGATTGCAGCTGCAAAAAATGCGATTGAAGCAAAGACCGGCGTCAAACTCTCCTACGTCGTGCCCAAGGAGGGTACCCTTGCTTGGCTGACGACCATGGCAATTCCATCCGATGCGTCAAATCCGCAAGCAGCCTATGCCTTCATGAATTACGTTCTCGACCCAAAGGTCTCGGCGCGGATAACCGAGACCTCCGGATATGCATCACCCGTAACCGAGTCGAAGTCGTTTTTGCCGCCGGAATTGGCGGAAGATCCGGCCCTCTTTCCGTCTGACAGTGTGAAGAAGCGCTTTTTTATGGGCTCCTCTCAGAATCCGGCGACCGTGCGTTACGTGAACAGGGAATGGACCCGCTTTAAAACCGGCGAATGATGGTTTTTCATGAAGCAAGTGACAGGGCGGCGTGAACAAACGAATTTGCGGCGAGTAGGAATGTCAAATGCGCTTCTTTTTCCAGTGCATCTAACAAATCGGACTTTCGAGTTCCGCAGAGATTTTTGCATTCTGCGCCTACAACCATGTAGCTGACTTCCTTCAAGAGAAAAAATCATGTCCTCTCATCTCTGGGCGCAGAACCTTCCAGACTCTTTTGTCCAGTACCAACGCGGCCGTCGAATTTACGAAGTGGAGTGCATGATCCCCGACATCGCTGGCATTTCGCGGGGAAAGGCGATGCCGGCCGCCAAATTCGCGGTTGCCACCAAGATGTTTCTGCCGTCGTCGGTCTTCTATCAGACGATTACCGGAAACTATGCGGATCTCGACATCACCGATCAATGGACCGAGGTCGATGTCGTCCTAAAGGCGGACATGTCGACGGCCTGTGCCGCTCCTTGGGCGGATGAAGTCACACTACAGGTCATCCACGACGTCGAAGACAAGCACGGCAATCCACTTCCCATCGCACCGCGGAACGTTCTTCGCCGCGTTCTAAGACTCTACGAAATGCGCGGCTGGCGGCCGGTAATTGCGCCGGAGTTGGAATTCTATCTGACCCAGCCGAATTCCAACCCTAACGATCCGATCGAGCCGCCAATCGGCCGCACGGGTCGCAAAGGCATTGGCCGGCAATCCTATTCGATCACGGCTGTCGATGAGTATGGCAATGTAATAGATGACATTTACGAGTTTGCCGAAGCGCAGGGCTTGGAGCTCGCTTCTGTGATCCAAGAAGGAGGTGCCGGTCAGCTCGAGATTAACCTCACGCATGGTGATCCGCTTCGCCTTGCCGATGAGGTGTTCCTTTTCAAAAGATCTATCCGGGAAGCGGCGCTTCGCAACGGTTGCTTCGCGACCTTTATGGCAAAGCCGATGAAGAATGAGCCGGGGAGCGCCATGCACATCCACCAGAGCGTTGTCGACATCGCCACCGGAAGGAACATCTTCTCCCACGCCGACGGCTCCGAAACCGATGAATTTCATCACTTCGTTGGCGGATGCCAGAAACATTTCTGGGCGGCGACGGCTTTGTTTGCGCCATACGTCAATTCATTCAAGCGCTTTTCGGGCGACGACAGCGCCCCGACGAATATCGAATGGGCGGCCGACAATAGGACGACGGGTTTGCGTATTCCCGTGTCGGCGCCCGAGTCCAGGCGCGTGGAAAACCGGGTCGTCGGCATGGACTGCAATCCGTATCTCGCGATCGCCGGAAGTCTTGCAAGCGGCTATCTGGGTATGATCAACTTTGAAAAGGCGAGAGAGCCAGCCTCCGGCGAAGGCTACGGTCGCGGGCTATCGTTACCGCGAAGCCTTTCCGCTGCACTTCAGAAACTATCGGAAGATGAGGCGTTTCGCGATGTAATAGGAGAAGACTTCTGTTTGCTCTATGAAGGTATAAAGCACGCGGAACTGGATGAGTTCCAAAGCGAGATTTCCCCATGGGAACGCCAGCACCTGCTCATGGCGGTATGAACCTCCGAGCACCTTTTTTGGCAAGGTGAAACTCATTTTCTGCTCCGCAAGAAGCCGTGCACGGGGGGCTGCGGCGCACCTTCCCAAAATGTTCGAACCAATGATGTCATGGATCTTCTGACTATAAACGATCGGCCCGGCGTTCATCCCGATACCTACTACGCGGCGTCGGCTCACCATTCTCTGGAGCGCCCGGCGGCGGAAGGCGACGTCAACTGCGATGTCTGTGTAATCGGGGGAGGCCTTACAGGCGTCTCAAGCGCATTGCATCTCGCGGAAAAGGGCTATCGGGTTGTCCTGTTGGAGGCGAACAGGGTCGGGTGGGGCGCCTCAGGGCGCAATGGCGGACAGGTCAACACGGGCATGCGGCTCCATCAGGATGAGTTGGAGCACATGTTCGGCGATGACACAGCGCACCAACTCTGGGGAATCGCCGAAGAAGCCGTTACGCTCGTGCAAGACCTGATTGGCAAGCACAACATCGCGTGCGCCTTCAAACGCGGGGTGCTGACGGCGTGTCACCGCCACCGATATGTCGATGAGACACGACGATACGTTGATAAGCTGCAGCGGGAATACGGCGTCAGCGGACTGACGTTCCTTGATCGTGATGCCTTCCGAGCGATACTGCCATCGGACTTCTACTGGGGCGGTTCTCTTGACATGAATGCAGGTCACCTGCATCCGCTGAATTACCTCCAGGGCTTGGCAAAAGTAGCCGAGCAGCTGGGCGTTAGGATATGCGAAACATCGCGGGTCGTTCGTATCGACGATGCATCGCCAGCGACAGTGCACACGGACGACGCCAAGATTTCGGCTGACTTTGTGATCATTGGCTGCGATGGCTACGTCGGAGATCTCAATCGAGAGATCGCTCGCCACGTCATGCCGATTAACGGCTTCATAGCGGCGACCCGGCAGCTTTCAGAAGGGGAAGCGTCTCACGTTTTGACGCATGACTACGCGGTTGCTGACACGAAATTCGTCATCAACTACTTCCGACTCTCCGAAGACCGTCGTCTGCTTTTCGGCGGCGGCGAAAGTTATGGCTATCGCTTTCCGACCGATCTCGATGCCGTCGTCCGCAAGCCGCTCCGCAAAGTCTTTCCGCAGTTGGGCGATGTCGCGTTCGATTATCGGTGGGGTGGGACGCTCGGAATAACGGTCAGCCGCATGCCCTACTTCAGACGCTTAGGAGGAAACATTCTGACGGCAGGTGGATTCTCCGGCCAGGGAGTTGCGCTCGCGACCCTTGCAGGAAAGCTTCTCGCTGATACGATCGCCGGCCAAGCTGAAAAATTCGACCTAATGGCTTCGCTGCCCGCCTCGCCTTTCCCGGGCGGTTCACGTTGGCGGTCGCCACTCCTAGCCCTTGCCATGTCCTGGTACGCGTTGCGAGACGCTTTGTCGTGAGAGTCGGCGATCAAAGGAATTCTGGAAAATGAACATCATTGGGCCGATCGACTACATCCTGTTTGGCGGACGGATGAAAACGATGGACGAGACACGACCTTTTGCCGAAGCGCTCGCTATTTCCGGAAACAGGATCGTTGCCGTCGGCACCGACGCGGAGGTTGTGCCGTTGGCGCAAGTGCGAACAAGACTCATTGACGCCCGCGGCGGAACGATACTTCCGGGTTTCAACGACGCGCACGTGCACATTTTCAGCGGCTCCACGAGTTTGGTTCAGCTTTCGCTCGCCGGCGTGCAAGGTTTCGACAACGTGAGGTCCGTTATCGCCAACCACATGGCGGCGCACCCGGATACGCCCTCGATCGTCGCGCAAGGCTGCCTTTACTCCGCAATATCGCCCGCAGAGCCGATAACGCGGCATCATCTCGACCGGATTACAAACGATCGTCCCCTTCTCCTGTTGGCCTACGATCTTCATACAGCTTGGGCGAATACCATTGCGCTCGAACGCGCGGGCATCCTCAGAGGACGCCAACTTGCCGTCGGCAACGAGATTGTGATGAGCGGCGATGGCTTGGCGACGGGTGAACTGCGCGAAGCAGATGCCATTTCGCTGGTCTACGAGCAGTTTGAGGGCGGTGGGAGAGAGACACTCGGTATCGCGACCGGAGGCGAACCGGACGACGTAACTGAGGCAGAGCGTTCCTACGACATCGCGCTCTTGCGACGTGGCCTTGCCCACTGCGCCAGCCTTGGAATCACGTCAATCCAGAATATGGACGGCAATCGATATCAGCTCGAGCTTCTGGACGAGATCGAGCGGATGGAAGGTCTGCCGGTCCGTGTTCGGATGCCGTTCCATATGAAGAACTTCATGCCGCTTTCGGATCTGCTCCAGAATGCAGCTGCCTGGAACCGCCTCTTCGACTCCGACAGGCTGCGTTGCAACTTCGTGAAAGTATTCATGGATGGCGTAACGGAAAGCGAAACCGCTTTCTTCCTGGAGGACTACGCGCACCGGCCTGGCTGGAAGGGAGAAGTTCTCTTCTCGCAGGAGCACTTCAATAGCATCTGCGCGACGGCCTCGCGTCTAAACCTTCAGGTGGCAGCCCATGCGGTCGGCGACGGCGCGGTTCGTCGTGTGTTGAACGGCTACGAGCATGCTTCGGACGTGGCCGGAGGGTGCGATCTTCGCCATCGCGTGGAGCATATCGAAGTAATTCATCCAGAGGATATTGGGAGATTCAGCAAGATTGGGGCTGTCGCCTCGATGCAGCCAATTCATGCACCTTCGCGGTCAGAGATGAACGTGGAAACGGCACCACGCTTTATTGGCCCAGATAGGTTGCCCTACGCATTTGCTTGGCGTGCGCTCGCCGATGCCGGAGTTCCAATGATATTCTCGACTGACTGGCCCGTGGCGCCGCTCGATCCGATGCTTTCGATTTCGGCGGCGATGACGCGCGAACCCCTCGCCGACGAAATTCCCGACCAGCGACTTCCACTCGATGAGATACTGCGCGGTTATACGCTGAATGCGGCTTGGGTCGAGTTCATGAGCGATCGCAAAGGCATGTTGAAAGAAGGCTATTTGGCCGACGTTGTCGTCCTCGATACCGATATCGAACGCATGGCTCCACAAGACTTGGCGACTGTCAGCATCGCGCTGACCATATGCGACGGACGGATCACGTTTGAGCAATCGAGCAGAGTAAGCGCCACTGCCTCGGCAGATGTTCTTCACGCTTGAAAGAGCTTACGGTATCAGAAAATAATACTTCCGATAGGTCGCGTGTTCCCCGAAATTGGTGATTTCGACTTAAAATCCGCCTCGAGTGTTTTTGCCCTTTTTTGATATTTAGGTGGGCGGAGTGGCTGGGTATACCACACCGCTTAGTTTAGAACTCGAAGCGGGAAAATTCGAGGCTTCTACGCGCCTTTTGTTAGCCCCACCTCGCCCGTTCCGCAAGACGACCTTGTCGCGTCCCTGGTTCTGCCGGAGACGGGACAGTCTGTTTGTTTCGATGGGTTTCCGTGTAAACACGCTCAGCCGTCGGGTGTTATCGATGCCCGTCGCCGGAACGATATGAAGACCTTCTCGTCAAAGGGACTGAAAATGAACGCTGTCGCATCGGAAAAGAAAGAACCAAAAAGAGAAAAGAATGCGATCGCCATCCGTCGTAAGATATTAGTCTCGTCGAGAGAGCTTTTTTCCGAAGATGGTTATCAGGCCGCAACGATTACGCGCATTCGGGAGAAGGCGGATGTCTCGATTGCAACTTTCTACAAGTACTTTGACTCAAAGCAGTCAGTTCTTCTGGCGCTTCTCGAGGACGAGCGCGAAACGTATAAGTCGTCCATAAGCCGCGCGGTAGAAGCTGCTGTAGATCGGCCGGTCGCATACGTGGTGTCTGTCGTCGAAGCCTTACTCGATCCACCTGACGATCCCAAGTTGAAGATGCTTTGGCGTGAAGCGATAGCGGCGACAATCGTGATTTCGGCCGATCCCGACGTGGGACCACAGATTAGATCCGACAACGAGTTTTACCATCGTCAGCTGGAAAGCGCGTTTGACCATCTTCGTAGCCTTGGCCTACTCCAGCCCAACGCGCCGGTCAAAGCGCTGCTTGGTGTCGTAGAATGCGTCGTCGCATACGGTTTTCAGAGCTATGTATGCGAAAGATATGCGGATCGAAAAAGTTTTCTCCGTCAAATTAGGCAGCAACTTTCGAGTATTCTGACGCCGTGGTTGGCATAAACGGTTGTTTGCGCGATTGCCTGCCCAAGTGGCCCGCCGCCGCGACCCCGTAGGCTTAAAGCCGTTCTGGCGCGCGCCGCATCCGACGGCCTCGATCAGAAGACGCCCGCAGTTCTCTCTTTTGTTCGCAAATGGCGCGCCGGGAAGGATTCGAACCCACGACCCCCAGATTCGTAGTCTGGTGCTCTATCCAACTGAGCTACCGGCGCATTTTTCGTCGCATTGGGGTGGATGGCCCCGTCCGGCGGTGTGGCCGGGCGGCGAAGCACCCCTCTCTAGTGGGTCGCGTCGCGGAGCGCAAGTGCTTCGGACAGAGCTTTAGCGGACGAGACGCCGCGCTCCCCCTCACCTCAGCGCTGGTCGCGAATCCCGATGCGCCGCGCGTGTCGGGATTGAGCGCTCTCGAGGCCGTTTCAGTCGACGTGCCGATCCGGCAGCTCAATGCGGAAATGCGCGCCTTTTTTGCTGTCCATAAGCTTCAGCGAGCCGCCGTGGGCCTGCACCAGCTCGGCCGAGATGACGAGGCCGAGGCCCGTTCCACCCTTCTTTGTGGAGCCTTGGAATGCCTTGAAAAGATTTTCCCGGGCCTTGGGCGGAATGCCGCTGCCGTTATCCATCACATCGATGATGACCTTGCGTCCTTCGCGATGAGCTGCAACGCGAACCTCGCCGTCGGTTTTACCTTCAACACTTTCGATCGCCTGCGCGGCGTTGCGTATGAGATTGCTCAAGGCGCGGAACAGGTGCTCTTGATCGGCGTCGACCCGGAGCTTCGCGTCCATGTCGGTGATGAATGCAACGGTGCCCTCGCGGGGGAGACCCTGACTGTCGGCGACTTCTTCAACGAGAGGCTTCAGCAACATCAATTCGCGGCGTGGGGCAGCTTCGGAAACGCCGCCGAATTGCAGCGATGAATTGCAAAACTGAATTGCCCGATCGAGGGACGCAATGAGCTTTGGCACAAAGCGCTGTACCGTCGGGTCAGGGAGATCGACGAGTCTGTCGGATATCAGCTGCGCATTCGCGAGCATGTTCCGCAAATCGTGATTGATCTTCGAAACCGCCATGCCGAGTTGCGCAAGACGGTTCTTCTGAGTGAGCAAATTGCCGAGCTGACGCTGCATGCTCGCAAGTTCGCGTTCGGCGATGCCGATCTCGTCGCTGCGGCCGGTCTCCGGCATAATGCGGCTTTGATCTTCGGGGTTTTCCGCGAAGTGCAGCATGTTGCTCGTGATACGCGTCAACGGCTTCACGAACAGGCGGCTCAGCGCAAAATAAACGACGACAGCCGTCAGCACCGAAAGGATGATCGACAGCCAAAGAATGTTCATGCCGTAGCGGATCATCGCCGCCTTGAGCGGCGCTTCCGGAATGACGATTTCGATCAGGTTGTTGTTGTCGGGCCCGCTGTGACCGATGACGCGGATGGTGCGATCACTCGAGAGCAGCGTCGTCACTGCATCCTTGGCCTGCTGGAGACGCGTCGTCAGGCTTTCCCAGAAGTTGTCGGGCTCAGGCGGCAGGTAATACACGTAGTCGATGGTCAGATCGCCTTCGGGCGGAAACACCATTCGGCGTTCGCCTTGGCTCCGCGATGCGATTGCGCGCACTTGCGCGGTCCGAAGGAGATCGGCGCGGAGAGCCGATGGAATTTGTCCGCCGGGAAAGGCATCGGACGTTAGCGCCGCAAGTTGCGCTGCCGTCAGCCGTTCTTGAAGCCAGGTCACGCGATAACTCGCGATGGACGGCAGAAAGATCAGCGCTTCGGCGAGCAGAACAAACGCGGCCGTGAGGATGATGAGCTTCGCCGGAAGGCCGCGGCTTTCCCAGAGATGCTTTAGGGCATGCCAGGGCGCGCCGGCAAAAGACGTCTTCGCCTTCAGGTCGTCAGTTTCTGGGTTGTTGCCGTTGGTAATTGCGCGCTGCACCGGATCGTACTTCTCCATTGCGGAGATCATTAACCGAGCTTTGCCAGTAACGCGATGACTTTGCGCAAAAAGGGGTTACTCGGAACTGTTGCAAAGTAACGGAATGCAGCTTTCTTGTTGATCTCCGAAAGCGTGGGGTAGGGCGAAATCCATTCCGTCATCGCCTTGATGTTGAGGCCTTGGGATATGGCGAGCGACCACATCTGAATCAACTCGCTGGCCTCGGCTCCGACGATGCCTGCGCCCAATATTTTCCCGTGCTTCGACGTTATGACCTTTATGTGCCCGTCGGTCTCGTGTTCGAGCTGCGCCCGGTCGTTCTCGTGATAGGGCCAGCGCAAGACGTTTATTCTGCCGTACTTGGCGCGCGCCTCGGTTTCGTTGAGGCCGACAGTTGCAAGTTCGGGGTCTGTAAAGACGACGCGCGGTGCGATCCGGGCCTTTGCTCTCGCAGGCAAGCGGAAAAGCGATCTCCGCAAGACTGTCTCGGCATGCTCGCCCGCCACGTGCGCGTATCGCGGTGCGCCCGTTGCGTCGCCGATCGCGAACACCCGGCTATTGGCCGTTCTCAAGCCTGCATTAACTTTGATGGCAGTTGGCGTGACCTTTACGCCGGCGGCGTCGAGACCGAGATCGGTAATGTTGGCTTTCCGTCCGGCTGCGAGGAGGATCGCCGTTCCTTCGATGGTTTCGGAAACCGAATTGGTTTGAAGTTCGACGACGATTTTCCCCGCTGTGCCCGAGACGCGCTTTATCTGCACACCTTCGCGAATGAAGATGCCTTCGTCGGAAAGCCGCGCGATGAGTGCGACTGTGAGTTCGGCGTCTTCGCCGCAGAGCGCATTGGCGCTGTCGAAGACCGTCACACGCGAGCCAAGGCGGCGATAAGCCTGCGCCAGTTCCAATCCGGTCGTTCCCGCGCCGATGATGAGGAGGTGCGGGATCAGGCCCGTATTGTCGAAAATTGTTTCGTTCGTGAAGTAGGGGACATCCGCCAGGCCCGGAATGGGCGGAATGATTGGCGAGGAGCCGGTTGCGATGACAATCCGGCGCGCCGTGATACGGTAGTCGCCAGCTACAACCGTCGACCGGTCGACGAATCTCGCAGCTGCCGAGATGACGCGGATGCCGAGGCCTGTGAAACGCTCGACGGAAAAGTTCGGCGAAATTTTCGCGGTCACGTCGTCGATGTAATGGCTGACCGCGGCGTGGTCGATGAGCGGCTCGACACCACGGACGCCGAATGACGAAGCGGTGCGCATTGCGTAGGCTCGCTTGGCTGCGGCCAGCAGGGCTTTCGACTGCACGCCTCCGTAGTTAACGCTGTCCCCACCCATTTTGTGCTTTTCGATCAGAACCACGCGCTGGCCGAATGCGGCCGCGGCCGAGGCGAGGGCCAAGCCGCCTGCGCCCGCACCGATTATGCAAAAGTCGGTTTCGATGTTTTGGCTCTGGGGGGCCTCGTCGGCCGTATCCTTGGGCATAAAGAGCGATCCAGAAATGAAATTGGTTCAGCGAATTCGAATGCGCTTTTGATGCTCGCCGGGAAAACGCGGGCGTTACTCTTTCCAACGGCGGTCAGCGGAATAGTTTAATATGCCGGTGCCGCTTTGGGTGCGGGAGATCCTCGCTATCCCCTGCTAGCAAGCGCGCAGGGGGCGAGGGCTTTATTGCGGCATATACGACTCGTGGCGCGGGGTGGTTGCTTTGCGGGCGTTTGGGGAGGACAGGCGCAAACCTTCGGATTAGAACGGTTGCTGTGGCTTGCGCTCGTTGACTTGCCCAATCGGCCCGACTATAAGGGCGCGAATTCCCGAGATATCTGCACTCTGCTGGGGTCTTGAGCCCCGGGCGATGTGTATTGGTAAGTCTCGGAAACAAATAAGCAATATGCCGGCGTCCAGCACTGGATGCGGCTCAAGAGACTTGGACGGAGAGTTCCGTGAAGCGCACATATCAACCGAGCCGCCTTGTTCGCAAGCGCCGCCACGGATTTCGCAAGCGTATGCTGACGGCCGGTGGTCAGAAAGTTCTGGCGCGCCGTCGTTCGAAGGGCCGCAAGCGTCTTTCGGCCTAGTCGGGTCTAGCGCCGAGGCCCCGCTGTCGCTTTGTCGCGGCTTTGGAGGCTGTCATTCCGATCCTGCCAACGCTCAAAGTGCGGTCCGAATTTCTGGCTGTGCGTGGCGGCCGGCGATCATCCACGCCGGCATTTCTGATTGAAATGCGTGAACGATCCGACGCGCCGAAGCGCGTCGGCACGGGGCCCCGTTTCGGGTTCACGATCACAAAGAAGATTGGGAACGCGGTTACACGTAACCGTATTCGCCGCCGCCTGAAGGCGGCTTTCGCGGCAGATCTCAAACGAAGGGAACTCGGGTCCTGCGACTATGTCGTGGTTGCCCGCCGTGCCGCCCTGGACCGTCCATTTGCCCTGTTACTTGGCGACGTTAGCCAAGCCATGTCCGCGCTGGCCCGCAGCAGGCCAGTCCGGACCGATAAAATCCCGGTCAATAAAAAAGGTTCAGCGTGACTGGGTGTCCCCTTCCTTTTATGACCAGTTTCCGCCATCGCTTCCGGGCTAAACGAGGCCCCTGCCGCCGGCGCTGTGCCCTGAGGATTTGATGAGCTCTTCCAACGATCCCAAAGACCAGAACAACTTGATCCTCGCCGTGGTGCTGTCGATCGTGGTGCTGATGGGCTGGCAATACTTTTTCGCGCGCCCGCAAATTCAACACGAGCAGGCACGCCAGGAATTCAACAACGCCCAGAACAACGGCACGGCAAACGTCGAGCGCCCGCCCAACGGCGCGACCTCGCCGGTTGCTCCTCCGTCCGCGGCTGTTCCCGGCACAACGCCGCCGCTGCCTGAAAAGGCGCTGACGCGTGAAGAGATTCTCAAGCAATCGCCGCGGGTCGAGATCGCCACGCCGTCACTCGAAGGCTCGATCGATCTGAAGAGCGGTCGCATCGACGATCTCGTGCTGTCGAAATATCGCGAGACGGTCGATCCCAACAGCCCGAAGGTGACGCTGCTGTCGCCTGCCGGTTCGATTGATCCTTATTTTGCTGAATTCGGCTGGGTGCCCCAAGCGGGTTCAGCCATCAAGGTGCCGGACCGCGACGCGGCTTGGACGATCGAAAGCGGGACGAAGCTGACGCCGGAAACTCCGGTGAGCTTGGTGTGGGACAACGGCCAAGGGGTCGTCTTCCATCGCACCATCTCGGTCGACAAGGACTACATGTTCAAGGTCGTCGACGAGGTCGAGAACAAGACCGGCGCAGAGATAACTCTGATGCCCTATGCGCGCGTGCATCGCAGCGGCCATCCGCCTTCGCAGGTCTTCTCGGTTCTGCATGAAGGTCTCGTCGGCGTTTCCGGCGAGCACGGTCTTCAAGAGTTCAGGTTTGCCGACGCCGTCAAAAGCGGCGTTCCGACGACATTCGAGAATGTCATCGGCGGCTGGCTCGGCATAACGGACAAATACTGGGCGACGTCGCTGGTTCCTGATCAGGCGGCTCCCTATCGCGCGACGTATACCGCGCTGCCCGCCCGCGATCCGGGCGGCAAGGACGCGTTCCAAACGGACTATCTGCGCGGCGCTCTCTCCGTGCCGCCGGGAATGCGCAAGGGAACCGAGGGGCATCTGTTCGCCGGCGCCAAGAAGGCTTCTTTGATCGACGGGTACGAGAACGCGCTGCATATTCTGCGCTTCGACCGCATGATCGATTGGGGCTGGTTCTATTTCATCACGCGTCCGCTCTTCCATTTGATGGAGCTCATCAATGGCGTCGTGCACAACTTCGGCATCACCATTCTCATTCTGACGGTGTTCGTGAAGGCGGCCTTCTATCCGCTTGCCACCAAGCAGTACGAGAGCATGGCACGCATGAAGATGATGCAGCCGGAAATGGCGCGCATCAAAGAGCTGCACAAGGATGATCCGCAGCGGCAGCAGAAAGAGATCTTCGAGCTTTATCGCAAGGAGAAGATCAATCCGCTTGCCGGTTGTTGGCCGATCCTATTGCAGATCCCGGTCTTTTTCGCGCTCTATAAGGTGCTGTTCGTCACGATCGACATGCGTCACGCGCCGTTCTTCGGGTGGATCCACGATCTTTCCGCACCCGATCCGACATCGCTCTTCAATCTGTTCGGACTGCTTCCGTTCGCGACGCCGGAGTTCCTGCACATTGGCGTGTGGCCGCTGATCATGGGCATCACGATGTGGGTTCAGATGCAACTCAACCCGCCGCAGCCTGATCCGATCCAGCAGCAGATCTTCCAGTGGATGCCGGTCATGTTCACGTTCCTGCTGGCGAGCTTCCCGGCTGGTCTCGTGATCTACTGGGCGTGGAGCAATACGCTCTCGATCGCGCAGCAGATGCTGATCAACAAGCGGGCGGGCGCCGAGATTCATCTCTTCGGGAATCTCAAACGAACGTTTGCCCCGCTCCTACGATTGTTCGGGGCCAGTAGCGGCTCCGGCAAATAACTTTGCCGGAGCCGGCCTCTTTTGCGGGGGCCGCTCCATCGGATCAGATAATGACAGACGTCGCGACGTTATCGGCTGACGAGATAGAAAGGGGCCGGCGTCTTTTCACGCGTGCCTGGACCTTCGCGCGCGGCACGCCCGATCTCGATCACCTGCCGCCCGACGACCGCCCGGAGATAGCCTTCGCCGGACGTTCAAACGTCGGCAAGTCGAGCCTCATCAATGCGCTTGTCGGCCAGCTTCGGCTCGCGCGCGCGTCGAACACACCGGGGCGGACGCAGGAGCTGAATTTCTTCACCGATCCGGAGCGCGATCTCTTTCTCGTGGACATGCCGGGCTACGGGTTTGCGGAAGCTCCGAAAGAGAAGGTGGCGGCCTGGAACAAGGTCATTCGCGCCTATCTTGCCGGACGGCGAACGCTTCTCAGGGTATTTCTTCTCATCGATGCGCGCCATGGGCTGAAGCCGCCGGACGATGAGATTTTGAACCTGCTCGACGGGGCGGCCGTGTCCTATCAGGTCGTGCTGACCAAAGCGGACAAGATAAAACCGACGGACCTCGAGAAAGTCATTGAGCGCACGCTGAAAGCGCTCGCGAAACGTCCCGCGGCTTTCCCAGCCATCATCGCAACGTCATCGGAGAAGGGGCTGGGATTTGAGGAGTTGCGCGGAACGATCGCGCAGCTTCTGGAATCGCACGGCAAGTGACGTCAGTGCAGAAACTTCTGCATTAGGGCCATTCCGGATTCGCCGAAGGTTGCGAGTGCTCCGCCGACGACCGCCGCGACCGTCCAGCCGAGAAAGCGCGTGAGGGTTCGTGCGATATTGGCGCGGACCTTTACTTCAACGATCTGATCGGGAAGCGCGGTTTCCGCCGCGACGCCGTCCGCGCCGATCGTGCGGGCAGACACGATAATCTGCAGGCTCGACCAGCCGCGCGATTGCGGCGTGATGAGAAAACGCCAGCTCGCGAAATCGTCGCTCGCGTAGCCCAGATTGCTCTCAATCCATTGCGTCTCGGGCGACGCGGATTCGATGAAGAATCCGCCCTCGGGGGCGCGAATGCGAACCGACATTGCCTTGGTGATAGCAACGGCGTGCTGCCAGACTTTGCCGCCGCCTTCGAGACCTTCCGTCAGCGCTTTTACCGAGGATTTGGCGATGCGGATCTCGGCGCGCGAGGTTTTTCCGACGCGCATCGAGCGCGGAATATTTTCCGCGAGTTGTCCGGTGTCGACGTTAGGGCCCTTGGAGCGCTTTTCCTTCCGACGTGCTTTGCCGTCCGGCGCTGGGCGCTGCGAAACAGGCGGGCCCATTGGAGAATCGGTCCGGAAAGCAGGGTCGTGACCGAGCGTGGGTCTCGAACCCGGAGGTGCTGAACCCGGCGCTATCGGGGCGCCCTGTGCGGACCCCATCGGAGCCGACGGCATTGGAGCAGAAGGCATGGGACCGGAAGGCATCGGACCACGCATCCGCGGGGCGGCGGGTCCGCCGTGGATCGGCGCTCCGGGCGGAATTGGAGGCGGCTGCATCCTGGAAGGTTGCGGGCGCGGTGGCAGATCCGCGAAGATATCGGGAGGCGGTGCGGGGCTCGCCTGTGGTGATGCCGGGCCGGCCGGATGGGGCTGCGGGAATGACTGGTCGTTCGGTCTCGCGGGTGCGGCCGGAGATTGCGGTCCCTGCCAGGCGGGATGAGACCACGACGGATCGGGCTGGGCACGACCTGGCTGCGGATGCTCGGGTTGCGCTGCCGGCGCGCCGCCGCCAAAGCTTGGTTCGGGCCGATGCTGTTGCGCTTGGTGCGCTTCGCGCTCGCCGCCAGTCGGCAATTGCGGGTCGAGTGGTGCGGGAGCTTCGGGCGCCGGAAAAGGTGCAGCTTCGGTCGGCGGCTGTGGTCCGGTCGCGGCACTCGGACTGCTGAACGTCGGCTCTTGCCGGTTTGGTTCTTTTGTCTGCTCGCGCTGGGGCTCAGGCGCCGAGGGTTCCGGATGCGATGGCACGGGGCTCGTGGCGTCAGGGCTATAAGGCCCAGGCTGGGGCGGCGCCGGCGCTGGCGGCGCGGGCCGCGGCATATCCTTCATGATTTCGCGCAACGACGGCGCTGCACGGGATTGGACGCGTTCGCGTGCCCGGGCGAGTACGTCATCGGCGACGGGCGGGGCCGGCCCTGCCGGTACGTCGCGCGGCGGCGCCAGTGCGGCTTGCAGGGCCCGGATGGCGTTATCGAATGTCAGCCCGTGGGATTCGAGAATTTGTGCGGCCGTGCTTCGCGCGTCGCCGACAATTGCGGCCAGCACGATCGCGCCGTTGATATCGCGCCTGCGGCTTCCGCGCGCGGCCGCAGCCGCAGCCTCGAGGATGCGCCGAACGTCCTTCGATACGCCGAGGGAATCATGACGTTCAGGAGACGGTTCAGTGCCTTGCAGGACGCGAGAGACGACATCAGCCTTCAGGCGTTCAGCGTTGATTTGGCTAGCATCCAGCACCGCGGCCGCATCGGGATCGTCGCAGAGGGCCGCGAGCAGATGCTCAAGCGAAACCTCTGCCGCGCCGCTCGACCCGGCAAAGTCGGCCCCCCGTGCCAGTGTGGCACCGAGATCAGACGACATCGGAATCTGCGTAATATCTGTGGCCGTCACGCCCACGACGTCTCCCAAACTGAAGGCCAAGACGGCCAAGACTGGCCAGGACTCAACGCATTAACGTGCCGAAAGGACATGCTGATGGCAAGGTATAGCAATGGCATGATCCTGACACGGCAGAATGACTTTTCGTCCCCAGATGCCCTAAACGCCTGCGTCAGTAACGCCCGCGGGTGGTAAAGGCCGGGAATTCCGTTGAGGCATTCGGCCGAGAAGCTATAAGACCGCGACGAAGCGACCGGCTCCCCGCCGGCGCGAACAGAATGGCAAAAGGGGGAGCGCGTGACGTCAACGAAAAGTCTCTCGGGAAATGCAGGAGCGGCGCCTGTTGAAACGCCTCTCAGCGCACATCAGCAAGCGCGTATCCTCGCGGAAGCCATACCGCATCTGATTCTCTACGATGAGAAGACCGTCGTCATAAAATTTGGCGGCAATGCGATGGGCGACGAGGAGCTTTTCAAAGCCTTCGCGCAGGATATCGTTTACCTGAAGCAATCGGGCATCAATCCGATCGTCGTGCACGGCGGCGGTCCGCAGATCGGCAGCATGCTGCAGAAGCTCGCGATCAAGTCGGATTTCGTTCACGGTCTGCGCGTGACGGACAAGCCGACGGTCGAGATCGTCGAGATGGTTCTCTGCGGAAAGATCAACAAAGAAATCGTTTCCGCCATCAACCGGCAAGGCGGCAAGGCGGTCGGCATCTCGGGCAAAGATGCCAACCTGATGATCGCCAAGAAGATCACCGAAATGCCGCACCCTCAGTCGAACGAGATGCAGAAGGTCGACATCGGCTTTGTCGGCGATCCTCTGGAGGTCAACCCGCATATCGTCGAAGTGATTTCGAAGTCCGATCTCATTCCGGTGATCGCGCCTGTCGCCATCAGCCGTGACGGTGAAACGTTGAACGTCAACGCCGACACATTCGCGTCGGCTCTCGCGGCACGCATGCAGGCCAAGCGCCTGCTTCTCTTGACCGACGTTTCCGGCGTGCTCGACGAGAACAAGAAACTCATTCCGAGCCTTTCGATCGAGGAAGCGCGCGCGATGATCAAGACCGGCGCGATTTCGGGCGGCATGATCCCGAAAATCGAGGGCTGCATCGAGGTCGTCGAGGCGGGCGTCGAAGGCGTCGTCGTGATCGACGGGCGCGTGCCGCACTGCGTGCTGTTGGAACTCTTCACCGAACACGGCGTCGGCACGCTCGTGAAACGCGCCGAGCGCAAGCGGGGCAAGGCCTGATGGCCATTACGGCCTCAGCGTCGGATTTGCCGAAGCTCCCGCCGGCTGCGGCCAGGCGCGGGTTCAATCACGTCGACGCCTGGATTTTCGATCTCGACAACACGCTCTATCCGGCGTCCTGCAATCTCTTCGCGCAGGTCGATGTGCGCATGAGCGAGTTCATCGCCAAGACAATCGGTGTGCCGCGTGAGCACGCACGCCATTTGCAGAAAGCCTACTATCGCCAGTTCGGCACGACGCTCGCCGGGCTGATGAAAGTTCACAAGCTTCCTCCCGGTCCGTTCCTCGAATACGTGCACGATATCGATCTCTCCGTTGTTCCGGCAATGCCGGATCTCGCGGCTGCGATCTCAGCCCTTCCGGGACGCCGGCTTATTTTTACGAACGGCTCGCGCCTTCACGCGGAGAACGTGGCGCGCAAGCTCGGCGTGCTCGATCTCTTCGAGGACATCTGCGATATCGCGGCGATGGAGTATGTGCCGAAGCCCGAGCGCGAAGCCTTCGACCGGATGCTTAAGCTGCACGACGTTCCTGCGGCGCGGGCGGCCATGTTTGAAGATATGCCGCACAACCTCGTGCCGGCATCGACACTCGGGATGACGACGGTGCTCGTTCATTCCGACTACATCGATCATCCCGCGCAGCTGAAAATCCGGGAATGGCGTGAGCTTCCCGATCATGTGCACTACTTGACGCGCGACCTCACAAAATTTCTCGTCGACGAGGTCTCGGCTCCAGCGAAGTAGGATGAGTGCGATGCCAGGCGCTGTCCAAGGGCTTGCCATCTTTGGTGTCCCGCTCGCATTTATTTGGCTCTCCTTCATGGTCGAGCTGACGCCCGGCCCGAACATGACGTATCTCGCCGTTTTGACGTTGGCCGATGGCCGGCGCGCGGGTTTTGCGGCAGTTGCCGGTGTTGCCTCCGGTCTTCTTCTGATTGGCCTTCTTGCGGCACTCGGTGTCGCGGCGCTCATTTCCGAATCGCCGATGCTCTACCAGTTTTTCCGCTGGGCCGGGGCTCTCTACATGTTCTGGCTGGCTTACGACATCTGGCGCGGCGAAGAGCCGGCGGAGGCAGAAGGCGAGGCCGGACGTTCAACGCCTAACAGGTATTTCTTTCGCGGCTTCCTAACGAATGTCCTCAATCCGAAAGCGGCAGTTTTCTATATCGCGGTGCTTCCGCAATTCATCGATGCTAGCCGGGATCTGCTACCGCAAACGATTTCGCTCACTCTGGCCTACGTGGCCGTCGCGACGATCGTTCATGGCGGGATCATCGCATTGGCGTCGAGAGCGCGGCCGTTGCTGCAGAATGCGGATCGCATGCAAATGGTGAGACGCGTGCTCGCGGTCGGTCTTCTGCTGGTCGCGGTGTGGCTTCTGTGGTCGACGAAAGCTTCCACCTTCTAGGCAAGCGACTGCACGGCGGCCATCGATCAGCCGCGGCCGATGAAGGGCATTCCCGTCGCCATAAGCGTCATGAACTGCACGTTGGCATCCAGCGGCAGGTTGGCGATGTAGAGGACTGCGTCGGCAACGTGGGCAACGTCCATCCGCGGCTCAACCATGACGCGACCGTCGGCTTGAAGAATTCCGCTCGCCATTTTCGCTGTGACGTCGGTCGCGGCGTTGCCGATATCGATTTGCGAACAGGCGATGTTATCGGCGCGGCCGTCGAGTGAAATGGATTTCGTGAGGCCGGTAATGGCGTGCTTCGTCGCCGTGTAGGCGGCCGAGAATGGGCGCGGCACTTGCGCGGAGATGGAGCCGTTGTTGATGATCCGTCCGCCTCTCGGTGTTTGTGCCTTCATGATGCGGATCGCTTCGCGCGCGCAGAGAAACGGTCCCGTCAGATTGACATCGACGACGCGTTTCCATTCTTCGAGTGGCAAGTCTTCGAGCGGTACACCCTGCGTGAATGTTCCGGCGTTATTGAATAGGAGATCCAAACGGCCGAAAGCTGAGCGCGCCTTTTCGAAAGCGGCGTGGACGGCGGTTTCATCGGAGACATCGGCTGGTGTGACAAGGAACCGGCCACCGCCAGATGCGGCGTCGGCGGCGGTTTTTTCCAATTCGGCGATGCGCCGGCCCAGGAGAGCGACGTCAAATCCGTCGGCCTGAAGCTTCAGAGCAACAGCCCGGCCGATGCCCGATCCGGCGCCCGTCACCATTGCCACGCGTGAATTGCCAATCATCTTCGTCTCTTGTGCTGAACATGCGAAACGGCTGCATAACTCCGAACGGCCCGGCGCGCCAGTTTGTGACGCCATGTGGGCATGATAGAAGAATCGCCGCTCGGGGCAGCACGGGGGTCGCGGTCATGGCGGGAACGGAAGCGGCAGGTTCCGCATTTTGCGTCAATTGCGGCACGGCATTGCGGGGGAAATTCTGCAGCGGCTGCGGCGCGCCCGCGGCGGTCCACCAGGACAAAGAAGGCTGGAGCGCTCTTTCTTCCGAGTTCTTGAGCTCTCGTCGCGACAACAGCTTCTTTCCGGTTGTCGTTTCGTTTCTGATCCACCCCGTCGATACGATCATCCGGCTGACGGACGATCCCGCTTACCGGTCGCATTGGGGGTTCCTGACGGCGATGGTCGGCGCGCAGCTGACGCTCGCTTACGTCATCATGCCGAAAATCTTCGCAGCGCTTTTCAATGTTCCTAATACAGCCAACAGCGCGACTGTCGTGACGAGCGAGGTCGTACAGTACGTTGGGATGGCGATCCTGACGCCCATTCAATATTACGTGTGCCGCGCACTGGGCACACTGCGGCGGTCACCGATGTCGTACGTGAAGCTGTGCGTGTTGAGCGTCAGCTATGGGGCGATCGTGGCGATAGCCGTCACGCTCATTGCGTTCGCGATAGGGGTTGCCGTCCTGAAGACCCAGGCAGACATCGATCTCGCTTTGGTTTGGCAGGTTTTGACGCTCGCAACTTACGCCGCCGTCCTTGCCTTCGTCTCGGCGAGTCATAAGAGATTTTGGGGAATGTCCTGGCCGGTTGCGATCGGCGTCACGCTCTTTGTCGGCGCTATGTCGTGGCTGGTCGTTTATCCGGCGCTCACGGCGATTGCCGAACGGGCGGATGTGGCTGGGACTTTGGGCAGCGTATTGGGATAGACGTCAGATAGCGCTAGGCGCCCCAGCCTTTAGCGCGTCGGTACCGGCTTTTCGCCCCGGTAGTCGTAGAAGCCGCGCTTCGTCTTGCGGCCCAGCCAGCCGGCCTCGACGTATTTCACGAGGAGCGGACATGGGCGGTATTTTGAGTCCGACAGGCCTTCGTACAGGACCTGCATGACGCTCAGACAGGTGTCGAGACCGATGAAGTCGGCAAGCTCCAAGGGACCCATCGGATGGTGCGCGCCGAGGCGCATCGCCTTGTCGATCGCATCGACAGTGCCCACGCCCTCGTAGAGCGTATAGACCGCCTCGTTGATCATCGGCAGCAGGATGCGGTTGACGATGAAGGCCGGGAAATCTTCCGAAACTGCTGTCGTCTTGCCGAGGCTTTCGACGAATTGGCGTGCCGTCGCAAACGTCTCGTCGCCGGTCGCGATGCCGCGAATAAGCTCGACGAGTTCCATGACCGGCACTGGGTTCATGAAGTGCATGCCGATGAAGTCTTCGGGCCGGTCCGTGGTCGATGCGAGCCGCGTAATCGAAATGGATGACGTGTTCGAGGCCAGCATGGCCGTCGGCTTCAGGTGCGGACAGAGCGCCGCGAAGATCTTGTGCTTCAGGGCTTCGTCTTCGGTGGCTGCCTCGATAACGAGATCGCACTCTCCGAAGTCCTCAAACGACGGCGCGAAGCTGATGCGCTCCAGCGCCGTGTCGCGATCTTCTTCCTTGATGAGGCCCTTGGCGATCTGGCGCGCCATGTTCTTGTGGACGGTTTCGATGCCCTTATCGAACGACTCTTTCTTCAAGTCGTTCATGGCGACCGTGTACCCCGACAGGGCAACGACGTGGGCGATACCGCTGCCCATTTGACCGGCACCGATGATGCCGACCTTGCTGATCGTCCTGGCAGGTTTCACGCTGACCCTGCCTTTTTCCATCAGCTTCTGAGCTTGCCCCATGAACGCATGTCCTTCGCGGTGAAAAGAAGCCGGGCTTAGCGCCCGGCTTTCTGGAGTTCTGCGTCGAGTTCGGGCAGCGCTTGGAACAGATCAGCTACGAGCCCGTAGTCCGCGACCTGGAAGATCGGCGCTTCGCCGTCCTTGTTGATCGCGACGATGATCTTGGAATCCTTCATGCCGGCGAGATGCTGAATGGCACCCGAAATGCCGACCGCGATGTAGAGGTCGGGCGCCACGACCTTGCCGGTCTGTCCGACCTGCCAGTCGTTGGGCACGAAGCCAGCGTCGACAGCGGCGCGCGAGGCGCCCATGGCGGCGCCCAGCCGGTCAGCGATCGGGGCGATGTACTTGGTGAAGTTCTCGCCGTTCCCCATGCCGCGGCCGCCGGAGATGATGATCTTCGCCGAGGTCAGCTCGGGGCGGTCAGATTTCGAGAGTTCGGCTTTCTCGAAGGTCGAGATGCCGACAGGGGCCGGAGCGGCGATCGTTTCGATTGCAGCAGAGCCGCCTTCGCTCGCGGCCGGGAAGGCGGACGTGCGGACGGTGATCACCTTCGTTGCATCCGACGATTGAACGGTCTGGATGGCGTTGCCGGCATAAATCGGACGTTCGAACGTATCGGGCGAAACGACCTTGGTGATGTCGGATATCTGCATGACATCGAGCTTGGCGGCGACGCGCGGCAGGACGTTCTTGCCGTATGCGGTCGCCGGAGCAACGATGGCCGAATAGCCTTTGGCAATCGAGAGGATGAGTGCGGTGACTTCCTCGGCGAGGCCCTTGGCGAGCTGCGGCGCATCCGCGACGAGAACCTTCGAAACGCCTGCAAGTTTGGCTGCGGTCTCGGCGGCGCTACCAACGTCGGAGCCTACAACCAGAATGTGGACGTCTCCGCCAAGATCCTTCGCCGCGGAAAGCGTTTTGGCCGTTGCCGGCGAGAGCGTATTACCGGAAAGCTCTGCGAGGAGAAGTGTCGTCATTAGAGAATCCCCGCTTGGCTTTTCAGGAGTTCAACAAGTTCGGCAACGCTGCCGACCTTCACGCCGGCTTTACGCGATGCAGGTTCGCTCGTCTTCAAAACTTTGAGACGGGGCGCGATATCGACGCCAAAGTCTTCCGGCTTCTTGACATCGAGCGGCTTTTTCTTGGCCTTCATGATGTTCGGAAGTGAAGGGTATCTCGGCTCATTCAATCGCAAGTCGGTCGTGACGACTGCGGGCAGGTTGACCTTGATGGTTTCGAGGCCGCCGTCGACCTCGCGGGTAACGGATAGCGAGCCCGCTTCGGGAACGACCTTTGAGGCGAACGTGGCCTGCGGCCAGTCGAGCAAGCTCGCGAGCATTTGGCCGGTCTGATTGCTGTCGTCGTCGATCGCTTGCTTGCCGAGAATGACGAGATCGGGCTTTTCGGTCTCCACGAGGGCTTTGAGGAGCTTCGCTACGGCGAGCGGCTCAACGAGCGTGCCTTCAGGGACTTCAATGAGAATGGCGCGGTCGGCGCCGATGGCGAGCGCTGTACGGAGCGTTTCCTGGGCCTTCGCCGAGCCGATCGAGACGGCTACGACTTCCTTGGCGCCGCTCTTTTCCTTGAGGCGAACAGCTTCTTCGATGGCGATTTCATCGAATGGGTTCATCGACATCTTGACGTTTGCCAAGTCGATGCCGGAGCCGTCCGGTTTGACGCGAATCTTGACGTTGTAGTCGACGACGCGCTTGACCGGCACAACGATCTTCATGTCATTCGCCAGAATGTCCGGCGCTCCCTTGTTGTTGTTTCCCGCGCTTCGGACGAACGCAGGTTCTTGCAGCGCGCCTGCTGGTCCAGTCGGGCAAACCGGCTGCACCCCAAAGGGCCGGCCTGCCCGGTGGCAGAAATTAGCTCTCGCAACTGCGAAGGCCGAAAGCTACGGGTGGGTTTTGCTCAAGTCAATCGGCGCGTGCGTCGCGGTGTCCTAAAGTTTTGGGGTCATTTCAGGCTACCGGAGAAGGGCTTGTCGGGTCTCTCGGTTTATTGCCCTTCGGTCATCCGTGCCTGTCACCGGTTCTTACCGGGCACCCACAGGATATCGCTTTTGCCCCGATCGTTGACGTAGCGGCTTGCGACGAAAAGGAAGTCGGAGAGGCGGTTAATGTATTTGAGGGCGGGCGCGCTCACGGGCTCATCGGGAAGGGCGGCCAGTTCGACCATTTTCCGTTCGGCCCTGCGCGAAACCGTCCGTGCGACGTGAAGTGCCGCGCCAACCGGGCTGCCCCCTGGTAGAACGAACGACCGTAAGGGATCGAGTTCGGAATTCATCTGGTCGATCTCGCCTTCCAGCCGCGTCACCTGCGCATCGGAGATGCGCAGCGGCTCGTAGGAAAGTTTTTGGCCTCGATCCGGCACACAGAGATCGGCGCCCAGATCGAAGAGATCGTTCTGGACGCGAAGTAACATTGCATCCACGTCTGGCTGTTCGCCCGCCAATTGGGTGCGCGCGACGCCGATGACGGCATTCGTTTCATCAACGGTGCCGTATGCCGCTATACGGGGGGACGTCTTCGGAACGCGCTCGCCAGTCCCTAGCGCCGTCGTCCCGGCATCGCCGGTTTTGGTATAAATGCGATTGAGTACGACCATCGGTGCGAAAACCTGGTTTGGCTCATGCAAGAGAAAAGCGTCAGCGCCTGTGGCAGGCGGCCCGCCATTAGTGGGTCACAAAGACGTAGGCAAGAATAATAAGGATTGCCACAAACTGGAGGCCAACGCGCCACCGCATGAGCTTCTGGCTCAGATTGGGGTTTTTGCCCCTCATCATGTTCCAGAAGCCGAACAGCAACACGATCAGTACAGCAAAAACAGCAATCGTAGTGGCATGGTAGAGAATAGTTTGCATTACCTACATCCGGACCGTGATTTGAGATTTTGCTTACGCCTTCCACCTGGGATGAGCAATGTTCATGTGGTTAAACGGACTGTCAGTACAGGTACGCGGCCAGCCCGGACAGGGTTCGGCCTCCAAAGCATTACGCATTTGAAATTTGCTCTCCGCAGTAAATCCCTTAATTTTTCCGCCGCATCATTCGCGCGCTCGGTTCGGGTCGTCCCAAATCGTGCACACTCTGCGATGTGCGCCCAATGAGCCGAGGTCTCGTGTCAAAGAACCTATCGTCGTCGCGCAGTGGACGGCCTCGCCTGAATGGCGTGGGCGGACGCGCGGGATTGGCCGGCGCACTGATGCTGTCGCTCGCCGTTGCTCCGCTCCATCCTCTTTACGCGGAAGACGCTCTGCCTTCCGATCCGGGCACCGCGCGCAAGGTGCTCGAAGAGAAGAAGCGCGAACTCGACGCCAATGCCGCCAAAGAGCTGACGATCCAATCTGACGTCCTGCAGCTCGGCGCCGAGCGCGAACGGCTGAACGGTCGTCTCGTCGAGACGGCGGCCCTCATTCAGCGCAGCGAAGCGCAGATGACGTCGATCGAGGGTCGGCTTTCGGAGCTCGAAGAGCAGGAACGTGTCGTGCAGGGCTCGCTTGCCCAGCGGCACGGCCAGATCGCGGGATTGCTGACCGCATTGCAACGCATGGGGCGTAATCCGCCGCCCGTTCTCGTAACGGCGCGCGAGGATGCCCTGGGAATGGTGCGCAGCGCGATGCTGCTGTCGTCGGCGTTTCCAGATCTGAGAGACCAAGCGGTCACGCTCGGAACGCAGCTCGCCGATTTGCAGCGCGTAATGGGTAATATTCGCACAGAGGGCGCGAGGCTGCAGGCCGAAACGGACCGCCTCAACGAGGCGCGCACCCGTCTCGCCAGCCTCATGGAAGCCAAGAAGCTGACGCTCGCCGATCGTCAGTCGGAACTCGCGTCGGTTCGCGTCGCGACCGCCGACATCACGAAGAGCGTCACCAACCTGTCGGAACTGATCAACCGTCTCGATACGACCGTGACGGAGAAGACCGGGCTCGGCGCTTACAACGAGGAACTCAAGGCACGGCATCTCGCTGACGCGTCGCAGGGACAGACTCAGCCGGCCGGACCGCAGATCATCAAGCCTCCGCCGCCCGAGCAGGATGGCGATAACGCAAAGCCGGCGGACGTCGGAACGCTTGCCACCAATCTCCCCACCAATCCGGCCGTCAAATCGCCGACAGCCGCTCCGCAGGCGAAGGCCATACCGGTTGGCGGGCTGACGAAAGTCGCGGCGCCTGAAGCCGACCTTGCGAAGGCTGCACCGAGTCCAGCCGGTGGAAGCGGCTCAAAAGTCGCGATGGTCGAACTGGCTCCCGGCGGATCGTCGCTCATCACCGGCAGTCCGGGCCGAATCAAACCTGCTATTCCGTTTTCCGACGCTCGCGGCAAACTGCCTTTGCCAGCCCAAGGACGGCGCGCTCTAACGTTCGGCGAGCGCACCCAATTCGGCGGCCAGTCGAAGGGCATGGTCATTGAAACGCGGGCTTCGGCGCAGGTCACATCACCGTGTGATGGCTGGGTTGTCTACGCGGGAGAATTCCGCAGCTACGGCCAACTCTTGATCATTAACGCGGGCGATGGCTATCATGTGCTGCTCGCGGGTCTATCGCAGATCGACGTCCAGCCGGGACAGTTCGTGCTGACTGCTGAGCCTGTCGGCACAATGAGCGGTGGGCAAAAGAATTCCTCGCCCGCGCCTGTTAGCGGACCTGTTTTATATGTTGAACTTCGTAAAGATGGGCGTCCCATAGATCCCGATCCCTGGTGGGCATCAGGTCAGCAGAAGGTACAAGGCTAATGCGCAAGACTGACTATGCATTCTGGACATTCCTGTTGATGACAGGTCTGGCCGGTGCGACCACGCTGCTGAACGTCACTCAGACGTACTCGGCAACCGCGTCGCAGAATTCAGAGCTCTATAAGCAGCTCGATCTCTTCGGCGACGTGCTTGAGAGGGTTCGCTCGGATTACGTAGAAAAGCCCGACGATACGGCGCTCATCGAAGCGGCGATCAACGGCATGCTGGCCTCGCTCGATCCGCACTCATCCTACATGAGCCCGAAGAATTTCCGGGATATGCAGGTCCAGACGCGCGGCGAATTCGGTGGCCTTGGAATTGAAGTCACCATGGAGAACGGCGTCATCAAGGTCGTTTCGCCCATCGACGACACACCCGCCGCCAAGGCCGGCCTGATGGCGAACGATCTCATCACCCATCTCGATAACGAAGCAATTTCCGGCCTTACGCTCGAACAGGCCGTCGAGAAGATGCGCGGTCCGGTCAATACGCCGATCATGCTGACGGTCGTGCGCAAGGGCAAGGATGAGCCGTTCGACGTGAAGGTCGTGCGCGACGTGATCCGCATCAACGCCGTCAAGTCGCGTGCCGAAGGCGATATCGGATACGTGAAGGTTACGACCTTCAACGAGCAGACGCACGCCAACCTTGTTAAAGCCGTCGAAACTCTCGACAAGCAGATCGGGCCCAACATCAAGGGTTACATCATCGATCTGCGCAACAACCCGGGCGGTCTCCTCGATCAGGCCATCGCGGTGTCGGATGACTTCCTCGAGCAGGGCGCCATCGTTCTCACCAAGGGCCGCAACAACGAGGAAACGCAGCGGGCGAACGCTCGTCCGGGCGACATCTCGGACGGCAAGAAAATCGTCGTCCTGATCAATGGCGGCTCGGCCTCGGCTTCGGAAATCGTTGCGGGTGCTTTGCAGGATCACAAGCGTGCGACGGTCATCGGCACGCGGTCGTTCGGCAAGGGATCGGTCCAGACGATCATTCCGCTCGGCGCCAACGGTGCAATCCGCTTGACCACGGCTCGTTACTACACGCCGTCGAACCGGTCGATCCAAGCCAAGGGCATCGAGCCGGATATCAACGTCGAGGAAGCCGTGCCGGATGACATGAAGGACAAGATCGCCGCCGAGAAGCCGCGCGGCGAAGCCAGCCTTCGCGGCCATCTGAAGAATCCTGACGGCACCGAGAAGGAAGACGAACTGGGCGAACCGTCGGGCTCGTCGTCCTACGTCGCCAAGGACGCCGACAAGGACACGCAGTTGCAGTACGCAATCAACTTCCTGCACGGCACCGCGAAGGGTCCGGAGACATCCAGCGCGACGCCGTCGCCTGCACCGACCACGACGGGACCGACGTCCGGATCGAACAACAAGGCACCGGTTCCGTCCGACGATGACAAGAAGGTCACGCCGAACTAAAGCAACCTGCAGAGGTTAGGGTTTGAAGGGCGCCCATTCGGCGCCCTTCATTTTGTTGGGCTCTATTCAAAAAGGGGCAGGGCTATGCCGGATCAGTTGAAGAAGGCCGCAGCGGGTGAGCTTGGATATCGTCCCTGCGTCGGCCTCATGGTCATCAACGCGCAAGGCCTCGTGTGGGTCGGCCGGCGCGCCGACGTCCCCGGCGACGCCGAGGGACGTGGGACGTGGTGGCAGATGCCGCAAGGCGGCATCGATCCGGGCGAAGATCCGGCGACGGCGGCCCGGCGTGAGCTTTTCGAGGAAACAGCGATCGTCTCGGCCGAACAAATCGGGGAGCTATCGAAATGGCTGACCTACGATCTCCCCGACAATCTCATCGGCGTCGCATGGGGCGGGAAATATCGCGGACAAAAGCAGAAATGGTTCGCCTTCCGCTTCACCGGAGATGACAGCGAAATCAACATCATGCCTCCCAACGGAGAGCCTGAGTTCGTGGCTTGGCGTTGGGCGCCGGCTGACGATCTGCTCGATCTCATCGTGCCGTTCAAACGAGAGGTCTACCGGGATGTCTTAGCTGAATTCGCTCCGTTCGCGCGTGGCGGCTGATATGAGGGCCTTCCAGCCCTCGGGAAAGCTGCCTAAAAAAGCGCCTTGTGGCGTTTGTCCCCTACGTGACAGTCTAATGTCATAAGACTGCTATGATTTTCTGTACGATAGGCGAATCATAACGCAAACTTGAGTCAAGTTATCCACAGGCTCGGCTAATGTCTTTGCTGCCTGATCTTCCAAGCCTCTCGCACCATGCGCTTCCTTTCCGGACGTGTGTCGGCATTATGCTGCTCAATCGGCAAGGCTTGGTGTGGGTCGGCCGCCGCCGTCCCAAGTGGGCGGGCGATCATCAGGCGTACATCTGGCAAATGCCCCAGGGCGGTATCGAGAAGTTCGAAGCACCGCGGCTAGCGGCTCTGCGGGAGCTTCGCGAGGAAACCGGCGTTACGAATGCCGAGGTGATCGGCGAGCATCCCGAGTGGCTCACCTACGAGCTTCCTGACAGCTTGCTCGGCATCGCGCTCAAGGGCCGGTATCGCGGCCAACGGCAGAAATGGTTCGCTATGCGGTTCCTCGGAGACGATAGCGAAATCGATATCTTGCCGAAGGAAGGCACGAAAGCCGAGTTCGATACGTGGCGCTGGGCTCCGCTCGAGTCGGTTCCGAAGCTGATCGTGCCGTTCAAGCGCGAAATCTACGAGCGCGTGACGGGCGATTTTGCGCACCTGGCGCGGCCATTGGCTGAAGGCCAGGGCTAGAGTTCCAGCTCGTCCGCGAGTTGTTCGACGTTCAGCAAACAAATTATCAGTGTGGCACGGTCATGCCGGCGGCCGACATGAGCATTCGAATAAGAACAGCGGCGACACCGACGGTGATGACGCCTGCGGCGTAGATCAGCACGAGCCAGCCGATGCGGCGCAGCCACGAGGGCTTCTCCATTTCGGCATCTTTGGTGCGGGCGATGCGCGTGCCGCGCGCCGGCTGCCCGCGCGGAGCGCCCGGCGTCAATGGTAGCCCTCGCCGGCTCTCACCTTCCCGCGAAACACGCTGTAGGCCCAAGCCGTGTACACGAGGATGAAGGGAATGATGAAGAGCGCTCCAACGAGCGTGAAGCCAAGGCTTTGTGGGGGCGATGCCGCATCCCAGATCGAAATCGACGGCGGAAGGATGTTCGGCCAGAGGCTGATGACCAAGCCGCTATAGCCTAGGAAGATCAACACCAGCGCGAGCACAAACGGCAGGGCGTGAGAGTCTCGCTGTACTGCCCATAGCAATGCGAGCGTCGCCAAGACGACGAGTACAGGCACCGGCGAAAATAGGATGATGTTGGGGAACGAGAACCAGCGTTCGGCTATCGCCCGGTGCTCAATGGGCGTCCAGATGCTGACGATGACGATCGCCACGAAGAGGGTGATGACGATCGGGCGCGCGAGCACGCGCATGCGCTCCTGTAGTGGGCCCTCGGTCTTGATGATCAGCCATGTTGCTCCGAGAAGCGCGTAGGCGAAGAGCAAGGCCAGTCCCGTAAAGATGCTGAATGGCGTCAGCCAGTCGAACGGCCCTCCGGTGTAGGCGCGGTTCGTTACCGGGAAACCCCTGATGAACGTGCCGAGGACGACACCTTGCGAAAAGGTTGCGAGGTAGGAGCCAAAGGCGAACAACGTATCCCACGTGTGTCTTGGCGTCCGTTCGGCACTCAAACGGAATTCGAAGGCGACGCCACGAAGAATGAGGCCGGCGAGCATCGCGATGATCGGGAGGTAAAGGGCGGTCAGAACGACCGAATAGGCGACGGGAAAGGCTGCGAGGAGACCTGCGCCGCCGAGCACCAGCCACGTCTCATTGCCGTCCCATATCGGCGCGACGGAGTTCACCATCAAATCGCGATCGGAGCGGGCGGGCACGAACGGGAAGAGGATTCCGACACCCAGATCGAAGCCATCCATGATGACGTACATCATCAGGCCGAAGCCGATGATCAGTGCCCAGATGAGCGGAAGATCAATGCCCATGGCTGTCAATTCCCTGGCGCTGATGGAACAACGTTGTCGGCTCCGGAAATCGGGCGGGCGGGACGACGGAACGGATCATCGATGGGGCCGGCGGCCGGGCCCGCGCCTTCGTCCGGACCTCGCGCAACGATTTTCAGCATGTAGGCGATGCCCACGCCGAAGACGAGGCAATACAAGACGATGAATACGATCAGCGAGATCGAGAGCTGGAGAACGGAATGGTTCGATGCGCCGACCGCCGTGCGCATCACATTGTAGACGACCCAAGGCTGGCGCCCCATCTCGGTCGTTATCCAACCGGCGAGGATGGCAAGCAGTCCCGCCGGTCCCATCCACAACGCAAAACGCAGGAAGGATCTCGATGTGTACAACGCGGACTTCCACCACAGCCACAGGCCCCAAAGGCCGAGCGCGAGCATGAGGACGCCGAGCCCAACCATGAGGCGGAATGTCCAGAAAGCCACCGTCGCATTCGGTCGATCATCCGGCGGAAATTGCTTCAGTCCCGGGATCTCGCCGTAGAGCTTATGGGTCAGGATCAGGCTGCCGAGATATGGGACTTCGACAGCGTACATCGTTTTCTCCTCAGCCATGTTCGGCCAACCGAACAGTATGAGAGGGATACTCTCGCCGGGAACGCTCACCCAATGGCCTTCGATCGCCGCCACCTTGGCCGGCTGGTATTCAAGCGTGTTGAGGCCGTGCTGATCGCCGATGAATATCTGGATAGGCGTCAGAACCAAAACGAGCCCTATCGCCATCAGGAACATCGTGCGTATGGCGGGCGTCGATCGGCCGCTCAGAATATGCCATGCGGCAGCTGCGCCGACGAGGAGCCCCGTCGCCAAGTAGGCCGCGACCGTCATATGCGCGAGCCGGTATGGGAATGATGGATTGAAGACGACTTTCAGCCAATCGGTGGGAACGACCTGATCATTGACTACAGTGAAGCCTGCCGGCGTTTGCATCCAACTGTTGGACGCGAGAATCCAAGTTGCCGAAATCAACGTTCCAGCGGCGACCATGATGGTCGCAAAGAAATGAATGCCTGGGCCGACTTTTTGCCAGCCGAAAAGCATGACGCCGAGGAAGCCAGCTTCCAAGAAGAATGCGGTGAGAACCTCATACGCTAGGAGGGGGCCAGTGATCGGGCCGGCAAAGGTCGAGAATACGCTCCAGTTGGTTCCGAACTGGTACGCCATGACGATGCCCGACACGACGCCCATAGCAAAAGCGATTGCAAATACCTTCACCCAATATTGGTAGAGTTGGCGGTATTTGGCTTGCTCAGTCCACAGCCATAGACCTTCCAATACCACGAGGTAGCTTGCGAGCCCGATCGTGAGTGCGGGGAAGATGATGTGGAACGAGATAGTGAATGCGAACTGGAAACGCGCCAGATCGATGGCCAGAGCCGATGCGGCGGTGGTATCCATGCTTTAGCCTCGGAATCCGAACGCGCGAGTATCACACGCTCTACTTCACCAGCGTAAAAGTCGCGGCTACCTTGCACCCGGCGCCGCTGCTCTTAAACAGCGTCGCCTCCGCGAACTTAATGAACGGCTAAGGCGAGGGCGACTTTTCAGAATACATCATCGTTCGCAATAGTTCGTTCGCTGATCTATTTTATCGCGACGAGCAATTCAGAAAAATCAGAAATTCAAATCAAGAATTCAAGCTAAGAAAGCGCTTCGCGTATTCTTTGCGAAAGTCATGCGGCTAACGACGCTGGCCGCCGCCACCACTACTTGGGACGCCGCCGGGCCGCGTGTTATAAATCGACGGATTGGTGTAGTTTCTCAGCCGCTCCGGATAGGTCGGGCCAGGCGAGCCGACATTTCGATCGCCGCCGCTATTTACGGTGCTCGGCGGTGTGCGGATGATCACGCCCGATCCGCCGGACGTCTGACCTGATGCTGTCTGCGCCCAGACAGGCGCGACAACTACCAGCGTCGCCGCTACAGCAAGGATTGGTTTTTTCATTTTTGCCTCATAACTCATCGTCACGCAGGGGCCGATCCGCCTCATTCACATGGGGAATCCGGATCAGGCTGCAAGGCTGGCCGGGACCGGCGTCAGCGGACGAGGAAGATGGTCCAGGTGGCAAGGCCGACTAGGACGGCACAGAGTAGCGTCAGCATGACCGGATAGCTCACCGGAGGTCTGTCGCTACCGTCGGGTGGATCAGTGAGTTTTGACATGGAGCATCAAGAATGCAAATTGTTTGAGCTGAGTATGATGGAAACTTAATACGATTTTTCAGTGAGTTGGCAGCTAAATGTCGAAAAGTGGTTGATCTTTCGTGAATAAGGTTTTGAACTTGGTTCCGCATCGGCGCGTCGCAGATCTACGATCATCTAACATAGAGCATTTGCGGATTGGCCGAATAGTCTGGAATTTGACGCGATCCGGCATATTTTGAGTCCGCGGCGGGGGAGTGCTTCCGAGAGCTGAGGAGCTTCAGGATGCCAATGCCATACCTCAGCGGCTGCATTGCGGCCGTGGTCGCTATTCTCGGGCCCGGCGCGTTCAGCACGATCGCTTATGCGGATGCGGAGCCCGAAAGCCTTCGGATCCAGAGAGAAGCCGAGAAGTCTTACAAGACGACGCCGGTCGTCCCGATCGATCGGCCAAATTCTCATCACCGAGAGTTTTTGAAAGATGGGCCGGCCGGCTATCAGCTCGGTCCGGCGCCGCCTATTCCCGGCACGGGTGGGCCCGGAACCGGAAAACGTGCGTCCGGAAAATAGGGTGATGATTTTTTCCAGGGGTCCGAGCGGCCCCTACAAGCTCACGCAAGTCGCGGGAGCGCGTGTCACGCCGCCGGACGATCTGCGTAGAGCAGCCCGTCCTCCAACACATGCCGAACCTAAGTCTCGCCGGGCAACGTCCTGATGGGGAAAGGCGAATGGCGCTCGCTAGAGGCGCTGCGGCATCCGGCACATTGGACAATTTGCCCAATGCCCTCGCGGTTGGGACCGGGACAAGAAGCTACGAAGAGGCTCGCGGACGCTTTGCGCGCAGAGCTGGGCATGGTTCAAGGAGCAATTACGGCCGATGAGTGGAGCCTCAGCCACGTTCGAACGGGACGCGAGAATTCTGAATGCGCGTCACGGCGATGTTAATCCCGGCGAGATCGCCATCGGGGTCATCATCGGCCGGACCTCGGAGTTTTTCGACTTCTTCGTCTACGCCATCGCGTCGGTCCTCGTTTTTCCGAAGCTCGTCTTTCCGCATCTCGATGCGCTGACCGGCACGCTTTATTCCTTCGCGATCTTCGCGCTCGCTTTCGTGGCGCGTCCGATCGGCACCGTCATCTTCATGGGTATCGATCGCGCCTACGGTAAGGGCGTGAAGCTGACCATCACGCTGTTCCTTCTCGGCAGTTCGACCGTCGCGATCGCGTTTCTTCCCGGCTACGAACAGATCGGCTGGGCATCGGCGTTTCTTCTCGCGGCTTTCCGCATCGGCCAGGGCCTTGCCCTCGGCGGCGAATGGGATGGTCTTCCCGCTCTGCTGGCGCTCAACGCGCCTGCAAAGCGGCGCGGCTGGTACGCGATGATTCCGCAACTTGGCGCGCCGCTCGGCTTGATCGTCGCAGCTGCACTTTTCGCCTATTTTGCATCGAACCTGTCGTCGGAAGATTTCCTCGGTTGGGGCTGGCGCTATCCGTTCTTCGTTGCCTTCGCGATCAACGTCGTTGCGCTCTTCGCACGGCTTCGCATGGTGGTGACGCCGGAATACACGGAGCACTTCGAGCACCGTGAACTCGAGCCGAAGCCTATCGGCGAGACGATCCGCGCCGAGGGCGTGCACGTCGTCGTCGGTGCGTTCGCGCCCCTCGCGAGCTTCGCGCTCTTTCACATGGTCACGGTGTTCCCGCTTTCGTGGGTCTTCCTCTACACGGACCAGAGTCCGTCGCGCTTTCTTGTCATCGAGCTGATTGGCGCTGTCGTCGGTCTCGTCACTATCGTGCTCTCGGGATATGTGGCTGATCGCGTCGGCCGTAGAAATCTGCTGTCGGCGACGGCGGCGGCCATCGCCGCGTTCAGCGGGTTCGCGCCGCAGCTTCTCAACGGCGGCGACGTTGGCGAAATCATCTTCATGGTGTCCGGCTTCATTCTGCTCGGCCTGTCGTTCGGGCAGTCGTCGGGCGCGGTGGCGTCGAACTTCTCGAAGGCTTATCGCTACACCGGATCGGCGTTGACGACGGACCTTGCTTGGCTCGTCGGCGCTGGGTTTGCACCGTTCGTCGCGCTTTATCTGTCGAGCAAGTTCGGTCTGATGGCGGCGGGTGGGTACCTGCTCTCGGGCGCCGTGGTAACGCTGCTGGCGCTTGCGATGAGCCGTCAGCTCGAATCGACCGATCGCTAAGTCTCTTCGATCATTTCTGTTATAAAAAACGCGCCCGGCTGTCAGCTGGGCGCGTTTTTTATCGTCAGCTTGTGCGCTCGCCTCAGGCGAGGCCGAGCTTCTGCGCCAGGCCGATGCGCTGAAGCTTGCCCGTCGCGCCTTTCGGAATTTCCGGCAAAAGCAGAATCTTGCGCGGCACCTTGTAGTTCGCCAAGCGCTCGCCGGCGAAATCACGCAGCTCGCGTTCGGTTGCTTCCTGGCCTTCCCTGAGAACAACCGCAGCGGCGACGTCCTCGCCGAGCTTGTCGTGCGGCACGGCAAATGTGACGACCTGCAGGACGGCGGGATGGTCCATCAGAACTTCGTCGACCTCGCGCGGTGATACCTTCTCGCCGCCGCGATTGATGATCTCTTTCAGGCGGCCCGTGATCGTGATGTAGCCGTCGGCATCGATCGTGCCCTGGTCGCCGGTGCGGAACCAGCTGTTGGTGAAGGCTTCGCCGTTCGCCTTGTCATTGTTCTCGTAGCCAGCGGTGACGTTGTCGCCGCGGATGACGATCTCGCCGACTTCGCCGGCTTTAAGCAAATTGCCCTCTGGGTCCATGATGGCGACCTCGGGTCCGGCGGCGATGCCGACGGTGCCAGGCTTCCTGACGCCACCGATAGGGTTCGACGCCATTTGGTGCGACGCTTCGGTCATGCCGTACGCTTCGACGACGGGCGCGCCGAATGCGGCTTCGAGCTCGGTGATGACTTGCGGCGGCAGTGACGATGACGACGAGCGAATGAAGCGCAGCTTATGACGCGCAATCGTTTCGCGATTGTGGCTGGCGCGGCCGACGATCGCCTGATGCATGGTCGGGACTGCCGTGTACCAAGTCGGCGCGGCCTCTTCCATTGCCAAGAAGAATTTGAGGGCATTGAAGCCGGGCGTGCAGAAGATCGAGCCGCCACGTGACAACGGCGCAAGCACGCCTGCGATGAGGCCGTGGATGTGGAAGAGCGGCATGATGTTGAGCGCGCGATCATCGGCCGTGAGGTTCAAGGCGGTCGCGATGTTCGAAGCGGATGCTGCGACGTTCCCGTGCGTCAGGGGCACGATCTTGGGACGAGACGTGGTGCCGGACGTGTGGAGGATCAGTGCGGTATCGTCGCTATCTGCCGGGCCAGGCCGTGCAGGCTGTTCGCGGTGGGCGGCAGTTGTCGAAAGCGTGAAGGCGCCCGCGCCGTGCGCGGGATCGGGCTTCAGCGTGATGATGGTGATGCCACGCTTTTCAGCAACGCCGACCGCGGGCGATGTGCTGCCTTCCTCGACGATGAGCGCCTTCGTGTTGATGTCCGACATGTAGAAGTCGAACTCGTCGGCACGATATGCGGGGTTGAGCGGCGCGGCGGTCGCGGCAGATGCGGTGGCAACGAATGCCGTTGCCATTTCAGGGCCATTCGGAAGCACGATTGCGACGCGGTCTCCGCGGCCTATCCCAAACTCATTGAGGCGAGCGATCGTGCGCAAAACGAGCGTGCGAAAGCCCGCATACGTCAGCGGTTCGGTGCCCGAAGCTCGGATCGCCGGGGCTTGGTCGTCGCCCGCTTTGAGAAGGTCGTGAAGTGTCGTGCTCGTTGTCATTTGTTGCTCGTGTTTCCGATGCCTCGCCATTTGTAGGCGTCGTTAGACTTTTTCAACTCAGGCTTTTTCGATTCTCAGGCGGCCACCGTCGCGTGCCAGCGTGGCTGCAAGCAGCTTCACGCAGGCGTAAACCGTCTCGATTTGCGGGGTCGGGACGTTTGCGATCTGGCCCAGTTCGATGACTGAGCCAATCAGCGCATCGGCTTCGATGCCGCGGCCTGCCTCGATATCCTGAAGCATCGACGTTTTGTGCGGGCCGACGGCCTCAGCGCCCGCAATGCGTTTCTCCAACGGAATGCGGAAGCGAACGCCGAGAGCCTCGCCGACGGATTGGGCTTCGCGCATGAGGCGGGCCGCCGCGTCCCGCGTCGGCTGGAATTTGCAGATATCCTCAAGCGTAGCATGCGTGAGGGCGCTGATCGGATTGAAGCTCAGATTGCCCCAGAGCTTGGTCCAGATCTCGGCGCGGATATCACCCGCGACAGGCGCCTTGAAGCCCGCCTTCTGCAGTGCCTCGGAAATACGCACTATGCGTTCAGTTTTCGAATTGTCGATTTCGGCGATCGAGAATCGGTTGCCTTCGATATGCTTAATGACGCCGGGCTCGGTTATCTCGGCAGCCGGATAAACCACGCTGCCGAGCACACGCTCTGCCGGCAGGTTGTCGGCGATGATGCCGCCGGGATCGACACTTTCGAGGCGGCGGCCTTCGTGCGGCCCGCTGACGCGCAAGAAATACCACCAGGGAATTCCGTTCTGTGCGGTGAGCACGGCGGTGTCGCGACCATACATCGCGGAAAGATCGCGAACGACGGCTGCGACCTGATGTGCCTTCATGCCGAGTATAACCAGATCCTGTTCAGACACATCCGCGATTTTGTCTGTCGCAGCGATGCGAGAGACGTTTTCGCGGCCATTCTCTTCGATCAGCTTCAGCCCATTCGCACGGATCGCGGCGAGATGTGGCCCGCGAGCGATGACCGTAACTTCTTCGCCAGACTGCGCGAGGCGCGCGGCTAGCAGTCCGCCGATACCGCCTGCACCGACGACACAAATTCTCATTTAACTTAGTCCTTCACGTGTTGCGCAGCGCAGAAAACTTTGTCGCCGGTTCGCGTCAACGCTCCACTTGTCGAGCGTGATAATTCACGATTTATGTGCGGAGCGCTTTTTAGTGCGAAATCAAAAAGAATTACAAGCCTGAGGGAAGGCCCGTACTTATGACAATTCAAGCGGAGTCCAGTGCTCCCACCTCGAGCTTTGCCGCCCAGTCGTCGAAGCGCTGGCTGCAGCTGCTTCTTGGCGTGCTGTGCATGACCATGATCGCTAACCTGCAATACGGTTGGACGCTCTTCGTCAATCCGATAGCCACCAAGTTCGGTTGGGAAATGGCGGCTATCCAATGGGCCTTCACCATTTTCGTGTTGACGGAAACGTGGCTCATCCCCTTCGAAGGCTATCTCGAAGACAGGTTCGGACCGCGGCCGCTCGTGCTGTTCGGCGGTCTCATGGTCGGCATTTCGTGGGCGATGAACTCTTATGCGAACTCGCTCATGATGCTCTACGTCGCACAGGCGATCGGCGGCGTCGGCGCGGGCGCGGTTTACGGCACGTGTGTTGGAAACGCTCTCAAATGGTTTCCAGACCGGCGCGGCCTTGCGGCGGGTGTGACGGCCGCGGGCTTTGGAATGGGATCTGCGCTGACGATCATTCCGATCTCTAAGGTCATTGCCGCCGACGGGTACGAAGCGGCGTTTCTCTATTTCGGGATTTTGCAATCCGTCGTCATCGTGATTGCGTCGTTCCTTCTCAAGTCGCCATCGAAGGAAGTGCTCGCGGCCCGGCCAGTGACGCTCGTCTCGGCGCGCCGGTCGTTCGCACCGACGGAGATGCTGAAGTCGCCGATTTTCTGGGTCATGTATGCGATGTTCGTGATGATGGCGGCCGGCGGCTTGATGGCCACGGCGCAGCTCGCGCCGATCGCAAAAGACTTCAAGGTTGCGGACGTCCCGGTGTCGCTTCTCGGCATTACGCTGCCGGCGTTGACGTTTGCGCTCTCTCTCGATCGCATTCTCAACGGCGTGACGCGGCCGTTCTTTGGTTGGGTCTCGGATAAGATCGGACGTGAGCAGACGATGTTCATCGCCTTCGGCATCGAGGGCGTCGGCATTCTCGCGCTCGGCCACTACGGGCATGATCCGATCATGTTCGTGCTGTTGACGGGTCTCGTGTTCTTCGCGTGGGGTGAAATCTACAGCCTCTTCCCCGCGACGTGCGGCGATACGTTCGGCTCGAAATTCGCGACGGCGAATGCCGGTCTTCTCTACACGGCGAAGGGAACTGCCGCGCTACTCGTGCCGTTCTCCAGCATCCTGACGCAATCGACGGGAAGCTGGCACGCCGTGTTCTACGCGGCGGCGGGAATGAATATCCTGGCGGCTGTTCTCGCGCTCTTGGTTTTGAAACCGATGCGCGAGCGGGCTTTGCGGAAGCAGTAACGCGTCTCTAGATTTCAAATGCTTTGAAAGTCTCGAGCGAGCTGGAACCTCGTTCCGGCTCGTTCGCTTTTCTCCGAAACGTCACGCCGTTTGCGAGGGACCGCCGCGCTTTCTGAACAGCAAGGCGATTGCGAAACCTGCAGCAAAGCCGCCGACGTGGGCCATGTACGCGATGCCTCCGGTGTCGGCCGTCTCGGTCTCCGCAACGGAGCCGACGCCGCTGAAGAGCTGCAGGACGATCCAGAAGCCGATAACGACCACCGCCGGCATCGAGATGACCTGGCGAACGACGAGCACGTCCACGCGTGATTTTGGAAACATCAGAATGTAGGCACCGAGCACGCCTGCAATTGCGCCTGACGCACCGACGTTCGGAATGCTTGAGCCTGTATTGAAGACGTATTGGGCGAACGTCGCGGCGATGCCGGCGGTCAAATAGAAGGCGAGATATTTTGCCGGGCCGAAGTTGTCCTCGACGTTATCGCCGAAGATATAGAGATAGAGCATGTTGCCGAAGAGGTGCATCCAGCCGCCGTGCATGAACATGGCGGTGAAGATCGTGGGCCATTCCGTGGCCGGGCTTTGACTGAAGTGGCTTGGAATGAACGCCCACTTTTCGACGAACGCGTCGCCGACGCTGAGTTCGACCAAAAAGACGAGGATGTTGGCCACTATCAGCGCGTAGTTGACGACGGGAGTGTTGAGTACCGTCGAGTCGTCGTCGCCGATTGGAAACATGCCCGTCCCCTCAAGAAGCTGCGCCGTGCTCAACGCCGTTACTTGCCCGATCAGGCTGGGTGTAGCTTCCGTGCCGACATCAGATAATTGACGCCGGTATCGGGGTTTCGGGTCCACACGTCCTGCAGCGGATTATACGTGATGCCTTCGAAGTGCGTGTCGGTCAGGCCGGCCGCCCTGACATATTGCCCGAGTTCTTCGGGCGTGATGAAGCGGTCCCATTGATGGGTGCCGCGCGGCAGCCAGCCGAGGACATACTCAGCGCCGACGATCGCGAGAGCCCAGGCCTTGAGCGTCCGGTTGAGTGTCGAGAAAACCGCGATGCCACCGGGCGCGACCAAGGCCGCGCATTCGGCCATGAACTTCGCGGGGTCCGGAACGTGCTCGACGACTTCGAGACATGCGACGATATCGAACGAGCGGCCTTCGGCGACGAGGTCTTCGACGCGGGCTGCGCGGTAATCGATTGCCAGGCCCTGCGGTTCGGCGTGCGACTTCGCGATCGCGATGTTGCGTTCCGAGGGATCGATGGCGGTTACGGTTGCGCCCATACGGGCTAAGGGTTCGGCGACGAGGCCGCCACCGCAGCCGATATCGATCGCCGTCAGGCCGGACAGCGGCCTCAGGGCTTTGGCGTCGCGGCCGAACTGTGCCACCGCCGAATCGCGGATGAACGAGAGGCGTGGGGGGCCGATCTGGTGAAGGGGGCGGAATTTCCCCGTGGGGTTCCACCATTCGCTTGCGAGGCGAGAAAAACGCTCAACCTCTTCGCTATCGAGCGTTCGGTCGGCGGTTCCAGATCTTGGGGCTCCAGATTGTTGCGGTGCGGTCATTATCCTCTCCGGTCTTGAGCCCTACTCGTGAGCCGGGCGCGCATATTGTCAAGCGATTGTCCGATCTTGCCGGGCCCAGGGCAGTTGCAGGGGGGCGCGTGAGCGGTTAAGAAGCGCCGGACTCAATCCAAATCTCATTACGCGTTTGGCCCCTATCCGGGTCCGAGCGGGTTTGCTCAGGGAAAGCGCTTCGCCGATGGCGACGGTAGTCATGAAATTTGGCGGTACCTCCGTCGCCAATATCGAACGGATTCAAAATGTCGCTCGCCACGTGAAGCGCGAGATCGATGCCGGCAATAAGGTTGCCGTCGTCGTTTCGGCCATGTCGGGGGTGACGAACCAGCTCGTCGCCTGGGTCAAGGATGCGTCTCCCCTTTACGACGCCCGGGAATACGACGCCGTGGTCGCAACCGGCGAGCAAGTGACGGCAGGCCTTCTTGCGATCACGCTTCAGGGCATGGGCCTCAGGGCGCGCTCGTGGACGGGCTGGCAAGTCCCCGTGAAGACGAATGCCGCGCACGGCACGGCGCGCATCACGGAAATTCCGGGCGCTCAGATCAAAAAGGCCATCGAGGGTGGCGAAATCGCGGTCGTTACCGGCTTCCAGGGAATCGAGCCGCTCGAGAAGCGGATTTCGACGCTCGGCCGCGGCGGCTCCGATACGAGCGCCGTTGCGATTGCCGTCGCGCTCGAAGCGGACGTATGCGACATTTATACCGACGTCGACGGCGTCTATACGACGGACCCACGCATCGTTCCGAAGGCAAGGCGCCTCGCCAAGATCTCGTATGAAGAAATGCTCGAGATGGCGTCCCTCGGATCGAAGGTCTTGCAGACCCGTTCCGTCGAGCTGGCGATGGTCTACAAAGTGAGAACGCGTGTTCTCTCGAGCTTTGTCGCGCCCGACGGCATGAAGGCCTTCAGCCCCGACAATATCGAAGATATCGGCACTATCGTATGCGACGAGGATGAGATCGTGGAACAGCAAGTCGTGAGCGGCATCGCCTATGCGAAGGACGAAGCCAAGGTTACTCTGCTCAAGGTTGACGATAAGCCGGGCGTCGCCGCTCGGATTTTCGGGCCGCTCGCGGACGCGAACATCAACGTCGACATGATCGTCCAGAACGTCGGCGCCGACGGCAAGCATACGGACATGACGTTTACCGTTCAGGCGGCCGAGCTTACGCGCGCGATCGACGTCTTGAAGAAGGCGAAGGCCGACATCGGCCATTTCGACATCAAGAGCTCAGCCGACATCGTGAAAATTTCGGTTATCGGCGTCGGGATGCGCAGCCACGCGGGCGTGGCGGCGCAGATGTTCAAGGTGCTCTCGGAGAAGGGCATCAACATTCACGCCATTTCGACGTCTGAGATCAAAGTCAGTGTATTGATCGAAGCGGCGTATGCGGAGCTTGCCGTTCGCGCATTACATTCCGCCTACGGGCTCGACAACGATTAGACGGGCGCTCTTCCAAGCCCCGTCTCTTTGCGGATATGAAACAATCTGCGGCAGCAGTCTGCCGGCGGGACGGTTGGCAAGGTTATGATAGCGCGGCGCGACGATCCGAGACCCCTACCGAGCGAAACCTCGCTCCGGGTGATCATGCGCCATTTGCGCGAGATCATGGCCGATGGCGGCGAGGGGCAGGAGAAGCTCGACCGTATCGTCCGCCAGATCGCCGGCGTCATGGTTGCCGAGGTCTGCTCGATCTATCTGAAGCGTCAGGACGGCTCGCTCGAGCTTTTCGCGTCTGAAGGCCTCAACCCCGATTCTGTCCATACAACCCGTCTGAAGCGCGGCGAAGGCCTGGTCGGCCGCGCGTCGGAGCTCGGCGTGACGGTGAACGAGCCGGAGGCTTCGAACCATCCGGCGTTCTCCTACCGGCCGGAGACGGGCGAAGAGATTTATCACTCCCTCCTGGCCGTGCCGATTTCGCGTTCGGGGCAAGTCCTCGGCGTGCTCGTCATTCAGAACCGGACGCCAAGGGAATATTCCGACGAGGACGTCGAGGTGCTGCAGGCGACCGCGATGGTAATCGCGGAGAACCTCGTTTCAGGCGCGGTCGCGGGTACAGTCGCGTCCATCGAAGCATCGCGCTCGCAGCCGGGTGTGATCGAAGGCGAGCCGCTGTCCGACGGGATCGCGCTCGGCCATGTCGTGCTGCACGAGCCGCGCATCGTCGTCACGCAGCTGCTGGCGGAAAATCCCGCTATCGAAGTCGAGCGTCTGGATCTCGCTCTCGACAAGCTGCAAAAAAATATCGACGAAATGTTCGAGCAGGAGCATCTGTCGAACGTCGGCGAGCATCGCGATGTGCTCGAAGCCTACCGCATGTTCGCGCATGACAAGGGCTGGCATCGCCGTTTGCGCGAAGCTGTCGAAGGCGGTTTGACGGCGGAGGCGGCCGTCGAGCGCGTTCAAAACGCCATGCGCACGCGCATGCTGCGCCAGCACGATACGTACTGGCGGGAGCGCCAGCGCGATCTCGACGACCTCTCCGACCGGCTGCTGCGCGTCCTTGCGGGACGTCTCAAAAGTTCCGAGGACGACGGCGGGCTTCCGCCCGATACGATCCTCGTTGCGCGCACGATGGGGCCTGCGGAGCTGCTCGATTACGATCGAAGCCGCCTGAGGGGGCTCGTCGTCGAAGACGGGTCGAGCCAGAGCCATGTCGCGGTCGTCGCGAAAGCGCTCGGGATTGCTGCGATCGGGCAGGCGACCGGCATCGTCGACAGGGTGTACGCGGGAGATGCGGCGATCGTCGATGCCGTCACGGGCGAGGTTCACCTTCGCCCGACAGGCGAACTCATTTCTGCATATTCCGATAAGGTGCGGTTCCGGGCGCGCCGGCAGAAGCGCTTTCAGTCGTTGCGCGACCGCCCGGCAATCACCAAGGACGGAATTCCGATCAGCTTGATGATGAACGCCGGCCTTCTGGTCGACCTGCCTCATCTCGATGAATCGGGCGCCGACGGGATCGGCCTCTATCGTACCGAGCTCCAGTTCATGCTGTCGGAGGCGTTTCCGCGCCTCGACCGGCAGACGCAGCTTTACCGTGCGGTGATCGACGAAGCCGGCGGCAAGCCCGTCGTATTCCGCACGCTCGACGTCGGCGGCGACAAGGTGCTTCCGTACCTTCGCCAGCCGAAGGAAGAAAATCCGGCCATGGGCTGGCGCGCGATTCGGATGGCTCTCGACCGGCCTGAGCTTTTCCGGCTTCAGATCCGCGCGCTGCTCAAGGCGGCTGCCGGGCGCGAGCTTCGCGTCATGATCCCGATGGTGTCTGCGAGCTATGAACTCGGGGCCATCCGGGCGCTGATCGAGCGGGAAAAGGCGTTCCTGACCGAGCACGGGCATCCGCTGCCGGAGAAGGTGCTCGTCGGTGCGATGTTCGAGGTTCCGGCGCTGCTGTTCGAGCTCGACGCTTTCCTGACCCGGGTCGATTTCGTGTCGGTCGGTTCCAACGATCTGATGCAGTTCCTGTTTGCTTCCGACCGTACGAATGCCCGCGTCGCGAGCCGCTTCGACGTACTGGCGCCCGCACCGCTCAGGGCGCTCAGAGCGCTCGTCACGGCGGCGAACAGCTACAACGTGCCGGTTACGCTCTGCGGCGAGATGGCGGGAAGTGCGCTCGAGGCGATGACGCTCATCGCGCTCGGCTTCCGGTCATTGTCGATGGCGCCGGCTTCCATCGGTCCGATCAAGGCGATGGTGCTGTCGCTCGATGCCGCCAAGGCGAGCACATTCGTCGACGGACTTTTGAAAGAAGGTGCGAAAGACGTCCGCATGTCCTTGCAGCAATTCGCGGAAAAGGAGCGCGTCGCGATCGACGGTTAACGAACATCGCTCATTTTTGCGCTCGGGCTTTGACAAACAAGCATTTTTTAGCCAAGAGTATGCTTAACGTTGGGGGCCGGCGCGTGATGCCGGAATGTTGTATGCGTCGTGGCTTTGAGCAGACCGTTCCGGTCGGGGGTTATGAGTATGCGCGGCCGGTCGCGGCGCGCATGGATTCGGCTCAACACCAGCAGATCGCTGAAAGCCGCGCGCTTATCGGGCAATTCTTCATCGATCTCAGACGGGCATTGCGGCTGACACTGCCGCAGGCGGCGGAGTACCTGCAGGTTCGCCCGGAGGTCATCGAAGCGCTCGAGACCGGCCATGTCGAATACTTGCCGGACTGGGCCGACACCTCTGCGATCGTCATGACCTATACGTCCATGGCGGGCATCAACGGCCGCCCGGCGCTGAACGCCATCGGTCAGCTGATCTCCTATCTTTCCAGTTTCGCACCGGTTCAGAGCCTCCCCGCCGCCAGCGATTATCCGCCGGCTCACGTTCAGGCGCAGGCGTATTCACCGCCCCGGGCCCAGGCGCAGCAGTTTCCGTATTCGCAGCCATTGCCACGGTCCGAGCCGCGCTCGCTACCAAGCAACCCGGCGAGCCCTCCGAGGGACAGGCCGGCCGGCCGGCAAGGCGGCGGCGTGCAGGCGGCGAACTTCATGCGCGCCGGTTCGGCGATTGCGAACGGCGCCAAGCGGCTGCCGCAAGAAGCGCTCAATCAGTTCCGGCGACGGCCGCAGCGGGCGCTTTACGCCGTATCGCTGCCGCTCGGCCTGATGCTCCTTACGTTGCATTCGTCTATTTTTGAAACCGTCTCAAAGCCGTTCGGGTCGGCCGTGCGCTGGGCCAGCAGCTATTTTCAGGAACATTACGGCCCCATCCGAGACGGCATGCGCTATATCGAGGTCGAGGATCCCCGGTCGCGGCGGGGGGACAAATTGCGGATTGGCAGCGGTTCGTATTAGATACGCCCGGCTGATGCGCGACCTTCGCGCTCAGAGCGCCCCGCGGCTCTTTCGCGGCCTGTCATCAAAGCCCACATTTAAGCCCCACCGGCGAAACTCATCGAACACATGTCAGCACTGCCGCGCGAAAAACTCGACCGTCTTTCCGAACGCTGGATCGCCATTCAGGATCAGCTGAACCATGGCGTGTCACAAGCCGACTACGTGAAATTGACCAAGGAATTCTCGGAGCTGAGCCCGGTCGTGGCGCAGATCGACTCGCTGCGCAAAGCGGAGGCGGAGAACAAAGACCTCGAGCAGCTCATTCGCGATCCGAGCGCCGACAAGGACATGGTCGATCTCGCCTATGCGGAGCGCGCCGAGCTTGCCGAACGCATCACGGGTCTCGAGCAGCAGCTTCGCATCGCGCTCCTGCCGAAAGATGCGGCGGACGAGAAAAGCGCGATTCTTGAAGTCCGGGCAGGAACGGGCGGCGATGAAGCGGCGCTGTTCGCGGCGGATCTGTTCCGCATGTACACGCGCTATGCCGACCTCAAGGGCTGGAAGACGGAAATCATTTCGGCGTCCGAGAACGATCTCGGCGGCTACAAGGAAATCATCGCCTCGATCACGGGGCAGGGCGTGTTTGCGCGACTGAAGTTCGAATCCGGTGTGCATCGGGTGCAGCGCGTTCCGGCGACGGAAGCGAGCGGGCGCATTCATACGTCGGCTGCAACTGTCGCGATCATGCCGGAAGCCGAAGACATCGATATCGACATCAAGCCGGAAGACATCCGCATCGATACGATGCGGGCTGGCGGCGCCGGCGGTCAGCACGTCAACAAGACGGAAAGCGCCGTCCGCATCACGCATTTGCCGACGGGCATCATCGTCGTGTCCGCGGAAAAATCGCAGCATCAGAATCGCCGGCTGGCCATGGCCGTTCTCAAGGCGCGCGTTTACGAACTCGAACGCGAGAAGGCTGCAAACGAGCGTTCCGACGCACGCAAATCGCAAGTCGGCTCGGGCGATCGTTCGCAGCGGATCAGGACCTACAATTTTCCGCAGGGCCGGGTCACCGATCACCGGATCAACCTGACGCTCTACAATCTCGATGAGATCATTGCGGGCGGTGGGCTCGATGCCTTGATCGACGCGCTCGTGACCGATCATCAGGCGACGATGCTTGCGGAACTGAGCGCGGCGTAACATGCCGACTTCCTTGCGCCTGCGGCCAGAGCAGAGTGTCGCCGACGCTTTGGCGACAATGACGCGCGCATTCACCGAGGAAGGTCTCGAAAGCCCGCAACGCGATGCGCGTTTTCTGCTGCAGGGTTTGCTCGGGATCGATGGCGCGCAGCTGCTCTCGGCATCCTCACGGCCCTTGGGAACTGCCGCAGAGATCGTCAGCGCGGGCGCCAATCGCCGGCTCGCGCACGAGCCTGTTTCGCGTATTCTCGGGCGACGCGAATTCTATGGCCGGATGTTCACCGTGACGCCGGACGTTCTCGATCCAAGGCCCGACACCGAGGCCGTCATCGAACTCGCCCTCGACGTCGTGAAGTCGAGCGGGCTTTCGGGGCGGCCGCTTAGAATTGCCGACGTCGGTACGGGCTCGGGCATTCTGATTTCGACGCTGCTGGCCGAACTTCCCGACGCAACGGGGGTGGCGACAGACGTCAGTTTGGCCGCACTCGATGTCGCTCGGGGAAACGCCGAGAGATTGGGTGTTGCCAGCCGAATCGCGTTCGTTGCGACATCTGGTCTCTCCGGCTGTGCTGGCCCATTCGACCTCCTCGTCTCAAACCCTCCCTATATAAGCGGAGAGGAGATTGCCGGCCTCGAGCGAGAAGTGAAGGATTTCGATCCTCTCCTGGCTTTGGATGGCGGGGTAGACGGGTTAGACGTTTACCGTGAGATCGCCCGTAATGCCTTGGAATTGCAGAGCCCGCTACGGATCATTCTCGAGGTAGGCTCGACCCAAGCGGATGCTGTGGAAAGCCTATTTAAAGCAGTCGGGGCGCGGCCCCTCGGCCGGCGCCTTGATCTCGGCGGACATACCCGAGCTGTTGCAGTGGAGATACATCTCTAACCTAACCGATCATTTCTATTTGCGGAAACGTGTTTCCGGGGTAATATTGGAGGCGAAGAGTTTGATCGGATGCGCCCGGAGCTGACGTGCCGCTGAAGCGGCGATAAACCCGGCCTTCCCATCTCAGATCATCAGCGCAAACTTTCTCGGACGCCTTGGTCCGTTGAGTGTCGAGCGTCGAGCTTCTTTCCTCGGCGCGTGTGCTGACAAAGCTCCTTTGAGGACGGCTCTAGTATCTTTTGCAGGGTTGATGAACGGGATTACTGCGATTTTGCCCAAGGCAGTGGGGCAAGAGCCGGGACTGAGGTCCGTGGGGCAGTGGTGGCTTTAGAATCGACTTATTGAATTGGATCGGAGGATCCATGGCGCCGCATACCGATCAGCGTGCGCCGATGGCAACGTATCAACAAGCATGAACGGGAGCCCATGAGGCAAGGTCAACAGAACCGTCGCGGTCGCGGTCGAAACAACAACAATAATAACAACAATAACCGCAAATCGCAGAATCCCCTGATGCGCAGTTTCGAGAGCTCGGGGCCCGACGTGAAAATCCGCGGCACGCCCTCGCATATTGCCGAGAAGTACATAACGCTCGCGCGTGACGCCCTGTCGTCGGGCGATCCGGTGCTGGCTGAGAATTACCTGCAGCACGCGGAACACTATAATCGCATCATCCTCGGCTATCGCGAACAGATGGCGCAGCAAGGCGGCGTTGACCCCATGGGTAACGGAGCCGCCCGCACGCATTCGCTCGCTGGGCCTGAGGGTTCGGACGGCGATGAGTTCGGTGAAGAGGAGGGCGACGAGTTCGCCGCTCAGCCGCCGGCTGGTGGCCAGGGAGGGCAGCAGCCCGATCTGCAGCAGCCGTCGTTCCCGCAGCAGCAGCCGCGCAACTTCGACAATCAGAACCGCTACGAAAACCGGCAGCCGCGCCACGAGCGCTTCAACAACAATCGCAACGATAATCGCGGCGATCGGGGCGACCAGCAGCGGTACGACCGGAACGATCGCAACGACCGCCAAGACTTCCGCGGCGATCGCTATGACCGCGGCGACAACCGCTACCGCGACGACCGGCGTCCGCATGGCGGCGAAGGCAATCACAATCAGGGCGAGGGCGGTTTCCGCCGCCGTGAACGTTATCAGGGCCCGAACGGCAATGCTAACGGCGGCGATCGCGATGGCGCCAATGGTTTCCCGCAGCCCGTCGTGGGTGCGCCGCAGCCTGTCGCTGAACGCGCAGAACGCCCTGAGCGCGCGGAGCGTCCGGAACGGGTAGAACGCGCGGAACGTCCTGAGCGGACAGAGCGTGCTGAACGGCCCGAGCGTCCTGAACGCGCTGAACGTTCCGAACGAGCAGAGCGTCCGGCTCCAGCGGCCGCTCCGGCCTCTATCGAGCAGGAGCAACCAGCATTCCTTCGCCGTCCGGTTCGCCGACCGCGCCGTGAGGAGCCCGCCGAGGCTCCGGTCGCGCCGCCGGCCGCTGCGAACGCGAACGAAGACCAGGAATAAACGCGGTCGTCAGCGCATACATTTTTCGCCGGTCACGGTCTCCGTGGCCGGCGAAATGCGTTTTGGGCGGCTTTCTCTATCCGTCGATGATTTCGAACTCGTCGCCGGTCTGGACGTGGCCGCCATCAACGACGCGAGCGTAAACGCCGAAATCGCTGTGTCCGAGTGTCTTCGAAAGGAACGAGGGAATTTTCAAATCGCGGACGCCCGTTTCGGGATCGACGTTGGTCGCGGCGCAGCGTTCGGTGCGCTTGAAAACCTGAAGCACCGTGCCGCTGCGCCCGCGGAGTTTTTTGCCGACGAGATCGAGTTCGCTCCAAGGCGCGAGACCGCCGATCACGAGATTGGGACGGAAGCGGCGGACATCGATGGTGGTGCCGAGCATCGCGCCGAGCGCTTGGACGCTTTCGCGATTGACGATGTGCACGCACTTGGCGGCGATATCTGAAAAGCTGTGGCCGGGGCTCGAGACGATCCGCGGCGGGCCCCGAAGGCCGGAGGTGACGACCCGCGCAATGGCATCTTCGATCCGGCGGCGGCCGTCTTCCGTGCGCAGGTCGCCGCGGGCGATCTCGATGCCAGCCTTAGCGATAACGAGCGTCGATGTCTGGTCGTCGAATTCTGTGCGAAGCGTCGCCAGTTCCTCGTTCTTCATCAGCATGACGAAGTGGATCTTCGAGAGATGGCGCGGGTTCTCCGGGTCGAAGGGGCCGGGTCCGTTTTCGATTGCGTATGCACGGTCGAAGGGCAAGGTCTGCATAGGGGTCAAAGGAACGCTTTCGAGCGGTTCCGGCATCAAACCCTTAACCGGGTAGCGATAAAGAGCTTCAATCCTTGCGGGACCAACCTTTGCCATGCCGCGAATATTCCCTCGGGTTTGCCTTCCCAGCCCCTTTTTCCGGCGCCGCCCGCGCCTATATCGCGTTTATCATACGGGGCGGTGGGGATGCCTACCATTGGGTCTTTGTCCGTACCTGGATGATATATATCAAATCGCATGGCATTCTTTCCGGGCCTTATGGGGTGGTGAGAATGCGCTGGAGAACGCGACATGAATTTTGAACGGTACACGGACCGCGCCAAGGGCTTCGTTCAGGCAGCCCAGTCGCTGGCGCTTCGTGAAAATCATCAACAGGTCACCCCTGCTCATCTCTTGAAAGTGCTGCTCGACGATCCGGAGGGTCTCGCAAGCGGTCTCATTCAGCGGTCGGCCGGAGATTCGCGGAAGGCGCTACGCGAAGTCGAGGCCGATCTCGCCAAAAAGCCGAAGGTGACCGGCGGTTCCGGCCAGGTCTACGTATCGCCGGAGATGGCGCGGCTTTTCGATTCCGCCGAGAAACTTGCCGACAAGGCGAGCGACAAATTCGTCACGGCCGAGCGGCTGCTGCTCGCGCTGGCCTCCGATGTCACGACGGACGCCGGTAAGATCCTGCGCGACGCGGGCGTCACGGCCGAGAAGCTCAATGGCGCGATCAACGACATCCGCAAGGGCCGCACGGCCGACACGGCGTCTGCCGAACAGGCTTATGATGCCTTGAAGCGCTATTCGCGCGATCTGACCGAAGCGGCTGCGACCGGCAAGCTCGATCCCGTCATCGGACGCGACGAAGAGATCCGCCGCACTATCCAAGTGCTGTCGCGGCGCACGAAGAACAATCCCGTCCTGATCGGCGAACCCGGCGTCGGTAAAACGGCCATCGCCGAAGGCTTGGCGCAGCGCATCGTCAAGGGCGACGTGCCCGAGAGCTTGAAGAACAAGCGGCTTCTCTCGCTCGATATGGGCGCGCTGATTGCAGGCGCCAAATATCGTGGCGAGTTCGAGGAGCGTTTGAAAGCCGTTCTGTCCGAGGTCGAGGCCGAAGGCGGCAACATCATTCTCTTCATCGACGAGCTGCACACCATCGTCGGTGCCGGCAAGACCGAGGGCTCGATGGATGCGGGCAACCTGTTGAAGCCGGCTCTCGCCCGCGGTGAATTGCACTGCGTCGGCGCGACCACGCTCGAGGAATACCGCAAGCACATCGAGAAGGACGCTGCCTTAGCGCGGCGCTTCCAGCCGATCTTCGTCTCGGAGCCGACGGTCGAGGATACGATTTCGATCCTGCGCGGCTTGAAGGAGAAGTACGAGCTGCATCACGGCGTGCGCATCACCGATAGCGCGCTGGTCTCTGCAGCAACGCTGTCGAACCGCTACATCACGGACCGCTTCCTGCCGGACAAGGCGATCGACCTTGTCGACGAAGCCGCGTCGCGTCTCCGGATGCAGGTCGATTCCAAGCCCGAGGAACTCGATGCGATCGATCGCGATCTGATGCAGCTGCTGATCGAACGCGAAGCCTTGAAGAAGGAAACCGATGCGGCTTCGAAGGACCGTCTCGGCCGCATCGAAAAGCAGATCGCGGATCTCGAGGAAAAATCGAAGGCGATGACGCAGCGCTGGGAGGCCGAGAAGAAGAAGCTCGGCTCGGCGCAGAAGATCAAGGAGGAACTCGACAACCTGCGGAACGCGCTTGAGCAGGCGCAGCGCAAGGGCGATCTGGCGCGCGCGGGCGAGCTTCGCTACGGGCGCATCCCCGAGCTCGAGAAGAAGCTTGGGGAAGTCGAGAAGCAGGAAGGCAAGGGTGCGCTCGTCGAAGAGGCGGTGACGCCGGATCAGATCGCGGCCGTCGTGTCGCGCTGGACGGGCGTGCCTGTCGATAAGATGCTCGAAGGCGAGCGCGAGAAGCTTCTCAAGATGGAGGACGCTCTCTCGAAGCGCGTCATCGGACAGCGGGAAGCCGTCGTCGCCGTGTCGACCGCCGTTCGCCGCGCACGCGCCGGGCTGCAAGACCCGAACCGGCCGATCGGCTCGTTCATGTTCTTAGGCCCGACCGGCGTCGGTAAAACGGAGCTGACGAAGGCGCTCGCCGGATATCTCTTCGACGACGACACTGCGCTCATCCGCATCGACATGTCGGAGTACATGGAGAAGCATTCGGTCGCGCGCTTGATCGGTGCGCCTCCGGGCTACGTCGGTTACGAAGAAGGCGGTGCGCTGACGGAAGCCGTGCGCCGACGGCCGTATCAGATCATCCTCTTCGACGAGATCGAGAAGGCGCATCCGGATGTGTTCAACGTGCTGCTGCAGGTGCTCGACGACGGGCGACTGACGGACGGCCAGGGCCGCACGGTCGACTTCAAGAACACGCTTATCGTGCTGACGTCGAACATCGGCGCGGAATATCTCGTCAACCAGAAGGAAGGCGAGGACACCGAAGCCGTGCGCGAAGAAGTGATGGCGGAAGTGCGGACGAAGTTCAGGCCCGAGTTCCTGAACCGTCTCGACGACATCATCCTGTTCCACCGTTTGCAGCGGAGCGAGATGACGAAGATCGTCGACATCCAGATCGCGCGTCTGCAGAAGCTCTTGAGCGATCGCAAGATCAAGATCGAGCTCGACGAGCAAGCCAAGACGTGGCTCGCCAACCGCGGCTACGATCCGGCGTATGGCGCGCGGCCCTTGAAGCGCGTCATTCAGCGCAACGTGCAGGACCCGCTCGCCGAGCAGATCCTCGCGGGTGGCGTCAAGGATGGTGACACGGTGCAGGTGTCAGTCCGTGACGGCGAGCTGACGATCAACGGCTGGCCCGCGAAGGAAATAGCTTAACGGTTGGCGCGGGCGACTCGCCGAGAGGCGAGCCGGCCGCCCGCGCGGGCTTGTGGCTTCTTTCTTTTTACGGTGGTTCCCGGCGACTGCGCCCCGCGCAGCCGGCCGCACGCAATGTTTACCAGTCGTTAGTACGTCACTGACATACTACGTCATTGACGTACATCGAGTTGCATACTATCTTGTGCTTCGAGCGGTTCGCATGGGGGAAACATGGCGGCTGAACACAAGATAGTCGTCATGGTTTCAGAAGCAGACCATACGATCCCGCTTGAAATTGTTGAGTTGAAAGATTTCTCGCGCGACATCGATCGACTTCTGCCGCAGGAAGAAGTCGAGGAGATGCGGGGAGAGCTGGCAACGCTGCGTCAACTGGGAACCGTAATCGCTGGCACAGGAGGCTTGAGAAAGTTCCGATGGGCCGCAAAGCAGAAAGGTAAGCGTTCCGGAGTTCGCATTATCTATTTCTACGGCGGGGATCATATGCCGATCTTCCTAATTGCGGTTTACGCAAAGAATGAGAAGACCGATATGTCCGGGCCGGAGAAGAAGGCGGCTGTTAAATTGGTTCGGACGCTTGAGAAAGAATACAAAAGCAAGCGTCCTCAGAAAGCGTTTCGCGTGTTGCAAGGCAGGAGAACATAAACATGGCAAGGAAAAGCAAAATCATCGCTGGGCTCAAGGATGCCGTGCGATATTCGCGCGGAGACCTTGCGCGTGGGCGTGTTTCAGGCGTGCAAGTTCCTACTCCACTAAACGTCCAGGCTATTCGGCAACGTCAGGGTCTGACACAAAAGGCGTTTGCTGCAAAATACGGATTTTCGTTGTCGACGTTGAAAAACTGGGAACAGGGACATAGGGCGCCGACTGGGCCGAGCCGCGTTCTTTTACTAGTGATTGAAGCCAATCCTAAGGCTGTTGAGGATGTTTTGCCAAAGGCTGCGTGATTCGACGAGAGGGCCGCTCACCGCATAATCCAATCTCGTCAATGCTGATAAAGGGCATGAGCGCGTGCCGTGTCCGTCCGCGACGGCGAGGTGACGCCAAGGCAGCGGCCTGATGTACTTTCGGACGCGATGCGGTGAGCATCGCGTCCGGTTTTGAGGACGGGCGCGACGGCGAACATTTATCAGGCTGACTTTCGCCACGGGATCAGCATGGGCACGCGGTCCTTATAGCGGCGGTATTCTTCGCCGAAGAGATCGATCAAGTCGCGCTCTTCCAACGCTATCCCAACCAAGATGTACGCGGTCGTCCCAGCCGCGAACAACAGGTGGCCAACGGTCATGGTCGGTGCCGCCCAGAACGCGACGATCAAACCGAGGTAGAGCGGGTGCCGCACGATCTTGTAGAACAGCGGGGTCAGAAAATGTGGTGCCGGTGTGGGCCGGCCGGCGAGATTGCTGGTCACTTGATGCAGCCCGAACAACTCGAAGTGGTTGATCAAGAACGTGCTGGTCAGCGCGAACAGCCAACCGGCGAGCGATAAACCTGTCACCGCCGCTGCGATTGTCGGATCTCCGATGTGCCAGACCACTGCCGGAATGGGCTGCCATTGCCAGAGCAGCAGGGCAAGCGCCAAGCTGGCCAACAGCACGTAGGTGCTGCGCTCGATCGATTTCGGTACGAATTGCGTCCACCATCGTTTGAACTGCGGCCGCGCCATGACGCTATGTTGGATGGCAAACAACGCCAAAAGCGACATGTTGACGACGATTGCTTCGGCCAGCGAGGTCGCGTCTCCGGAATCGATCGTCTTTGGCACCAGGAGTCCGTCAACAAAGCCGATGGCGTAAAGAAAAGTGACAGAAAACACGGCGTAGGCGGCAATTCCGTAAAGGAATGAGGCTGCCCTGCCAAGGATGCCGCTCTTGCCGGAAAATGTGCCGTGCACTTCCGATTCTTGCGTAAGCACGTCGTGAGACTCAGTCATGAATTGCTCCTTCCACTTCGCATCAGTTGCATCATTTTAGGCGGTGGCGTTTGCCGACGCCCCCCCCCCTCGTTGCCTTGGGTAATTTGGCGGTGGCGGCTTCGATTTCGGCCATGTTTGCCCATGCGCCCAGCCGGCAAATGAGATAAAGATCCATGATGTTTGCTCCTATCTTGGAGGCGATCGCGACGTCGGTTTCCTAAGGAACATCGCGGCGAACGCGAATGACTAAGCGTCCGCGATGCATGACGCGGCGTCGGAAATCTCAGCTTTTTGATAGGGCGTCTTGGTAAGACGCCCAGGCGTCTGGCGGAGATGGAATGGCAGCTGACGCACTATCTGATGTCTTGAAGACGGTCCGGCTTACCGGCGGGACGTTCTTTGACGTTATTGCAGCGGCTCCTTGGGCGGCCGAGTCGCCGCCGCGAGAAATGATCCTGCCGAAAATCTTGCCGGGTGCCGCGCATCTGATCGCGTATCATGTGATCGTCGAAGGTCGTTGCTTTGCCAATATCGTCGGCGAGGAGCCGATGGCGATCGAAGCTGGCGAAGTCATAGTCTTTACAAAGAGCGATCCGCATATCCTATCGAGCAGTCCCGGCATGCGGGCCAATCGCGGCGCGCTCGACGCGCTCGATGCTGCGGCGGCTGGCCAATTGCCGTTCCTCATCAACTACGGAGGCAATGGGCCGGTCTCGGCTAAGTTCGTCTGCGGTTATCTCGCCTGCGACGCCCAGCCATTCAATCCGCTTCTCGAAAACCTCCCGCCAGTCATGAAGGTCAGAGGCAAACAGGGTGACGATGCAAACTGGCTCAGCCAGTTCATCCGCGTGGCGATGCTCGAGTCGGCGAACAAACGGGCCGGCGGGGAAAGCGTGTTGGCCAAACTAAGTGAGTTGATGTTCATCGAGGTGGTTTGCCGGCATCTCGAGGCTCTCTCGCCGGAGCAGGCGGGTTGGTTTGCGGGGCTGCGCGACCCGTTTGTCGGCAAGGCCTTGTCGCTGATGCACGCAAGGCCAGCGCGGAACTGGACAATTGGGGAGTTAGCCAAAGACGTTGGGGTCTCTCGCTCGGTGCTGGCGGAACGCTTCGCCGACCTCGTCGGCATTCCACCCATGTACTATCTTGCGAAATGGCGGATGCAGATAGCGTCGGGGCTTCTGAGCGGTGGTAACACCAATATTGCAGGCGTTGCTGCCGAAGTCGGCTACGGTTCCGAGGCGGCCTTCAGCCGCGCTTTCAAGAAGATGGTGGGGATTCCACCCTCGGCCTGGCGTCACCGTCTCGATGACAACGGACCTTCCCGAACCGCCGGGCCGCTTTCCCCTGATCCTCAGAGTCAGAGGTCATAGCATAGGGCATCTTCCACCTTCGGAAGTTGGAACGCCCTTCGAGCGAAGGGCGTCCCAATGACCTCATTGCGCCGTTCCCGGTGCGACAGCTTCACTTCGCAATACCGGCGGCGGGTTCCATTTGCCGGTCAGCGCATCGGACTTCGGGGCGTAGAGGCGCATGGTGAGATTGAACGGCCCTTTCGGTGAAGGCAGCCAGTTCGCTTCCTTATCGGCGCCGGGGCTCTCGTTCTGGAAATAGAGATCGAGTGAGCCATCCGCGTTGAACTTGAATGGCATCCAGCTGCTCACAGCGAAGCGATTTAGGCTATTGGCGACCTGGAACCCCTCGTCATCATAGAGGGTGATTGACCAGAAGGCGTCGACCGGCGGTATCGCAGTCTTGTCAAAATGGATCGTGTATCTGTTAGTGCCGTCGAGAGGCTTCCCGGTGTTGTCCGCGAGGTTTGCTGGATAAATCGCGTCTTCGGGCAGGTTGGCGCCGAGGCCATATTGCGTGATCAAGGCGCGCTTCAGATAGTAGTTGCCATAGACGCCTATCGTATCGGTGTTCATCGACCAGCCGTTGGCCACGCGTGCGAGTGTCGGAAGCTTCCATTTGAGGAGCTGCTGCGCATCCTGCGGAGCCGTCTCGAGAGCCTTCTGAACGGCGGGATCCAATTTGGTGATGTCGAAGCTCTTGCCGGGTTCGATGCCGATCCGGCGCATCTGCGCGATGATCGGTTGATCGGTAATGTGCGGAGGATGCAGCTTCAGGAGTTCGGCGGCATAAGCAAAGAATTTGCCGGCAGGCATTGTGTCGACGAGGGTTTTGGGTGGCGTCTTCACATCGACGCTCGGATCGATCTTGGCTTCGATCGGCGCCGGCGCTTTGCCCCATTCGGACAGCGGCGTGATCTTATAGCCAGCCTGGATCGCGTGCACCGCATCATAGTCCGCCGGGCCATCAGTCTTCGTGCGTCCGATAATCCAGACATAAGGTGTCGGAGCGTCGATGAGCTCAGTATTTTTGGGCAGCCCGAAGTCCTCAATCAGCTTCCCTTTCAGCTCGGGCTTCCAACCCGGCGGCACGAGAACAAAGTTACCGGCTTCAGTTCCGGTGGTTCGCCAGCCGGGTGATGCAAAGACATCCGTCCACATGTCGAGCATCGGTAGGAGGTAGTATCGCCCATGCGTATCGGGCACCGAGACAACCACAGGCTCTTTCGTAAGATCGAGCCAAGCGCTCGAATAGAGCGTATCGAAATTAGGGCGGACGACCGTCCGCATATCGGCAGTCGGATAGGCGTCGATATTTGCGAAGGTATTCATCGGAGCGCCGATCGATCCCTTGCCGGGCGGCGTATTGATCAGCTGTTTCCGGGTCAGATCCATCGTCACGGGAGAATAGAAATAAAGGTAGGCATTAACGGCGATGTCGTGTGCTTCCTGCGGGTTGATGGTTTGGGCACTGACCGCAGTCGATTGAGCGACCACTATGGCAAAGGACGAAGCGGAAATGAGCGCGTTAATAAGTACGCCTCTTCCTCGCGCTGAAAACGCCGGCATGGCATAGTCTCCTGCCCTCTCGACACCCCACGCCCCTATGAAAACACTTATTTTCGTGCGAACGCGCTAAATCCCGCTGCAAAAGGTAAACAGCGGATTTCGCGTCTGGATAACGGAGGGAGAGCGGACGCTTGCTTTAAGCGAGACGGGAATTGGCGCGCGAAAACTTATCCCCCTCTATCCGCACACCGCATCCTCACTGCATCTCGCCAGCCTGACAAAGGGCATGAACGCGGGCCGGGAGCGTTGAGGGGGGAGCGCATGCAGGCCTGCTCTTTCCGCGTGTGATCGTTCGACCCTGCCTGGAATGGCGCACGCCCTCCGTGCGTATTGTCCGATCGAAGTTACTGTGCGTGTTGCAATTTCGCGATAGCTGAGACGTGCATTCCCTGATTGTATCCCGGTTGATTGTAATCCCGATGGTGCGGGGCGGAGTGTACGAAATGCGGCATCTCAAATTCATTGGTGTCGTGCTTATCGGTGCGATACTCGCTGGATGCGGCAGCCATGATGCCGAAAATGCCGGCCTCGCCAAGATGCCACTGCGTACATCCGATGCCCGGCTCAAGATTTATCGAACCGATGCTTTGGAATCGGCTGGAGACGCGGCGCGTGTAAAGATCGATGGGCGAGAAGTGGCCAGTCTCGGAAGCGGCGGATCGACAATGCTCGATGTCCCCGCCGGACTACACAAGATCGTCGTCGACACTCCATTGCATCCGAACGTCTACGAGATTTCGCTCGCGACAAAGGCAGGCGCGCATTATGCGCTTGAAGTCTCGCCGCGATCTGCGGCGACGGTTGCGAGGATGTTCGGCGTAGTTGGCATGCTGGCAGAATCCGCCGCCAATCAGAATGGCGGGGAATTCCAAATTCGCGTCGTAGAGCCTGGTGAGAAAACCTAGCCGAAAACTTATCCTGCTCTATCTGCACACCGCATAGTTCTCGCATTGCGCGACGGCAGCCGACCAATGCAACCTCATGCCGACAGATGTCAGCGACCAGACAAGTGTCATCATCTCGCGTGTCGAGCCTATGGGGCGGATATTCTGTGGCCGTTAACTCTTGGGCGGTTAATAGATAGGTTCTGCTAGCTGTGCGGGGGGCCAATGAGCCGACGAAATGCCGGGGGAATGGTGCTGCTCGTTGGGCTGGCGGCGGGGCTTATCGGAATTGGAGCCGGATACATCCTGTGGGGATGGCCCCCTAACTGGTACGCAGCTCGCGATGTGTTCAGGCTGCCGGCAACTCCTGAAAGTCAGTTGATCCAGTATGGATGGCAGCTTGTTGCGGAGACACCGCGTTTAATCGGCAAGAGTGCCTCGGATCCGGCATTGCGGTACGCCGGCAACGATCTGGCTTGCACGCAATGTCATTTGAAAGCAGGCAGCAAACCTTTTGCGGCACCTTTTATTTCGACGTTCGCATCATTTCCGATGATGGTGAATGATGAGGTTCTGACGCTCGCGGAACGCATTAATGGCTGCATGACGCGTAGCATGAACGGTCAGCCGCTGCCCGAAAGCGGACGCGAGATGGATGCCATCATCGCTTACATGCGATTTATCGGAAAAGACTCTCCGCAAGGCGTGCGTGTTGCCGGGATGGGACTGCTGCCGCTGGCGCCAGCACAACAAAAGCCGGACCGTGAACGCGGTGAGAAGATTTTCTCTGACTCATGTGCCAGCTGCCATGGGACGAACGGTCAGGGCCAACGTAGATCGCCGCCGGAGGTTGGTTTTTCGGTGCCGCCACTGTGGGGCGCGGATTCATTCAATTCAGAAGCGGGCATGAGCCATATCGAAACCGCTGCGGCGTTCATCCGAGCCAACATGCCGTACTTAACGACTGACTATCGCAACCCGTTTTTAAGCGAGCAGGAGGCGTGGGACGTGGCGGCTTACGTTTCATCTCAGCCGCGGCCGTCCAAGCCGTCAGAACAATCTCGCTAACGGACGTAAATCCGCACACCGCGCCGCTTGTCGGAATTGTAAACATTCCGAGAGGAACACTGCTTATTCTGCAGCGTTCGTCACACGTCGAAGCATCTCAACCTTTCCTCCAGGTCGCATGAAAAAAATTTCCTTTCAGGCCGGCGCCGTTCTCGTCGCCGCGGCAGCAACTCTTTACTGCCTCGGCACGACCGCGGCAGTTCTCGCTCAAAGCAACGCCTCCAACGACGATCTCGAGCTGGCCTTCAATGGCCATTGCCGCGAGTGTCACGCGTTCGATAAGGGCGATAATCGATTGGGTCCGACGCTTTACGGCGTGGTCGGCCGGAAGGCGGGGACCGTTCCGGGGTTTGCCTATTCGGACTCGCTCAAAGGGTCCGGCATCACTTGGAACGAGAAAACTCTCGACCAGTGGATCACCAATCCGAATGCGGTTGTGCCGGGGAACAACATGGGGGCAATCTTCAGCGGCCTGGCGGACGCGGGCGAGCGCGCGAAGATCATCGCCTTCCTCAAGCAGGATACGAAGACGGGCAACAAGATGTGAGGGGTTGATTGCTTTCTTTGCGATCGGCGACAGAGTTCTCTCTGTTGCGCAACCGACACGCCTTCGGCGAGCCGGCCGGTTGCGCGTGACGTGTTGCGCGGAGCCGCCCGCCGTCTTTTGATTGCGATCGGCGACGCCACTCCGTGGAGCCGGCCGCCGATCGCGTACGACTAGTTAGTTGCGCGGGCGATCGCGATCACGATCGCGGTTGTAACGGGCGCGGTGGTAGCAGCGCTTCGCGCCGATCTTGCATGCGATGTTCGGACCGGCGGTGTAGCCGATGACGCCGCCGGCGACGAGGCCGACTGGACCAAATACAACTGCTCCTGCGAGGCCGCCCAGGGCCGCGTCGGTCACGCGTTCATACGCGTTGGCTGCGGCCGGTCCGAGGACGATGCCTGCGGCAACGACAAGACAGCCTGCAAAGGTCTTCATGGTTCTTCCCTCCGTGGTTTCGTCCCCCGCGGACGTCGTTGAGACCCAGGTCGCATCATCGACGATTCGAAATTTGATGACGACCCTGAGCTTTCCATCAGAGTATTCACAAATGGTTTCTGAGATTTTTCGCCTGCAGTTATTCTCGAGGACGCGCAAACGCGAGATGCGCGGCGGCGAATGAAACAGAACGGCTCTATTTGTTCTGCTGCATCACGGGCGTGCGGCGCATGAGTTCTTCAATGCGGCCGCGCTCTTTCTGGAATTCCGCGAGATCCTTGCCGTCGAGCTTTCTTTCGCGCGGCACCTGAATCGACATCGGATCGACGAAGCGGTTGTTCACGAGCACTTCGAAATGCACGTGCGGACCTGACGACAAACCTGTCGATCCGACAAAGCCAATGACTTGCCCCTGGCGCACTTTCATACCGGGGGTGACGTTTCCGAAGCGGCTCATGTGGCCGTAAGCGGTCTGATATCCGTTGGCGTGACGAATGCGGATGTAATTGCCGTAGTAGCCTTTGTGTCCAACTTCCTCGATCGTTCCGTTGCCTGCGGCAATGATCGGGGTGCCTTGCGCGCAGGCCCAGTCGACGCCGGTGTGCATTTTCCGCGAGTTCAGCAGTGGGTGGAAACGGACGCCGAAGCCGGACGTGAGGCGCACGTCGTCGCCGCGAACGGGTTTGCGGACAAGGAACTTCTTCGAGTTGTTGCCGTCCTCGTCGTAATAGTCGATGACGCCATCTGTCGAGCGGAAGCGATAGAATTTGTAGAGAGCGCCGCCGCTCGAGATCGCCGTGTAAAGAAGTTCGCCGGGATTACCGTCGGTCGATTGATCGTCCTTCATGTCGAAGAACATTTCGAGCGCATCGCCCGGGCGGACGCGGCGGCGGAAGTCCGTATCGAAGGCATTGATGCTCAACACCTTCGAGATGGTCTCGGGCGGCAGACTTTGATTGAGGCCGGCGAAATAGACGCTGGCATAGAGGCTGACATTCTGCGGATCGTCGCCGTCGCTGTTGGCGATGTGCTGCAGTTCGTCGTTGAACGGCGGCTGCGAAGAGCCGACGAATTCGCCCGCGGCGCTGCGGCTGACGGTGACGAGATGGTCGTGGCCATCGGAGAATATCGAGTAGCGAGCCGGCTCCATCTTGCGCGGATCGGACAGCGAGGGAATGAGCGTTATGCGAACTTCCTGGCCCGGAACGAGCGCGTTTTCCGAGAAGATCGAGTGACCGGCCTCGATCATGCTGTGCACGTCCCAGTCGGGGGCTCCGGCTTTGGCGAGGATTTTTGCAAGCGTGTCCTGCGGGCCGACCTTCACGACGATGACCTGTCCATCTTCGAGGTCGTCGGAAGGCTCGTCGGGGGCTTCGGTCGACTTGAAGATGTCGGTCGTGTTGAGATTGTCGGACGTCGCTGCCTTTGGCCGCCAGGAGTCCGTTCCTTGCGCGGGTATCGCGGGACCGGAAGCTGCTACGCCATCGAGAGGAGCGCCGGAGCCATCTCCAACGGTCGCGCCGGCCGCGCTTGCTTCTCCACCGCGCTCAACGATGTCCTGAACTTCCTGGGCATCGAGTTCCTGACCGTCCTCCTCGGGCAGGATACCGCCAAGAAGTTCGACGACTTTGGTCGAGACGTCCGATCGGGACAGACCGCTTCCCGCATTCTCGTCGGCGTCCTCGCCGCGCTCGGAGGGCTGACCGCTGCCGTAGAGCTTGAACGGGTTGAACGTTGGTATTTTTTCTTTCTGGTCCGCAGGAACCGGAGCGAGGCGGGCAACGATGCGGGCGTAAGGTTTCTGGCGAACGTATTCGCGGCTATCGCGGCGGCTCTTCGAGGACTCGTGGATAATGTAGCGGGTCGAGAGGGCGCCGGTCGTGAGCTGGAGGCGGTCTGATTTCGGCGTGACCCACTTGAGGCCGCCGGCATTTTTCGGGGTGAGAGCCACTTGAGGGACGAGCGCTCCTTCGCCGAGGCTTTTCAACGCCGGGAGGAGACCGTCGTTCGAGCGATCGCCGTCGTCGGAAGATCCGTAGACGACAATCAAAATGGCGATGGCGCCGATCGTGGCGGCAAGGCAGGTGCTCAGAATCCAGCGAAACCGGCCGCCTGCCGGGCGTTCCGCGTGACTTTCGGTTTCGTAGATGTGTTGGAAAAAACTACCGCCGCGACCGGCGTAGGCATTTGTCGGAAAAAGGCGCGTGTCGTCGTCGGGTGCAAAAGCCCCCTCGGTCGCGGCCGAAATCTTCTTCCGACTCTGAAGCACGCTCAGCAGGTCCCCCACAGCCCCGCGAGGCCTCTCTTACAAGCATTTTAGCGGAGAACCCCCCGCTTCGGGGCCGTAGACCTCGAAACGTGGCCAAACCACGCCTTACCGCCCGTTGAGACGACCAGCCCCCGATACCGTCAACAAGCGAAAAGCCCGAGCCGGCGCAGCGACGTACACCCGACACACGTTTGTGAAACAATCGGGGCGTGGTCAAGGCAAGGCCCCTAAAGAGACGTTGGTGACGTCTTTTAGGGGGCTCGGAGGAGACGGTCGAAGGTACGGCGTTCAAAAGGCGGGCAAAAGTTGCCGGACGGGCCGGAAAACGGCTGGAATCGGATTATTCTTAAGGCGCCCGCGGAAATCGAGTTCCTGAGTCGGTCGAAACCAGACTTGAGAGGACGACACCAGAGACGCATTCCAGAAGCCGCAGCCGAAAAGATTTCAAACCTAAGCCGCTGATAAACATAATGTTTTCTCGGTAAACGGCTTTCTTTGAAGATTTTTTAAAACGGGTGTTGACACCGAAGTCGGTATGTTGTTTAAACAGCCTCGTTGGCGGGCCACACGGCCTCGCCGCCCTCGCAGGGCATTGAACTCTCGAAACTCTCGTGGTTCCTAACCGGCCATACCGGTGGGGACCTCGTCGTCTCGGAAAAAACCGGCGGTCCGCCGCGGGTCGAGTTGGTGTCGGCGATTTTCGAATTT
>NZ_JAIELN010000011.1 GCF_019753045.1 Hyphomicrobium sp.
GAACGCCCGCCCCGCAAGCAACGACAGATCACGCACGTTCATTTTAACCGTAACTACTCCATTTGACCGCTGAGCATTTACCGCCCAAACTTAGCCGCCCAGGCGAGCGGAAACGATCTCGACGCGGTCGCCGCTGTTCAACGCCGTCGTAGCACGCCGCGCCTCCGGCACGAACTGCCCGTTGAGCGCCGTCGCAACCTTTGCCTCGCCGAGGCCCCGCTCCGCAATGAGGGCAGCAAGCGTACCGGCCTCGCTCACCGTTTTCCGGCCGTTGACGATCAACTCAGTGCTCGCTTCGTGTTGTAGCATCGCTCGATTTGACCTGAGGGGCGGACATGGGCATTTAATCGCCGTTTACCAGAGCATTGGAAAGTTTTTACCGCATATAATCCGGACGGGTCAAAGGGACCCGCCAATCCGCCGCAATTAGCATCTGAATCTCAGGCGTCGAAATTGAGGATCGCCCTATGTTTTCGCGCCTGATGTCGTCTCGCCGTTTCATGCCGCTCTTCTGGAGCCAGCTTCTGGCCGCCCTGAACGACAACTTGCTGAAAAACGCCCTGGCGATGCTCGTCGTCTACAAGCTCGCAATGGAGAATGGCCCAGCGCTCGGAACACTCGCGGGCGCGGCCCTCGTGCTTCCCTTCTTCGTCTTCTCCGCACTTGCCGGACAGCTCGCCGATAAGTTCGACAAGGCAAAGGTCGCGGTTCGCGTTCGCCTTTTGGAAATTCCGATCGCCGTAATCGCGGCCGCCGGATTTCTTTTGCCGTCGGTGCCGCTGCTGTTTGCGGCTCTCGTCCTTTTCGGCACGCTGAGCGCCTTCTTCGGACCGGTAAAATACGGATTGCTGCCGTCGCATCTCGAAACCAAGGAACTGCCATCCGGCAACGCCCTGATCGAAGGTGCAACCTTCATTGCGATCCTGATCGGAACCATCGGCGGCAACCTGGCATCCGGCGGCGAAACGGAACTCATGGTCGTCGCCAGCGCGATCGTTGGCATCTCGGTGCTTGGCTGGATTTCGGCTCGCTTCATTCCGCCTGCCCCGTCCTCGGTGCCCGATCTCGTCGTCGATAGAAACGTCGTCACCTCGACCGTCACGCTGTTGAAAGACCTGCGCGCCGACAAACGCATTTGGCAAGGCGCGCTCATCACATCGTGGTTCTGGCTTGTCGGCGCCGCAGTGCTGGCGCTGCTGCAAAACCTCATTCCGCAAACCTTGAACGGTGCGCCGTCGGTTTACACGCTGGCGCTCTTCACGTTTGCAGTTGCCGTCGCATTCGGATCGATCATTGCAGCGCGCGCCAGCACCAACCGGCCTAACCTCGCCCTCGTCCCCATCGGCGCATTGTTGATGGGGGTCTTCCTCCTCGATCTGGCGTGGGTGGCGTCCGCGATGAAACCCGCGCCGGCCCCCCTCGGCGCAATGGATGTGCTGACCTCGGTCGAAGGTCTTCATATGCTCGTCGACCTAGCAGGCATTGCAATCGCCGGCGGCCTCTTCATCGTGCCCTCGTTTGCTGCCGTGCAGGCCTGGTCGCCCGTCGAGCGCCGATCCCGCGTCATCGCCGGATGCAATGTCTTATCGGCCGCATTCATGACGCTCGTCGGTATCGCCATCGCAGGGCTCCAGTTCGAGAAGATCCCTGTCGCGCTCCTCTATGCAGGCCTCGGAATTGCAAACCTGATCGTCGTGGTTCTGGTCCTGCGCGCGTGGGGCGCCGAGGGCGTGAAGGACGTCGTCGTCTTCATGTTCAAGACGTTCTTCGGACTTGAAGTCAGAGGCCTCGAAAACCTCCCCAAAGCGGGTGAGCGCGCAATCATCGCTCCAAACCACGTCAGCCTCCTCGATGCGGGATTGCTGAACGGGCTTCTTCCCTCTCACAGCGCTTATGCCGTCGATACCGATATCGCCAAGACGTGGTGGGCGAAGCCGTTCCTGAAGCTCGCGCAGTTCTACACCATCGATCCGACACGCCCGCTCGGCATGCGCCATCTGATCCAGGCCGTCAAAGACGGAGCATCACTCGTAATATTCCCCGAAGGACGCCTGACCGTCACCGGCGGACTGATGAAAGTCTACGACGGCACGGCGATGATTGCGGATAAGGCGAATGCACCCGTCATTCCCGTGCGCATCGATGGCCTCGAGCGCTCGCATTTTGGCTATCTCAGCAGCTCTCAGACAAAGAAAGTCTTGTTTCCGAAAACAACTGTCACCGTTCTCCCTCCGGTTTGGCTGAAGGTCGATCCGGCCCTCCGCGGCAAGGCGCGGCGCCAGGCGGCAGGCGCGGCATTGCAAGACATCATGACTGACTCTGCAGTGCTGACGACGCCGATCGATCAGACGCTCTTTGAAGCGCTCGTCGCGGCCCACAAGACACGCGACACCGGCAAACCTGCAATCGAGGATCCGCTTGGAACCAAGCTCTCATACAAGAAGCTGATCGTCGGCGCGCAGGTGCTGGGAGCGAAACTCGCACCGATGCTGCCGCCGCCCGCATCGGCCGTCGGCGTGCTGCTGCCGAATTCCGCCGGCGTCGCGGTGACGTTCTTCGCACTGCAGACGATCGGACGCGTCCCCGCGATGCTCAATTTCTCGGCCGGGGCGGCCAACGTCGTCTCTGCCTGCAAGGCGGCGAACGTCTCGGTCGTACTGACGTCACGCGTCTTCGTGGAAAAGGGACACCTGGAGTCGCTCATCCAAGCCCTCGAAGCGGTCGTGCGCGTGATCTATCTCGAAGACGTGCGCCCGACGATTACGTTTGGCGATAAGCTGAAGGGCCTCGTGCAAGGCGGAAGGCCGCAAGTCAAAGCCGACTACAATGCGCCCGCAGCGATCCTATTCACATCGGGCTCCGAGGGAACGCCGAAGGGCGTAGTCCTCTCTCATCGAAACATTCTGGCGAACTGCGCTCAGAGCCTCACACGCGTTTCATGCAACGGCACCGACAAGGTTTTCAACGCGCTTCCGGTATTCCATTCGTTCGGCTTGACCGCAGGCCTGCTGATGCCGCTCGTCGCGGGCGTACCCGTCTATCTCTATCCGACGCCGCTACACTACCGCATCATTCCGGAGCTCGTTTATCAGTCGAACGCCACCATCATGTTCGGCACCGACACCTTCCTCGCAGGCTATGCACGCGCTGCTCATCCCTATGACTTCGCGCGCCTACGCCTCATTCTCGCAGGCGCCGAGGCGATCAAGGATCGGACGAGGCAACTCTACATGGATCGGTTTGGCGTCCGTATTCTCGAAGGCTACGGCGTGACGGAAACAGCGCCCGTGCTCGCGATTAACACGCCGCTTGCGAATAAGGCCGGCAGCGTCGGCCGCCTGTCGCCACTGATGGAAGCGCGCCTCGATCCCGTTCCCGGCATAGAGACCGGCGGCCGCCTCTACGTGCGCGGACCCAACGTGATGCTCGGTTATTATCGCGCTGAAAACCCAGGTGTCCTCGAACCGCCAACGGACGGCTGGCATGACACGGGCGACATCGTCGACATCGATCCGCAGGGATTCATAACGATCAAAGGCCGCGCCAAGCGGTTCGCCAAGATCGGCGGCGAAATGATTTCGCTTTCCGCCGTGGAGGCATTGGCCGCCGAGCTTTGGCCGCACCAGATAACGGTCGTCGTCGCGCTCCCCGATCCGCGAAAAGGCGAGCGCCTGGCGCTGCTGACGACCGATCCGAATTGTACGCGCGACGTGTTCGCTCAGTTCGTGCGCAGAAAAGGCGTAAGCGAGCTTACGACGCCCGCGGACATTCTGGTCGTTCCGAAAATTCCGCTGCTCGGCTCAGGCAAGCCCGATTACGTCGCCGCGCTCGACCTCGCGAAGCAAACGTTGGCGGCTAAGGCAAGCCCCTCAGGGAGCAGCGAACAAAGGCCCCTCACGCCGGTTGTCGGATAGATACCCGGCAACGGCTTGAGCAAGCACCGGCGCCAGCAGGAACCCGTGCCGGTACGCACCGTTGACGCGGATCACGCGCCCCGCGTCCTCGACGATGATCCGCGGCACGTTATCGGAGAAAGCTGGCCTGACCCCCGCGCCCATCTCGAGAACGGATGCCTCCCCGAACGCCGGATGCAGCGCATAGGCCGAGCCGAGCAGATCAAGCGCCGATCGGAGTGACATCGGACCATCGTCTTCCCGCTCGATGACGGTCGCGCCGACGACAAACCGCCCATCGCCCTGCGGCACGACGTAGATCGGCTGACGCGGATGCAGGACGCGAACCGGGCGCGACAAGCTCACATCGCTCGTTTGAATGAGAACGCGCTCGCCGCGCACACCCCTGAGCGTCGGTAGATCTTCGTGGGCGCCGATCCCCCGGCAATCGATCGCAACATCTTCAGCGGTGCCGTCCCAACGACACTCGAAAGAAACATCCGCACCGAGCAAGCGAAGCTGATCGACGAGCCAGCTCATCGCCTTTTGCGCATCGACGTGCGCTTCGCTCTCGAAATAAAGCCCGCGCTCAAATCGGCCGGCAAGCGACGGCTCGAGATCTGCAATCCGCGGCCCCGCAACGGCCGCGTGCCCTTCCGTCATGTTGGCAAAGCGCGCGAGATCCCCCGCATCGCGCGCATGCGCAACAACCAGCGTTCCATTGCTGACCGTACCGGGATAGGACTCGCGCCATAGGCGAAGCCCCTCCCGGCCAAGATCGCGAACGCTGAGCGGCGCACCTTCGGCCTCGCACTCAGGTGCGATCATAGCCCCCGCCCAACGGCTCGACGATCGCGCGAACGGATCGCTGCCCGCCTCGATCAGGCGTACGCGATATCCGGCCCGCGCCAAGGCAAACGCTTGCCAAAGGCCGAATATGCCGGCGCCGACGACGAGAATGGAGGGCTTGCTCAAGGTCGAAACTCTTCAGGACGTTTCGCTTCCTCTAGCATCAATCGCCGATAGCGACACCCTCGCGGCGCGGATCGGCCCCACCTTCGAGACGGCCGTCGCGCCGGACGATCATGTTCACGCCGGACGTCATCGTCGCCCCCGAGACCGTCTGGCCGTAGGACGTCAGTTCGTATGCCGGCCACACGATTGGCAGGGAATATTCGATCAGGAAGGGTCCGCCCTGACTGCCGAAATTCGTCAGCGACGCGGCTTGCTGCGCGTCGAGGCCCCAATCCAGTACGGCGACAAGGGCCTTCACGACGTAGAGGATAATCTGCGAACCGCCCGGCGAACCGGTAACGATCTCGGGCGTGCCATCCGGAGCCAGAACGATAGTCGGCGCCATCGAGCTTCTCGGCCGCTTTCCGCCCTCTATCCGATTGGCCACGACCATGCCGTTCGCATCAACCGGCACGAATGAGAAGTCCGTCAGCTCGTTGTTGAGAAGAAAACCTTTCGCCCAAAGGTGCGAGCCGAACGCGCTTTCGATCGTCGCCGTCATCGACACCGCGTTGCCGTCGCCATCGACGATCGAAACCTGCGTTGTACCCGGCACTTCGTACGTCGCATCTTGACCGAACGACTTTTTGGCAAGACCCGGCGGCAATCCGGGCTCGGCCTTCGCCATCGCCTTCTTGGGATCGATGAGCTTCCGCCGCTCGGCAAGATAAGCGTCATCGAGCAATCCGGTCGGCACCGCACCCCGATCCGGATCGGCGATGTACATATTGCGATCGGCAAAGGCGAGCTTCTCCGCCTCGCCAATGATCTGCAAAGCCGGTGCCGTCATCAGCGCCGATGCGCCCTGTACCTGAGAAAACGGCTCGATGAGTTTCAGCACCGCGCCGACGGTGAGTGCGCCCGACGAGGGCGGCCCGACGCTGCAAACCTGCCGGCTGCGATAGGCGACACAAACCGGCTCGCGCTCCTTCATGCTATAGGCCGCAAGATCATCGGCGCTCAAATCACCGGGTATGGTGTGCGCTTCTCTGACGGCCTTGACCATCGCGTCCGCAATGTCGCCGGTGTAAAACGCATCGGGCCCGCGCTCTGCAATCGTCCTGAGCGTCACCGCGTATTCGGGATTTTTGAGCAGCGATCCTGCAGCCCTCGGCGTGATGCCGCCCACATAGAAATACGAGCGCGCATCAGGCGCGAACCTTTCCGCGCTTTCGGATTGCAGAAGAACGCTGAGCCGCGGCGATACGGGGAATCCATTCTCGGCTAGCTTTATCGCCGGCACGAAGAGCTTCGCCCACGGCAGCTTCCCGTATTTCTCGTGTGCAGCATGAAGCGCGCGAAGCAGGCCCGGCACGCCGACGCTCAAGCCCGAGTTCACAGCCTCCTCGAACTTCATCGGCTTCCCGTCCTTGAGAAAACGGTCGGGCCGCGCCGCAGCCGGCGCCGTTTCGCGGCCATCGAACGTCGTCATCGAACGCGTTTTGGCATCCCACAAGGTAATGAACGCGCCGCCGCCGAGACCTGATGACTGCGGCTCCACAAGGCCGAGCACCAGCTCCGTCGCAATCGCTGCATCAATTGCGGATCCGCCTTGCCGCAATATTACGCGGCCCGCCTCAGCGGCCAGGGGCTCTGCAGCAACGACCATGTGCTGCTGAGCGACGACGAGAGATTTCTCGCGCCTGCCCGACGCACCTTCAGGAACCGGCCGGAATTCCTGCGCCGACGCCGTGACTGCGACAATCGAGCACAAAACCGCGAGCAGAATTCTCAAAGTCATGAAATCCCCGATGATGAGCCGAACAAGCGAAGCAATCGACGAACCGCAAAAAGCAAAGATTAACGTCCGTACACTATTTATGCGCAAAAACATGGGTGGCAACGATGTCTCTTACCATAAGCAAAAAAGTCCTACTGGCACTGTCCGCGCCTGCGCTCTTCGCCCTCGGCGCCGCAACAGCGATGGCGCTCGCGCCATCGATAACGTTCACGCCCCTGCTTGAAACGTCGAGAACGGTTGCGGATGAGCCGATCGTTTATCCGACCGGCGCACCCGCGAAGATCACCGCCGGATATATCGATGTGCCGCCGGGCGCCTCCACTGGCTGGCATCAGCACGGTATTCCTCTCGTTGGGATGGTTATGGAAGGCGAGCTGACGGTCGATTACGGAAACAAGGGCAAGCGCACCTATAAGCCGGGCGATACCTTCGTCGAAGCGATCCACCAGACGCACCAGGGCACCAACATGGGGACTAGCCCTCTCCGGCTTCTGGCCATTTTCATCGGCGCGGAAGGCATGCCGACCTCGATCCCGGAAAAGGCCCCGGAATAGATCCGCACGCAGATTTAATAGCTCTGCTGAACGAAGCTTTCCGGCGTGCCATCCTCCGGATTGACGAAAATGACGTCCTTCGGATCGCGCCGTGGCGTATCGACCGACAGAAAAACAACCGGCTCTTCGATGATCTCCGGCAGGGCGTGAACCGTTCCCTTCTCGAAGAACAGCAATTGCCCGGGACCGAACTCCCCGATCGTCGAGGCGTCGCCCATCCAGAAGGTGCCGCGCCCCGAAAACACATAGAGGTATTCATCGCACGTCGCGTGATAATGCGGCGGTGTCGGCTTGTAGACGCGAAAGACTCGGGCGCTAGCCGCTTCGCGATTTGTCAGATAGCGGTCGACAAGCAGCGTCGTCGCGGATGACGGAAACGACGCAGCGACCTCGCCGATATCGAACCGGCCAACGCTCGCCTGTTGCGCTTTCTCGTCCATGTGCTCGACCTCATTTCAATTATCACGAATTCGTAAGGTTCGCCGCTCCGCCCGCCCGTTCAGTGGCAATTCCGGCACGCCCCTCTATTCCTTTGTGCATACCATAACGAGTCCGCCTGTCCTTCGGTTGAACCCTCGACTAATTTCCGGCCGGAAGACGGGACCATCTGGAGGGGCAAATGCGCTCATTGAAACTCGGCGTCGCTGCGGCTGCGGTGATGGCGGCACTTTCCGCGACAGCTCAAGCCGGCGATTGCGTCCGCGTCGGAGCGATTGGCGATGGGCTGACGCACGACCTCGCGGTTATCATGTCGACGCACGGCTTGGCGAACATCATCGAAGCCAAGGGCCGGTCGCCGAAGGGCGCGGTCCACACGTCCTGCACGCCGGGCACGTTCGGCACCCAGTGCCAGTCGTCGCAGATGGCCTGCAAGTAACAAGACGCTCTGAATTTCGAGGGCTAACGAGCATCATCGTGCGGAACTCCGCACGGTGATGTTTTCATTTAGTGGAAATCCCGTGATTTCGGGATGACGCGAACATTGCGCGGATGACGCGGCTTCGGCTCGCGCGAGAAACGCGGATGTATCCGCCGCTCGTCTTTTCGGCTCGGATGCGCGGAGCCGGGCTCCGGGTGCAGCACCTCATCCGCATTCGCCACCGGCACATCCATGTCCGCCGCCCATTCGGAAAGACGCAGCAGCCAATCGCTCCTGTCGACAAGCTTCGTCGACACCACATGAATGATATCCGCGTGCTTCTCGACCTGCCTTTGCAGACGGCCTTCAACCACGATGAGCCGCGACGTCATCACGACCTTGCGAAAACGTTCGAGCAGCTTCGGCCAGACGATGACATTGGCAATGCCGGTCTCATCCTCGATCGTCATGAACACGACGTTGCCCGTTCCCGGCCGTTGCCGGACGAGCACGACGCCCGCCACTCGAACAAAGGAGTCGTTTTTCGCTTGTCCCAATTCCTTGCAGGACAGCACGCGTTCGCGGCGAAAATCCTCGCGCAGAAACGACATCGGATGCGCCTTGAGCGAAAGACGTAGCGTCTGGTAGTCGTTGACCACATGCTCCGAGAGCGCCATCTCGGGCAATTTGACGTCGGCCTCCTTCCCAACGTCTCGCGTCTCGCTCCAGGAAAAGAGCGGCAGCGGCGGCGCATTGGAGAGCGCCTTGACTTCCCAGAGAGCCTGTCGTCTGTCGAGCCCCAGCGAGCGAAACGCATCCGCCGCCGCGAGCTTCTCGAGTACAGGAACACGTAATCTTCCGCGCGCAACGAGTTCGGAAAGAGTGTCCAAATTCCCCCTCTCCCCATGCCCCTGCACTCGGCATGGGGAGAGGGTTGGGGTGAGGGGCTGCTGCTCGCTCGGTGGTTGGAGCAGCCCCTCACCCTGACCCTCTCCCCGCTCGCGGGGAGAGGGGAGATCGAGCGAGCACGACAGACCGTCGATATCATCTTCCGAAAGGCCATCGACGAGCCGCAAACCAAGCCGCAGAGCCGGTGGCCCCTCGTCATTGTCCTCAAGCGTCGAATGCCATGCCGAGAACGAGACATCTGCCTCCCGCACCTCGACGCCATGCTCGTGAGCATCGCGCACGATCTGCGCGGGCGCGTAAAAACCCATCGGCTGCGAATTCAAAAGCGCGCACGCAAACGCCGCCGGATGATGACATTTGATCCAGGACGACACATAGACGAGCAGTGCGAAGCTCGCCGCATGGCTCTCGGGAAAGCCGTATTCGCCAAAGCCCTTGATCTGGGCAAAACAACGCGCCGCAAATTCCTCTTCATAGCCGCGCTCGACCATGCGCGAGACCATCTTCTCTTCAAGGAGACCGATCGTGCCGACACGGCGAAACGTTGCCATCGCCCGTCTGAGATCGTTAACCTCCTTATCGTTGAACTCGGCGGCAACCATCGCAATGCGCATCGCCTGCTCTTGAAAAAGCGGCACGCCCAATGTCTGGCCGAGAATGTTCTTGAGTTCGTCTTCGTCGCCGCCCTTTGGATAAGGATAGACCACGGCCTCGAGCTCGTTGCGGCGCCTGAGATAGGGATGCACCATGTCGCCTTGGATCGGCCCCGGACGCACGATCGCGACCTCAATGACGAGATCATAGAATTCCTGCGGCTTCAGCCTTGGCAGCATGTTCATCTGCGCCCGGCTTTCGACCTGGAACACGCCGAGGGAATCCGCGCGGCACAGCATATCGTAAGTCGGCTTGTCCGCGCGCGGCACGGTTGCAAGCGTATACGTCTCGCCATGATGCTTCTCGATCAGATCGAAAGCCTTGCGAATGCAGGTCAGCATGCCGAGCGCCAGAACGTCGACCTTCATCAATCCCAGCGCCGCGATATCGTCCTTGTCCCATTCGATGAAGGTGCGGTCCGCCATCGCCGCATTGCCGACCGGCACGACCTCGACCAAAGGACCGCGCGTGAGCACGAAGCCGCCGACGTGCTGCGACAGATGCCGTGGAAATCCCATCAATTCCTGCGCAAGCTTCATCGCCGCCGCAAGCGTCCGGTCCGCGGGATCGAGCCCCGCGCCGCGAACGTGCTTTTCCGGCGGAACGCCGCCCCCGTGCGTTCCCCACACCATGCCGGCAAGCGCCGAGATCGTATCTTCCGAAAGGCCGAACACCTTGCCGACATCGCGCACGGCCGATCGCGAACGATATGAAATGACGGTTGCGGTCAGCCCTGCACGGTCGCGGCCATAGCGCTCATAGATCCATTGAATGACCTCTTCGCGCCGCTCGTGTTCGAAATCGACATCGATGTCGGGTGGCTCCAGGCGCGCAGACGAGATGAAGCGCTCGAAGAGCAGATTGACCTCGATCGGGTTCACCGCCGTAATGCCGAGGCAGTAGCAGACGACCGAGTTCGCAGCCGAACCGCGCCCCTGGCAGAGAATGTCCTTGGATCTCGCGAACGCGACAATGTCGTGGACGGTCAAAAAATACGGCGCGAACTGGAGCTCGCCAATCAGCTTGAGCTCTTTCTCGATCGTGTCTCGAACTTTTTCCGGAACGCCTTCGGGAAAGTGGCTTTGAGCACCTTTCCAGGTCAGCTCGACAAGATGCTCCTGCGGGGTTTTGCCCGGCGGCACCGGCTCGTCCGGATATTCGTATTTGAGATCGCCGAGCGAAAACCGGCAGGCTTCGACGATGTCGAGCGTCCGCGCCAGCGCCGCTTCATGACCTCTGAAGAGGTGCGCCATTTCTTCCGCACTCTTGAGGTATCGCTCGGCATTGGCCTCGAGCCGAAGGCCGGCTTCGCGAAGCGTCGTCTTTTCGCGAATGCAGGTGACGACATCCTGCAGCGGACGGCACTCGGCATGATGATAGAGCACGTCGTTGGTCGCGACGATCGGCGTGCCCGCCCGGTCGCCAAGCACGGCGAGCGCCGCGATGCGCGACCGGTCATCCCCGCGATAAGTATGCGAAGCCGCAAGATAAAGGGGCGCATGACCGAGAGCGCCTTTGATCCGCCGCAACGACGACTGAAGCGTCCCCGGTTTGGCGGCGTCTTCCCCAGCATCCGATGAGGGTGGAAAGCGAAAAATCTGCGCGCTCTGTGTCGAGGAAAATTGAGAAACTTCGCGCCAATCCCAGTCATCCGGAGGCAGAGCGATGAAGATCTGGCCTTCCGCATGCGCGGCGACATCGGCGAGATAGAGAATGCACTTGCCTTTGTCCGCCCTGAGTTGCCCATACGAGAGCAAGCGGCAGAGCCGCCCATAGGCCACGCGATCCGTCGGATAGACGAGCAGGCTCGGCGCATCTTCGAGATCAAGACGCGCGCCGATCACGAGACGAATTTTAGGTTTCTCTTCCCCCTCATCCGGTTTCGCCGCCACGTACGCACGCACGACGCCGGCGAGCGAATTGCGATCCGTCACCGCAATCGCCGAAAGACCCAGCGCCTTCGCCTGTTCGACAAGATCTTCCGCATGCGAGGCGCCCCGCAGAAACGAGAAGTTCGTTGTCACCTGAAGCTCGGCGTAGCGAAGCGTCATCGGCATCGACTCACGCAAATAGCCCATGCAGGAACCACGAGGGCCGCTCGCTTCCCTCTTCGCCCTCATAAAGGCCATGCCGGAAGACCCAGTACATCGCGCCTTGCTGGTCCTCTATCCGGTAATAGTCGCGCGTGCGCGGCCGCTTCTGATCTTCATCGAGATAGAGCGTCCGCCACCATTCAGGCGCGATGCGCTCCGGTCCTTCGGCCCGCGCCACGCGACGCTCGACACGCCGCCAGATGAAACTCGCCGGCGGTCCATCCGGCACACCGGCCGTAACTTGAATCGGCTCAGGCCGCGAAAGCATGAAAGCCGGACGAAGCAATCGCTTCGGATAGGGCCAAGGCGGCGTGTATGACGCAACGCGCGAAGACGTTTCAGCCGCCAGCACATCGAGCGCCGGGAGCCGAATTTCCGCACGTTCCGGGATGTGGCTGCCATTGGGACGCAACACCGTAATCGCGTCGCGCCCGAGTCGATTGACGAGACGGTCGACAAGCTCCGAAGGATCGCGAAAGGCCGCGCCCTGAGGCGAGCCAAAACCCTTTTGGTTGGCTCCGCGCTTTCCCGCACGCACCGCGTCGAGCCGGAGAATATCGACCCCGAAGCCCGCGTCGATGCTCGAAAATTTCTCGCTGAGCAGCGCCATCATGTGGCGGGCGTCATGACAAGGCGTGCTCATGGCAGCGGCAATTGTCCCGCTCGTGCCGTCGGCGCGATAGAACGTCAGACGAAGAACCCGCACGCCGAGATCCTTCGCCGCAAGCGCGGCTGCGAGTTCGTTCGCAAGTTCATTCGTAAAGGCCTCCAAGGCTTCCGAAGAGATCAGAGGCTCCGCGAAAGCCCGCGCCACCGAGAGGACGGGCGGCGGCAGCATCGGCCGGCGCGGCTCCTCCATCGCGCCAAGGGCCTGATCGAGCCGCACGAGAACGGCGGCGGCAACGTCAGAAGAACGAAAGCGCCGCGCCAAGCTATCGCGTGGAATATCGTAGAGCTGACCGATGTGGCGAAGGCCCAACCGCTTCAGCAGCAGAATCCGCGAAGCATCGAGCCGCAGCGCCTCGACAGGAAGAAAACCAATCGCCGCGTGCGTCTCGGAAACGGGCGCCATCGACCACGCAGCATCGGGTGGGCAACCGAAACGGGCGAGCGCATGCGCAGCGCCAAGCGTATCGGCAAGCCCGGCCTGCACGGCAACGCCGAACGACAAAAGATGCTGCGTCATGTCATTGAGCAAGTTCTCTTCGCCCCCGAAGAGATGAGCGACGCCGCTAACGTCGATCCACAAGCCGTCATTTCCGTCGATGTGCCGGTTCGGACCGTAGCGGCCGGCCCAGCGCGCGAGCTTCAAAAGCGCAATGCGATCTTTCTCGGGCTCGGCGGGACGCGACAGGAGATCGGGATGCGCCGCCCTGGCATCGGCCAGCGATGTGCCGGCCTCGATCCCGAGACGCGCGGCAGTCTCGTTGACGGCCACGATCGCCAGACCATGCGCTCCGCTCTCAATAAGCGCGAACGGCTGCTGGGACGGCACGGCCGTCGGCTCCGCGCGCCTGAGCCGGAATATCGGCCACGATGGAAGCCAAATCGAAACGACGCGTTTCATCACTCCACTCCAGAAGCATAGGAGACCGCGCGGCGCTTTCGGGACGCGCCCTGCAGCGCTCCAGCGCGATCGAAAAGCGCGGAGCCCCTGGCGCACGCGGGTCGAAAGTGTGCGGCGCACTCCCGCCGCGCTGCACGCGCCATCGGGTTGCCGTTGCCCCGGCGGGCTCGGAAGCGGGATGCGTGACGAGAAGGCAAGGCGTTGCCGTCTCTCCGGCCGCAAGGCTCAAGCGGCGCGCCGGCGTCAACTCCGCCTCTTCGACAATGCCGATGACAACGGCGAGGCTCTGAGCCCGGAGACTCTCTTCGATCGCGTTCAACGCGTCGCCCGCACGCGCCGTCTCGACGATGATGAGGCGCGATGGATCGAGACCAAGGCTCGCAAGGCCCGCCGCCGACGGAGAGCCGAATTCGCCGGCAAGCTGCCGCGGCCAGCACCACAGCACCCAAGGCCCAATCCCGGAACCAGCCATCGAAGAGGAAGCATGTGCCTCTTCGCCGGCCGCGAATGTATCGATCCGGCGAACGGCAAGGCGAGCCGCAAAACCTATCCCGGCCATCCAGTCGGCCGCCGACGCGCCATGAATGGCAGAAGGCACGCCCTTGATTTCATGAAGGGAATTCGCCTCGAGCCCTCTCGGCAGAAGATCGTCGCAGGCCGGACAGCCAAGCTCCCAACGCAACCGCCTCCGCGAGCGGGGCAATGGTGAATTTTCCGGAACCGCAGATGCCCCCCGGCGCGGAGCATGTCGTTCGATATGTAAAATGCGGGAGCGTAAGCTTTCGATAACTGAATCTTTAACTGCATCCTTCCCGGGATCTGGGGATAGACCCGAGACGGCAGGAGAAACTCTCGAGTCCAATAGGAACCTCATGGTAAAGAAGTCCGTTTAGGGAACGCTTTCGAGCGATCCTCCAATAATGTTCATCGTTTGTTCTAATGACAACCCTTCGATCCGTCAAGTCTGCGCAGACAAAGAACGAACTCAAATTACGCCGTCATCGAACCGCAACACATCGTTCTAAAATTCGTAAAACCCTAGGAAAGTCAGAGGGGAGCGATGCAATCCGTATGGAACTGTGACTTCCCTGCTCTGCCGACGGCATCGAGACTGAATTATACCGGCTCTTCACCATTCGAAGCACAGGATGACCCCCTCGTTCTGTGTTTAGTATATTTGTTGTTCACCAACCGGAGCATCCCCCGATGAGCCTGCGCTTCCTCAGCGGATTAACCCTTGCAGCCATCGTCACGGCGGGCGGGTTGATGTCCGCATCATCGGCCAAGGCCGAAGACCTCATAGATTTCCTTTGGGGCGGCAGCGCCGAATATGGCGGCGGTCGCAGCATTGTGTCGTTCGATCCGAAGTACAAACCCGGTCAGGTGATCGTTTCGTTCTCCGACCGCCGGCTCTATTGGATCACGAAGCCGGGCGAGGCGATGACCTATCCCGTTGCGGTTCCGAAGGAAGGAGCCCGTTGGCAGGGCGTGACCTCGGTGACCAACAAGCGCATCAACCCGCCGTGGACTCCGACGCCGGAAATGGTCAGCAAAAACCCGCGCCTGCCGCGTTGGGTCCCAGGTGGCCATCCGATGAACCCGCTCGGCATCCGGGCTCTGTACCTCGGCAGCAGCACCTACCGTATCCACGGCACCGACGCGCCCTGGACCATCGGCCAAGCCGTTTCCGCCGGCTGCATCCGCATGACCAACGAAGACGTGCTCGATCTCTATCCGCGCGTACCCATGGGGACGCGGGTGACCGTTACTTGGCAGCAGTTCTCGACGCAGCCCATCGCGTCCGGCGACAAGTACCCGCGCTACGGCGATGCCGATTCGAACCCTCGGGCAGCCTCAGCTTCGTCCACGTCGTCCGCTTCGGCTAACTCGGCCCCCAAGGCCTCTGCCGAGGCTTCTTCGTCGAACTCGTCGTCCTATGAATACAGAGCTTACAACTCGGGCAAAGCGCAGAACGTCCGCGCCACCAGCACCGCATCGAACGACGATGGCGTGAATAACTATTTCTGGGATGAGAAGCCGAAGAAGTCTATTTCCCAGGCCGCTCAGGAAGCACGGGATGAAGCATCCCAGGACGCCACGCAGGACGACGACCTGGCGATGACCCAGAAGTCGGATCCGCAGCAGCGGGACGCTGAGAAGGCGCCCAAGCAAAAAGCTGCTGAGGCAAAATCCGAAACCGAGCCGTCGGCATCATCGGAGAAGAAGAAAGTTGCCAACACTTCAAGCTCGACATCGAGCGGGAAGAAGAAAGCAACGTCCTCTTCCGTGTCCGATCCTCATGTTGACCCGGTTATGAGCCCCGCAATGGCTGTTCCGGACCCGGTAAAGCCGAGCGCAGTGTCGGCTCCGTCAAAGGAATCGGATTCCAGCGCGGCGACGACGCGGGCATCGGCTTCAGAAGCAGACGGACTTCCCGTCCACAAGGCTGCTGCCGTCCAGGTTCAGTGACGCCGCACCTAAAATCCATCATCGAGAATTTGAGGGCGGCTGATGAAGTCGCCCTTTTTCTTTGACGTCTTCAACGTCCGATCCCACATGAGGGACCGCACACGCCCGCATGAACAGGCGTCTGTTACATTCCGCCTGCAGCAGCTAGTATGTTGCGACAGTTATCTTTAGCCGATGGCAGCCTTGGTGACATTGCTCGACAGTACCGGCACGACGCCGCGCCCGCGCCACCCCGAGAAGGTCGCGCATTCCGAAACGCCGACGTTGCCGAAACCGAACTGGTTAAGGGTCCGTGCACCGGGCTCCCCCGGGTACGACCATACGCGGGCCATCGTTCGCGAACACAAGCTTCACACCGTCTGCGAAGAGGCCGCCTGCCCGAACATCGGCGATTGCTGGCAAAAGCGGCACGCGACGATGATGATCATGGGCGGGATTTGCACGCGCGCGTGCGCATTCTGCAACGTCGCGACGGGCCTGCCATCCGCTCTCGATGCCGGCGAACCGCAACGCGTTGCCGAGGCCGTCGCCCGGCTGGCGCTTGAACATGTCGTCGTAACTTCAGTCGATCGCGATGATCTCGCTGACGGCGGCGCGCGGCATTTCGCAGAAACCATCCGCGCGATTCGAACGGCTTCCCCAGGCACGACGATCGAAGTCCTGACGCCCGACTTCCTGCGCAAACAGGGTGCACTGGAAATCGTGATCGCAGCGCAGCCCGACGTCTTCAACCACAATCTTGAAACCGTGCCGGGCCTTTATCTCCGCATTCGCCCTGGCGCCCGCTACTTCCATTCACTCCGGCTCCTGCAGCAGGCCAAGGAAATCGACGCCAAGACCTTCACGAAGTCTGGGATCATGGTCGGCCTTGGAGAAACACGCGAAGAAGTCCTCCAGGTCATGGACGACCTCCGGTCGGCGGGCGTCGACTTTCTGACGATCGGCCAATACCTGCAGCCGACGCGCAAACATGCCGCTGTCGCACGCTATGTTCCGCCGGAAGAGTTCGAAGGCCTTGCACAAGCCGCACGCGCCAAGGGATTCCTGCTCGTCGCCGCATCGCCTTTGACGCGATCGTCCTACCATGCGGGCGACGATTTCCGCCGCCTTCAGGCAGCCCATCGCGCACACGCCTCGACTTAATCGAACTCATCTCGCAAGCAGAGCGATCATGTTAAAATTCGCAGCCAATCTATCGCTGCTGTTCAACGAGATGCCGTTTCTCGATCGCTTCGAAGCAGCCGCCGCGCAAGGCTTCGAAGGCGCCGAATTTCTGTTCCCGTATGAGTTCAACGCTGACGACATCGCCGCGCGTTTGAAGGCGAACGGATTGCACCAGGCGCTGTTCAATTTGCCCGCAGGCAACTGGGAAGCCGGCGACCGCGGCATCGCGATTTATCCGAACCTCGTCGGCGAATTCCGCGATAGCGTTGCCCGCGCCGTGAAGTACGCAAAGGTGCTCGGCTGCAGGCAGCTCCATTGCCTTGCAGGCATCGCCCCCGTCGGTGCCGACCACCGGGCGATGCGCAAAACCTACGTCGAAAACTTACGCTTCGCCTCGCACGCCTTGGCGGATGAAGGCATGACGCTGCTGATCGAACCGATCAACACGCGCGACATTCCAGGCTACTTCCTCGATTCAACAGCCAAAGCGGCCGACATCATCGAAACCGTGGAAGCGCAGAACCTGCGTCTGCAATACGACGTCTATCACATGCAGATCATGGAAGGCGACCTGACGCCGACGATCGACAAGTACCTGAAGATCATTGCCCACATTCAGATCGCCGACACGCCCGGCCGACATCAGCCGGGCACAGGGGAAATCAACTACCCCTTTATATTCAGCCATCTCGAACGGATCGGCTACAAAGGATGGGTCGGCTGCGAGTACAGGCCGCTCACCGGCACCTATGACAGCCTCGCGTGGTTCCGCGCGCAGAAGGCGAAAACGCCGACCGCTTGACGTCGTCCGTCATCGAGCATGCCAGCCGCGTCAGTCGGACGGCGAAGCAATGCCGTCCTTGATGACCTTCTCGTTGAGAGCCGGCGCGCAAAGCTCGATGAACCGGTAGGCGAAGCCGCGTAGAAAACGGCCGCGGCGAAGCGCGATGCGCGACGTCGATTTCGGGAACAGGTGCGTTGTATCGAGAAGCGTCAAACCCTTGTCGCGGCTTGCATCGTAAGACATCGACGCAACGATGCCGACGCCGAGACCGACTTCGACATAGGTTTTGATGACGTCGGCATCGAGCGCGACCATCACGATATCCGGCGCGAGGTTGGCCGAGGCGAACGCCGCATCGATCGCGGGGCGCCCTGTGAAGCCCTCGTGATACGTGATGATCGGCCAATCGGCGATATTCTCCAGAGTCACCGGAGTCTGGCTTTCAAGCGGATGCCCTTTCGGCACGACCACGCCATGATGCCAGGAATAGAACGGAAAGGTCACGTGCTCGGCCGTGTCTTCCAGCGCTTCGGTCGCAATACCGATGTCGGCCGTGCCATCGTTCAGCATCGCCGCGATTTCCCTCGGCGTCCCTTGGTGCAAAACGAGATGGACGTTCGGAAACTCCTTCCGGAACGCCGCGATCGGCCCCGGCAGCGCATAACGCGCCTGCGTGTGCGTCGTCGCGATGAGAATCTCGCCGCGATCCGACCCCGCAAATTGATCGGCAAGCCGTTTGATGTTCGCAGTATCGAGCAGGATCCTGTCGACGATCAGCGCCAGCTCTTTGCCGGGCTCGGTAAGACCGAGCAGCCGCTTGCCGCGGCGCACGAACAGCTCAACCCCGAGTTCATCTTCGAGGTCTTTAATATGTTTCGAGACGCCGGATTGCGACGTGTAGAGCGCGTTCGCGACTTCGGTAAGATTGAAATTGCGGCGGAGCGTTTCGCGGATAATGCGGAGTTGCTGGAAGTTCACGATGCGGCCTGTGTTCCGTTCTGATCTGCAAAGACGCTCAACCGCCGCCCTATGAGCTTGACGTGTTGCCCCGTCGAAAGCCCGAGCGACTGCACATCGGAGCCAGGAATTTCGACTTCGAAAAATTCCTTGCGGCCCTCGCGCGCCTCGCCATTCGCCACAAGTTCTACCCGCGCGACGGCGCCGGTGCCAAGAATTCTCTTGATGCTCGCGGACACGCCGTCTTCAGACTGCGGGTTCGCCACGATTTCGGTGTCGTGCGGACGGCTGAACGCAATGACCTCTTGCCCGTCTTTGAACGTCCCCGTCTGGAAACGCAGCTTCTCATCCCCGACGCGGACGAAGTCACCGTCGACGCGGCCGCGGAATTCGTTAACCGAGCCGATAAAGCTATAGGCAAACGCCGTCGCCGGCTGCTCGTAGATCTCTTTCGGCGTGCCGATCTGCTCGACCTGCCCCTTGTTGACGAGAACGATCCGGTCCGAAACCTCGAGTGCCTCTTCCTGATCGTGCGTCACGAATATCGACGAGATGTGCAGTTCGTCGTGCAGGGTGCGAAGCCAGCGCCTCAGCTCTTTTCTGACTTTGGCGTCGAGCGCGCCGAACGGCTCGTCGAGAAGCAGAACGCGCGGTTCGACGGCAAGTGCCCGGGCGAGCGCGATGCGCTGCCGTTGGCCGCCAGAAAGCTGCGACGGGAAGCGGTTCGCCACCCATCCGAGTTGCACGAGATCGAGCAGGCGGTTGACCTTCGCGCGAATGTCTTTCTCGCTCGGCCGCTCACGGCGCGGGCGAACGCGCAGACCGAAAGCGATGTTCTCGAACACCGTCATGTGCCGGAAGAGCGCGTAATGCTGAAAGACGAACCCGACCCGGCGTTGGCGCACGTCTTTGTCCGTCGCGTCCGTGCCGTCGAGCACGATGCGACCGGTGTCCGCATGTTCGAGGCCCGCGATGACGCGCAGGAGCGTCGTCTTTCCGCAGCCCGACGGGCCGAGAAGCGCGACGAGCTCTCCATCCGGAAAATTGAGCGAGACGTTGTTCAGCGCTTTGAATGTGCCGAACGTCTTGCTGATGCCAATGACCTCGATGCTCATGAAACCTGTTCCCCGGCTACCGGACGGTGGGAGCGCCACTCGACGTAAGTTTTCAAGACGAGCGTTACCAGCGCCAGCAGCGCCAATAGCGATGCCACTGCAAAAGCGGCGGCGAATTGATATTCGTTGTAGAGAATCTCGACGTGCAGCGGCATCGTGTTCGTTTCGCCGCGAATATGGCCCGAGACGACGGACACCGCGCCGAACTCGCCCATTGCGCGAGCGTTGCACAGGATGACCCCGTAAAGCAGCGCCCATTTCACGTTCGGGATCGTCACGCGCCAGAACGTCTGCAGACCTGACGCGCCGAGCGATATCGCAGCTTCCTCTTCGTCGCGTCCCTGCGCCTGCATCAACGGAATGAGTTCGCGCGCGATGAACGGAAACGTGACGAAAATCGTAGCGAGGACGATGCCCGGCACTGCGAAGATGATTTTTATGTCGTGCTCATGCAGCCAGGGACCGAACCAGCCCTGCAATCCAAACACCAACACGTAGATCAGACCGGCGACCACAGGTGACACGGAAAACGGCAGATCGATGAGGGTGATCAGAAAGTTCTTGCCGGGGAATTGAAACTTCGCGATCGCCCAGGCCGCCGAGACTCCGAAAACGAGATTGACCGGCACGGCGATTGCCGCCGCGAGGATCGTCAGACGAATTGCCGACAACGCATCGGGTTCGACAAGCGCCGCGAAGTACGTACCCGCGCCTTTGCGGAAGGCCTCAACAAACACAGCGATCAACGGCAGCAACAGGAAGACGGCGAAATAGGTGAGCCCGACGCCGATCACCAGGTACTTCACCCAAGTAGAATCCCGCGTCGCCGGATTGGCTTCGAATTTACTGGCCGTATCGGACCGGGCGTCGAATGTTGCAGCAACGGCAGCCATCAGATCGCCCTCCCCGTACGTCGTGCAGTCCATGCCTGAAGGCCATTGATCACCAGCAGCAGCACGAACGAGATAACCAGCATGACGGACGCAACGGCGGTCGCGCCCTTGTAGTCGAACTGCTCGAGCTTTGTGATGATGATGAGCGGCGTGATTTCGGAAACCATCGGGATATTGCCGGCGATGAAAATCACCGATCCGTATTCCCCGACAGCACGCGCGAATGCCAGCGCGAAACCGGTCAGCAACGCCGGAAAGAGCGTCGGGAACACAACGCGCTGAAACGCCTGCCAGCGCGTCGCCCCAAGGCTCGCAGCGGCTTCCTCATACTCTGTCTCGAGATCTTCAAGCACCGGCTGAACCGTCCGGACAACGAAAGGCAGCCCGATAAAGGTCAGCGCGACGAGAACGCCGGGAGGTCCGAACGCGATTTTTATTCCGAGCGGTTCGAGAAGCGCGCCTATCCATCCGTTTTTCGCGTAGATCGCGGTCAGTGCGATACCCGCAACAGCCGTCGGCAACGCGAAGGGAAGATCGATCAGCGCGTCGACAATCTTGCGGCCCGGAAACGTATAGCGCGTCAAACCCCAGGCGAGCAGCAAACCGAAAACGGCGTTGATCGCCGCGGCCAAAAACGATGCCCCGAATGTCAATTTATAGGACGCGACGACGCGCGGCGCCGCAACCGCATTCAAGAATTCGTCCCAGCTCATCGTCGACGTCTTGAGAAAGACGGCTGACAGCGGAATGAGAACGATCAGCGACAGGTACACAAGCGTAAAGCCGAGCGATAGCCCGAAGCCCGGCAGCACCCTCTTATTGACCCCAGACATCCCCGCCCCTCAAATCAGCACGGCCAGCACGACGACGAATCCGGCAGCCGCGAAAACGCCGGCCCAGGAAAGCGCCCTGCCCAAAATGGTTCCGTCGAGAGTCATTCACTCGTCTTTCTGCTAAAACGACCGACGCGCACACTATTTGAGAGCCGCCCCGCGGCTAACGAACAATAGCTGCTAAGCATATGAGATTATCGGGGGTTGCTCAGGTCGGGAGCGATCTTAACCCTGCCGGCCCCGCGAGTTGGAACCGTCGAGTCCCGTGACGACCAAGAACGCTTTTGCGTCCTCGTCCCCCGGATTGTGAAAGTGATGCGGAGTATCCGCATTGAAGAGGATCGCATCACCCTCGATCAGCCGGGCGGGAGAATCCTCTCCCACGACGATCTCCACCGTGCCCTTTACGACGACGAGGTTTTTCTTGGCGCCCGCCGTCTGCGCCGCGAACACTTCGCGATGCTGGGCGCCGATCGTCACATCATAAATTTCAATGCGTTGTGGATCCCCCCAGGGGAAAAGTGCGCGGCTGACGAAACCACCTTCGCTCGACGAAACCACCGTCGCTCGGTCGCGCGGAACAACGACCGTGCCGCCCACGCCTGGACTGGAAATCAGGCTTGGCACCGAGACCTTTAACGCCTCGGCAATGCGGCCCAATAGGTTGATCGTCGGCGCGCTCTTGCCCGTTTCGATCTGCCCGAGCATCGCGCGGCTGACGCCCGAGATGACACCAAGCTGTTCTAACGACAGACCGCTTTTGCGCCTGAGATGACGCAAATTTTCCCCGACGATAATGGAAAGCTTCGCCGGTCCGCTGTCTGCACCTTCGAGAGTCTCGAAATCTTCTTTTCTCGCCATTACCATCGCCGCCGACTTTCGCAATCGCGTTTGCGTCTGCAAATACGGATAACCGAGCGGCGATACCGGCGGAACGAAGAAGAAATTATGAGCTTATGAGTGAATTGCTTGCCGCGAGCATGGCTCAACGCGGCGGCGCATCGCGCGAAAAAGGCGAGAAGGAAAACCTGAGGGCCGTCCTTCTCGCATGTGATCTGACGGGAGCGTCAGACGTTCCTGACTTCCGAAACGGCAGTGCCGTCTTAGAAGTTGATCTTCATACCGCCGACGACCTGCTGCAGCGCCGAAAGATCGGTCGCGCTGCTAGCACCCGGCTTCGTCAGCTCGCCATCGACATGCTGATAGACGAGGTAGAGGGTCGATTCCGCCGCCTCGAGGTTCTGCGCCGCGCCGATCGCCCAGGTGTTGATCTCGGCCCCGTCGGTCCGCACCGTGCCAGTGCCACTGACGCTCGAGCCCGCGTCGTCGCGACGGTATTGGCCGAAGAAGTTGGTCTTGCCGAGCGGGAAGAACTTCTTCTCGATGCCGCCCTGCACGAACCAGGCCTGCGAGTCTTTGTCCAGAATAGCCGCATCGATGCCCGTATTCTTCGAGCCGTCGCGCTGGTCGCCATAGCCGGCGAAGACGAACAGACCCGTCGGCTTGTGCTGCAGGAACGCCGAGACGCCCCACCACTCACAGTCCATCGCATTGTCCGGGGCGGTGCTCGAGCCATGGCACGGCGAGGAGACACCGTCCGTAGACTGGCCGTAGCCGGCACGCGCGTTCAAGTCGAAATCGCCGAGCTCGCCCTTATAGATGACGGCCATGTCCCACGTATCGTCTTCACCCCAGCTCGTCGCGATGCTGAAGCCCGCGAACGTCGGCGTGTCGTAGCGCACGATGTTGCGGCGGCCGTTATCGCCCGGCGTCGAATTGAAGAAGCCGCGCAGCGCATCGCTCCATTTCAGGCTGCCGATAGGGGCGCCTGTCGCATCGCGTAGCAAGAACGGCCGGGCGTAAATCGCCGAGGCTTCGCCGTCGTAGAAGTTACGAGTCATCGTGGTATCGGCGTCGTCGAGCAAATGGTAGGTCGCCGTGCCGTCCTGTCCGACCGTCACCTTGCCGAGGGTCTTGCTCTTCAAGTACCAGCTGCTCTTACGAACGGAGACGCTGTTGGGAGTGGCGCCATCAGGAGTATTCTGATCCCAGCTGTTGCCGCTGGCGCCGTAAATACCAAATTCGAGCGTATAACCGGCCGAAACGTCCGGCGTGACCTTGGCTTCGCCGACGAAGCGGACGCGGCTCTGCTCGACCGGATTGGTGCCGACGTAGACGTTCGACTCCGAACCGTCGTCCCACCACATCACGCTCTCGTTGATCCAGCCCGAAACCGTCAGGCTGACCTTGCGATTGCCCTTGCGCGCCGTCGTGGCCTCAAGTTCGGCGACGCGCTCTTCCAAATCCGCGCAGCAATCGCCGCCGAGATCGGCAGCGGCGGCGGGCATAGCCCATCCGGTGACCATCAAGGCAGCTACCCAGAGACCCCAGTGGCGTCCCCTTCTCTGTACTAGCTTCATGTGACTTCAGACCCCCGTCTGTTTAATTAGATGAATCTCTGATTAGTTAATTGATTTTTCAGGTATTTTTTACGATCCCCTTCCCAAGTCAATTGCTTGTCCTCAGTACAATGCTGATCTGCTATAGCGGCGTGGCTATCTGGCACCATGGGCTGTTACTGCCGGAGCACCCACGGTCCAGCCGGCCGCGCGAAGCAGCGCCGCGGCGCCGGCGAGATCGCGACGATCGATCGATTGAGCGCCCCGTCCCAACGCATATCGCCTGCGAGCGAGCCAGTGCCGTTGCAATGGTTGAGACTGAGACAAATCCAAAGCGGCAAGCCGTTCCGCCGCCGAGCGAAATTCGCCGGCGCGACGTAACCTTTCGAGCAGCGCGAGCCCTTCGGGCCACGGGCCGAAGCCGGCCTCGGAATTGATGTGCCCGGCATCGCCGAGATCGACGAAATCGGCTCGCCAGAGATCAGCCCAGCGACGCGCCTTATCGAACGCCATCCAAGGATCGTTCCTGCTGGCAACGACGATCACGGGAAAGCCCAAAGGCTTCGTCGGCAGGAATTCCGCGACCCCGAAGGCTTCGGGATCCGCTGGAGCGACAAGAAGTGCTCCGGTGATTCGCTCCGCGTGATCGCTCGCGGCCTGTACGGCGGCCAAGGCGCCGAACGAATGCCCAGCGATGAAAATTGGTCCCGTTGCGCGGACAATTTCGCGACGGACGCGCGCCGACCATTCGGGCAGATGAGGATCGTTCCAGTCGCGCTGCGTGATGCGGACGCTGCCGCTGACGCGGCGCTCGAGCCAGGTTTGCCAGTGGGTCGGCCCGCTCGATCGAAGGCCAGGTACGATGAGAGTTGTCGACATTGAATTCACCCTTGATGCTGAGCCATTGGAGGGATTCTGGCTCTGGTCTGTTCGGGTCTGCGGCGGACTTAGCGCGCCGCTCGAACGGCAATCACCGGCTTTCGCGCCGGTTAGCGGACAGACGACCCGCAACACCTTTCTCGACCACGTTCTGAAATCAGCATTGTTTTGAATTCCGTGACGAAGTGATCACATGCCCGCTTCGTGCGTCGCCTAGTTCTCATTCCGAAATGGTCTGGAGGAGCTTCCGGCCGAGAAGGCGACGCACGAATTCAGGTTCTAGAGAGACGTTCAGCTCTTGTTGCCGGCCGTGTAGATCTGATCGAACACGCCGCCGTCCTTGAAGTGTTCCGCCTGGGCCTTGCCCCAGCCGCCGAACACCTCGTCGATCGTGAAAGTCTTCACCGGTCCGAACTGGCTCGCGTATTTCTGCGCAACCTTCTCGTCGCGAGGGCGATAGAAGTTCTTCGCCGCGATCTCCTGGCCTTCTTCGCTATAGAGATGCTTCAGATATTCCTGGGCGACAGCGCGGGTGCCGCGCTTGTCGACGACCTTGTCGACGACGGCGACGCTCGGCTCAGCAAGAATTGAAATCGACGGAGTAACGATCTCGAACTTGTCGGCACCAAGCTCCTTGACGGAGAGATAGGCTTCGTTTTCCCAGGCAATCAGCACGTCGCCGATACCGCGCTCAACGAATGTCGTCGTCGAACCACGAGCGCCCGAGTCGAGAACCTTGGTGTTCTTGTAGATCTTGCTGACCAGATCTTTCGCCGTCGCGGCGCTACCGCCGGGCTGCTTCAGCGCATATCCCCAGGCAGCGAGATAGTTCCAGCGCGCGCCGCCCGACGTCTTCGGGTTCGGAGTGACGACTTCAACGCCATCCTTTGCGAGATCCGACCAATCCTTGATGCCCTTCGGATTGCCCTTGCGAACGAGGAAGACGATAGTCGACGTATACGGAGCCGAGTTGTCGGGAAGGTTCTTGATCCAATCCGCTTTGACGAGATCGCCATTCTTGTGGAGCGAATCGATGTCCCCCGCGAGCGCGAGCGTCACGACATCGGCATCGATACCGTCGATGACCGAGCGAGCCTGCTTGCCGGAACCGCCATGCGACTGCTTGATGGTGACGTCATCACCCGTCTTCGCCTTCCAGTACTTCGCGAAAGCCACATTATACGCTTGATAGAGCTCGCGCGTTGGATCGTAGGATACGTTGAGCAGCGAAATCTCGGCGGCCGAAGCATAGCCGGAAAGGCCGGCGAGGCCGAGGCCGAGCACGGCCCCGATGGCTGATCTGCGGGTCAGGGGTAGGAACGACATCAGAACCTCTCAAGTTGGAATTGCCCTGAGAGCAAACCTATCGAGCGCTATCCCGCCAACGAACGAAGAAGAAATGCTGAGCTTATTAGACGTTTCGCTGCTCGAAATCCCAACGCTGCCGGGCTCACGTCTGCCAAAATGGAAATCTAAGGCAGAACGATAAAGCGGAATTTTCGCGTCGCCGCTGCACGAAACGCGATGACGCATGCATGGCGGAAGACTTAACAACCCACTCCGTTGCAGCTACTGCTTTCTAAGCTCCACGCTGTCGGCCGTGATCGTATAGCCGGCGTCGGCGAGACCCGTGAAAGCTTCGCTCGTGTTGATCTTGCCGGTCACCGTCACCGGATCGAACATGCCGCCGACTTCAAACCCTTTGTCGGTCTTCACGTAGATGATTTGATTGGCCGGCGGCGGCGGCACGTGGATGCAGGCACCGACGAATGGCACGAGAAGGAATTCCTTCACCGTCGTCGCGTCGAAGTCGAGGGGAACGACGTAACCGCCGATCGAAACGCTTTGTCCGTCGAGTTCCGCAACGATGGCAGGTGGACGATCGCTACCGGGCTGCCGGCGCTTGACCGCCATGAACTTGCCCTCGGGAAGCGGGGCCGGAGGTGGCCCCGCATCCGTCGTCGGCGGCACTGAACCACCGAAAAACGTCTTAGACTGCATCGTTGACGCCGCGGGCACGCTCTTGGGAACGAGATCGGCCCACTTGAGTTGCCGCGGCGTATCGGCAGCGACGTTCGACGCCGACCCGACCGCGAGCACCAGATTGAGCACGACGCTCAGAGCGAAAACATACTTCGATGCCATATCCGCACCCTTTCAAGAAATGAACCTGCTCACACTCTGACCATCATCCCGTCCGCCAGAGACAGCCGGTAAGCACGGATCGCAGGCAACAATCCAGCGACGAAACCGGCGGCGACGATCAAGCCGAGCTTCAGCCATTCGTCGGTCCGGGGTGGATCGATCGCGAGGCTCAGCCCGTACGTGTGATCGATGTACGGACGCGCCAGATAAAGACCCACGTAAAGCCCGACAGTACCCGTGATGACGCCGGCCAGCGTCAACAGCCCGCCTTCGGCCGCAAGCAGACCCAGCACCGTCGTCGGCGTTGCCCCGACCGAGCGCAGGATAGCCATTTCGCGTCGCCGCTCGTTGAGCGTGGTCAAGATCATCGTCACCATCCCGAGCAACGCTGTCGCAACGACCATCGCCGAAACGACCGATAGCGCAGTCTCGGCCGTACCGATGAGACCCCACAGCTCTTGCAGCGCGACGCCCGGCATGATCGCCGACAGCGGCTCCTCGGCATAATCGTTGATCCGCCGCTGAACCTTGAATGTGGCGAGCTTTGAATCCAGACCAACCATCGCCGCCGTGATCGCGCGCGGCGTGAGATCCATCTTGCGAACCGCATCGGCCGAAATGCTTTCCCCGGGGATCGGCGCCCCGCTCTGCCAATCGATGTGAATGGCTTCAATCGCCTCGAGACTGACGTGAACCGTGCGGTCTATCGGCGTCCCGGTCTTCGCAAGAATACCGGAAACCCGGAACGGCTTGTCCTGATGTTCGACGAACGAGATCGATCCGACGCCGTGCGCGACGATGATCTTGTCGCCAACTTTGTAGCCGAGTGCGTCGGCGACGTCTGACCCGATGACCGCATCGAACAAATCCGTAAAGGGACCACCGGCGGAGAACGTCATGCTCTGCCCGCGGCGGAATTTATAATGCGTGAAGTAATCGCCGTTCGTGCCGAGCACGCGGAACCCATGGTGACTGTCGCCGAGCGATATGGGAACGATCCATTTGACTTCAGGCATCTTCGCGATGTCCTGATAGCTCTTCCACGTCACATTGTTGGTCGCGTTGCCGATGCGGAAAACGGAATAAAGAAGCAGGTTGAGGCTGCCGCTACGCGCACCGACAATCAGATCCGTCCCGGAAATCGTATCGGCGAAGCTTTGCCGCGCGCCTGTGCGCACTTTCTCTACGCCGAGCAGCAGCATGACGCTCTATGCGATCGCGAGGACCGTCAGACATGCCGTCACCCAGCGGTTCATCAACGATTGAAATGCGAGGCGGAAGATCATCATTGCTTGGCACCTCGCGATGAGACAGCAATGTCCTGAAGACGCACAACGCGGTCGAAATGTGGGGCCAATCCTTCATCGTGGCTGACCATGATAACGCTCGTGCCGGCCTTCTCACTTTGCGCGAATAAGAGCTTCAGAAACGCTTCTTCCGTGTTTCGATCGAGCGCGGACGTCGGCTCGTCCGCAACGAGGATCGGCGGCGCGCCGATCAACGCCCGCGCCGCGGCGACACGCTGTTGCTGCCCGACGCTCAGGTTTGCCGCTTTGACCGTCGCGATCACCGTCTCGTCGAGACCGAGCGCCGCAAGCAATCCCCGCGCAACCGCATCGAGCGATCCATCGCTCTCGGCATTTGCTCGTCGCGTTCGCGAGAACCGAAGTGGAAGCAGAACATTGTCGATGAGAGATGCGTAAGGGAGCAGATTGAACATCTGGAAGATGATTCCGAAGTGGTCCACGCGAAACCGGTCCCGCCCGGAACCGCTGAGCTTGGCCATCTCGGTTCCAAGCACATCGATCCGCCCTTCGCTCGGCGCAACGATGCCCGCAAGCAAGCTGAGAAACGTGCTCTTGCCGCTTCCCGATGGGCCGACGAGCAGAAGCTTCTCCTCGCGCCGCAGCGTGAATTTCTTGATCGTCAGCGAGAACGGTGACGGTCCGGGCCACGAATACCGCACGTTCGAAAACGAAACCGCATCAAGAGGGCTTTCGCCCTCTATCCGCGTATCGCGTGAAGACACGATGATGTTGCTCATAGTTACATCACGCCCGTGAGATCGAGGGTTGGCTTATCGCGCGTCATCTGCGCCTGGGTCTGCCCCTTCGGTGTCGTGACGTTGACGTTCAGAAGCTGCGCGCCGGCAAAGTTCGAGAAATAGACAGTCTCGAGGCCGGTTACACGTTCGGGCGCTTCGCAAGTGATTGTATAAGTCGCATGAAACTCTGAGTGCTGCGGCGCGCCGGGCTTATCGTCATCGTCGTCGTCCTTCTCGCCGGGCTTATGCGTTTCCTTCCGGTTCTCGACGTTCGCCGTCTCTGCCTTGCAATTGGCCGCCGCGGGAAGTTTGAAAACGGCCAATACGTCGGCGAGCTTCGCCTTCGCCTTCTCGACCGCCGCTTTCTGCTCGTCAGTCGAAGCGATGTGCTCGAAGCCGACGATATCCATGCCCGGAGAAACAAGCTCCATTTCGATCTTGTTTCCCTCGATGGCGATATCGAGCGTTCCTTGTCCGTGCACGTGTGGGCCGAGTTGTCTGTGGTCGGCCTGATCCGCGAAAGCGGGAGCGGCAATCAAGATGGCCATCGAGGCCAGACCTGACAAAACTTTCGACATCGTTCTCTCCAATTGGATGATGAGTGCTGAGGCGCGCCATTGCGCGGTGTCAGCCCAGCTGTGCCGAAGCGCGATTGGAAATCGCGCAAAACACAGCCGGATACGAAAAAGCGTTATGGGATAAAGAAACGAAGACGCCGGAGCGATCTTCGAATGTCAGCCGACATTCGCCGCGGGCGGGCCACGCGCACGCTGCTCGTAGCAGCGGATTATGCAGCTCTGAGCGCTGAGTGGCGTCCGAAGCTGAGCAAAAGCAATTTCAGAGGGTGCGGGAAAATCAAAAAGCGAAGGCACGAGCGACGTCGCGGCAACAGCCGCTGCCCAACACAATGGGCAGCCACCGTGATCGTCACTGGCCGGCGGGCAAGGCTTCGTGGCCGTTGAGACGCAATGGCCCGTAAACGCAAGGATGGAACGGTCGCCGATATCCCGGCTTGTATGGTGATGGAACGACGCGACGGCCAACTGCACGCTGAAGGCAAACAGCGTGAGCAAAACAAGCCTGATGCGGAGTCGCGATGAGGTCATGATCTCCGGCCGTCTTCTACGTACCCAGCATTCGACTGTTCCTGTGTCACAAACGTGGCAGTTGAATACCCGCTCTCCTAGTTATCCCCACAACGGCCACAGCGCGCTTGGCAAAATGCCTCTTTCGCCCAAAAATTGGAACCATTGCAGGTCTCGCGCATTTGGTCTCAGGCGAGATTCTCTATAGCCCTTCCAAGACGATAAGAAGAAAATCGTGAATACTGATCCACCGGGGAGGGCGGGCCGGCTTCGGCAAGCCAAATTCCTAGGCCAATTAATTATCTTTCCCCGGCTGTCGTTGAGGGCAACGGCTTACCTTGTCTGGCTGGCGTTTCTCATTCCAACCCTGGGCCTTGCTGCGTATCTGTTGAACGCGGTGCATTCCCAAGAACTTACTGTTCTGCAGGCGGACGCCCGAACTCGGGCCTTGCTCGCGGCAAGTTTCGTCGACGATCAAATGGACACCCTTCTCCGCACCCTCAAGGCGCTCCCGGCGGAGGACGTCACTCAAAACACTGAAAACCGCATACGCACCGAGCTTGACGGAAAAGGCATCGTGCTCTTCACGCGAAGCGAAAAGCTCGACGTCTTGTCACCCGTCGGCGGGCTCGATTCGGGCGGGATCACGCTCGATGGCGCTTCCCGCTCCGCCGCGGCAGCCGCTTTGTCGAAGCAGGCGCCTCAAATCACGGCATATGACAACGCACGGGACAACGGCATCGATGTTTGGCTGGCCGCCGCATCGAATGATGCGAAACCCATCCTCATCCAGGCACATATCCCGTCGACATTTTTGGCCTCCGCGCTCAAGAAATTCGCAGCCGGTGGCCCATGGTCGATTTCCGTTGTTGGACCCGACGGCCAAATACTCGCCAGAACCCGGGCCAAGGCAGGCACGGCAGCAAGTGCCGATAATGCGAACCGTACAGCCCTCGTAGAAGCCGTTGCCGACACTTCACAGTTTGGCTGGAAAGTTGCTGCTCAAATTCCAGAAAAAGCGGCGAGGCTGCGCGCTGAACGCAACTGGATAACGTTTGTCACGCTTTCCTCATTGTTGGCAGTCGCATCGCTGGCCGGCGCGACGTGGTTGACGCGGAACATTTTGGAAGATCCGAACGCTAGCAATTTGCCCCCCTCAGCGGGGCGATCGGGCGAAACGCCAGGCCAATCAGCAGGCATGCCATTGCAGTTCGACAGTCAGGATAAGCGACCCCATCAACAACCGCCGGATGGCGCGAGAGAACAGCGGCTGCGCCAAGCGCTGCGCGCGGGCAATGTTGGCGTTTGGGAGTGGAACCTCACGACGGGCAGCATCCGTTGGGATACAGAAATTGCCGACATTTTTAATGATCTCGAGCCTGGATACGAGTACCCGGCGCGAACACTTATCCGCCGCGTCGACCGGTGTGACCGCCGCCGATTGTTGAAGGCGATCGGCGCCGCCGTCGCTGGATCGAAACCCCTTGCGCTAGAGGTTCGCATTCTCCGCCGCAACGGGGATATCCGTTGGATCGCAATCCGCGGTGCGACGAACGAAGCGGACGGAATGGAAGCAAAGACTCTCTCGGGCGTTGCCTACGACGTGACGGACCAGAAGCTGAGCCTCACGCGCACTGATGCCCTCCTCCGTGAAGTTTCGCATCGCTCAAAAAACCTGCTGGCATTGATCCTCGCGATGGCACGATTGACGGCCCGCGATGCGGTGGACGTCAAATCTCATCTCAAGGATTTCACACTTCGCGTCGCGGGCCTCGCCGCATCTCAGGATCTCATCGTCGCTTCAGATTGGCAGAACGTGGATCTTGCGACTTTGGCGACAGCTGAGATCGGCGCAGTCGCGCGTACCGACGCCGATCGCGTCGCGATCAAGGGGCCGCAGGTCATGCTCACACCGGAAGCCGCCCAGACATTGGGAATGGTTCTGACCGAGCTCGCGCTCAACGCCGTCGAGCACGGGGCACTGTCCACCGCAACCGGCAAAGTGCGGCTCTCGTGGTCATTTCCCGATCCTACTACAATCCTGATTTCATGGCGTGAAACCAGCGGGCCACCATTCGTCGCCGACGGCCTGAAGGGATACGGCATGTCGGTCGTCGAGCGTTTCTCGACGCAAGGCCTGAAGCTTTCTGCTCACGCTGTTGGTAATGCCGACGAGTTCACGTGGACATTGACCGGCCCTCTCGTCAACATCGGGCACGCACCCACAATCTCAGGCCAAGCCTAAACAACGTCCATTAACGACAACATTGTTCGTTCATGGAACCGTGACCGCGCCCGCAAGTTCTTGCCCGTAGGGCCAATGACGGGGGGCGCCATGAAAATTCTCATCACCGAAGATGAAGCGATAGTCGCCGACGAACTCGAAGCGATCATCACTGATTTGGGGCACCAAGTCGTCGGCATTGCTGGGTCGTCTCTTCGCGCTTTGAAGCTTGCGGAGACGACCAGCTGCGATCTGGCATTCGTCGACGTCCACCTGAGTGATGGAATGACAGGCCCTGCCGTCGCACGCCACCTTAGCGAAGACGCGCACGCGACAGTGATCTTCACAACATCGAACCCCCACCACGTACCGGCAGACTTCGCCTCAGCCTGCGGTATTCTGGTGAAGCCTTACTCCGTACATTCCGTGAAATCGGCGGTCGCATTCGTCGTTGATTGCATGGAAACGGGTTGCTCGCGGCGCCCGAAACCACGCGCTCTTGAGCTTTCGCCGGCATACGCGGAGCGCTGGAAAGTGAGTTGAGGAAGCTATTAAACTCTTCTTACGCCGTTGTGGTCTTCGACACCTTCACGGAACGAATAGCGGGCTCATCCTCAGGAACCGACAACGCCAACTCCGTCAATTTGATCGTGACGCGCGTTCCCGGCCTGACATGTCCAGGGCGAACGGGTTCGTATGCGATCGCACCGGCGAACTGACGAGTCAGCAGAGCCGCGATTTTTGTTCCCAATCCATCGCTCGCATGACCGGCGCTTCCGTGCAGAAGCTTGTCCATCTCATCGCCCCCTCCCGCATAGAGGTTGGCATCGACCCCGTTGCCATCATCTTCGACAATGAGCTCAGCTCCGGTCTCACCGGACCGATAAAGGCGAACGCCGACATGGCCTGAACCATCTTCGCCAAATGCATGCTTGAAGGAATTCACGACAAATTCTTGCGTCAGAACGCACAGCGACGTTGCAACCTGAGCAGGCGCAAGAAGCGGCGGAACATCAACCGTTAGTTCAATTCGCCCTTCACCGGCCGTTTCGACCACATCGTCCAACACGGCTTGAATGAGCGTGTCGATGCGCACGAGTTCGAGATCGTTGACGACATTCATACGCCGCTGCGCACTCGCGATCGCATGGATACGATCGCGCGCGCCGGTGAGGGTTTTGAGAGACCTTGGATCGGACGTGTGCCTGATGTGCAGGTTGATGAAGCCGACGACGAGCGACAACGTATTGCCGATCCGATGCGTCACATCCCGCAGCAGCGCTTCGGCACGCTCTCGTTCGCCTTCGGCGCGATCCCGTTCGATTGCAAGCTCTTCGGTACGCGCTTTCACTCGCGCTTCCAGAGACCTGTTGGCGGAGGTCAGCGTCAGAGCGGTAATTTCGAGCGCTGCCACGCGCTGACGCTCGCGTATCAACGCGACCATCGCCAAGGCGGCGCAAGCGAGCAATATCGCGAGCATTGCAGCGAGGAGCCAAAAGCTCTGATCGTGGAATTGCGCGACGCTGACTTCGAAGAGGCGGCGTTGCTGTTGTTCCGTGGCACCGATCTGGTCGCGCAACCGGTTTGAGAGTTCGATATTGAGACTATTAGCGGCATGCTCCGCCGCTGCATTTGGACTGCCTCTTGCAACGTCCGAAATACTCTTGTCGATCGCTGATAGATGTTCCTGCTGCGCCTTGTCGACGGCCTCGATCCGCGCAAGCAGCTCTTTGTTGTTCCGCCCCAGCCTGACGAAATCGGAGTGGATGCCGTCGACTGCCTTCTTCGCCGTCTCATACGATGCGAGATATTTCGGATCTCTGGTGAGCATGTATCCACGCTGCGCGATTTCGAGATCCTGCGCCGCGCTGAGCCACTTCGTGAGACCTTGCTGATAGAGTAGCGTCTGCGCCACGCGATCGCCAGCCGCAACTGTCCATTGCCAGGCAACGATTGCTGCGAGACCGGACAGGATGGCAATCGAAACCCAGACCAACAGCGTTCGCGTCGCGCTCGACGTTAGAAACGCTGCAAATCTCCGCGATATTTGATGGCGGCCCATAACCTATGGAAGCATTGATCGAGGGAAGGATATGCAATGCCACGACTTAGCCGTCGTGCCAACCGCTTGTTAGGCCAATTTTCTTATAACGATACTACCATTGGGCTGATCAGATCTCTCGAACTCGCACCACATTTCGCGCAGCAGATCTACTCAATCTATTTGCATATCGGTCAGTACGTCGCATCGACGCATTTGAATCGAAACCAAGCTAGTTCCTCAGCCCACGTACGCTTCTCAGAAATCCGGCCAAATATCCCGGGAACCGATGCACGCGCGCTACGTTCTCCCTATGTGGCCGTGCCCGCATACTCCCTCCCCACTCCCCCGTGGCCCAAGGGTACGGCATCACCTAAGAGAGTTCGCGACCGCTTTCCCCCGGGCGGCGCGAACTCATTTTTTTCTGCGCCATCTCTTCAGTGCCGCCCTACTGCGACCTAGGACCGCAAGCTCGGCCGCAATTTTCTTCACGCGTGCGCTGATCCGAGCCCGAGATTGATCGATCGGCAAATGATCAGAAAGAAAGGAACAAACAATTCGCGAATGCGATTGATCCAGCGCAACGTCACTAGGAGATGAGCAACAATGAACAAACTGACCTTGAGCCGTGCTTTCATGATCGCCGGCCTTGCCGTAGCGCCCGTAGCGATCAATTCGTCGGCACAGGCCCTTTCGTTCGTCAAAACGCAATCCACCGGCGAGCAGAGCACATCGAGCCTTATCGGGTTGCGCGTCGAAAACACCGCTGGCGATAACCTGGGAGATATCAACTATCTCGTTCTCGACGAGGCCGGAAAAATCAGCACCGCGGTGATCGGCGTAGGCGGCTTTCTAGGCGTCGGAGAAAAGAACGTCGGCATTCCCTATAATGAACTGAAGTTCTCCGACAAGGACGGCACGCGCGTCGCCGTCATCGAAGCCAGCAAGGATAATCTGTCCGCCGCGCCAAACTACGTTTGGACTGAAAATTCCTCGGCGAAAAAGCCGGCTGACGCCACGACGCAAACCCCATCGCAAACTCAATAAAACAAATAGAAAGGGCGCGGCTCCGAATGGAGACGCGCCCTTCTTTTTTCAGAATTCGAAATTCACTACGCAGCGCGTTGACCGGACTTCTTCGAACGAAGCCCGAAGAAGAGCGATTGGCTGATCATCGCCTTCACAACAGCAGGCTCGAACGGCTTGGTTATGAGGAACACCGGTTCCGGCTTGGTGCCCGTCAGCAACCGCTCGGGAAATGCGGTGATGAAAATGACGGGAACGCTGATCGTTTCGAGAATTTCATTCACGGCCTCGAGCCCCGAACTTCCATCCGCCAGATGAATGTCTGCGAGAACCAGAGACGGCGCCTTCTTTGCAACTTCCGCAACGGCTTCCTGATGGGTCCTCGCGACACCCTGCACGCGATGACCGATATCGACGACCAGCGCTTCGAGATCCATCGCGATCAGCGGCTCGTCCTCGATGATCAGCACGTCTGCCGAGAGTTGCTCCGCGATTTCCGCGCCGGCCAACTGCAGGAGCTCGGTCACGTGGGCGGGAGTAACGTCGAGAACCTGAGCGGCTTCCGCCGTTGAAAATCCTTCCACAGAGACGAGAAGGAAGGCCTGTCTCGGAAGGGGCGTAATTGAATCCAAACGCCTTTCTGCCAGCGGCTTGTCGAGCTGGCGCATGTCGTCGGACACACGGTTCACGGCGAGTGAATTCCAGACTTTGGTGAATGTGCGGTAAAGCGCAACGCGTGGCGCTATCGATCTGTCGAACGCATCGGAATCCGCAATCAAGGTTTCGAGCACCGCCGCGACGTAGTTGTCGCCGGATTGCTGGCTACCCGTGAGCGATCGCGCGTACCGGCGCAGATACGGCAAATGGGGAGCTATGGATTCGGCTATCGACATTTTGCACCTCGTAATCTCGTTTAACGACAAGATGATCAACATGCCGGAGCACACGATCATCTCCGGAAAGACGTTACGTCCGTGTACTCCATGATGCTGTCCGTCTCAATTCCACGAGTGATCCCGGAGCTAACCCCGGCTAACCGATCGCGCAACCCCGACGAACTCGCTATTGGAATTGAAATTTTCGCCGACCTCAAACCCGAGGGCCTTGTTCAGAGCCACACGGGCGCGGTTGACGCGGCTTTTCACCGTGCCGACTGCAGCGTTGGTGATTTCGGCCGCCTCTTCGTATGAGAAACCTTCCGCGCCGACGAGCAGCAAGACTTCCTTCTGATCGTCGCTGAGCACGTTGAACGCTTTCTTGAAATCGACGAGATCCATATGGACGTGCTGCTCCGGCAGAACGGACATGCGCTCAGCCATTGCGCCATCTGCATCCTCGACCTCGCGGCGCCGCTTGCGGAGTTCGGAGAAATAGGTGTTGCGCAGGATCGTGAACAGCCACGCTTTCAGGTTGGAGCCTTTCTCGAATCCGTCGAGATTGGACCAAGCCTTGACGAGTGTATCCTGCACGAGATCGTCGGCACGCGTTGGATCGCCGCAAAGCGAATTCGCAAATGCGCGCAAATTGGGAACGGCCCCGATCAAAAGAGCTTGTAGGTCGTCGTCACTTTTCGTCACGACTCTCCTCCTTACTCTCCTCCTCGCGCTGTTTGAGCTTTTGTAGCAGCGTAACGAACCGATCAGGGACTGGCTCGTTAATGAGCTCGATATAGGCTTCCCTCAAACGCTGCCCTATCTGCCCCTGAAGCTCCACCGGTAGCGGTGCCTGCATAGTGACTGAATCCCCTCGCTTGGGATCACTGCCCGTGCCCATTTCTCAAGACCCTATTGACGGAATTCCGAAATACTCGTTTGCGCACGCCGGGTTCCAGACAACCTAAATGCGCAAGGTTCGAAAAAGTTCCGAAACCTCCGTTAACTTGTCATACCGGCGGCGTACGCGCGATCTTGGAAATCTAGCCGGGAAAACCGAAGAAAGCGCCCGCTATTTATCAATAAAATGAAAAAACGTGCCCGTAACGAGCCCCTTGCGGCTCCCGCCCGCAGGAAGCGTCTCTCCGTCCGAATTCTGCATTTTGAACAGGGGGGCGTCCGGCGAGGAAAGAACGCTGGCGTAATGAAACTCGTGGCCCATTAGGACCTCACCAACGACGCCCAGCGGGCAGTCCGCGACGAGCTCCGCCCGGCGATACCCGAGGTTCATTTTCCGAGCCGCGAAAGAGGTTTCGAGGCCCAAAAGACCTATCATTTCGTGGCTGTGGCCTGCCGCGTCAACGAGACCCGCCCCAAGCGCCATGTATCCTCCGCACTCTCCGTGAACCGGACGTGAACGCGCGAATTCGGCCATGGACGATTTGAAGCGACGTGCATTGGCCAATGCGCCCGCGTGAAGCTCCGGATACCCCCCTGGCAACCAGACGAGATCGGCGTCCGGATCGGGTGCTTCATCGCCAAGCGGTGAGAACGGAATGATTTCCGCGCCGGCTGCGCGCCAGCCCTCGAGGAGATGCGGATAGACGAACGAGAATGCCGCATCCCGCGCCAGAGCAATCCGTTGTGCGGGCGGAACGACGTTCACCCGATTTCCGGCGTACGCTGAGTTCAATGTTCCGGGAGTAGCGAGCTGCAGCAGTCGGTCGACATCCACATGCGCTTCGACGAAATCCGCCAACGCATCGAGGCGGGAATTGATTTCCGCTGTCTCCTCGGCCTGCACCAACCCCAAGTGCCGCTCCGGCAGCACAACAGTCTTTTCCCTCGGCAGGGCGCCGACGACCGGAAGCCCCGCCGCTTCGAGCGCCTCCGAAGCGAAACGCACGTGGCGCGGACTGCCGGCGCGATTGAGAACGACCCCCGCAATCGTCACGCCCTCGCGGAAACCCTGGAAGCCGCGAGCGCCGGCCGCCGCCGTTTGCGATTGGCCGGAAACATCGAGAACCAGGATCACGGGCCATCCTGTCTTGGCGGCTAGGTCGGCGCTGGCACCGTTGCCCCACGCCCCCGCTTTGGAAACGCCATCGAAAAGGCCCATCAAGGCCTCGCAAACAACGACGTCCGCACCGCTTACCGAACTGGACAGAACGTCGGCCGCACGACCCCAGCTCATCGCCCAGCTGTCGACGTTATACGATGGCCTAGCCGCCGCGACTGCGTGAAACGCCGGATCGATGTAATCGGGACCGCATTTGAACGGTTGCACCTTGAGCCCGCGCCGGACGAGCGCGCGAAGCAGACCGAGCGTAACAGTCGTTTTGCCGGAGCCCGAGCGCGGCGCCGCAATCATCAGTCCGCGCGGCAACGTCACAGTCTCAGGCATGCTCAACCGCTCACTCTACCCGCCGCGAAAGCGACGGCGGTAATCGACGCTATAAAGAGCGCTCTCTCGGAAATCATCGCAGCCGAGCGCCTCACCGACCAAAATCAGCGCCGTTCGTTCGGGTCCCGCCTCAGCCGTCTGCGCAGCGATCGTTTGAAGCGTGCCGCGAATGATCTGCTCTTCCGGCCACGATGCACGATAAACGACAGCTGCAGGACAATCCGGTCCATAGAACGGCACGAGACGGCGAACTACGTCTTCGATTGCATGAATCGAGAGATGAACCGCAAGCGTCGCCCGCGTCGCGGCGAACGCCTCGAGTTGCTCCGTTTGCGGCATGGCGGAAGCCCGGCCCGACGTGCGTGTCAACACCACGGATTGAGCAACCTCGGGAAGCGTCAGCTCGCGCGCCAACACCGCGGAAGCGGCGGCGAATGCGGGCACACCGGGCGTGATCGTATAGCGGATGTCGAGTTCATCGAGGCGACGCAACTGCTCGCCGAGCGCGCTCCAGATCGACAGGTCGCCGGAATGAAGCCGCGCCACATCGTGGCCGTCGCTGTTCGCCTGAACGATCCGCGTAACGATCTCATCGAGCGTCATTGGCGCGGTATTGATAATTTCGGCTCCCGTCGGGCAATACGCCAGCAGTCCCTCCGGAATGAGCGAGCCGGCATACAGACAAACCGGGCAGCGAGCGATCAGATCGCGCCCGCGCACCGTGATGAGGTCCGGCGCTCCGGGACCCGCGCCGATAAAATGCACTGTCATTTCGGTCGCTTTCCAATATCGACAGATCGCGCAGCCGCAACCGTGATATTTCCGATGATGCGTCTTGGCATGACGAGTTGGGAACCCGGCCCCGCTGCAAATAGTGCCGCGGCTTCGGCGATCGAGTTGATGCCATAGAGCGACAAGGATCGCTCCGAGCGCGTCACGCAGTCTCCGCTTCTCTCGCGCAGCGCAATCAACATCAAGGGGCGAAAGGGAACGGACGCCTCCTTTGCGGCGGCCTCGGCGCGAGGGGCAAAGGAAGCGGTGGCAAGCGTCGCAACGGCATCGCCGCCTCCGAGTTCACGACGCGCGGACTCGATAGCGTCGCGAAAATCGCGCTCGGTTGCGAGACTGTTGCCGCCTATGCCGATAGCAATCATGCGTCACCCGAGGGCTTTGAGGAAACCCACTGTAAAACCGGCATCGCCGGACGCCACGCAGTCAACCGCCCCACGGGCTCCGCTCGCTCGACGCCGAAGCGCGTCAACGATCCGCCATGCTCGTGATATGCAGCAAGCAATGCAGCCTCCGACTCGATGGTCACGGCGTTGACGACGATCCGCCCGCCCGGCTTCAATGCCGCCAAGCAAGCCTCGATGACTTTACCTCTCCCCGTGCCGCAGCCGATAAAAATCGCATCCGGCTCAGGGAGACCAGTCAGTGCATCGGGTGCCGAGCCCTCACGAATGTCGAGATGCGGCACACCCAGGGCAACCGCATTTCTGACCGCACGCGCCGCGCGCTCAGCGTCACGCTCGATGCCGATTGCCGTGTTGGCGGGATGCGCGAGCATCCACTCGATGCCGATTGCCCCGCTTCCCGCTCCGACATCCCAGAGCAACTGACCGCCCCCCGGCTGAAGTGACGACATCGTAACCGCGCGGATCTCGCGCTTGGTCAATTGTCCGTCATTCTCGAAATACGAGTCGGGCAATCCCGCAGTGTAGGGAACGGGTGCGGCACCTGCACTCGCAACAACATCGACGCCGATGACGTTGAGCGGATCGACTTCGGCGAAATCGAAATCTCTTGCCCGTACGTTTCGAATACGTTCGCGCGGGCCGCCGAGCGCCTCCATCACGACGATCGCGCTCTCACCAAACCCGGCGCCAGTCAAAAGCGCCGCCACTTCGCGCGCCGTATCGCCGTTGAGCGCCAGCGCGAGGATACGCCTGCCGTGATGCAGGTGACGCCGGATGAGCGGCGTCAATCCTTTCATATTGAGCCCAAGCGTCGTCACGTCCTGCAAGGACCAGCCGAGGCGCGAAGCGGCAATCGAGAAACTCGACGGCGACGGCACGACCTGCATATCCTCTAGCGGTATGGATCGCGCGAGCGTCACGCCCGCTCCGAACCAGAATGGATCACCCGAAGCCAGCACCGCGACCGGTGTTCCCCGCCGGGCCAGGATCGTCGTGGCTGTCGCCTCGAGCGGCTTCGCCCATTCCATCTTCTCACCCGGAGTTTCGCCGACGAGATCCAGATGACGCCGCCCACCGACGACAAGTTCCGCCCGCTCGATCAACGCACTTGCCGCCGGAGACAACCCGGCTCGCCCGTCCTCCCCGATGCCAATGATGGACAACCAGCGTCCGCTCATGGCATTGGCCTCCTGGCATGATGACGAAGCTCGACAACCCGTATCGCATTTTGCTCCTCGGCGGAACGAGCGAGGCGACATCCCTTGCGCAAAGTCTCGCCGACCAAAACGGCATCTTCACGATTCTGTCGCTCGCCGGCCGCACAGCCAATCCCGCGGCGAGCCCACTCCCCGTTCGCGTCGGCGGCTTCGGCGGCGTCGACGGGCTCACCGAATATCTGACGAGCGAGAACATCGATCTCATCGTCGACGCCACGCATCCGTTTGCCGCCCGCATCAGCAACAACGCCATCGCGGCGAGCGTCGCAGCTCACGTTCCGTTGCTCGCAATCGAGCGGCCGCCGTGGACGCCGGCCGGCACCGACGAATGGAGCGAGTTCGACAGCGTCGACGCCGCAATCGCGGCCCTGCCCGACACGCCGCAAGACGTCTTCTCCGGTCTCGGCCGACAGGCGATCAATGCGCTGAGCGCCGCGCCACAACATCGCTATGTCATCCGCGTCGTCGACGCGAGCGAACCGCCCACGAACCTTCCGCACGCAACGATCGTCGCCGCGCGCGGCCCATTCCGCACCGAAGACGACATCGAACTTTTCCGGAAGCACGGCATCAGCCACGTGCTCGCCAAGAACTCCGGCGGCAGCGCTGCCTATTCCAAGATCGAAGCGGCGCGCATGCTCGGCATCAAAGTTCTCATGGTTCGGCGTCCCGCGATTGCGCCCCGGAAGACCGTCACCTCCGTTGAAGACGCTCTCGCCTGGATCGAGACCCATCATCAGCGTCGCTCCGAACGCGGCGTATAAATCCAGGCGCGGCCATCGGCAGACTTCACCTGCCGCGTCGCCCGCGATCCGATGATAACGAGCGTGCGCATATCACACTGCATATCCGCGGCTTCCGCGAGCGTCGCAATGTCGATCTCTTCGTCCGGCCTGCCGACGGCCCGCGCGAAGACGACGATCGTTTCAGCAGGCAGCACCGCACTCAAGATGTGGAACGCCTGTTTGATCTGCTGCGGCCGCGCCTTCGATGCCGGGTTGTAGAGCGCAATCACGAAGTCGGCCTCGGCGGCGAGCCGAAGGCGCTTCTCGATTGTCGCCCACGGCTTCAAATTATCCGACAGCGAAATTGCGCAAAAGTCGTGACCCAGAGGCGCGCCTATCCGCGCCGCCGCCGCGAGCATCGCCGTCACGCCGGGCTCGACGCGAATGTCGACACCATCGGCCGAAGCCGGATTGCTTTCGACCGCCTCGTAGACCGCAGCCGCCATCGCAAAGACCCCAGGGTCTCCACCGGAAACCACGGCGACCCGCTTTCCGCCTGCGGCCAGCGTCAGCGCGCGTTGCGCTCTCACGAGTTCCTCGCGATTGTCGGACGCTTCGAGAACTTGCCCCGGCCTCGGCGCAATACGGTTTACGTAAGGCGTGTAGCCGAGAATGACATCGGCTGCCGCGACCGCGACCGTTGCAGCAGGTGTAACCCAACCTTCGGGACCAGGCCCAAGCCCGACGATGACAAGATCACCCTTCATGCGATGCGGCGTCCACGACCGCCCGGCAGCAACACGATCGAAAAATATGGAACCGCACAATCGCCAAGATCCGCAAGCGGAACGATCCGCTCGCCCGGCATCGTTCCGCGCTCGACATAAATCGCGTCGTTGAAGCGCCCGGCATCTTTCAGCGCCTCTTTGATTTTCTGCAAATTGTGGCCAACCTTCATGATGACCGCGGCATCAGCGCCTTCGAGATGCTTCGCCAGCACCGCGCGGTCCAATGTGCCGGGCAGCACCGTCAATATATCGTCCCCGTAAGTGATCGGCGCGCGCGCCGCTGTCCAGCAGCCGGACATGCCCGTAATGCCGGGTATCACAGTCACCGGATGAGCTGTCTTGATGCGGTCGTACATATGCAGAAACGATCCGTAGAAGAATGGATCGCCCTCGCAGAGCAGCGCCACATCCCGTCCCTCGGCGAGATGTCCTGCAATCGTCTCCGCGCACTCGATATAGAACTCACGGATGGCGGAGACATACCCCTCTTCCCGGAAATCGATCTCGGTCGTCACCGGATAATCGAACGCGGCTTCGGTCGCCGTCTCTCGGATATGCGCACTTGCAATCGTGCGCGCGTGCCCGGCCCTTCCGCTCTTACGAAAATGCGCCACCACCGGCGCTGTACTCAACACACGCACCGCCTTCAGCGTCATGAGCTCCGGATCTCCGGGCCCAAGGCCGACACCAAACAACGTCCCCGATCGCACCTCGCTCATTCGGCCTCACTTGCAAGCGCGTTGACGGCGGCGGCAGCCATGGCGCTGCCGCCCTTGCGGCCGCGCACGATGGCAAATGGAATGCGCGCGTCAGCTGCCAGCGCCTCTTTGGATTCAATTGCGCCAACGAAACCGACGGGCATGCCGATGACCGCCGCCGGCTTGGGCGCACCCGCATCCATCAGTTCGAGAAGCCTGAAGAGCGCCGTCGGCGCATTACCGACGACGACGACTGAACCCGCTAGATGCGGCTTCCAAAGCTCCATAGCGGCAGCCGTCCGGGTATTACCGATACTGGCCGCGATCTCCGGCACACTGGGATCTCGAAGCGTGCAAATGACGGAGTTTTTCGCGGGCAACCGCGCGCGCGTAATTCCGTCGGCCACCATCATCGAGTCGCAGAGAATTGGCGCGCCAGCTTCAAGTGCCGACGCGGCGCTCCGCGCAAATGTCGGCGACATGATGATGTCGCGCGCGATCTCGACCATGCCGCACGCATGAATGATGCGTACCGCGACGCGCTCCTCCTCCGGCGAAAATCGCGCGAGATCGGCCTCAGCGCGAATGATCGCGAATGAGCGCGCATAGATCGCTGCGCCGTCCCGGATATAGTCCTGAACCGTCATGATGCGGATTCCATGATGAAGCGTGATACGGCGTTGCCGATATCGCCGGGTTCGACTTCGGCCAACGCGACGAAAGCCCCCAGACCGGCGAGTTGAGGCGTTCCGTTGCGAATAAGATCGTAGCGCCCTTCGCGTGCGACGAGCGTGAAATCCGCTGAAGACCGCCTCGCGCAACCTTTCTCGCACCCCGAGACGTGAACCGTATAACCACTGAGCGAACCGTTGAGAGCGTCAACGAGACGCTGCGCATCGCCGCGTGTATCGGTTGTTGCATTCTTGCATCCGGGCGATCCGGGGCAAACGTCCATGGCCAGGCGAACGTCCCTGCCGGATGCAATCAAGCCGAGGTCGTCGGCAACTTCCAGGAGCGCCTTGGCGCGTGCGCGATCGTTGACCGGGAAAATGAGAATTCGTTGCGGGCTTGTGAAAACATTGTTGAGCTTCGCTGTCGCCGCATCCTCGCAAAGGCGAACCAGTTGATCGGCAACGATCCGTCCGAACGGAAGCCCGATGCCAACCCCGAACACGTGTTCTCCGCTGCTCAGCAATCCACCGGGCGGAGGCGGATCGATCGCAGCCTCGACTGGCGACGACGTTACGCGCAATTCCGCCGCAGCAAAAATTGCGGCAGCCCCACGCGCCGCAACTGCATTTCGCATGCGCCTGACGCTCGGATCGTTCGCCGCCAAATCGAGAAAGACGAGTGCGAGACCGCGAACGGCTGTCGGCACATCGCTTTCCGAAACGGCACACGAGACGTCTGCCGCGCCATCGAGAAAGACGGCGAAGCGATCGCCGTCCGATGCGATCATAATGTCGGTCGCCCTGCCGCCGACGCGCGGTTCCGAAGTCCCCGAGAAGCTGACGCCGAATTTTCCCGGCAGCGCCCAGAGGCGTGCGTCATCCACAAGTATGACTTCGATCGCAGCCGCGAGAGCCCTGACATCGCTCCGCGCTGGATCGATGCCGCTTAGCGGATCGACGACAACATTGCGTACCGCTTCGATCTGAGCCGACCCGTCGATCAAACCCGCTGCACGAAGCGCGGCGATTGCCGCATCGTAGCTATCATCCGAAACACCGCGCAATTGTAGATTGCCGCGGTTCGTAAGATCGATCTCGCCCGAGCCAAAGCGCGCCGCCGCATTCGCAATCACATGTAGCGCCGAAAGGCTGAACGCTCCCGCGCGCGGCCGCACGCGCACGAGCAGCCCATCGCCCGAGCGCATCGGCCGAAGCGCACCCGGACACCATCCCTTTCGCAAATGCGCCGCGCCTGTCATTCAGCGGCCTCGCGTGGCTTATGCGGACCCGCGTTCAAGTCGTTACGGCGTGGCTGCCAGAACCCGCGAGAAATCGCTTCCGCGAAACGCCGGCGCATTGCCTCCATCGCCGCCGGATTTTCCCGTTCGATGAACGCCGCCACGGCGGGATCGCCGAGATAAGCGTTGTAGAGCCGCTCAAAACCGCCGTTATCGACGGCTGCTGCAGTCGCCGCAAAAGCAAATGCCGCATCGACGCTCTGAACCATCTCCGCAGCACCACGGAAGCCGTGACGCATCTGCCCTTCGATCCATCGCGTATTGGCGGCACGGCCATGAATGACGCGTGCGCATTCTTCTTGCAGCGTCCGTACGCGTGGTTTCTCGGGCTCTGCCGTATCGCCATGATAGAGCGCGACACCACTGTTGCCGACGGTAGCAGCGGCAGCTGCGAAGCCGCCTTCGTGTGCTGCGAAATCGCCACCCGTCAGCAGATCAATCTCGCCGTGGTCCTGCACATGGACAAAGGCATCCGCAGCGGCGACACGATCTTTGAACTCTCCAGCGGCATCTGTGCCGCTACTTTCATTGCGATAGCTTTGCGACGAACTCTGAAGATAAGCGTTCCCGAGTTCCTCCCGCTTCGACCAATCGCCGCGATCGATGTGCTGCATGACGCCGGCGCCGTAACTGCCGTCCGCCGGACCAAAAATCCGATCGAGCCGGACGCCCTCGCGATGCGCCGCGCGCAGCGGATTGTCGGCTACGTCCTCGGCAAGACCCGCAACGAGCGCCACGGCGCTATCGAATAGCGCAAGCTGCGCTCCGAAAATATCGCGAAAAAGCCCGGAAATGCGGAGCGTAACGTCAACGCGCGGCCGGCCGAGCTCCGCCTGCGCCTCTGTCTCGATACCCGTGATCCGATAGGAGCGATGGTCCCACACCGGACGGACGCCGAGAAGCGCCAGCGCCGTAGCAAGCTCTTCGCCCCCCGTGCGCAGCGTCGCGCTACCCCAAAGGTCGAGCACGATGGCGCGCGGCCAATCGCCGTGATCGCCGGCATACCGATCAAGAATTGCTTTAGCGGCGCGTTTTCCATTTGCCCACGCCGTCGGCGTCGGCACACTGCGCGGGTCGACGCTATAGAGATTGCGGCCCGTGGGCAGCACGTCGGAGCGGCCGCGGCTCGGCGCGCCTGCTGGGCCCGGCTCGATGAATTTTCCGTCGAGCGCGCGGACGATGGCATCAAGCTCCCCGTCGTCAAGCACGTGCAAGCCGTCACGGATCGCGAGCTCTTTCACATCGCAGAGAAACGCATCGATACGCATCAAAGCGTCGTTGGGCGACATACCGGCTTCAAGCCCGCAGCGCTCCGCGATCCCCGCGCGAAATGCAGCATCGACGATCTCTCCGGACAGCACCTTGCGCCGTCGCGGATCGAGACCATCCGCCGACGAAAATTCATCGACCAGCCGCTCGACCTCGTTCAATGGACCGGACAAGCCAGCTTCTACCATGGGCGGCGGCCGGTGTCCGAGCGTCACGGCCGCAAGCCGTCGCTTTGCTTGCGCAGCTTCTCCCGGATCGTTGACGATGAACGGATAAATCATCGGCACCGGCCCGAGCAAAGCGCGCGGCCCGCAAGCTTCGCTTCCGGCGATTGCCTTCCCCGGCAACCATTCGAGCGTGCCGTGCGCGCCGAGATGGATCAGCGCATCGATGTTCGCGACATGCTTCAGCCACAGATAAAACGCGACGTAGCTATGCCGCGGCGGCGTCGACGGATCGTGATACTGCGCCTTCCGGTCTTGAACTTGGCCGCGCTCCGGCTGCAATCCGATGAGCAAATTGCCGAACCGCGCAACGCGAAATGAAAAAGCGCCATCGACGGCAAAGTCGTCTTCGTCCGGCTCACCCCACGCTGCAGTGACGCTATCACGGAACGCTTGGGAAAGCTGACCGAAGGCCGCGCGGTAGTCTTCGAGCGGCCAACAGATTGCCGGTGCTTCGGAGCTGAGCAGGCGGGCAAGATCTTTCGACCCATCCGGCGCAGAAGAAAGCAAATAGCCTTCTTCACGCAATCGCGCCGCGATTTTGCACGCGCTTTCGAGCCCATCGAGACCGACAGCGTGGGCGATCTGATCCGGTCGCCCCGGATAGGTCGATAGCAGCAGCGCGACACGGCGATTTCCGCGCGGCGACGTCCTCAACGTCGCCCAAGCGGCGGCGAGATCTGCGACGTGTCCGATGCCGGCATCGTAGGGAGCATGTCGAAGCAACGAAATTCCGAGGTCGCTGCCGAGACCGTCTTCTTCTTTGAACGACACAACACCGGTAAACAGCCGGCCATCGAGTTCGGGGAGAACGACGTGCATCGCAAGGTCGGATGCACCAAGGCCCCGTTGCGAATTGTCCCATCCGGCGCGCGATGCATTCGCAAGCGCAACCTGCAGAACCGGACAATTGGATCGGTCGAGCGGCGACCCATCGGCGCCGTCACGCGCGGCAAACGCCGTGGCATTGACGATCACATTCGGCCGAAGTCGGCCGAGTTCCGTTTCGAGCCACGCCGCTGACTCCGGAGCCTTCAGACTTGGCACGTACAAAGCGGTGGTCGCTAGACCACGTTGATCCAACGCATCGATCAGGCCGTCGATCGGCGCAACGTCGCCTGCGAGCAAATGCGAGCGATAGAAAATGACGGCCGCCGTCCCGAGGCCATCGGCCGCGAGTTCGTCTTGAGGCGCCGCACTTTCGCGATAGATGCCAAAGCCGGGAATAACCGACGGCTCTGGAATGCGGGCATCGCCGCCCTTCGCTCGCATGAGCAAGCCATTCAGCGCCGCACGCGTATTCTCAACACCGCCCGCATCAAGAAGCGATTGCAGTCTCGTCAGATCATCTGTCTCGATTGTCGACAACGCACTGAGCCGAATATCCGGCCGCCCGTCGCCCGGCACGATGGCCAAAGAAATTCCAAGCTCGCGGCAATACTTGCCGATCTGCTCGCCGCCATAGCGCCAATAATCGAGCCCGCCGAGCAAACGGACGAGGGCCGCCTTCGTGCCTCTGAGCGTCGTGTCCGCAAAAATATCGACCGACATCGGATGGCGCAGCGCATTGAGGTTCGCGATCCGAAGGCTCGGACGTTCGTCTCCGGCAACAGAACGAAACGCCGCGGCCGCCATTGCCAAATCGGAATCGGAAAATGAAAGAAAGACGATATCGGCGGGCGCAAGTCCGAGATCCTGAGGCACGGCGGCCTCATCGAGATCTCGGCTCTCGCGGACGACGATATGCATTAGGCAGCGCCTGTCAGAGTCCTGGTGATGCTCTCGCGGTCGAGACCTTTCTGACCGATGACGACGAGCTTGCCGAGCCGCGGCTCGCCGTCCCGCCACGCGCGCTCGTATCGCGTATCGACACGTTCGCCGACGCCCTGCAATAACAGTCGCATCGGCTTTCCATCGATTGCTGCAAAGCCCTTGATGCGCAGCACTTCATGAGCATTGGCGATTGCCTTGGCTCGTGACGCGAGATCCGCAGGCGAAGCGAGCGCCGGTACCTCGACAATGAATGTCTCGAAATCGTCGTGGTCGTGGTCCGGCTCGTTGTCGTGATGGGATGGACGGGCGGCAAGATCGTTCTCTGCCGCTGCCGAAAGCCCAAGCAATACACTCGCGGGAACGCGCCCCTCGCGCGTCGCCACGATCTTGATGCTGCGCGGAACGCCGGCTCTGATCTCTTCCGTGATCTGATCCACTTCTTCGGCCGACATCAGATCGCTTTTGTTCAGAACCACGAGATCGGCGCAGAGAAGTTGATCCTCATAGACCTCTTCCAGCGGATTTTCATGATCGACGGAAGGATCGGCTGCGCGCTGCGCCGCGACCTTCACGGGGTCGTCTGCGAACCGCCCTGCCTTTACTGCGGGCCCATCGACGACGGTCACGACGCCATCGACTGTGACGCGGTTGCGGATGTCCGGCCATTCGAAGGCTTTCACCAGCGGCTTCGGCAAAGCCAGACCCGACGTCTCGACGATGATGTGCTCGGGCGGTGGATTTCGCGACAGCAAAGCCTCGAGCGTCGGCACGAAATCGTCTGCGACCGTGCAGCAGAGGCAGCCGTTCGTCAGCTCGACGATATTTTCCTCGGGGCAATTCGCGATACCGCACGAACGAAGAATAGCGCCGTCGACGCCGACATCGCCGAATTCGTTCACGATCAAGGCTAGGCGACGGCCTTCGGCATTCTCGATCGCATGCCGGACGAGCGTCGTTTTGCCCGCGCCCAGAAAGCCCGTAACGATGGTGACAGGCACCTTGCGCGCGCTCATTGGCAAAACTCCGAGTTGAAGTTGGTATGGTGAGACATGCGGGCAAACGGTCCCGCCGCCGCGGCCCCGGCCTGAGCCGCACGTTTGAACATCCACGCATGATGGGATGGCGCGCAATGGGGTGCGCAGAGCATTCTGAAAGTCATGTTAACCTTTCTCGCCCCACCGGCGACGGGCTGATCCTTCTACGACGGCAGGTCTCCTGGCTCGCGGGTCTCAGCGTCTGACGACCTTCCCGGGCATCGGCCCAGTGGTCATATCGCCAGCGCTCGCCGCTCACAGTTGCGGGGGCAGCTGCGGAGTAAATACCGCATTCCCTTTGAACCCTCTTGCGAGGGACCGTCGTCCCCATCGATAAGTGAGCCACTATCCTTCGTCAATCGCCATCAGCGTCTTCCTGGACCATCCGAAAGCAGCTCATGCCAACGCCAACCCTGCCGCAGCTGACATTGGTTCTTGGAGGCGCGCGTTCGGGCAAAAGCCTCTATGCCGAGCAGCTTTTGACGAGCCAGCCGGGGCCCTGGGCCTATATCGCCACCGCCGAAGCCTTCGACGACGAGATGGACGAGCGGATCAAGCTGCACAAAAGGCGTCGCAGCAGCGGCTGGGTTCAGCACGAAACCCCTCTCGACATCGCCGATACCTTGTTGAACCGGACGTCCGAACTGCCGTCCCTCGTCGACTGCCTGACCTTATGGCTGTCGAATTTGATGCACGCGGAACGTTCGATCCCCGACACGACCGACAAACTGATCGCGGCGCTCTCGAAGCGGATCGCCCCCTGCGTCATCGTTTCGAATGAAGTCGGTCTCGGCATCGTACCCGACAACGCGCTCGCGCGAGCGTTTCGGGACGAGGCCGGCCGTCTCAACCAAAAAATTGCGGCCGTCGCGGACAAAGTCGTCTTTGTCGCTGCCGGCTTGCCGCTGACCTTGAAAGGCTGAAACGTGACCACCGATCCGACGATAGACGAAGCCGAGCGCCACAAGGCCAAGATGGCCAAGCGCAAAGCCGTGCAGGACGCCGAGGTCGCCTCGAAGTCGATCGAAAAGGGCGTTCTCCTCGTTCACACGGGCCCCGGAAAAGGCAAGTCGACTGCTGCGTTCGGACTTGCCTTGCGAGCGCTCGGCCACGGCTGGCGCGTCGGCGTCGTGCAATTCATCAAGGGCGCTTGGACAACGGGCGAACGTGACGCGCTTCGCATGTTCGGCGATCAGGTCTCCTGGCACACGATGGGCGAAGGCTTCACTTGGGAAACCCAGGATAAGGCGCGCGACATCGCGGCGGCCGAGCGCGCGTGGGCGAAGGCCAAACAGCTGATGGCGGACCCCACAATTCGCCTTCTCGTTCTCGACGAACTCAACATCGCGCTCCGCTACGATTACCTTCCGCTCGATGACGTCATCGAAACACTCCGCAACCGCCGCGCCGATCTCCACGTCGTCGTCACCGGCCGCAATGCCAAGCCGGAGCTGATCGCGCTCGCTGACGGCGTGACGGAAATGGCAGCCGTGAAACACCATTTCGCGGCCGGCATCAAAGCGCAGGAAGGCATCGAGTTCTAATGCCAGCGCGAACCTTGATGTTTTCGGGCACCGGCTCGGACGTCGGCAAATCCCTGATGGTGGCGGGCCTTTGCCGTCTGCTCGCGAACCGCGGCATCCGCGTCGTGCCCTTCAAGCCGCAGAACATGTCGAACAACGCCGCCGTGACGGCCGACGGCGGCGAGATCGGCCGCGCACAGGCATTGCAAGCGCGTGCGGCGCGCGTCGCGCCATCGGTTCATATGAACCCCGTATTGCTGAAGCCCGAAAGCCAGACAGGCGCGCAAATCGTCGTGCAAGGCAAAATGATCGGCTCGGCGAAGGCGCGCGAATTCCAGGCGAAGAAGCCTGAGCTTTTGCCGGCGGTTCTGGAAAGCTTCGGCCGGCTCAAAGCGGAAGCAGATTTCGTCCTCGTCGAAGGCGCGGGTAGCGCTTCCGAGATCAACCTCCGCAAGAACGACATCGCGAACCTCGGCTTCGCGCGCGCGGCCGGTGTCCCCGTTATCCTGATCGGCGACATTGATCGCGGCGGCGTCATCGCCAGTCTCGTCGGAACGCAGCGTGTCCTGGAGCCGGAGGACGCGGCGATGATCAAGGGATTCGTCGTCAACAAGATGCGCGGAGATCCGACGCTCTTTGCCGACGGCATGTCTGCGATCTCGAAGATGACAGGATGGGCCGCGCTCGGCCTCGTGCCCTATTTCGACGCCGCACGGAAACTTCCCGCCGAAGACGCGCTCGCCCTGCGCGATCTTGCGAAAACATCGAAATCAAAGGGACCCGTGAAGCTGCGCATAGCAGTGCCTGTGCTGCCGCGCATTTCGAATTTCGACGACCTCGACCCCTTGCGGAGCGAACCGGGTGTTGCCGTCGATTTGATCGAAGCAGGCCGGCCAATTCCAGCAGAGGCCGACGTCATTCTCCTTCCGGGCTCGAAAGCCACGATCGATGATCTCGCCGCACTGCTTGCCGAAGGCTGGGACATTGATATCAAGGCGCACGCTCGCCGCGGCGGCCGCGTGCTCGGCCTTTGCGGCGGCTACCAGATGCTGGGCAAACGCCTTTCCGATCCGAACGGCATCGAAGGCCTGCCCAGAACCGTAGAAGGTCTCGGACTTCTCGACATCGAGACGGAATTTGGAACGGAGAAAACACTCGCAGCCGTCGAGGGAACGCTTCATTTGAACGGCGCGCCGTTTCAGGGCTACGAGATGCACGTCGGCCGCACCGGCGGGCCGGACACAGCTCGCCCCATGGTGACGTTCGCCGACGGCCGGAGCGACGGCGCATCGTCGCCAAATGGCCACATCGCCGGATGCTATGTGCACGGCATTTTTGCGTCTGACACGGCCCGCGCCGCCATCCTCGCAACTTTCGGCGCCGAAACATCGGGCAACAGTTACGAAGCGGAAATCGATGGCATTCTCGATGGCTTCGCCGAGCACCTCGCCCGCCACGTCGCGATCGACGAGCTTCTCAGCCTCGCAAAATAGCGGCGAAGAGCAACAAAACAGCGATCATGATCGCCCATGCGATCATCGCGAGGCGAAGCGCCGCGTCGATGTCGTCCGGCCCGAGATCGCGGCGGCCGTCTCCCATATAGGCGTCCTCGACGCGCACGTTGCCATAGACCTTTGGACCGTTGAGCTTGAACTCCAGCGCCCCCGCCATCGCGCTTTCTGCCCAGCCTGCGTTGGGTGACCGGTGCTTGGAAGCGTCGCGAGACATCGCCTCGAGCGCCGCCGCAGGCGAAGCCTTCGGCACGAAGAGAGCAGCCCCGGCGAAAAGCAATCCCGTCAGACGCGACGCCGGTAGATTGACGAGATCGTCAAGCCGGGCCGCCGCCCACCCGAACGCCTCGTGCCGCGGCGTCCGATGACCGATCATGCTGTCCGCCGTGTTGATCGCCTTGTAGACGGCGAGACCGGGCAGCCCGAAAAAGGCAAACCAGAACACCGGCGCGACGACGCCATCGGACGCATTCTCAGCCAGACTTTCAATCGCTGCACGCGCGACACCGTGTTCGTCGAGCGTCTCAGGATTGCGACCGACGATACGGCCGACCGCAAGGCGCCCGCCTTTGAGGCCATCGTTCGCGAGAGCGCGCGCGACGGCGGCGACATGGTCGTAAAGACTCCGGCTCGCGATGAGCGTCGAAGCCAGGACAGCGATCAGAATTTCACCAATCGCACTATACGCCGACGCACGCTCGATGACCCAGGCCACCGCTCCGACAATCAGGACGATGATGCCGAGCGCCAGAACGCCCGCCAAACGACGTGCCTCGACGCTTTCGCTTTCCTGATTGAGCCGATGATCGAGTGCGGAGATGAGCGAGCCGATCCACGTTACGGGATGCCCGACGCGCTCATAAAGCCAATTCGGATACCCAAAGAGTGCTTCAAGCGTGAGCGCACCGGCGACGATGAGAAGTGTCTGGGCCTCACTCACGGAAATTGCACGTGATGCTGGTGTGAGAGACGCGCACGGCGGCCGATCTCAAGACTGCTCCGGCAGAACGCCGTGGGTTGCAGCGATCGCCTCAGCCTGCTTCGCAGCGTCTCGGGCCGTCGCATAACGCAAAGCCTCCCCAAGCATCACAAGCACCGGTCCTTCCGGATGCGCCGCTTCAAGCGCCGTCGCAATAGCTCCGATCGTCGAGATGAAAACGCGTTCGTCCGGCCGCGTCGCATTCGCGACGGCGATGGCCGGCGTTTTCGGGTCGAGCCCATGCACGAGCGCAATCTCGGTAAGTTCCGCGAGCGTCCGTTTCGGCATGTAGACGACTGTCGTCGCTGCGCTGTCGGCGACAGCACTCCAGTCGATGTCCTTGGGCAGCTGTCCGCGACGGTCGTGCGCCGTTATGAACTGCAAACGGCGCGCGTGATCCCGATTGGTCAGCGACACCTTGAGATTGGCCGCCGCGCCCTGCGCCGACGTCACGCCCGGCACGATGGTGATTGGAATGCCTGCCGTCTCGCACGCTTCAATCTCTTCGCCCGCGCGGCCGAAAATCAGCGGATCGCCCGACTTGAGACGCACGACATTCAGCCCCTCGCGTGCAAGCGATACCATTTGCGCATTGATGTCGGGCTGCTTGCACGACTGCCGGTAGCCGCGCTTGCCAACATCGATCAGGCGAGCACCGGGGCGGACCAGATCGAGAATGGGCTTGGCGACGAGATCATCGAACAGCACCGCATCCGCCGCTTGCAGCGCATTCAGCGCCTTGATCGTCAAAAGCTCGGGATCGCCCGGCCCCGCGCCAACCAGCGCGACTGCGCCCTGACGCTTTGTGTCTGCCGGTCGAGATCCCGTCTCGCCGGTCGCGAGCGGCCCCGAACCAACCGTAAAATGACGCGTATCGAAAGCTGTCCGCGGCTGCCATCCGTGCCGTTCGAGCTCGGGATCGAGATGTTCTTCGACCGGCCAACCGAGCGAGAGATATCCGACGAGCTTCCACTCGGCAGGCACGCCAAGCACCCGCGAAACTTCTGCCGGATCGATGATTGACACCCAGCCCAGCCCAAGGCCGGCCTCGCGTGCAGCAAGCCACAGCACCGTCACCATGCACGCGCAAGAATGGTCGAGCGCTTCCGGCATCGTATGCCGCCCGAGCCCGTGGCCCTGAAGCGTGCCATGATCGGAAAAGATCGCGAGATGCACGGGCGCCGCGTTCAATCCCTCGAGCTTCAATCGATTGTAAAGATCAGCCTGATCGCCGTCGTAGCTTGCGCCCGCTCGGCCCCGCGCCCCTTCGAAGTTCTTCGCAATCTCCGCCCTGACGTCCGGAGACTGTACGTTGACGATCCGCCACGGCTGACTGTTGCCGACCGACGGCGCGAGATCCGCGAGCCGCAGAAGCCGGTCGATCAACGCATCGGGAACCGCATCCGTCTTGAAACGGCGTACGTCCCGGCGCCAGCGGATAAGCTCCTCCAGCGTCGCGCGCTCTTCCCCGTTGGGGCTCTCATTCTCGGGCTTGCGAATAGTCATTGCAAAAATGTTCGGTCAGGAGGGATGGGCCTACCAGCTATATCATTATTCCAGCCCCGGCCAGCAAGCTGGCATATACGGCATCTAAGGCGGGGTTGGGTGAGGTCAGAAAGCCTCTTTTTAGCGGTGGCGGAGCGATCCCGGCTGGATTTAGTCCGCGTTGACCATTGTTTCGCGGCAACCAGAACAGACCGCGGTTTCGCCGTCCCCGCTCGGCCGCCTGATCGGAAATCCGCATTCGGAGCAGAGCGTGTGATGCCCCTCGCGAACCCCGTGCTCCAGCGCGACCCGCTCATCGAAAACGAAGCATTCGCCACGCCATAAGCTTTCTTCCGGCGCAACCTGCTCCAAATAACGCAGAATGCCGCCGTTGAGCTGATAGACGTTCGAAAAGCCCTCGCGAAGCATGAAGGCACTAGCCTTTTCGCAGCGAATGCCGCCCGTGCAGAACATCGCGATCTTACGTTTCGGGTCGTCCGAAAGCGCCCGCTTTACATAATCGGGGAATTCGTTGAATGCCCGCGTTTCCGGATTATGCGCACCCTCGAATGTGCCGACCTGGAACTCATAATCGTTCCGCGTATCGATCACGAGAACATCCGGGTCGGCAATCAGGGCATTCCACGCGTGGGGCTCGACGAACGTGCCGGTTGCGATGGAAGGCCGGGCATCGGGAACGCCGAACGTCACGATCTCCTTCTTGATCTTCACCTTCAGCCGCTGAAACGGATGCGCGCTCGCCTGCGAATATTTGACGATCAGATCCGAAAATCTCGGCTCCGCTACGAGCGCCTCGATCAGAGCATCGATATCATTCCCGGCACCCGAAACGGTGGAGTTGATGCCCTCAGCTGCAATCAGGATCGTGCCCAAAATTCCGCGCGCCGCGCAAAGCTCGCGTAGGCTTGCCTGCAGCGTCTCGGGCTCGTCGATCTCGACGAATTTATAGAAGGCGGCGACTTTGACCGTCACGCACGTAGCTTTCATATATGAACCGGTGGATCGGCAAATCAGGGACAGCCGTCCGAGAGTTACGCCCGCTTCCATACGGTCATGCCCCCCGAAGAGCAAGCCGCGGCATTTTGGCGGCATCCCGGGCGCACGCCGGCTGCCTTTGACTGTTGGCGATCAAATACTGGCGATGACGCGCCGGACGTACTCGGCGTAAGGGCTCTTTCCGAGGCGGCCAAGCCAGGGCTCCAGGTCCGACGGCGAAATGAACCCCATGCGCACGGCGATTTCTTCGGGGCATGAAATCTTGAGGCCCTGACGGCGCTCGATCGTTGCGATGTATTCGCCCGCATCGCTCAAGCTGTCGAATGTACCGGTATCGAGCCAGGCATACCCCCGCCCCATGCGCTCGACATGAAGCGCGCCCGCTGCGAGGTACATTTCATTGAGCGTCGTGATCTCGAGCTCGCCACGCGCCGAAGGCTTCACGCGCGACGCAAAGTCAACGACCTGCTTGTCGTAGAAATAAAGACCCGTTACCGCCCAGTTGGAATTCGGCTTTCGCGGTTTCTCGTCGATCGCCTTGGCGTGACCTGCCTTATCGAACGTCACGACGCCGTAGCGTTCGGGGTCAGCCACCTCATAAGCGAAAACCGATGCGCCGTCTTCGCGGGATGCTGCGCTACGCAACAGTTCGCCGAACCCGTGGCCGTAGAAGATGTTGTCGCCGAGGACGAGCGCGCATCGGTCGTCACCGATGAAATCGCGGCCGATGATGAAAGCCTGCGCGAGTCCCTCGGGAGCCGGTTGCACCGCATAGCTCAAGCTCAGCCCGAATTGTTCGCCCGTGCCGAGAAGCGTCTGAAAAAGGATCTGGTCCTGTGGCGTCGTGATAATCAGGATATCCCTGATGCCGGCCAGCATCAGCGTCGACAGCGGATAATAGATCATCGGCTTGTCGTAGACGGGAAGCAGCTGCTTCGAGATCGTCAGCGTCAGCGGGTAAAGGCGCGTGCCGCTGCCGCCCGCGAGGATGATGCCCTTGAGGGTGCTCATGTGCGCGTGCTCATGCGAATTTCCCGGCGCTATTTATCTTTTGCGAATGTTCCGCCGCTTCCTCGCGGGGAGGACCGGCGAGCCGATCCAGGCAATCGGAAAGCGCTTCTCTCCACGACCGGAGTTCAAGCCCGTAGACGTCGCGGAGCTTTTCCGTCGAGAGCACCGAGTAGGCAGGACGCAAAGCCTTGGTCGGATAATCTTTGGTGCCGATCGGCAGAACCCCGACATCGCGCCCGCCACGGCGCGCCGCGCCCTCGATGATCGCCTGCGCAAAGCCGAACCATGTCGTCTCGTCGCGATTGACTGCGTGAAAGACACCGAACATCCGCGGGTCCGGCGAGGATGTGCTCGCGGGAGGAATGAGTTGGCTGACAAGATCCGCCAGGTCCGGTGCGAACGTCGGGTTGCCGCGCTGATCGGCGACGACTTTGATTTCCGGGCGTTCCACGCTCAGGCGCAGGATGGTCCTGACAAAATTGCTTCCGAACGGGCTGAAGACCCAAGCGGTGCGAAGAATGATGTGCCTCGGATTGGCTTGAGCGACGCGATCCTCGCCCTCTTGTTTGCTGCGTCCGTAAATTCCGAGCGGCGCCACGGGATCTGTCTCGACGTAAGGCACGCGCTTGCTGCCGTCGAACACGTAGTCGGTCGAGAAATGAATGATCGTCGCGTCGACATCCGCGGCTGCCTTTGCGGCAGCTTCCGCACCAGCGGCGTTTACGGCGAAAGCGGCATCAGGTTCGTCTTCTGCCTTATCGACGGCCGTATAGGCTGCCGCATTGACCACGACGCTCGGCCGAGCCGCGAGAATGGCGCGTCTCACGGATTGCGGATCGCGAAGATCGGCCTCCGGCCGCCCGACGACAGTGAAACGCTGGCCGCCGGCCTCCAACAACTCGATAAGAGATCTGCTGACCTGACCGTGCTGACCGATGATGAGTATGCTTCGCTCGTCGCTGGTCACACGACCGACTCCGCCAGCGCGACGTCATCCGGCCTTGGCGTCTGGAGCAAGCCAAGCCTGTTCCCCGCGTAGACTTTCTCGCGCAGCGGCCGCCACCACCACTCATTGCTCAAGTACCATTCGACAGTCGCCGCGATGCCGCTGTCGAAGGTCTTCTCAGCGCGCCAGCCAAGCTCCGTCTCGATCTTGCCGGGATCGATCGCGTAACGCCTGTCGTGTCCGGGGCGATCGGGAACAAATGTAATAAGGCTTCGGCGCGTCTCCCCGCTTGGCCGAAGGCTGTCGAGGGCATCGCATATCCGCTCGACCACCGAGATGTTCTCCATAGGCGCTCGCCCGCCGATATTGTATGTCTCGCCTACGCGGCCTCTTTCGAGAACCGACGTAAGAGCCTTCACGTGGTCCTCGACGTAGAGCCAATCCCGGACCTGCCGCCCGTCGCCGTAAACCGGCAGCGGCCGCTTCTCGAGCGCATTGAGCAGAACAAGCGGAATGAGCTTTTCCGGGAAATGATACGGACCATAATTGTTTGAACAGTTCGTGATCAGCGCCGGGAGCCCGTAGGTTTCTCGCCAAGCGCTCACGAGATGATCGGACGACGCTTTGCTTGCCGAATAAGGCGATCTCGGATCGTAAGCCGTGCTCTCGACGAAGAAGCCGCCGTCGTCGAGGCTGCCATAAACTTCGTCGGTCGATACATGCAGAAATCTGAAAACCTTGCGTCCTTCCGCGCCAAGCCCATTCCAATAATGGCGGCTGGCCTCGAGGAGGACGTGAGTGCCGAGAATGTTCGTTTTGATGAATTCGGCGGAAGACGTGATCGACCGGTCGACGTGGCTTTCAGCGGCGAGATGCATCACGGCATCCGGCCGGAATTCCGTGAAAACCCGATTGATCGCATCGGCATCGCAAATGTCTGCAAGGACAAACCGGTAGTTTGATTTATCCGATAGCGACGAGAGCGACTGCAAGTTGGCGGCATACGTCAACTTGTCGACGTTCAGCACGTCCCAGCCCCGGTCCAGGACGAGGTAGCGAACGAGTGCCGAGCCGATAAATCCGGCTCCGCCCGTAACAATGACTCTCATCCCCCGCCCCCGCGTTCAAATGACGTTCAAACTGTCCCCGCGATGTCTCTCAGCAAAGGAAGCTTTGCATCCTTGTCCGAGACGACCGCATCCCCTGCGTTGACCGGCCATACAATACCGAGCTCCGGATCGGACCATAAAACGCCTGCTTCTGCCCCAGGAGCGTAGTGACTGGAAACTTTGTAAACGACCTCGGTGTCGGGTTCCAGCGTGCAAAAGCCATGCGCAAAGCCGTCAGGGATATATAACTGCTGCCCATTCTCAGCCGATATCTCAATGGATACATGCCGTCGATAAGTCGGCGACGATGGCCTGAGGTCTACGGCGACGTCGAGAATGCGGCCGCGGCTGACGCGAACGAGCTTGGTTTGAGAATAGGGCGGAACTTGAAAATGCAGGCCCCGGACCGTGCCGGTCTTCGAGGACAGAGAAAAGTTATCCTGAACGAACACATCCCGGATGCCAGCCTCTGCGAGTGCCTTACTGTTATAAAGTTCAGTAAAAAATCCTCTCGTATCTTGAAAGCGCTTTGGTGTGATTACGATCAAGCCGGGGATATCGAGTTCAGTTATTCGCACGCGAGATTTCCAAGTGACTGTTCGGCCTCCCTATGTGCCGGTGGCGAATAGTTCGCATGTCGAGCCTTGAAAGAACAATCCCAGACTGACACGAGCGTGCGCGAAGGCCGGCAACATTCGTCACCGTGTGCTCGATGCGTCACGCCAATTGGTCTAGTTCACCTGATCGAAGCCCGTTTCTGCGGCGTCTGCCGTTGCCGCCTTTACGAACGGTTGAGCAAGCCATTTGATCCGCCGAAAAGAGCACGGCCTGACAACGAACTTGACACCACTGCCGCGCATCGCGAACCTAGTAGGCCCGTCCGCAATTCTCACGTTATTTGAACGGGTGTTTTGAAGTGCTCGATACGGCGAACGGCTCGCCGCGCAAAATTAGAACCATTCCAAGCAATGGGGCCATCACCGCAGCAATGCCCGTTAGTTATCTAGTCAGCTCATATAACAAGTCCGAATATCTCGTCTCGGTGCTGGAAAGCGTTGCCGCTGAGCTCGCCGTGACCGGCGGGGACGTTTTGATCATCGACGATGGATCGAAGGATTCGTCGTGGCCTCTCATCCGCGAGTTCAGTGCGAGAGATCCCCGCATCACGTGCCGGCGTCAGGAAAATCGGGGCATTTTCAACGTCACCAATCAACTGATCGCATCCTCGACCGGGGAGTGGCTGCGCATCATCGATTGCGATGATCCTCTCATCATCGGATCGACGTCGTTCATGATGCGAGTCGCCATGGACAATGACGCCGATTATGTCTTCGGCTCGACGTCGACTTACGGGCCGGAACCATTGGCCGGCGGACCAGCCAAACTCGGCGAGCAGCATCGATCGACTGCAACGATAGTGTCCGATCCGCTGAAATACGCGATTAGAGACTTCAATCACATCCCGACAGCGGCCTTGATACGACGCCGAAGCATTCCCGCTTCTCTTCGGCTCAACGAGGACTTGATTTCGTGCCAGGATCTCGCTCTCGCACTGCCGGTCTTTGAGCACTCTCGAGTTGCAAGGATCGACACGGCCGTCTGCCACCAACTCGTTCAAAGCAGCAAACGGCTATCCGCGAACGAAGCCCTCACTTATTTTCAAACCATTCAGATACTCAAAGAGTTTGGCGCCTCCAAATTCGATGAGGAATACAGATACATCACGATGAGGAAGATCGTTTCGCGGGCGCTGAAATGGATGCGGCACGAAAAACTGATTACGACCGCTCCAATGTTGTATTCACGCCTTTTGTTTCTCTACGTAACGTTGCTGGTATCAAATCCGGCGCGATGGGAGTACTATCTTGACTCCGCCGCTGAGAGCTACGTAGGCTTTATTCCCGCGGACGGGCGCGTGTATTGATAATGAATTAGCCTCGCTTTCAAGTTATTTGATCTCAACAGATTGCAGGCCGACGGTTCATATTATGCGCATATTGATGTTTTTACCCCGGCATATGCGTTTCGGTCCGAGCAACGCATCCTCGATTGACCTCTGCGTTCGCGATCTCGTCGCGGCGAGCCGGTACCGCCAAACGACGACGGTCATCTGCTGCGAGAACGAAACACTCTTTCCCGGCATCGACGTGATGACCTACTCACGTGCCGTCGACGACTCACGACGCCGCAAGGTGGCGTTTGCGCTGCGCGAAGTTGCGCGCATATCGCCGGATCTTATCGTTGTGCAACAACATCTTCCGACAGCCGCTGCGCTCGCCTCGCGCACCCGCGTCCCGGTGCTTCTTCACAAACACAACATGATCAAGCCCGTTCCAACGGGCAGTTTATTCAATTGGCTTCGGCGGCAGTTTAAGCTCCGGCAATATCGCGGGCTCGCCGGTATGATTTTCGTCAGCGACTTTTGCCGGAAGACGTTCGACGCGGACTGGCCAGAGGTCCGCCTGCCGACGTCCGTCGTTTACAACGGCCTCGATTTTTCACAATGGCGGCCGTCGAAGCACAAGCTCGACGAGATCATTTGCGTTGGGCGCGCAGCCCCCGAAAAAGGAATTAAGGAGGCGGCGTTGGCGGTCGCCGCCGTCTTGAAAAAGCAGCCCGGCTGGCGGGCGCGTTTCATCCTCAGCGAACCGGAACGCTTCCCGGCCTATCTGGAGGAAGTTCTTGCTGTCATTCGCCCCTTCGAAAGCAAGATAACGGTAGAACTGAGCCTGCCTTTCGCCGTGGTGAAAGAGCGCTATGAGAACGCGGCAATCGCAATCGTTGCTTCCAGATGGCAGGAACCCTTTGGCCGCACGGCTCTCGAAGCGCACGCCGCAGGCTGTGCCGTGATCAGCTCAGGCACCGGGGGAATGGCCGAAATTTCACCGGCCGGCACTCTGATCTTGCCTCTGGACTTCACGCCCGATCACATTGCTGCGCACTTGCACACACTCCTCCTCGATCGGGACCTGTGTGTTCGGCTTGGCGAGACTGCACGAGAATTTTGCGCAAAAAAATTTGCACTCAGCGAAGTTGCTCGCTCAGCGGACGATTTCTACGAACTCGCAACGGCCGGCCGAACAAGCGGCATCGTCTCCGTAAACACAGCCGGCTCTGAAACATCTGCGAGAGTCAGCAGTCTCATTTAGGCTGTGGATTGCTCACTGTACGGCTCTAGATTCCTTGCCGAGACGCCTGCTGCAACGTAACGAGAGCATAGTCGAAGCGTAGTGCTCGCGGAGTGGATTAGCCGAATGAGGCCTCAACGGATCTTCGAAACACCCGCACCAATTTTTCAACTCGCCAAATACAGCCGCCGCGCCGCGAGCCTGGCGATCTTCCTGCGTGCAGCTCTTCGCCATCCGGCAAATCAGCGAAAGCGCCGCCTCTCTTTTGAAAGAGCGAACGCCTGGATCGATGACGAATTGCCTTTCGAAAAGTGGATGCATCCGCGGAAAACTCCGCAGGACGACCATTGCATACGCTTTCCCGAAGACCGGCCCATTGATCGCGATGGGCACTCGCAACCCATGAGGGTCGCCGTCGTATGCCACCTCTATTATGATGACCTCGCCGAGGAAATAGGGACGCGCCTCGCGGTCATTCCCACGAAGTTCGATCTTCTCGTATCGACCGACACCGCGGAAAAGAAAAGCCGCATTGAAGCCGCGCTCTCGTCAAGCACAGCATCGAACGTCGTCGTTCGAGAATTTCCGAATGTTGGCAGGGATATCGCGCCGAAGCTGATGGCCTTCAACGACAAGCTCAATCAGTACGATGTGGTTTTATTCATTCACGGCAAGAAGTCGGTATTTTCTTCGACGCTCACAGATTGGCGTCAATACATTTTTGATGCTCTGATAGGAACGCGGGATCGCACCCAATCCATATTGTCGTCGTTCCAAGACATCCCGGAATTAGGGATGATTGCCCCGGAACATTTTGGCCCTGTCAAAGGCGTTGGCTGGAGAGACAATCTAAAAATTGCCGACGGGCTCTGCACCAAATTGCTGGGCGATAAATACGCGTTCAACTATTTGGACTTCCCATCCGGATCGATGTTCTGGTGCCGCCCGGCTGCCCTGAAGCCACTGCTGAATCTCGATTTGAGCCTGAAAGAGTTTCCGGCGGAGCAAGGCCAAATAGACGGCACGCTCGCACATGCGATCGAAAGATTTTTTTTCGCCTCATGCGAACTCGCAGGGCTTCGCTGGCTGAAAACGACAGCCGACGAAACAAAAATCTTGCCGGTGGAAATCATCGACGTCGGGTCGAGCACTGAGGTTCGGCAAGTCTTGGCGCGGGAAGGCGGCCGGGTCCTCGCGCCACGGTGAGATAACTCTCGACACTCACGCGCCTGGACTAATTCTTTCAACCACGGCCTTTGTCAACGCCATGACCTCTGGCAGCGCACTTCCGTATTTGTCGCGCGCCGCGCGAAACACGCCGAGCCCTGGATGCGTAGCCGCATTCTGAAGCGCGCTTGTGTAGGGCACGGGCCTCGCAATTGCGTTGAGATGGTGCAGGCCCTGCTTGATGTGATGCAGCATCTCGCGCTGCACGGTATTCGTTGCCTGATACTGCGTGATGAGCGGATGGACTTTCACCTGCGACGCAAGATCGAGATCGTCGGCAAGAATGAATTTCAAGAAATCCGTGAGGGTCGAATACGCGTTCGTCTCAAGGCTCGTCGGGGCTACTATGTGCTCGGCCAGCCTCATGGCCGCGAGCCCAAGCACGCCGGGCCCCGCCGGACAATCGATCAGAACGGCGTCGTAGTTCGGTTCGACTTTCGAAAGCTCTGATCTCAAAGCATCCGATAACAGGACATCGAGACGATCCTTGCGCTTCTTTCGCCGCGCCACGTGCTCGAAATCGGCCATCTCGCGAAGAAGTTCGTGATTGGACGGCAAAAGATCGATGAAACCCGCTTGCCTGTCGTGCAACTCGATCAAATCGCCTGCCGCCACACGATGGGCGGCAAGGCGCATGCTCCGGCCGCTGACGAAAGCTCGCAGCATGGCCGCGAGGCCAATCTGCCGTTGGGTGAGTTGCTGCTCCGCGTCGATGCCGAGGAGTGCCTTCGTGACGCCGGCTTGCGGATCGGCGTCGAGAACGAGCACCCGCGCACCGTAGGAGAGTGCCAAGCCGTCTGCGAGCATCATGGTGGTCAGCGACTTGCCCACGCCGCCTTTCGGGTTGGCGATCGCGATTCTGACGCTCATCGACCGGCATCCGTGGACCGCCCGGCGAATGGGCCGGAGGGAGCCTCAATATGGAACAATCCGGCGGAGGCGCGGACTGGAACCGGCGGAGCCCCGGGCTCCGCCATCGCGCGAGGAAAATCGCCTCCGGGCAGTCTCAGCCGATGTAGATCACGCCGCTTGCGATACATGAAGAAAGGCTCGTAAAGACAACGCGTGAGTATGCGGAAACGCCCCACCCGGTTCTGCGCGCGACACTACGTGGAGGTCCGGCCAAATACTAGCGGCTAGAAATCCCAGCGCTATTTTTTCGTGTCGCCGACAGGGCGCCGGGACGGCCCGTCATCGAAGCGCCACGGGCTGTTTTTCCGGGCCCGCTCGGCGGCAGCGTCTTTGTCGACTTTCGGCCGCTTGTTTGATGGCCGCGGCTCGTTATTTGACGGCGGCGGCTCAGAGACGTCTTCAGGCACCTGCGGTGCGCGCTTACTCATCCATCCAAGTATGCCCATCGATTCATTCCTTTGAGAGAATCTCAAATTTGCATGCGCGAGACTTGGGTTGTGATTGCGCTTTCCATGTGGCTGCCGCTGCCGGACATACGCGAGATTGCACAACGGCCGTTTGCTGGACCTAATGTTGCAAACGCCGACATGTTGCAAACGCCATCGGCAGGCGAACGAAGACGCGCCGTTATTTGATTTGGGTCATGAAAATTTAATTCCACTGCGAAGACACTGGCTTGACCTCGGAGCTGGCGTGAAACCGTCGGCCCCCTTGCGAAGTAGTATTGACGACGGCGCAAGTTCGGTCGCTATTCGTTAGCTGACCCCCAAGCGACAAGGCATCCCTGGTGAACCGCGTACTCAAGCTGGCAACGGCCATTCTCATTATTACATCGGTAGACGCTCGCGCGGACTCCACGGAAGACTGCAACGACGCGACCAATCTGACCCAGAAAATTCGGGGATGCACCGAAGTTATCCAGCGCACGATGCTTAGCGACGCTCTTTCGATGGCCTATATGAATCGGGCCATCGCCCGCGCGGAACGTAAGGAAATGGCGAAGGCGCTGGCAGACTTCACCGCGGCCATACATGCCGACTCGAAAAATAATTTCGCATACTACAATCGCGGCAACGTTTACCTCGACTTGCGGAAGCCGAAGCAGGCGAAAGCCGACTTCACCCGGGCGCTTGAAATCGCGCCCGACATGTCTCCCGCCCTCCTCAACCGGGCGTTGGCCAATGAAATGCTTGGCGAACGCGAAGCCAGCATTGCCGATTTTCGCGCCGCGTTGGCGCTCGAGCCGACGCTCTTCGCAGCATCCGAGGGCCTGAAGCGGTTGGGCGTAACGCCCCCTGACGCGCAGAAATGACTGCGCCTGACAGATATCCGGTCACGCGCTAGCTCCGCGTGATCGTTCGATCGTGATTTCTCAGGCCGGTGAAATTTCAGCGATCTCACATCGAGATCACGTGTGGCTGATCTCGCGGGGCCGATCTTTGAGGGTGATCTCGAGGGGCTATGGTGCCCAGGGCCGGAATTGAACCAGCGACACTGCGATTTTCAGTCGCATGCTCTACCAACTGAGCTACCTGGGCCTGCCTCCGCGGCGTTGAGCCCGTGCGAAGTAGAGGCGTCTTATAGGGGCGTGATCCGCAGGATGCAAGCGCCTCAATACGACATGTTTTCAGTCTTCTTCGTCCTCGCCATTTGGTCGCTGGGACGGATCTTTCGCGGCCGGGTCGTCGCCCTCGTCTTCTTCCCTGCCGCCGATCGCATAACTGCCGCTGAACCACTTCGCGAGGTCGATGTCGGCGCAGCGCTTCGAGCAGAACGGGCGATAGGCTTCGACCGCCTCCTTCCCGCAAATAGGACAACGCAACGGCTTGCTGGCGGAGCGGGACGCTGACATGGCGCGCTCAATCGCGATCGACTTCTGCGTATTTCAGCCAATTGTACTGGATCGGAAATTTTTCCGAGTTGAGGAGGCTGACGACCTCGGTCAGGGGCAGCCCGACCACATTCGTGTAGGAACCGATGAGCCGCTGCACGAAACAGCCGGCAAGCCCCTGAATGGCGTAGCCTCCAGCTTTGCCGCGCCATTCGCGCGAGGCGATATAGGATTCAAGCTCCGACCGGTTGATATAGCGAAACCGCACCCGCGTATCGACGATCTTCGTGCGGACCCGATCATCGGGCGTGATCAGACAAATGCAGGTCTGGACCTTGTGGGTGCGCCCCGACAGAAGTTGTAGAGACGCCATCGCCTCCTCGATGTGCGTCGGCTTCATCAAGACCTTACGCCCCATCGCGACGACCGTATCGGCCGCGAGGATGTAGGCCCCCGCCAGATCCCGGTCATTCGCGATTTGATCGCGCGCAACCTCCGCCTTTGCCCGCGCAAGCCGCGAAACGAGCGCTCGCGGCATCTCGCCCCGCTTCGGCGTCTCGTCAATGGAGGCAGGCCGCAAGGCGTCTGGCGTCACGCCAACCTGTGCCAGAAGCGTCACGCGCCGGGGGCTGGCGCTTGCCAGAACAAGCTGCGGACGCTCGATCTCCGTTTTGGACGACGCCATCTCGCGCACCAGCGAACGGCGCAATGTCTCGCGGCCGGGGGCTTCGGAGCGTGCAAAGGAGGGAAGGAAGCTGCTCATAAGACTCATGATTTTGACCACGGGATAATTAAGGTGAGGCGGCGCGGCCTTTTTCCGACAATGGCGCAGGCATTCCACCCTTAGCAAGTCCGCCTGCGTTGCGGTTGAAAACAAAACAGGGCATGAATAGCGCATTCTTTAACAAAATTGATGGCGGCAATGGCTCTGAAACCAGACCCTGCGGACCTCCTTGCTCGAACGCCACTTTTCGGCGCCCTCGACGAACCGAGCCGTAAGGCCGTCGCCCTGGAATTGCGGGACGCTGCCTTCGAGCCGGGCCAGATCATTTTCTCGCGCGGCCAGGCGGGCTCTGAGCTCCACATCGTAACAAAGGGCCGGGTCAGGCTGTCGGTCCTGACCGCTGACGGACGTGAGCTTTCGTTCGCCCACGTCGAATCCCCTTCGATTTTCGGAGAACTGGCGGTCTTCGACGGAAGGCCACGATCGGCAGACGCGACGGCCGTAAACAAAGTCGAGACGCTGATGCTCTCGAAAGCTGCATTTCTCCGTTTGCTCGGAACGCGCCCAGCCGTCGGTGAAGCAGCCGTTCGCTTTCTTGCCGGCCGGCTGCGCGACGCCGATGAACAGCTCGAAGCCATCGCCTTGCATCCGATCGAAGCGCGGCTTGCACGCTTCTTCCTCGCCGCCGTGCGCCAGAAAGATCCTACGAGCAAAGCCGAGAAGATCTCCCTTCCCCTTCCGATTTCGCAAAGCGAGCTTGCTCTTCTCGTCGGCGCGAGCCGCCCAAAGGTCAACGCAGCTTTGGGCTTACTCGAATCCGAGGGCGCGATAGAGCGCCGGGGTCAACAGGTCGTGTGTGATATCGCGGCGTTGAGCGGCATTGGCCGGCTCGACGAAAAGGAATAGCCGCCCTTGCACTTATTCGCGGGGCCACGCGTATGACGATCATGGATCGGCATCAACGGCGAGCACGGCAGGCGATTCTGCTCGCGCCGGTGCTCGGCGCGTTTCGCCTGATCCGTTCCTTCGTCCGCCGCATTGCGAGCCTCGGCATACACGGCTACCCGCCGGACATTCAGCGTCGTCTGAAGATCGTCAACGTCTTCTCGTCCCTCGTCGTGGTGACGACCTTCATCTACGCCATGCAGCTTTGGGCATCGGGCAACAAGGAGATGATGCCCGTCGTCTATACCAACCTCGCCCTCGCATTCATCGTCTCGCTCGTTCCCCTGATGCACCGGATCAACGAGCTTGCGGGAGGACTTCTCCTGGTGGTCGCGGAATTCGTCGCGCTCATCGGCTTCACGGCCTTCTTCGGACGCCTCGGCGGCGCGCCGTTGCAATACGTCGTGGCGGCGGCCGCGCCCTTCGTCATTTTCGAAGCCAGGCGTTTCTGGCTCATCATCGCGATCGTCGTCGCCGCGCTCCTCCTGCATTTGATCGCGTGGTTTCAATTTCCGATGGAAGCCGCCCAACTCCAGGCGGATGAAAAGATCATAAGCTCCCTCTACGTCCAGGGCGCCGTGACCACATTCGGCCTCATCGCGGCCTGCGTGTACTACGCCTTCAGCCTGTTCGAGCGCGCGAAAGCCGAAACGGAATCCGTGCTTCGCAACGTCCTGCCCGACAGCGTCGTCGAGCGCCTCAAAGCGTCGCCGGGCGAGACCATTGCCGATGGATTCTCCGAAGCCTCCGTTCTGTTTGCAGACATCACCGGCTTCGTCAGCATGGCCCGCGGACTTGGGCCGGAAAAAACGGTCGCGCTATTGAACAAGCTCGTAAGCGCATTCGACGAGCTCGCCGGGCGCCACGGCGTCGAGAAAATCAAAACGATCGGCGACGCCTACATGGTCGCGTCCGGTGTGCCGATCGCCCGTCAAGACCATGCGCACGCATTGGCTGCGATGGCGCTCGATCTGGTCGCTGTCGTGCAGGAGGTCAGCGCCGCAGAGAACGTTCCGCTCAATGTCCGCGTCGGCATGGCGAGCGGCCCGATGATGGCGGGCATCATCGGCAAGAATAAATTCAGCTATGATGTCTGGGGTGATCCGGTCAATCTCGCGAGCCGTCTCGAACAATCGAGCGTACCGGGCCGTATCGCCATTTGCCCGTCGTGTTGCGCGGCGCTCCGCGATGCGTTCTCGATCGAACCGCGCGGCCTAATCGAAATAAAGGGTGTGGGACCGCAGGAGTCCTGGTTTTTGCTCAGCCGCAAGAGCGCGGACGTCAGCCCTTCCAGTGCAACGAGCACACGAGCGTAAAGAGCCGGCGCGCGGTATCGTCATCCACGATGATCCGCGGCAGCAGCTTTTCCTTGAGCAACGCGCTGCCCTCGTCGTGAAGCCCCCGCCGGCTGACATCGATAGCCTGGATGCGAGCAGGAGGCGCGGTTCTGACTGCCTCGTAGTAGGACTCGCAGATCATGAAGTAATCTTTGACGATGCGCTTCAGCGGCGTCAGCGCAACCGTTTGCTCCACGGTCTCCGCTTCGCTCGAAGGACTGATCGCCATCGAAAGCCGGTCGTCCGTAAGCGAGAGATGAAGCTTGTACGGGCCCGCATCGATGCCCTCGATGCGGAATGCGTTACCGTCAAGAATGTCGAAGATCGCGACTTCCCGTTCGTGCTCGATATTCGAGTTGGCCCGCCCGAGCGATTTCGCATCGAGCGTAATTTCGACGAGGCGATCCCGGCTTTTCTCTTGAGCGGCGACCGTTTGATCCATCGAAAATCAGCCTGCCTTTTCGAGCCTGATTTCGACAGAGCGGCGGTGGCCTTCCAATCCTTCGGCGCGAGCGAGCGTCATGGCCGCAGGTCCGATTTTCTCGAGAGCGGCACGATCGAGTTTCAGGATCGATGTTCGCTTCATGAAATCCAGAACTCCAAGGCCCGATGAAAAACGCGCACTGCGCGCCGTCGGAAGAACGTGGTTGGAACCGGAAACATAATCGCCGATGACCTCGGGCGTCACGCTGCCAATGAAAATTGCCCCGGCGTTTCGAATGCGCATCGCGAGATCTTCCGCATCCGCCGTCGCGATTTCCAAATGCTCGGCCGCGATACGGTCGGCCAAAGGAACAGCCTCTCCGAGCGATCCTAAAATGATTGTGGCGCCAAACGTGTTCCAGCTCTCACCCGCGATATTTCCGCGCGGCAGCGTCCCGAGTTGGCGGCGAACAGCCTGCTCGACAGCTTCGGCGAATGCCTCGTCGTCCGTCATCAAAATCGACTGAGCAGCCGTGTCGTGCTCGGCTTGCGCGAGAAGATCTGAAGCGATCCACTCCGGATCGTTGTTCTTGTCCGCAATCACCAAAACTTCGGACGGGCCCGCGATCGAATCGATGCCGACCGTGCCGAACACCTGCCGCTTCGCCGCCGCGACCCACGCATTGCCCGGTCCGACGATCTTGACGACCGGCCGTATCGTCTCCGTGCCGTAGGCCAGCGCCGCAACGGCTTGCGCGCCGCCGATGCGATAGATCTCCGATACGCCCGCAATTTTCGCGGCCGCCAGAACAAGCGGGTTGAGTTCACCGCTCGGCGACGGCACGACCATGACGATGCGCGGAACACCTGCGACCTGCGCCGGCACGGCATTCATCAGAACGGAACTCGGATAGGATGCAAGACCACCCGGAACGTAAAGCCCAACGGACTCGACCGCTGTCCAGCGGTGACCGAGTTCGACGCCGGCCGCGTCTGTGTAGCGATCGTCCGACGGCAGCTGGCGCTTGTGATGATCGGCAATGCGATCGCGCGCGAAAATCAACGCATCGAGCGTTTCTTTCGAGCACGCGGCATAGGCGGCTTCGACCTCGGCGGCAGTCACCGCTATACCGGTTTTGCGAAGATCGAGCCTGTCGAATTTGAGCGAGAGATCAACGAGCGCCGCGTCGCCGCGCGCCCGGACATCATCGATGATTGCGCGAACCGCGTTGTCGACGTCGGTCGAGACTTCGCGCTTCAACCCGAGAAGCTCCACAAAGTGAGTCTCGAAATTCTTGTCGTTGCTATTCAGCCGCACAGGCATCGGGCATCGTTCCTTAAGGCAAGCGGTCGAACGAAATCAGCTTGCGTCCTCGGGATGCTCCGGCGGGCGCTTAGTAGCCCAGGCTGCCCCGAGGTCCTTCAATTCGATCTCGATACACTCGACGCCCAGCCGAATGGCCGCACCGCCGGAAAATGTCAACGTGACATCGCCTTCGGGCGATTCTGAGCCGGCTGTCGGCTCGTAAGTCATGGCGAGCAACGCCAGCGCCGCCCTTTTGTCGTGAAGGTCAAATCCGTGCACTTTCACGGCGTTGACACGCTCGAACCGAACGGCGCACCGGCGTCGCTCGTACTCGGAAGCGATCTTGGTTTTCGACGCTTGCGCATCCTCCGCAAACTTCTGCCAATCGAACCTGTTGGCTATGCCAACGAAGCGCTTCTGCTTCGGCAAATATTTCATATCGCCGACACGCAGAACGGCGTCCTGCAATTGAGCGGAGATGACGCCGAGATCGTCCGTATCGAAGGCGATGAGCTTGAGGTCCGGCATCGGTATCGAAGGTCTCCGCTATGCGGCCCCAAAAGGCTTGGATCAGTGGCTATGGTCGCAGAGTGTTACAAAGCCGTGCCGAAAGCTGCAACGCAAGAGCAAGCGGATCAGCTGCTGGTGAGGCGCTCGATGTCTGCGCCGCAAGCACTGAGCTTCCGCTCGAGTTGCTCGAAGCCTCTGTCGAGATGGTAAACACGGTTGATCACCGTTTCGCCCTCTCCGGCAAGCCCGGCGATAACGAGCGAAACGGAAGCACGGAGGTCCGTCGCCATGACCGGCGCGCCTTTGAGCGTTTTGACGCCCGTGATCGTCGCCGTATCGCCGTGCAGCTGAATGTCTGCACCAAGGCGGGCCAGTTCCTGCACGTGCATGAAGCGGTTCTCGAAGATCGTTTCGCGAATGACGCTCGTACCCGACGCCCGCGTGAGAAGCGCCATGAGCTGCGCCTGCAGGTCCGTCGGGAACCCTGGAAACGGCTCCGTCTCGACCGATACCGGAGCAATGCCCCCGCCGTTTCGAGAAACGCGAACGCCCGTTGCGGTCTCCTGGATAGACGTCCCCGTGTTCGCGAGAATTTCGAGCGCAGTCTTGAGATCGCCGAGACGCGCACCCTCGAGCGTCACGTCCCCGCCCGTCGCAGCAACCGCCATCGCGAATGTGCCGGTCTCGATACGATCCGGCAACACTGTGTGAACTGCGCCTTCGAGACGATCACGCCCCTGGATCCGAAGCACCGACGTGCCGATCCCTTCGACCTTCGCGCCCATCTTGCTGAGGCAGAGGGCGACGTCCCCGATTTCAGGCTCGCGCGCCGCGTTTTCGATAACGGTCTCGCCCTTGGCCAGCGCGGCCGCCAAGAGAACGTTATGCGTGGCGCCGACCGACACCTTCGGAAACACGATACGCGCCCCGTGAAGCCCCTTCGGCGCCCGCGCAATGACGTATCCCGCGTCGATGTCGATTTCCGCACCCAGCGCCTTAAGCCCCATCAGGTGCAGATCGACCGGCCTTGTTCCGATCGCGCAACCGCCCGGCAGCGAAACGCGCGCTTCGCGCATGCGCGCGACGAGCGGTCCAAGCACCCAGAAGCTCGCCCGCATGCGCGAAACCATCTCATAGGGAGCCGTCGTGTCGACGATATCGCGCGCCGTGAGATGAATGGTGTCGCCGAGATGCGTGGTCGGACCGGGCCGCTTGCCGTCGACCGCGAGATCGACCCCATGATTCCGAAGGATGCGAACCAGCAGGTTGACGTCCGCGAGATTGGGGACGTTTTTGAGCGTCAGGCGGTCTTCGGTCAGAAGGCTCGCAATCAACAGCGGCAATGCCGCGTTCTTGGCGCCTGAAATCGGAATGCTACCGCGTAGCGGCTTCCCGCCGACGATTTTGATCCGATCCATGTATGCCAATTGTCTCCGATTGATAAAAACGGGCGCGAATCTCGAACCCGCGCAAACAAGCCAAGCGTGATTAAAGGTTGAGAGACCGCATCGGCAAGCGGCTTTTACGACAGATGAGGCCCTAGCCGCCGCCCTCGTCCGGAGGCGGATCGCCGCCCTCCCCCCTCTGACGGCGGGCCGCGGCCTTGCGCCGCTTCAAATTCGCGCGCAGCTCTTCCGCCAGCCGATCCTGGCGCGTGAGCTTGCCGGAACTTTTCGGCTTATCCGCATTTCCTGGCGGCTTTGGCTGGAAATTTCCCGTCATGCCCGGTCTCGCGCGCTCCACAACTCGATGCCGGCCTTCAATTTTAGCGTGCCGGCGTCGTCCACTAACAGCTTGGCTTTCCGTCTTGCTCGCCGTCAAGCCTTGTGGCAGTGTCCGCCCGCCCGAAGCAGGAGCGTACCAACGCGACGCCCCTGGCATGTCCGATTCTTCGAGGTCACAAAACGTCTTCAGCTGCCGTAGCTCAGTGGTAGAGCACTCCCTTGGTAAGGGAGAGGTCGAGAGTTCAATCCCCTCCGGCAGCACCATCGTAAAAGCTCAAAATTCTGGAAAATCTGGATTCCGCGCCGCGACTCCGTCGCACCCAGAAGTGCGCCGGATGTTCCGATTGGAACGAGCCAGGGCGGCGAGCAATCAAACGCCCCCCATGGCGGGCATTGCCTCCACGCGCGGCGGCTGGATGTTTGATGAATTTAATCGCCCCGCGCGGGCTGCGTGACTTTTTGAATCGTGAGTTGCCGTTCACGCCCTTCGCGATCGGGCCAGCGGATCGAATGACCTTCGCGCAAGCCAATCAGCCCTGCGCCGACGGGCGTGAGAATCGAAATTCGCCCGTTCGATATATCTGCCTCCGCAGGGTAAACGAGCTGCACTGTGCGTTCAGCGCCGCTCCCCTCGTCGGTGAATTCGACGGTCGAATGCATTGTGACGACGTCGGAAGGCATGCGCGCCGCTCTATGCACGGTAGCGCGCGCAATCTCGCTCATCAGCAGTTCGCTGACCTGGGGCATGGTGTCGGCCACACCCAACGCTAGATTGGTTAGATTGTCCGCCTCGGTATCGATGAGATGAACGGGAGGTCGCCCCGTTCTGGTGCTTCGGGTCATGGTGCTGGCTTTCGAGTGGGAAAAGTCGCTCGTCTGAAAGACGGCGTACGTCAGTCCTTCGAGTCATCCCGAGCCCGTGCCGAAATGCACCGGAGCCCGGGGCTAGATGCCCTCGAGAAGCTGTCCCCCTTGGTGGCGGAAGCGAAAATAATAAGCACATGACTGCATGGAGGCATGCCTTGGCATGCGGAGTCGTCCAAGTCAAATATGGTGGCCGACCCGGGACTAAACGAAGAGTTGGAGCGCCCGCTTGGCTCGCTAAGAATGTCGGGTTATCCGGCTCGGCGCCACCGCCGCGGTGAAGCCGATCGTCTTGACGATATGGGCGCGCCGCCTGATTTCGTGGCCGAGTTTCCAGGCGCGGTAGGCGATGAGGCTGCCCAGATCGGATGAGGGAGGCCTCTCCATCCGGTCACATTGGATCCGTGACCCGGCAAGATCCTCTTGCACAACGAGCGTCGGGACGACCTCGAACGTCCTCGCGCCATGCACGTGCGTGTCTCGCAGATAGATGTCATATGGAAACCGGATCGGCAGAATCCGGCGCAGAAGCTGCGACGCGCCCTGCCGCGAAACGACATAGGCATGCGCGCAAACCGTCGTCGCATGCGTCTCGACGATCTTCCCAACAGCGGTTTCCTGCAGCAGTCGCCCCCTGACGCCCCCAATGCCGCCGACTTTGAGGATACCCCAATTCCGAGGCAGGCGATCGACGAGATGTGCAATCGCATCACCGAGGTTCGGCGGGACCACAGCGTCGTCCTCCAGGATCAGCGCCGTCGCGTCACTGCGGGCGAGGAATGTTTCGAGTGCGAGCTTGTGAGATAGCGTGCATCCGACCTCTGCCGGCCCGATCTCACGTCGGAAGCGCGGCATGAACCGGAAGGGAGCAAAAGCCTCGATCTCTGTCTCGGAAAGCTCGCGCCCGACGACGCCCGGAAGCATGGAAAACGACATCCCGGCGGCGTGCAGCCCGGCCGAAATCTTTTCCTCACGCTGCGTTGAAAGAGGCAGGCTGATGACGAGTGTAAGCATTGGATGCCCCCCGGCCGCCGGCTAGCCCTTCGAGACTCGCGAACTCAGATAGTATGTATACAGATTATATCTGCCGTACCAAGAGGCCCAGGGCTTTGCAAACATCTTTTGCGAAGCGGTCTGAGCATATCGACGACCGAAAGCCGCCAGTCAGGCCGCCCAAAAAAGCAGCTTCCTCTGCCCTTGACTCTTATTGTCAATCGGATCATGTGGGCTTGTGGCCGCCATGAATTCGGCGCCGCGATTTCGAAGGAACCCAACCCTTGTCTGGCGACAGTAGTCGAATGCTTCGGCCGTTGCGGCTCGTGGCCTGACCTCCGGGTCGGCTCGCCACGATCCGTTGCAACGGCGGATCGGAAGGTGAGCCATGGAAAACATCCGCACTGCATCGGGTGAAGACGTCGATCCGATTGTCTTGGTCGAGCTGCTCGAAGAGCACGATGCCGATATTGTCGCCCAGCTGAATGAGCTGGACCTCGAGACGGCAGGCTCGATACTCGCCGAATTACCCCTTGATCGCGTTGTCGAAATATTCGACCGGCCCGAACTTGCGCGCGCCGGCGATCTCATCCTCGAACTCCCCGACGAATTCGCAGGCCAAGTGCTCAAGGGCATGTCCGCGGACCGCGCGGCCGACACCCTCCGCCAGCTTGATGGGCCCGACCGCACCAAGCTGCTGACCCTGCTCGACTTCGAAACCGCCCAATCCCTGAAACTGCTGCTCGCCTACCCGGAAGGCACCGCCGGCAGCATCATGACGACCGAGTTCGTCAGCGTTCCTTCGACCTACACTGTCGCCGAAACTTTGAAGCTTATCCGCGAGGTGGAACACACGCGGGAAACGATCTACGCGATCTATGTCCTCGACCCACTATCGCGCGCACTGGTGCAGACGGTCACGTTGCGTCAGCTGATCATGGGACAACCCGATCAGTCGATCCTCGAAATAGCGCCCGACCGTGATCCCGTCTGGGTTTCACCCGATACGGACCGCGAAGAAGTGGCGCGCCTGATCTCGATCCACGACCTTCTCGCAGTCCCGGTCTTGAACGCGCGCCATCGCGTCCTCGGCATCGTGACCGTCGACGACGTCGTCGATGCGATCCTCGCTGAAAGTACGGAAGACGTTCAAAAGTTCGGCGGCGTCGAAGGCATCGCGGAGCCGTATCTGCAAATCAGCTTCGTGGAGATGATCCGGAAACGCGCCGGATGGCTTTGCGCCCTTTTCCTCGGAGAAATGCTGACGGCCAGCGCCATGCAGCACTATTCCGACGAACTGGAAAAGGCGGTCGTGCTCACCCTCTTCATCCCGCTCATCATGAGCTCGGGGGGCAATTCTGGCTCCCAGGCCACGTCGCTGCTCATTCGCGCGCTCGCACTCGGCCAGTTGCGCCTGCGCGACTGGTGGCGTGTGGCCGTCAGAGAAGTCCCGACCGGACTAACGCTTGGAGCAATCCTCGGCGTGATAGGCATGGCCCGCATCGCGCTGTGGCAGCAGCTCGGCATCTTCGATTACGGCGAGCACTGGAAACTGGTGGCATTGACGGTTGGATTGGGGCTCGTCGGCATCGTGACCTTTGGCTCCCTGGCGGGCTCCATGTTGCCGTTCGTACTGAAACGCCTCGGTTTCGACCCGGCAAGCGCGTCGGCCCCGTTCGTCGCCACGCTCGTCGATGTGACCGGTTTGATGATCTATTTCAGCGTCGCGCTGCTTGTCCTGCGGGGCACGCTGCTTTGACAGGCAAAAATTGACCGGGGGGAGGGTGATCCGGCCGGAAAGGCGCGCCGTATCCCCTCCGTGCTCAATATTAACTGCAAGAGGCGTCCCATATCGACAAACCGCGTCTCTGTTCCCATCTAACGGCGACCCCCATCCTACCGGCGTCAAGGTGACGTTTGCCGTCTCGAATCCGATGGGTCTATAAGGGCCGACGTCCAAAGCCGTGCTACGATCCCCCCTTCCAATAACAACCAGTGTTTTCCAATGAATTCAGATAACAAGCCGACGCGCGCCGAGGTTGAAGCAGCCGTCAAGACGATTATCCGCTGGACGGGTGACGATCCTTCGCGCGATGGCCTTGAGGAAACGCCTTCCCGCGTTACGAAGGCGTTCGAGGAATATTTCCGCGGCTACAACGAGGACCCGGAGTCGATCCTTCAGAAAACCTTCGAGGAAATCGAAGGCTACGACGAGATGATCGTGCTGCGCGGCATTCGCTTCGAAAGCCACTGTGAGCATCACATGGCGCCGATCATCGGCCGCGCCTGGGTCGGCTACATTCCGGATGGCCGCGTCGTCGGCATCTCCAAGCTCGCCCGTGTTGTCGATGCCTACGCCAAGCGTCTCCAGATCCAGGAGAAGATGACTGCGCAGATCGCCAACACGATCCAGGACGTGCTGCAGCCGCAGGGCGTCGCCGTCGTAATCAAGGCCGAGCATCACTGCATGACGACGCGCGGTGTGATGAAGCCCGGCACCGACATGGTGACGAGCCGAATGCTTGGCGCATTCCGCGACAACCCGATCACTCGTCAGGAATTTCTGGCGATTGTGACGGAGGATACGAAGACGTCGTAACGGCGTCCTCGGGATAATCAACACCGACGAGATAGAGGCCTGATGCGGGCGACACCGTCCCGCACGCCTCGCGATTGCGCGCCGCGAGCGCCGAAACGATATCCGCGCGCGACCACTTCCCTTCGCCGACGAGCTTCAGGCTGCCGACCATCGACCGCACCTGATGGTGCAGAAACGAGCGCGCCGAAATCTCACAAACGATTTCGTCGCCTGAACGCGTGATATCGAAGACATCGAGCGTCTTCACGGGCGAGGGCGCCTGGCATTGCGCCGCGCGGAATGTCGTGAAGTCGTGTCGCCCGACGAAGGCCTTGGCGGCATCTGCCATTGCCTCGGCATCGAGATCGCGCATCGTCCACCAGACACGGTTTTTGTCGAGGATCGGCGGCGCGCGGCGTGTCAGAAGCCGGTATCTGTAGTGGCGCTTCACCGCGCTGAAGCGCGCGTCGAACGCGGCATCGACGGCGTCTGAGGCGACCACGCCGATCGGATGCGGACGCAGATGAAAATTCATCGCATCGCGTACACGCCCGGAATCCCAGTCTTTCGTTAAATCGAAATGCGCGACCTGCCCCAGCGCATGAACGCCTGCGTCGGTGCGGCCAGCGCCACGCACGCCGACGGTCTCACCGGTGAATTTACGAATTGCGTCTTCGAGCAGGCCTTGGATCGATAGGCCCTCGGCCTGTCTCTGCCAGCCGACGAAAGGCGTGCCGTCGTATTCGATGGTAATGCGGTAGCGCGGCATCGGGCTCAGGTTGAAAAAATGCTTCGGCCATCCCTAGCCTTTGCCGGGCACCGGCTCAACGCCCCTTTATCACGTCGATCCGCTAATGCGCCGGCTGAACCGCGTGCGGCTTGCCGTGATGACCCGGATGCAAGCCACCTCGCGGTCCGCCGATACGATAGAAACCCGGCCGCCACTGGTAAGCCCTGCCCCAAGCAGGTGCGTGGTAGAGCCCATCGCCCGTGTAGACGTTCCCGCCGCCATCATAGATCGCTGGTGCGCGCTGCCCGTAGATGTTCGTTTCGCTGATGCTTAGCGACAACGGAACCCGGTCGGGGTTGATGACGACATAGCGATCCGGCGGCAGCGGGCGATAGACGCGAACGCCATGTTCGAGCGTTACGACGGCGCCATAGTAAGGGCGCGTCTCGATCCGGGTCGTGAAGCTATCGGCACTCGCCGACGCCACCAGCGCACACATCGCCGAACCACAGGCTACAAGACGAAGCGCAAACTTTGAAAGCACGACTGGTTCTCCGGACCGAGGAATCACACGAAGAGATTAACCTCACACCGAGAAAGTCTCAGAGCCTTTCACGCCTATGATTAACAGGCGAGACGTACACCCGCCGCGAGTCGCGTGCCGCGAAGAAAGTCGGCCGCAGCCATCGGTTGCTTTCCTGCCCGCTGCAGTCTTTCGACGCGAATGGCGCCGCTGCCGCAAGCGATCGTCAGATGATCGTCGATGAGCGTGCCGGGCTCGGCGGTCCCGTCAGCCACTGTCGCCGTCAGGACCCTGATCCGTTCGGCCTTGCCGCCGATTGTGACCTCGAACCAGGCACCGGGGTACGGTGAGAGCCCGCGAATGTGATTGATGACGTCGCCGGCGGGCCTTGAGAAATCGATGCGCGTTTCGCTCTTGCCGATCTTGGCGGCATAAGTCGCGCCCTCGGCCGGCTGCGGCACGCATTGGATCTCACCCGCCTCGATCTTCACAAGCGCTTCGACCATCAGCGCCGCGCCGAGCTTCGACAGCTCATCGTGCAGCTCTCCGGCGGTCAGGCTGCCAGAAATAGGAACGTCTCGGCCGAGGCAGACAGGCCCCGTGTCGAGCCCCTGCTCCATCCGCATGATGTTGACGGCCGTCACCGTATCGCCCGCCATGATGGCGCGTTGGATCGGCGCTGCTCCGCGCCATCGCGGCAGCTTCGATGCGTGAACGTTGAAACAGCCGAGCCGCGGCGCATCGAGAACCGGTTTCGGCAGCAGCAGGCCGTAAGCGACGACCACGGCCGCATCGGCGTTGAGCGCTGCGAAGGCCTCGCGATCCACCTCGCTTCTGAAGTTCACGGGCGTCCGGACTTCAATTCCCAGCGCTTCGGCACGGCGTTGAACGGGCGATTTGACTTCCGCCATGCCACGCCCCGCTGGCCGCGGCGGCTGGCTATAGACTGCAACAACGCGATGCCCCGCCGACGCAATCGCGTCGAGCACCGGCACCGAGAAATCGGGTGTCCCCATGAAGACGATATTGAGCGGCATGTCGCCCGTTTATGTTGGCGCGTGCGACTGCCCGCGCACCGGAATTCAGTCTCCGCTCGTCCGAACCTGCTTCTTGAACTTGCGGATGATGATGTCGCGCTTCAGCCGCGAAAGGAAATCTATGATCAGCTGTCCGTCGAGATGATCGATCTCGTGCTGAATGGCCGTCGCGAGCAAACCGTCCGCCTCGAGCTCCTGCTCTTTGCCGTAACGGTCGATGTAGCGCACAGTCACCGTCGACGGCCGCTCGATCTCGACACGCACATCCGGAATGGAAAGACAGCCTTCTTCATGTACCCGGGTCGTCGACCCGATGGCGATGAGTTCCGGGTTTGCCATGGCGATCGGCCTCGGGGGCTCTTTGTCCTCCGCCGCGTCGATGACGACGACCCGCTTCAGGATGCCGACCTGAACGGCGGCAAGCCCAACGCCCGGCGCGTCGTACATAGTCTCGAGCATATCGTCCATCAGCTTGACGACGGCATCGTCCACGCGCTCGACAGGATCGGAGATCTTGCGCAGCACGGGATCAGGAATGGTGATTATCGGAAGAACAGCCATGGGGCTGACATATGAAAGCCCGCAGCGCCGGTCAATGGCGTGCGGCTCTATACCGTGGAGGTTTTGGCCGGTCGGAGCTCGGGCCCGCCCGCGCCGACGCTGCGAGCGCCCCCAGGGTCTCCTCCGGCGGGGCCCATCCGATCCGCCTGAGACGCACGGCATCGACCACGAGATCGCCCATCAGCCGGTCCGCGAATTGCGGCTTCCCGGCCATCCTGAGGAGCGCCGCGAGGGACGCTTCCGGAACCGGCAGGAGCATTTCGGGCCGCCCCGCGCCTCGGCGTAACGCCCGAATGATCTCCGCTATTGTTAACGGCGCCGGATCGGCCACGATGAACGTCCCGTTCTCGGCCGTTTGCGTTTGCAGCACATACTGAATGGCGCTGAGAAGATTGCCGATGCTGAGCAGCGACCGGCGAGCCTTGAGCCCCGCGAACGGGAGCGGCATCGGCAAAGCTGCGAGCCGCATCAGCGTCGCCATATTGCCCCTGACGCCGCCGCCGTAGACGAGCACGGGACGAAGCACGGTCCAATGCGTCGGCGATCCCTCGAGCATCTTCGCAAGAATCCCCTCGGCCGCGAGCTTCGACCGGCCATAGGCGTCCGTCGGCGTCGGAAACGTCGTCTCGGTGACGACGCCCGGATGCGTCGCGCCCACTTGCGCGCGAATGGAGGACATCAGCACGAAGCGCTTCACGCGCGCCGCGCGGGCCGCCCGGGCAATCTGGCGAGTTGCATCAACATTGATCGCCGTATAGGCGGCATCGGGCAAATTCGTGCGGGCATGAGACAAACCGGCGGCATGCACCACCGCATCGACACCCCGAACCAGAAAATCCGCAGCGAACGATCGCGACATGTCGCCGACGGCCACTCCCTCGACCCGCGGACTGTCGAAGACGATCGGCTGGCGCGACGCCGCGCGGACGCTGTAGCCGCGGTCGGCGAGCATCCGGACCACGTGCTGGCCGATGAAGCCAGATGCGCCGGTGACGAGAATGCGCTGCGCAATGGCCACGCCGGTTCCCTCGTATGCAAATCCTTGAGCCCGATCGGGTCGATAGGACGTCCCCGGATGATCTAGAAACTGCGTCGCGAAAAAGTGCAACGACGGCGAAGCTTAAAGCTTCAGCGTTTCCCCAACCCGGTCGATGAGCCTGTATCCTGCCATTATGGCAATCAAACCGAACGCAACGCCGCCGATCATATTTCCGGCCAGCACGCCTTCGGCGCCGTAGAACCTGCCGCCAAGCAGCACGAACGGCACGGTTCCGACTGTCGCCCGCCCCCAATTCAACAGCGTCGAGAAATGGGCGCGACCGAGCGTATTGAACACAGCGTTGGTTATGAAGACCGTGCCGAGAAAGACGAACAACGGCGACAGCCAGCGACAGAAAAAGACGATCAAATCGCGCGCTTCCGGACCCGCCTTGAAGAGGCCGGCAAGCGGATGGGCAACGAGTGCCAGAATGAGCCAGGCGAGGCCCGTGAACGCCGCCATCGTCAACAGCGACAGCGTAAAGACGTCCCGCATGCGTGACGGTGAGCGCGCGCCGAAGTTCTGGCCGAGAATGGGACCCACGGTGCCTGAGAGCGCGTAAATCGCTCCAAACGCGACTGGCGTAATGCGTCCAATGATAGCCCACGCCGCGACAGCGGCATCTCCATAGGCCGAAATCGCGAGCGTGATGTAACCGTTCCCGACCGCCGGCGCGATATTGGTCAACACCGCAGGACCCGCGATACGGCAGAAGGGCGGAGCATCTTGCTTGAGCGTTGCGATTTTCGGCCGCCCCATCAGATCGTGAACCGAAATGACGCCGTAAAAACCGACACTCATGATCACGACACGCGCCAGCAACGACGACAGCACCGCGCCCTCGAGGCCCCATCCGAAATGCACGATGAAAATGAGGTCGAGGATCGTGTTGACGACGGCGCCCGACAACGTGACATGCATCGCACGCCGCGCATCCCCGACCGAACGCAGCACAGCCGCCGACGCCATCCCGAGCGACAGAAGAGGCAGCGTCGGCACAAGTACGACGAGATAGAAGCTCGCCAATTCCAGCGTGCGACCAGTCGCTCCCAGAAGTTCGAGCAGAGGCCGAATGGCGAACCAGATCGCAACGCTCGCGGCCGCCGAAAATAGAAATGTCAGCACATGCGCATTCGCGGATAGACGGCGCGCACGGGCGCGTCTGCGCGCTCCCAGCGCCGGCGCGATCAGCGACGTCGCCGCAATCGACAATCCAATGCCGATCGATGTCGAAAAGAAGAGGATGGAACTTGCATATCCGACCGCCGCGACGATGGCTTCGTCGCCGAGCCGCGACAGAAAATAGATGTTTGCAAGATCGCCGATGAAAATCGCCATCAGCCCGACAGCGCCTGCCACCGTCATCGACAGGATGTGACGGAGGAGCGACCCGGTAACGAACCTCGGGCCTTCGTTACGCCGACGAACGATATCGACGTCTGCCATCGGTGAGCGGTCTCCTCGTCGCGCCTCGGTGGCGGCGTTGCCTTTTATAGTTTGCGACGGGCCTTGAACGCGGCGGCGAGCGTGCCATCATCGAGATAATCGAGTTCGCCACCGATCGGAACGCCTTGCGCAAGGCGCGATACCGTAACGTCCGCCGACACGAGTTGATCCGAAATGAAATGCGCCGTCGATTGGCCTTCGACGGTGGCGTTGAGAGCGAGCAAAATTTCTTTGACCGCCGGTGATCGCGCCCGCCCCACGAGGCTTGCGATGTTGAGCTTATCCGGGCCGACGCCGTCGAGCGGCGACAGATGCCCGCCGAGCACGTGATATTGCGCCGAAACGACGCCCGCACGTTCGAGCGCCCACAGATCGCCAACCTCCTCGACGACCACGATCAAGCTCGAATCGCGGCGAGGATCGGCGCAGATGCTGCACGGCGAAACCGTATCGAGATTTCCGCACACCGGGCATTCCGCGATCTTCGCGATGGCCTGCTGCAGCGCTTCCGATAAGGGAACGAGCAGCTCGTTCCGCCGCTTCAACAGCGACAGCACCGCCTTGCGCGACGAACGCGGGCCGAGCCCCGGCAACCGCGCCAGCAGCTGCACGAGGCGCTCAATTTCAGGGCCTGCGGTTTTGCGAGACATTCAGTGCGATGCCGGGAGCCTATGCGATGATGAGACCTCGCAGGTCTTCGAGTTTCTAGAAAAGCTTCAGGCCTGGAGGCAACGGAAGGCCGCCGGTGATCTCGGCCATCTTGTCCTGCATGGCCGTATCGACCTTGCTGCGCGCGTCAACCGCCGCGGCCACGATCAGATCTTCGAGAATCTCGACTTCGTCCGGCTTCATCAGGCTTGGATCGATCCGCACCCGTTTTACTTCGCCCTTGCCGTCGACGGTCAAATGCACCAGACCGCCGCCCGACTGGCCTTCATGCTCGGCCTTGGCGAGATCGTCCTGCATCTCTTTGAGGCGAGCCTGCATCTGGCCCACCTGCTTCATCATTCCCATAATGTCTTTCATATCGTCCTCGCGGCATCATGCCGAAATATTGAAATTCTTGGGCGAGCTTTAGACCGCTTCGCTCTCACTGTCCGTATCTGTGTCACGTGCAGCAATTCTCCGCACCTCGGCGATCTTCGCATCGGGAAAAGCTTCGAGCACAGCCCGCACCGCCGGATGCGCTTTGAGCGATTCGAGTTCGGCCGCTTCGCGTTGCCGGCGCACGGCGCCGACGGCCGGAGCACCGGCTTCTTTCGAAAGCAAAACGACCCAGCGCCGGTTCGTCCAGGCATTGAGTTTCTCGCGAAGCTCGTTGGGAAGCTCCGGAGGCGCCTCGGGGAAAAGAAACAGATCGATTGACCCCGCGGCCGCGTCGAATTTCACGAGGCTCACATGATCTTCGAGATGGATTGTGAGCTTCACATCGCGCTTCGCGCTTGCAAGCGCAATGACCTCGTCGAACGAACGCGGATTGGCGACGGGAAAAGCACTCGGACTTTCTCCATCGTCTTCGTCATCGCCGATCGGTTCGCCGTCGTCGAAATCAAAATCGTCCGTAGATTCGTCGTCCGCAATTTCGGCAACCGGCGCCCCGGTACGCGAATTGAGGGGACCACGTTGATCTGCGGTGCCCCCGCCGTCGCCCGCGGGAAGAGCCGGACGCCGCGCCGGCACGGCCCCGCCACCGACCGCCCGGATCAATTCATCCGGCGTCGGCAGATCCGACGTGTAGGCAAGGCGAATGAGCACCATCTCGGCCGCGACGCGCGGATTGGGCGCCCGTGCTGTTTCTTCGAAGCCTTTGACGAGCATCTGCCACGCGCGCGACAGGTATGGCATCGAAAGCCGGCCCGCGAGATCTTTGAGCCGCGCTTTTTCTTCAGCCGTCAGGCCTTCGCCCGCAGGCTCTTCGCCAACGGCTTTGACACGCGCGATGGCATGCACGGCTTCGGCAAGGTCGGACACGACCTCGGCTGCTTCGGCGCCGTCACGATGCAGCGAAGACAGCCCTTGAAGCGCTCCGGCGACATCGCCGCGGAAGAGACATTCCGCAAGATCGAAAATGCGTGCGCGGTCGGCGAGACCGAGCATGTCCCGCACCTTCGCGGCGGTCACATGCCCCTCGCCCATCGCGATGGCCTGATCAAGAATCGAAAGTCCGTCGCGAACCGAGCCCTCGGCCGCACGCGCGATCAGTTGCAAGGCATCCGAATCGGCACTCGCACCCTCGGCGCCGACAATTTTCTGAAAATGCTCGGCAAGCACCGGCTGCTCGACGCGGCGCAGATCGAACCGCTGGCAGCGTGACAGCACCGTTACCGGAACTTTGCGGATTTCGGTCGTCGCGAAAATGAAGCGGACATGCGCGGGCGGCTCTTCAAGCGTCTTCAGGAGCGCGTTGAACGCGCCCTTCGACAGCATGTGAACCTCGTCGATGAGGAAGACTTTGGTGCGCGCAACGAGCGGCGTGTACTGCGAGCTCTCGATGATTTCGCGAATGTTGTCGACGCCGGTATTCGACGCGGCGTCCATTTCGAGCACGTCCGGATGACGGCCCTCCATGATGTCTTTGCAATGAACGCCGAGACCCGGCATGTCGATCGTCGGCTTGTCGTAGCCGGGCGCTTCGTAATTGAGCGCACGCGCCAGAATGCGTGCCGTCGTCGTCTTGCCGACGCCGCGCACGCCGGTAAGCATATAGCCCTGCGCGATCCGCCCCGACGCAAAGGCGTTCCGGAGCGTCGTCACCATCGCCGACTGCCCGATCAGGTCGTCGAACGTCGCCGGACGGTACTTACGCGCCAAAACGACATAAGGCTTCGCGGGCTCTGAGCCGCCAGAAGCCTCCACGCCGTCCGACGCATCTGATTTTTTCTTTGCCATGATCCCTGAGCCAACTTTCGCCCGAAGGGCGAGGGAGCAAGGCGACCCGCGGTGAGCCGCGCCCCCGCGGAGAGCGCCGGATCGCCCTTGCGATCCGATTAGCGCTCGTGAGCGAGTAAAGAGAGGCTGGCGAACGACCCGACTTCTGATCGTTAGGGCTGCTTCCTTCCGGACCTGACCCGGTTGGCGACGAATTCGTCCGTCGCCAGCCCGCTCTTATAATGGGCCGAGCAGCGGAAAAGTACAACCCTTCGGAAGATCAAGGATTTAACTCATCCTCGAAAATCTGAGGCGGCCAGATGTCCTCGGCCATCAACTCGGGCGCTTGATCGGCACGAGACCGCTTGCGGCAAGCTCGCGGGCTTCCTTCCGGAATGGGCTTGCCGGATAGGTGCCGAAAATTTTCGTCTGCGTCGAGAAGAAGGAAAGCTCTTCCAGAGCCAGCTGAACGGGCCGGTCGACCGGGTGGCCTTCGATATCGGCGAAAAACATCGTCGCGTTGAAGGTGCCTTCTTCCTGATAGCTCTCGAGCTTCGTCATGTTGACGCCGTTCGTCGCGAAGCCGCCCAGCGCCTTGTAGAGAGCCGCCGGGACGTTGCGGACCCGGAAGAGAAACGTGGTCATGACGGGGCCATTCCCGGGCTCCGCATCGTCCGGGTCCTTTGCCAGAATGACGAACCGCGTCGTGTTGTGCTCCTGATCCTCGACGTCGCTCTTCAGGATCTTCAGCCCGTAGATTTCGGCCGCAAGCCGCGACGCGATGGCGCCTGTGGAAAGGTCGTCGCTTTCCGCAACGAGCCGCGCGGAACCGGCGGTGTCAGCTTCCGGAACTGGTTTCAACCCGAGCATGCGCAGCGTGTTCCGGCATTGGCCGAGCGCCTGCGTGTGGCTCATGACCCGCTTGATCGTCGACATGCTGGCTTCGGGCTTCGCCATCAGCTGGTGGCGCACCCGCAGAAAGTGCTCGCCGACGATGTAGAGACCGGCATCGGGCAGCAGATGATGGATGTCGGCAACACGCCCGGCGACCGAATTTTCAACCGGGATCATCGCATACTGCGCTTCCCCTGTTTTGACCGCCGCCAATGCGTCCTCGAACGTCGGATAGGCGATGCTTTCGAAATCTGGGTAAGCCTCGCGCGCCGCCAGATGCGAATTCGCCCCCGGCTCGCCTTGGTACGAGATTTTGCCGGCGCCGAGCTCGGAGCCCGATTGATTTGTCATAGCCTGTCGATTGTCCGGGAGAAGATGCTAGGGCGCGATGAGGCGGCGGGCGCGCTCAAGGTCGGCCGGAGTATCGACACCGAGAGGAACGGTGTCAACGATAGCGACGTCGATGCGCATTTGAGCCTCAAGTGCCCGTAATTGCTCAAGTTTCTCCCGTTTCTCAAGAACCGCTGGAGGCAACCCGACGAAGCGTTCGAGACTGTCGCGGCGATAAGCGTAGATCCCGATGTGATGAAAAAGCGGCCCCTCGCCGTGAGGCGCGGTAGCGCGCGTAAAATAAAGCGCCCTGAGCCGGTTCTCGCCAATCGGCGTCCCAACGACCTTCACGACGTTCGGATTGCCTCGCTCCTCGTCATCGGAAATGACCGCCGCAAGGGTAGCGATATCCGTTTCACCCGACGCGAGCGGCGCAACGCATTCCTGCACGAGCCGGGGATCGAGCGTCGGCAGATCACCCTGCAGATTGACGATGATCTCGGCTTTGCGCGCCGGATCGACCTTGGTCACGGCCTCGTAAATGCGATCCGAGCCCGATGCGTGATCGGCGCGCGTCATGACGGCCTCGCCACCGGCCGCTTTCACCGCCTGCAAAATCTCGGCGCTGTCCGTCGCGACGATGACGCGCCCCGCGTTCGCTTCGACCGCACGTTGCCAGACGTGGACGATCATCGGCTTTCCATGAATGTCGGCGAGCGGCTTTCCGGGAAGCCGCGTCGCCTGCATCCGCGCCGGTATGAGGGTGAGAGATTCTTGGGCCACTGGGCTGAGTTCTTTTGTTCGGTGACAAATTGCCACGATATCGCTATCGACATTCAAAAAACGTCGACGTGCTTGCGGGGTGGACGAGCTTATATACCGCAAATCGATCTCGTCACCTTGAATTGCGCGTCCCGGGGAAGCCGAAGAGGGAGCGAAGTTAAATGGACAGTTTCGAGTTCACGAAGATTGCGGGCGCTGTGCTGTCGGCGCTGCTTTTGATTTTCGGAGTGAAGACGGCAATCGACATGACCGTCGGGCATACGCCGGAGAAGCCGGGATTCGTGCTGCCGACGGCCGCACCCGCCTCCGAGGCCGCCGCACCCAAGGAAGGCGCTGCGGCAACCGCGCCCGCAGCTGGCGGCGGTGGAGAAGAAGTCGTCGCACTCCTGGCGAAGGCAAATCCCGAAAACGGCAAAGCCATATTCAAGAAATGCCAGGCCTGCCACGTGTCCGAAAAAGGCAAGGCGCCGACCGTCGGGCCGAACCTGTGGGACGTCGTTAATCGCCCGAAGGCGAGCTATCCGGGTTTTGCCTATTCAGAGGCAATGAAGAAAAAAGGCGGCGATTGGTCGTTCGAAGAACTCGCGCATTTTCTCCATGGCCCCAAAACCTTCATTCCGGGCACCAAAATGGTGTTCAACGGGCTCCCCTCCGCGTCTGATGAAGCAGACGTAATCGCCTATCTGGCGACGCTTGCAGATACCCCCGTTCCACTGCCAAAATGACGGCGTTTTAACTCGCTAAGAACGGAAAACTTTGCGACCCTGCCGGGCACTTGGCGGGGTCGTTTCATGTCCGGCTCACGTCTGGCCGGGCGGCCTTATCCCCGGTCACCGGCGCCGCGTTAAGCTGGAATGGCAAGTGAGAATTGGAAGGACGAAGTCGAATATGCAGATGCGCCTGACGCCGTTCGTTGTTGCCGCGCTGGCGTTCCTCAGTTTCTGGCCGATCCCGAACCCGGCAATGGCGGATGAATCCCAGTGCCACAACGCCATCTCTCTCGTCGGCGCGCCGAAATACGGACCGGACTTCAAAAATTTCGATTGGGTCAATCCCGACGCGCCGAAAGGCGGGACCGTGCGCCAATGGGCGAACGGCACCTTCGACACGCTGAACCCCTTCTCCGACAAAGGCGTCAAGGCTGCGGGACTTGGACTCCTGTACGACAGCCTGTTCACGCCGAGCCTTGACGAGCCCTCGACGCAATACGCGCTCATCGCCGAGTGCGCGTCCTATCCGGATGATTTTTCCTCGGTGACTTTCAAGCTCCGCCCCGAAGCGAAATTTCAGGACGGTCAACCCATCACGCCCGAAGACGTGATCTTCTCGTTCGAGGAGTTCAAGAAGGTCAATCCGTTCTACGCGTTCTACTACAAGAACGTCCAAAAGGCGGAAAAGACCGGCGATCACGAAGTGAAGTTCACGTTCGACAAGGCAGGCAATCGCGAGTTGCCGATGATCGTCGGCGAGCTGAACATCGTGCCGAAGCATTACTGGGAAGGCAAAGACGCCAACGGCAAGCAGCGCAGTCTCGCCGAGACCACTGTCGAGCCGCCGCTCGGCAACGGCCCCTACAAAATCAAGTCGGTCGATACGAGCCGCAAGATCAGCTACGAGCGCGTCCCCGACTATTGGGCGAAAGATCTGCCCGTGATGCGCGGGCAGCAGAATTTCGACATTCTGGAATACACGTATTATCGCGACCGCACGCCCGCCTTCGAAGACTTCAAGACGGGATCGCTCGACGTCTGGGGCGAGAACCAGGCCGCAGCCTGGGCGACGCAGTACAATTTCGACGCCCTAAAGAAGGGCCTCGTGAAAAAGGAAGCGATCCCCGTCAAGCGGGTCGCGCCGATGCAGGCATTCGTCTTCAATCTCCGCCGCCCGCAATTCCAAGATCCGCGTGTGCGCCAGGCGTTCAACCTGCTTTTCAACTTCGAGGAAACCAACAAGAAGCTGTTCTTCGATCTCTATCAGCGCGTCGATAGCTACTTCGCCAATTCCGATCTCGCGGCGACTGGCCTGCCACAAGGACGCGAACTCGAAATCTTGAACGAAGTGAAAGACGGGATCCCGCCGGAAGTTTTCACGACCGAGTGGAAAAACCCGGTCAACGCGCAGGAAGGCGATTATCGCAAGCATCAGCAGGAAGCGCTGAAGCTTCTGGAAGCAGCAGGCTGGAAAATCAGGAGCGAGCAAATCGACGATCCGTCGTGCGGCACCTGGTGCAAGATCCAGCAGAAAATCGGCCTTTCATCGGCCTCGACCGCGCGTGCCCTTCGCAACGATAAGGGCGAGCAGATGACGGTCGAGTTCCTGATCAACGGCGATACGTTCGAACGGATCATCCTGCCTTATGTGAAAGACCTTTCCGCACTCGGCATTAAGGCGACCGTGCGTAACGTCGACGATGCGCAGTACAAGCAGCGCGAAGACAATCGCGACTTCGATATCATCGTCGACTCGTTCGCCCAGTCGAATTCGCCCGGCAACGAGCAGCGGGATTTCTGGGGCTCGGCATCGGCCGACAAACCGGGCAGCCGCAATACGGCCGGCATCAAGAACCCGGCAGTCGATAAGATCGTCGACAAGATCGTGTTCGCCAAGGATCGCGACGATCTCGTTGCTGCAACCCACGCGCTCGACCGCGTGCTGCTGTGGAATAACTACGTCGTGCCGCACTGGCATTATCCCTACGAACGCCTCGCCTACTGGGACATCTTCGGACGCCCGGCGAAATTGCCGTCGCAGACAGCGGGTCTGACGCAGGTGTGGTGGTACGACGCCGACAAGGCAAAGGCCGTTCAAGCCGCGAAGGGAAAATGACCCGCGTGCCCCGATCTCCATCAGCACGAACGATGACACTACTCCCGGTGACGTTCCTCACTGCGCTGGCGTTGCTGTTCTCCGTGTCATTCGCTAGGATCGCGAGCGCCGAACCGCGCCATGGTCTCTCGGTGTTTGGCGAGCTTAAATACCCGGCGGATTTCCAGCACTTCGACTACGTCAACGCCGACGCGCCGAAGGGCGGCCGCATGGTGACGATGGGAACCGGCGGCGCCAACACGTTCGACACGTTGAACCAGTTCATCCTGAAAGGTGACGCCGCCCAGGGCCTCGACCTCTTGTTCGATGCCCTGATGGTGCGCGCCCAGGACGAGCCCGATGCCGTCTATGGGCTCGTCGCCAAGTCGGCCGATGTCGCGCCGGACGGCATGTCGGTCACGTTCAAGCTGCGCCCCGAAGCGAAATTCTCCGATGGTTCCCCGCTGACTGCCGAGGACGTCGTCTTTTCCTTCGGCATCTTGAAGGAAAAAGGCCATCCCGCGATCTCGATGACGCTGCGCGATGTCGTCTCCGCGGAAGCGCTCGATAAGGAAACGGTGCGCTACACGTTCAAAGGCACACTTGTGCGCGATCTGCCGATCACCGTCGCCCAGTTGCCCGTACTGTCGAAGGCCTATTACGCGACCCAGCCGTTCGAGGAGACGTCCCTGAAGCCGCCGCTCGGCTCAGGCCCCTACAAGATCAAAAGCTTCAATCCCGGCACCGACATCACCTACACGCGGCGCGAGGATTATTGGGCGAAGGATCTGCCGGTCAACAGAGGCCGGTATAACCTCGACGAGATCCGCTACGACTATTACCGCGATCGCAACATTGAACTCGAAGCGGTGAAGTCCGGCAACATGGACCTCCGCGAGGAATTCTCGAGCATCTCCTGGGCGACCGGCTACAACATCCCGGCCGTCACCGAAGGCCGCCTGGTGAAGGTGTCACTACCCGACGATCGCCCGTCCGGGGCGCAAGGCTATTTTCTCAACACCCGCCGCGACAAGTTCAAGGACCCGCGCGTTCGCCAGGCGCTCGATCTCGTTTTCGATTTCGAATGGTCGAACAAGAAATTGTTCTACGGGCTCTACAAGCGCACGACGAGCTACTTCGAAAATTCCGACATGAAGGCGACGGGGAAGCCGAGCCCGGAAGAACTAGCGCTGCTCGAGCCCTACAAAGATAAACTCGCATCCGAAGTCTTCGACGAGCCCTATACACCGCCGGTGACGGACGGCAGCGGCAACAACCGCGACAACCTGAAGAAGGCCCGCGATCTTCTCATCGCAGCAGGCTGGAAACCCGGCTCCGATAATTTCTTGCATAACGACAAAGGCGAGCGGCTGACGATCGAATTTCTCGACTTCGAGGCGATGTTCGAGCGCATCACTGTTCCCTACACGGAAAACTTGAAGCGCATAGGCGTCGACGCCTCGTGGCGGCTCGTTGATCCCGCCCAATATGAGCGGCGCGTGAAGGCGTTCGATTTCGATATCGCGACCCAGCGCTATTCCTTGCGGCTGACGCCGGGCATCGAGATGCGCAGCTATTGGGGGTCGGAGGCAGCCAAGACCGATGGCTCTTTTAACCTCGCCGGCATATCAGATCCCGTTATCGATGCCCTCGTCGACAAAGTTGTCGCAGCGAAATCGCGGGCCGAATTGGTCACAGCGACGCGCTCCATTGATCGCGTGCTCCGTGCAGGTCATTATTGGGTTCCGCACTGGTATAAGGCGTCTTACGGGATAGCGTATTGGAATAAATACGCGCGACCTGCCGTGCAGCCCAAATATGATGCGGGCATACTCGATACGTGGTGGTACGATCCGGCGAAGGCCGCAGCGTTAAGCTCCGGTAAGCCGACCGCTCAAACTCAGGAACAACCGGCAAAGCCCTGATGGCTGTTTATCTTTTAAAACGCATACTGCTGGTGATCCCGACTCTGCTCGGGATCATGCTGTTCTCGTTCATCATCATCCAGTTCGCTCCTGGCGGACCGGTCGAGCGCATGATCGCTGAATTGACGGGACAATCGTCCTCGATTGTCAGCCGCATGGGTGGCGGCGGGGGCGACACGCTCGGCGGCGGAGCCATGAGCAATCAGCTCGGCGTCGGCGGCGGCGATTCCATCACCTCGAAATATCGCGGCGCCCAGGGGCTCGACCCCGCCTTCATCAAGAGTCTCGAGAAGCAGTTCGGCTTCGATAAGCCTGCCTACGAACGCTTCTACCTGATGATGAAGAACTTCCTGACGTTCGATTTCGGCAAGAGCTATTTCCGCGACGTCTCGGTGCTGCAGCTGATCAAGGAGAAGCTTCCGGTTTCGATCTCGCTCGGCATTTGGATGACGCTGCTGACCTACCTGATCTCGATACCGCTCGGCATTCGCAAGGCCGTAAAGGACGGCGAGCCGTTCGATACGTGGTCGAGCGCGGTCCTCGTGATCGGCTACGCGATACCGGGGTTCCTGTTCGCGGTCCTTCTGCTGATTCTTTTCGCGGGCTCGCAGTTCTTCCACTGGTTCCCATCGCGCGGCCTGTTCTCCGATAACTGGGATCAGCTGTCGTTCTTCGGCAAAGTCACCGACTATCTGTGGCACCTCGTGCTGCCGATGATCGCGATGGCCGTCGGCTCGTTCACCGCGATGACGTTCCTGACGAAGAACTCGTTCCTGGACGAGATCCGCAAACAATACGTCGTGGCGGCACGTGCCAAGGGCCTGACCGAAAGCCAGGTCCTTTATGGCCACGTCTTCCGCAACGCCATGCTGCTTGTCATCTCGGGCTTTCCGGCAGCCTTCATCAGCGCGTTCTTCTCAGGCGCGCTCCTGATCGAAACGATCTTCTCGCTTGACGGTCTCGGCCTTCTCTCGTTCGAGAGCATCGAAAAGCGCGACTATCCCGTCGTGTTCGCGTCGCTCTACATCTTCTCGCTCGTCGGCCTGTTCGTCGGCATCCTATCGGACTTCGTCTATACCCTCGTCGATCCTCGCATCGACTTCGAGACGCGCGAGGTATGACGATGGATCAACGGGCCGACCGCGCATCAGGCGCCACCGTATCGCCGGAAGCGGCACCCGCGAAATCGCGCATTCAACGGCTGCGGGAGCGCTTCCGGCTTTCGCCTGTCAACCGCCGCCGCTGGGAACGGTTCAAGTCCCACAAGATCGGCTATCGCTCGTTCCTCATTTTCACGACCCTGTTCGTCGCCTCGCTCTTCGCCGAGTTCATCGCCAACGACCGCCCGCTGATCGCGAGCTACAAGGGCGAAATCCTGTTTCCCGTTGTCGTCGATTATCCTGAAGAGAAGTTCGGCGGCTTCCTTGCCGTCACCGACTACAGGACGCCCGACATAGCGAACGAGATCAACGCCAACGGCTGGATGCTGTGGCCGCCGATCCGCTATTCTTATTCGACGATCAACAAGGATTACCCTGGCCGCATCGGCGAAAGCGGCGTGTGCCTCGGCTATCCGGCGCCGCCTCCGTGGGCAACGTCTCTCAAGCTCTGCCCCGCGCCGCCCGACCAGCTCGCGCGCTTTGAGGAACTTGGAAATACCAATTGGCTCGGCCTCGATGATCAAGGTCGAGACGTGCTCGCGCGCGTGATCTACGGCTTCCGTATTTCCGTACTCTTCGGCCTGATCCTGACGATCGTCTCGTCCGCAGTCGGCGTTGTAGCAGGCGCAGTGCAAGGCTACTTCGGCGGCCGCGTCGATCTCATATTCCAGCGCCTGCTCGAAATATGGAACTCGATCCCGGAACTGTTCGTGTTGCTCATCATATCCTCGCTCTTCGTTCCAGGATTCTGGACGCTGCTCGGAATTTTGATGGTCTTCAGCTGGACGTCTCTCGTCGGCCTCGTCCGCGCCGAGTTCCTTCGTGGCCGCAACCTCGAATACGTCCGCGCCGCGCGGGCGCTCGGCCTGTCCGACTGGCAGATCATGTTCAAGCACTTGCTGCCGAACGCGATGGTCGCGACACTGACGTTCCTGCCGTTCAAGCTTTCGGGCGGCATCGCAGCCCTGACGGCGCTCGACTTCCTGGGGCTCGGCATGCCGCCCGGTTCTCCCTCGCTCGGCGAGCTTCTGCTGCAAGGCAAGAAGCACCTCGAAGCGCCGTGGCTCGGCATATCGGGCTTCATCGCCGTCTCAATTATCCTGTCGCTCGCGATCTTCATGGGTGAAGCCGTGCGCGACGCGCTCGATCCGCGAAAGACCTTCAGGGGCAAGAGTTGATGTCAGCCGCAACGCCTCTCATCGATGTCCGCAATCTGTCTGTCGCTTTCGGCGACGGCGCCGAGGCCGTGCGCGTTGTCAAAGGCGTGTCGTTCACCGTCGGCAAGGGTGAGACGGTCGCGCTTGTCGGCGAATCCGGCTCCGGCAAGACCGTCTCCGCAATGTCGATCCTGCGCCTGCTTCCCAATTCCGCCTCCCATCCAACGGGCGAGATTCTGTTCGAGGGGAAGGACATCCTGAAGACGAACCCCGCCGAGCTGCGCGCAATCCGCGGCCGGCGCATCTCCATCATCTTCCAGGAGCCGATGACGACGCTCAACCCGCTTCACACCATCGAGAAGCAGGTCGGCGAGATTATCAAGCTGCATCAGACCCTCTCGGATGCGAAGACCCGCGAACGCGTCCTCGAGCTTCTGGTTAAGGTCGGCATCCGCGATCCCGAGAAACGCCTCGGCGCCTATCCGCATCAGCTGTCCGGCGGCCAGCGTCAGCGCGTGATGATCGCGATCGCGCTCGCCAACAAGCCGGACCTGCTGATCGCCGACGAGCCGACAACCGCTCTCGACGTGACGATCCAGGCGCAAATCCTCGAGCTTCTGAAGTCGCTGCAAAAAGAGATGGGCATGGCCATGCTGCTCATCACACACGACCTCGGCATCGTCCGCCGGATGGCCGAACGCGTCTACGTCATGCGCCACGGTGAAATCGTCGAAACGGGACCAGCGGAAGAAGTCTTCACGGAGCCGAAGCATCCCTACACGCGCCATCTGCTCGAAGCCGAGCCCAAAGGAATGCCGCCGACGACCGACACCACGCGGCCCGTGGTCGTCGAGACCGACAACCTCAAAGTCTGGTTCCCGATCAAGCAGGGTTTGCTGCAGCGGACGGTCGATTACGTCAAAGCAGTCGACGGATTGTCGATGAAGCTCAGGGCCGGCGAAACCTTGGGCGTCGTCGGCGAATCGGGTTCGGGCAAGACGACGCTCGGCCTCGCCATTTTGCGTCTTCTCTCCTCCGACGGACCGATCGCTTACGTCGGCAAGCGTATCGACGGCTTGACGAACAAAGAGATGCGTCCGCTCCGCAAGGAAATGCAGATCGTCTTCCAAGACCCCTACGGTTCTCTCTCGCCGCGCCTCACGGTGGGCCAGATCATCGAAGAAGGGCTGACGATTCAAAACCCCGAGCTTGACGACAGCCAGCGCCGGGATCGCGTAAGCGCCGCCCTGACGGAGGTCGGTCTCGACCCAACGTCCCAGGATCGCTATCCGCATGAGTTCTCGGGCGGACAGCGCCAACGCATCGCCATCGCTCGCGCCATGGTGTTGCAGCCGAAATTCGTCATGCTCGACGAACCGACGAGCGCGCTCGACATGAGCGTTCAAGCGCAGATCGTCGATCTCTTGCGCGACCTGCAGACGAGGCACGATCTCGCGTATCTCTTCATCAGTCACGACCTGAAGGTCGTGCGCGCGCTTTGCAACTACGTCATCGTGATGAAGAACGGCAAAGTCGTCGAGGAAGGCCCCGCGCGCGACATCTTTGAAAAGCCGAAGGACGAGTATACGAAGGCTCTTCTCGCGGCCGCGTTCGACATCAAAGTCGCCCACAGAGGAGCGCTCGCGAGCTGAACAGGAGGCCCATGATGGCAACGCCTAAGCTCGTTCATTACCACGCACCACAAACGCGCTCCTTCGCAATCCGCTGGCTGCTGGAGGAACTCGGCTCACCGCCTCACGAGCTCAAAGTGCTCAACATGAAGAAGGGCGAGCACAAAACTCCGGAATACCTCGCTGTCAATCCGATGGGGAAAGTCCCGGCCATTACCCACGGCGGCGTTCCGGTGACTGAAGTTGGCGCCATCGCGATCTACCTCGCCGATCTTTTCCCGGAAGCACAACTCGCCCCAGCGATCGGCGATACCGCGCGCGGCACCTATCTCAGGTGGATCGTTTTCAATCACGGCGCCATCGAACCCGCCATCGCCGACCGTTGGCGCAAGATCGAGCCATCTATGGCCTCTGCGATGAGCTACGGAACATATGACGCCACGGTCGACACATTGTCCGGTGCCGTCAGCGGTGGCCCCTATATCCTTGGGGAACGATTCTCTGCCGCAGACGTCGTAGTTGGTTCGGCGGTCCGTTGGATGACGCTGTTCAAGTTGCTGCCCGAAAGGCCGGAATTCACGAGCTATATCGAGCGCCTGACGAGCCGCCCCGCGTTCAAGAGCGCAATGGCGAAGGACGAAGAGCTGGTGCGCGCGTTGGCGTCCTGAAAAGCCAAGTGTCACCGCGGCGTGCTTTCGGAACCCTCGGGATCGGCTATCCTGTGGTTCCGAATCGCCGTTGCGAGATCCATCGACAATGCTTCCCAATGACGTCTTCCGAGACCGCCTCGAGCGGACACTCGTCGATCTCGAAGCGTGGGCCAAGGCAACGGCCGACTGCGCCGAAATCGGCATCGCGGCCTCCGAGCGCTACTGGCGATTGGTCGTCGTGCCGAATGCCGATCTCGCCTGCCCGTTCGAGCTGATGATCAAATCCGATCAGAAATTTGGTCTGAAGCTCGCAGCAGAAACCTACGAGGACCGGCCGATCGAGCGGTTCGAGGTGTTCCCGGCCCTCGTTCGGGCGATCGAGGCGGGCCGCGTCGATGAGATCCAAATATTCAATGCCATGACGGATGCGCTCGTCGGTATCACGATGCGCGTCGAGCTGACGCCCGGATGGGACTGGATCGGCGACCGGCGGATCGCTCCGCCGACGTCGGCCGAAGAATGGCGTACACGCCGCTTCCTGCCCTATCGCCGCTGAGCAACGACCATTAGAAAGACGGTGCGCGCCCCGCGAGTCGCTTTATCGCCGATATATGGCTGCCCGACTTGGCGATTCTCCGCGCGGCTTCCGCCAAAGGCTCGACCACAACCATCATGTGATAGGCGTTGGCGTGAATGAACATCACGCCGTCGAGCATCATGCCGACGTGCCCCTTCCAGAATACGAGGTCACCGCGCGCCAACCCTTCGAGATCTTCGGAGACGAGAACGTTGTCGCCAAGCTCCGCTTGCTGCATATCGCTGTCGCGCGGCGCCGGAATGCCCCCAGCCTGTAGCGCCGTCTGCATAAGACCTGAACAGTCGATCCCGACGCGCGTGCGGCCACCCCAGAGATACGGCGTACCGACGAAGCGCTCGGCAATTTCCGCGTAATCGCGCACAAAGCGATCTTTCACCGAAGCGTGCCGCGCGTAAATGAAACCGCCGCCCTCGAGTTCGAGAAATCGATCGTCGCCGCCAAGCACCGCAATCGGAGTGTTGAGGGCGAGATGCATGATCGGCGGCGACTTGATGTCGGGCGCGCCGTACAGAAAAGTGCCGAGCGTCTGCACCCGATGGGTGGGACGTATCACGCCACGCGCGAACGTGTCCGAACGCAGATAGCCGACGTACCCGTCGCGCGCGAGCTGGACCCACGCCCAGCCGTTGGCATCGTCGAAGATCGTCAGGCTCTCGCCGAACAAAACCTCGGTTTCGAAACCGCACGACGGATCAGGTTGCTTGCGAAGCGGCACCGTGGAACGCACGACAAAGCCGGGCTCTCCGGTAACGTAACGCTCGGCATGGATCACGCCCTCGAGCGACTTCGCCGCGAGATCCGGACGAAAAGCGTTGCGGCGCGGATCGAGCGCGCCTGCGGTCCGTTGCGAAACTCCAGTGGTCACGAGGTCAGCTCTCGCCTCAGTTGTTCCATCACTGCGCGGGCCGTCTGCGGCTCCCCGCCCTTCGGGCCAAGGGGCCGAGCCGCCGGTCGCCACCCATATAGGTCGAAGTGGGCGAAACGGCGAGCCCGGGTGACAAAGCGCTTCAGGAACAACGCCGCGGTAATGGCGCCGGCAAATGGCGACTCCCAGACGTTGTTCATGTCGGCGATATCGCTGTCGAGATGACGGCGGTAACCATCCCAAAGCGGCAGATTCCACAACGGATCGCCGATCGAGGCGGCAAGCGGCGGCAGGCTGCGCGCCAGCTCATCGTCATTGGTGAAGAACGCAGGCAAGTCCGGCCCGAGAGCCGTTCGCGCCGCGCCGGTCAGCGTTGCGAAAACGAAGATGCTGTCCGGCTCGTCCGCGTCGGCGAGCGCCAGCGCATCGGCGAGCACAAGCCGCCCCTCGGCGTCCGTATTGCCGATCTCGACGCTGAGGCCGAGACGGCTTGCGATCACATCGCCCGGCCGGAAGGCGTCGCCGCCGACCGAGTTCTCCGCCGTCGGGATCAGCACGCGAAGCCGGCATTTGAGCCCTTGCCCCATGATCATGTGCGCGAGCGCCAATGCCGTCGCAGCGCCGCCCATGTCCTTCTTCATCAGAAGCATCGCGCTCGCGGGCTTGATGTCGAGACCGCCGGTATCGAACGTGATGCCCTTGCCGACGAGCGTGATCTTCGGCGCGCCGGCTGGCCCCCAACTCATGTCGATGAGACGCGGCTGCCGCGGGCTCGCGCGGCCGACCGCATGAATGAGAGGGAAGTTCTGCGTCAGCAGGTCGTCGCCGGTGGTCACCGAAATATCGGCCCCGTGGCGCCCGGCTAGAACACGCGCGATGGCTTCGATATCGGCAGGCGCCATATCCGATGCGGGCGTGTTGATCAGATCCCGGCCGAGCCAGACGGCTTCGGCAGTATTGATGATGCGATCCGATCCCGCATTTGCAAGCCGCAGTTTGGCGCGGCTGCCATTTTTGTCTTTCTTCAAGTAGCGCGAAAACGAGTAGCCGCCGAGAGACCATGCCAACGCTGCGAGATCGCCGTGCGCGAGATCCGAAGCGAAACGATACGTTCCCGCCGGCAAGCTTGAACCCAAAAGTCCGGCAAGCAATTCGGAGGGGCCGCTCGGTTCCCCCTGCTGGCCATTGCCGATCCCGAACGCGACGGACGCGATGTTTCCGTCTGCGCCGGGAATTAGAACGGTGCGCTTGGCGTTGCCCGCAAACTTCTGCGCCTTGAGCCAGGCTCGCTGAACATCGTCAAGCGAACCGATGGCATCGACACCGTCGGCCGGAACGAAATGAACAGGGATGTCGTCAGCGGCCGCGGCGCCAAGTGCAAATGTTTCCGCCGCCGCCCAGGCTGTCGTCTCGGCCATTCGTCTCACACTCCACTGCGTTGCATTCATTCGATTAAGTCGCGCGCCGGCTGCAACTGTCGGGGCCGCCAGAGCACAAACCGTTTCAGGATTGCACTGCTTATACAGGTCTGGGGCAAAACTTAAGCGTTTGTTGACCCATGCCTCAGAAACTGACGGTCTCACAAAGATTCGCCCGGGGAACGGCGAATCAATCCCCGACGGAGACTTTCATGACGCGTTTCGAGCATCCCCTCGCATGTGTAGTGCTGCGGCCCCGGCGCCTCGGCACCCTCGCGGCCCTGACCGCGAGCCTGCTTCTGGGAGCCTGCTCCGCGTCAACCGACCTGTTGCCAAGCATCGCCATGAAGCCGACCGACACCAAGACGGCTGATGCCGGCCCGTCGTCCCCGCAAGATGAGTTGCAGAAGGCCACGATTTACTGGGGCAACGAATACACCAAGAAGCCGACCGAGATCCGCCCGGCACTCAATTATGCGAAAAATCTGAAAGCGCTTGGTGAAAAGGACAAGGCTCTCGCCGTCCTGCAGCAGGTCAGCCTAATTCACGGCAACAATCCGGAAGTTGCCAGCGAATACGGACGCCTCGCGCTTGAAATGGATCAGGTCGGCGTCGCCAATCAGATGCTGACAATGGCCGACGACCCGACGAAACCCGATTGGCGTATCGTCTCGGCACGCGGCACGGTCATGGCCAAGCAGGGCAAGTACACCGAGGCCATCCCATTCTATGAACGCGCCTTGACGCTTTCACCCAACAATCCAACCGTCACGAACAACCTCGCGATGGCTTATGCGATGAATGGCGATCCCAAGAAGGCCGAGGGGCTCCTCCGTCAGGCGGTATCCTCGTCCGGGGCGACCCCGAAAATTCGCGAAAACCTCGCGCTCGTGCTGGGTCTCCAAGGCCGCTACGACGAATCGAAAGCCGTCGCCTCGGGCGTCCTCAACACCGATACCGCATCCGCCAACGCGGCTTACCTGAAGCAAATGGTGAAAATCGAACCGACGACGGAAATGCCGGACGCGCGAAGCTTTGCCGCCAACACCTCGGTCAGCGCGGCAGCTCCCGTGCAGAATGCAGCGGCGTCGGCAGGGTCCCTGTCCGTGACGCAAGGCGTCTGGCAGACGAGCACCGACGAGGCGCTGCCGGTCACGCACTAACCTCGAGCGACTTGCACACACCAGATCGACAATCCGAGCATTGCCCAGCCGGCGAATTCCGCCGGCTGTTTGCGTTCATGCCTTCCATTGCCGCGTCAAAAAAAAGCCCCGGCCACCGAAAGGGGCCAGGGCCGACGCGACACAAATCGAAAACGCGGCGGTTGCGCCTAATCTTACTTGTTCATCTGCATGTAACTGATGCCGGCCGGACCGAGGATGACGATGAAAAGCACGGGCAAGAAAAACACGATCATGGGAACAGTCAGCTTCGGCGGCAAAGCAGCAGCTTTGCGTTCGGCTTCCGACTGCCGGATCTCGCGGTTTTCCTTCGCCATCGTTCTGAGCGCTTGCCCGACTGGCGTGCCGTAACGCTCGGCTTGTACAAGCGCCGTCATCACCGATTTGACGCCGGGAAGCCCCGTCCGCTTGGCCAGATTTTCATACGCCTGCCTGCGATCCTGCAGGTACGACAGCTCTGCCGTCGTCAGCATCATCTCCTCGGCGAGCTCGACCGACTGGGTGACGATCTCCTTGCCGACCTTCGCAAAGCCCGCCTCGACCGACATGCCCGATTGCACGCATATCAAGAGCATATCGAGCGCGTCCGGCCACGCTTGCTTGATCGCCATCTGCCGCTTCTGTACGCGGTTGGAGATGAACATGTTCGGCACGTAAAAGCCGAGAAAGCCTGCAGCTAACGCCATCAGGAAGTTGATGAGCGGAGGATAGCCGCTGTCATAGAGCACGAAGAGATAGAACAGCGCGAAAAAGAAGATCACGATCGGCGCGGCGACGCGGAAGAACATGAAGGACACGATATTCGCCTGACCGCGAAGACCGGCGCGCTTCAGGTTTTCACGCAATTCCTCGTTGTCGAAGCGCTCGCGAAGCTTCAGCTGATCGACGACCTGCTGCATGAAGCCCTTCGGCGTCGATCTCAACCGCCCGCCCTGCGGACGATCCTTCGTCGCCAGTTCCGCGAGACGGGCTGAACGCATCTTGCCGCGTTCGATGGCCATCTCCTTCATGCGCCGGTTCATCTGGTCACGCTGCAACATCGGCAGCGCAACCGTCAGAACAGTCGCAAACACGCAGACGGCGGCCAGCACCGTCGCGATGAATTGGGGGTCCATTACAACGTCGACGAACGACAACATCGCTATACCACCAGCATGTCTGTCTGCACGAGCAGAAACCTAGAACTTGAAGTTGATCATCTTCTTCATGATAAGAACGCCCGCCATCATCCACGCCGCGCCGCCCGTAACCATGAAATGCCCGACGGTCGTGGTGAAAAGCGGCATGATGTACCCAGGCGACGAAAGAAAGACCATTGTCATGACGCCTGGCGGCAACGATGCGAGCACCATTGCGGACGCTTTTGCTTCAGCGGAAAGCGCCTTGACTTTGAGCGCCAGCATTTGCCGGTCACGAAGAACGTTCGAAAGATTTGCAAGCGCTTCAGACAAGTTACCGCCGGATTGCTGCTGAATGCCGATGACGATCGTCAGGAAGCGCATTTCCGATATCGGCATGCGATCACACATGCGCTCCAGGCCATCCGCGATGGAAACGCCGAGTCGCTGCTGCTCGACGACTTCGCGGAACTCACCGGCAAGCGGCTCCGGACTTTCGCGCGAAATGACCTGAAGACATTCGTTCAACGGCAGACCGGACTTGATGCCACGCACGACGACGTCGATGGCGTTCGCCAATTGAGCTACGAATTTCTGCTGACGCCGGCTGATCATCTTATTGAGGATCCAGCGCGGTATACCGAACCCGCCGACAATCGCCGCGACGACCGCACCGCTTAGCGACAGCCCCATGATGAATATCGCGATCGCCGCCAAGAGAGCGCCGAGCAACGCGCTGGCGACATAGAATTCTCGCGGCGTCATTTTCGAACCGGACCGCATCAGACGCAGACCGAGCGTCACTTTCTTGTCGGCTTTCTGGCGGTCCTCGAGTTCCTTCAGCGTGTCGGCCACGGACTTCCTGCGGCTGCTTTGCAGATCGCCTGCAACGCCCGAAAGGCGCGAGCCTCGCGCGCCGGAAACGCTCTCCAATCGCTTCGATTGCCGGTCATCCGCAAAATACGGATACGCAATTGCGAAGACCGCCCCGGCGAATGCCAGCGCCGCCAGCAGCGGCACCATGAGCGAAAGAAGATCGACATCACCCATTGCGATCACCAAGCGGACTGCCGTGTTTGTCTTCCATCTCGGACTGGACGAGCGCGCGCGTGAGGCGTTCCGTCTCACCGTAATATTCTGCGCGTTCCATGAAGCGCGGTCGCGTGATGCCCGTCGACCGGTGATGGCCGATCAGCTTCCCGTGCGCATCCTCGCCGGTAATTTCATAGATGATCAGGTTCTGAAGAGTGATCGTCTCTTCTTCCATGCCGATAACTTCGGTGATGTGCGTGATTTTGCGCGAGCCGTCACGCAAGCGCGAAGCCTGAACGATCACATCGATGGAACCGCAAATCATTTCGCGAATGGTCTTGATCGGTAGCGCGTAACCGCCTTGCATGATCATCGACTCGAGACGGCTCAGCGCTTCGCGCGGGCTGTTGGCGTGCAACGTGCCCATCGAACCGTCGTGGCCCGTGTTCATCGCCTGCAGCAGATCGAACGCTTCGGGTCCGCGGACCTCGCCGACGATAATACGTTCCGGACGCATACGAAGGCAGTTCTTGATGAGATCACGCATCTTGATCTCACCCTCGCCTTCGAGATTGGGCGGCCGCGTTTCGAGACGCACGACGTGGGGCTGCTGCAGCTGAAGCTCGGCAGAGTCCTCGCATGTGATAATGCGCTCGTCGTCGTCAATCGAACCCGTAAGACAGTTGAGAAGCGTCGTCTTACCGGAACCCGTGCCGCCCGAAATAAGAACGTTACAGCGTACGCGCCCGATGATCTCGAGGATCGTCTTGGCATCCGGCGTAATCGATCCGAACTTGACCAGCTGCTCGAGCCGCAAACGGTCCTTCTTGAATTTACGGATAGTGAGCGCGGGTCCATCGATCGCGAGAGGGGGCGCAATGACGTTGACGCGCGATCCATCAGGAAGACGCGCGTCGCAAATCGGGCTCGATTCATCGACGCGCCGGCCAACCTGGCTGACGATGCGCTGACAGATATTCATCAGCTGCTGGTTGTCGGCGAACCGGACGTTGGTCTTTTGAACCTTGCCGCCGACCTCGATGAACGTCGTGGTGGCGCCGTTCACCATGATGTCGGCGATGTCGTCGCGCGCCAGAAGAGGCTCGAGCGGGCCGTAACCGAGCACGTCGTTGCAAATGTCTTCGAGCAGTTCTTCCTGCTCGGAAATCGACATCACGACGTTTTTGATTTGAATGATTTCGCTGACGATATCGCGAATTTCTTCGCGCGCGGCAATGCTATCGAGCTTCGACAGCTGCGTGAGATCGATCGTATCGATCAGCGCGTTGAAGACGGTCGTCTTGACGTCGTAGTACTCTTCCGAGTGCCGCCGCTGAGACTCGACCACAGGCTCTGCTCGCTGCGGCGCGGGGTTCGGCGCGGCGGGTGCCCGCGCCGGCGCCGATGCGCGCGGTTCGATACCGGCCGCGGCCGCCTGCGGTTCAGGAGCCTGCGGCGCAACGCGCCTCTCTGACGATTGATCGTTGGAGCGCCTACCGAACATGGGGCTTGGGTCCTCAACGCTTGAGCTTCAACTTCTCCAGTATCGGCGCAATGGCCGACAGCGGCGAACTCTGTTTTTCCGCTTTAGTGTCTTTACGCCGCGTTAGCCTGAACGCTAATTCGTGGAACTTCTCGATCGACTTCGCCTTCGAGTTGAACTCGGCGATCATTTGCCCGTTGTTCGCCGCCTGGCTGAAAGTTTCGGAATCGTAGTCGATCACTGAAACGACCTTGAGACCGAGAGCCTGCTCGAATTCCTTGACGCTGATTTCTTGGCGCTTCGGCACGTTCGCCATGTTCAGGATCAAGTGCGGCTTCTCATCGTTTTTGCGCGACGCCTTGAGAAGATCGACGATGTTCTTGGCGTTCCGCAGGTTCGCAAGATCGGGAACGGCCGTGATGACGACCTCGTCGGCCTGCAGCAGGACGCGCTTCGACCACGGCGACCAGCCGTGCGGCAGATCGACTGCAACGAACGGCACGTTCTGGCGCGCCACATCGATAACGATGGCGCAGGCCTCGGGCGAAATATCGTAGTCGCGGTCAAGCACGACGGGTGCCGCGAAAATTGAAAGATGCTGCGAGCATTTCGTCAGCAGACGATCGAGCAACTGGTCATCCAGACGCTCCGGCGTCGCCAACGCTTCAGCGATGCCCTGAACAGGGTCCTGATTGAAATCGAGGCCGGTGGTGCCGAACGCAAGATCGAGATCGGCGATCGTGACGTCCGATTTCAAAACTTCCGACATCGTCCACGCCACGTTGTGGCAAATGGTCGACGAACCGACGCCGCCTTTCGCTCCGATGAATGCGAAAACGTGGCCGACGGGATCGGTTTCCGGATTGTTGTAGAGATTGGAAATGCTCTCCATCAACCCCATCGGATCGACCGGCGCGACGAGATACTCCGCGACGCCGCGCTTCAAGAGCTCGCGATAGAGGAGCACATCGTTGTGCCGTCCGACGACGATGACTTTTGTCCCCGGATCGCAGCTCTCCGCCAACCGGTCGAGTTCGACGAGCAATTGGCTGCCTTTCAGCGCGCTGTCGAGAATGATCAGATTGGGCGTCGGGCTATCGAGATAGTGCGCGACGGCAGCGCCAATGCCGCCCATGTGGACGCTGACGTGCGCTTTCGACAAGCGACGGTCGTTGGCTGCATACTGAAGCGCGTCGGCAACCACCGGATCGTCGCAAAAAGCTTGAATGGAGATGCGCGGAATAGGACGCGCGCGATCGGCCGGATGGAGATCAGGAGAGCCGCCATCCTCGAGGATCGGTTCCTCGCTTGGGCTGTCTGGAGCGTGCTTGGACATGTCGTCTCCGAAAGATCAATTGCTGACGGGCTTGGCGATCGTCACGGCTTCGGCATCGGCGCCGAGCGGCTTACCCGCCACGTATTTGGAATACATATCGTCCCGGCGGTTCGCATCGCGGCTGGTCATCGTGCGCGGACCGAGCAGGTCAGCGGGGTTAGCGACCATGGCGGCAAGATTACGCTGCCCCGCGCAGCCCATGTTTGGATACGGCGTATTTTGATAGTTCGCCGCGAGATTTTCCGACCAGTCCTGTCCGCACTCCGGCGCCTCGGCCACATAGCGCATATATGACAAACGCAACGGCGCATCCCGGCCATCGGCGTGATAGGCCTCCACCGCAATCGATGTTTCCGAATAGCCGGTTTCGATCATCAACCGGCGCGCTTCGTCGGCCGCCTGCATTGCGGCGCCTTCGTTTGCCGAACCGCCCGGAGCCGATATGACGATGCGGCTGTTTCCGGCATCCGAAGCGCGGCTTCTGCCGGCGAACTCCAAAACGCGCGCGCGCTGCGCTGGTGTCAGACCATCCGAGCTCGCTCCGATATGCAGATTGAGCGTTGCCGGCTGCTGCGACACGAGGATCGGATGTCGTTGCTCGGGATCAATGACCGACCAGCCCGCAACCTGCGGGCCGGGGGCATCGCGACGGCATCCGGCAACGGCAAGCGGAAGCAACGCGATGACAAGAACTTTGGCGAAGCCCGAGCGTAGTTTCCGGGGCCAGGGGTCGGTCGTGCACTTGATCGGCATGATGCGTCTGCGCCCCAGTTATTCGACGATAAAACCGTAATCACCCTTGAGACCGCCGGAAGGCATCACTTCGCTCTTGCCGTAGATCCTGTTGAGATGACCAAGAAAGTCCGCCTTGAGGTCGGTCGCCGGCGCCAACCCGTCCGTCGGCGCAGCAAGCTGCTGACGCGAGGTTGGCTGCACTAGGTAAGGCGTCACGATGACGACCAGCTCCGACTCCTGATTTTGGAAATCGCGGCTTCGGAACAGCGTGCCGAGAATTGGAATGTCCTTGGCGCCGGGCAGGCCGTCGATATTCTGCTTGGTCTTCGTGTTGATGAGGCCTGCGAGGGCGAGCGATCCACCGGACGGCAACTCCACGACCGTTTTCGCCTGCCGCGTATCGAACACCGGATTGCCGCCGATGAATTGCGAAATATCGCTGACGCTGGTGTCGATCTTCAGACTGATGCGGCCTTCCGAAAGCACGACAGGCGTAAAGCCGAGCTGCACACCGAATTTCTTGAATGCAACGGAACTCGTACCGGTTTGCGTGTCGATGCCGGTGACGTACGGGACCTCGCCGCCCGCGAGGAATTCCGCTGCCTCACCCGAAATGGCCGTCAGGTTCGGTTCGGCAAGTGTCCGGATCAGACCGTCGCGCTCCAGCGCTCGGATCGCCGACTGGATTCGATTAGCACCCGTACCCCATCCCGACAGCAGACCACTATTGCCGATCGCGCCGTTACCAGGGCCGGAGTTGAACGGGCAGATAGGGACGCCGGCGGCGCAAGCAGCGCCGGCGGCAGCAGGAAGGCCGAACGTTGGAAGCGCCCCGAGACCCTGGGCGGTCGTTATCGGCAATGCGTTTTCCGTCAGAAGCGTTGTCGAGAAGCTTCCCGACTGCAGCATTCCGCCAAGATTGACGCCCAACTGCTTCAGAGCCGTCCGCTGAACTTCCGCGACCGTCACCTTGAGCATCACCTGCTCTTCGGCTTCGACCGTCAGCATGTTGATGACGGGTTGTTTCTGCTGACTGGTCCCGCTTTCGGCTGTCGAAACGCCCTCTTTGACGTTGACCGACATGCTGGTGAGCTGCTGCGAGATGAACTGCGCGGCGATGTTGCCGGCGCGGGTCGAATCGATCGGACTCTTGACGCTTCCCGTCAGGATGACCGTCTGATTGAGCATCTCCACCTTGATCGAAGAGCCGGTGATGATCCGGTTGAGGAGCGATTGCAGTCCCGCCGTCTCTCTCTCGATGTAGAGCTCCATGGTCGCGAATTGCGCGCCCGAGGTATCGAAGAAGAAGGCATTTGCTTCGCCGGTCCCTTTGGCGAGCAGGAAAACGCGGTTTGAGCTCAGCACCACTGCATCGATGACGGCGGGGTTCGACACCATCACGTCGCGGACATCGCGCGGGAATTCGAGAAGGACCGATTTCCCCATGCCGATCTTCAGGCTTTTCTTGATAGGGCCACCGGTGTCCTGGATGCGAATGAACGACTGATGATGCCCTGCGTCCGCCGAAAGATCGCGGAACGTCTCTTCGGGCTCTGGCGGCTGTGCTACTGCCGCCGAAAAGGCGAGCGTCGCGCCAAAAAGCATGACGACGGCGCGCAACCGCGCGCGCCAAGAAAAACAGGAATTACTGCGCATGAGCCCTTAACCTATGACGGCTACTGATTAGTCTTTACTCAGTTCACGCCATACACACGCGACTTGGCTCCGTAGCGAACGATGCGCACGGAATTGTTTTTAGGTTTGTCGAGACTGACGCCGCCGGCCCGCGCCGGGTCGGTGCTTAAATCGGCAACGCTGCGAAGGGACAACGTGATCTCGCCCATCGAATTTGCGAGCGCCATCATTTCTGCTTGGCGCGGCGTCAGCTCCAACGTTGCCGTCGTCGCCGAGCTGTCCGCAGCCTTCTTGCCTTCCTTGGTCTCGATCTGCTGACCGATTGCCATGACACGGACGTTCCGGAACAGCGTGTCGACGACGCTTGCGTCCTGGCCGCTGCGTCCCCGCACCTGCCGGATCAGAATGACGTCCACATGATCGTTGGGGAGAATGAGACTGCCGGCCGCCGTCTCGGCTTTGATCTTCGTCGAGATGGCGCGCATGCCTTGCGGCAGGATCGCAGCGAGAACGCCGCCCTGCCCCGCCTTGATCAGCTTCTGCGCGGTAACAGGCTCTCCGGCGAGCAGCGGCGACCGCGCCACCGAACCCGAGAGGTTATGCATGATCGACTGGCCGCCGCTCTTCTTGGTGATGTAGTTCGCGGAGACGGCTTCAGAGGGCCACGAGACCCAACGGAAGCTTCCCTCGTTGACGATCTGCCCGACAGGGATATCCGTTCCGGCGACCAGAACGTCGGTGCTGTTGACCGTCTTCTCGACTGTGACCGGGGCTGGCGGTGGGCGCACGAAAGCGCTCGCTACGTAATACGCGAGCATGGCGGCGCCTAAAGCCACCGAAAATCCAATGAGCTGAGCCCGTTTCATCCGCCCCGTAGTCCCCGAGAGCACAAATCGATCTGCTCCGGACGATGACGGCCAATTGTCAATTTGAGGTTAATCTCTGTCTCGAAGCGAGGCTAAGACCCCGAAACGTTGTAGAGACAGTTATCGAGACGTAAACGCTCGCGCGGCGAGCACGCAATATCCCGCCGCTCGGCGCATTCGGCCGGTTCGCGGGACGCGCCTATCGGAAACGCCCAACTGCAAATTAGACGACAAGAGAAAGAAAGATGTCCGTCGCCGGAAAGATCGCGAGCCCACCCGCCGCGATGGCGATGCCGTAGGGGATGGGACCCTTTGGCAGATGGAGACGCATAGCCCAGCCCGGAAGAGCGAGCTTTTCAGCTGGAAACCAGTTGCGATATCCGAGGATTACGAGCGAAAGCACGCCGCCGAAAATCGCGACGAAAACGAGATACTCGACGATGTGATTTGCACCGATCCAAACGCTTCCGGCCGCAATCAGCTTGGCATCTCCGCCACCGAGAAGATTGAGCGAAAAGAGCGTGAACGTCACGCCGAGGATCGCGAACCCGATTGCGAGGTTGGTGCCGAAAGTCTCGAGCGGCATGCGCGTGAGCAGCGCCACGGCAATAAATCCGCCGACGAGCGCGAGCGAGATCTTGTTCGGTATCTTCATCGTGAAGAGATCGTTGGCCGCAGCAAACGCCATCGCGACCGGAAACGTCATGAGCAGGATTGAGGCGAGCGACGCCATGTGTAGAGACCTAGATGGATGCAAAAGACGCTGCGAGCATGCAGCATGCGAGTAAAAGTGCGCCTAACGCCGCGAAACGTCTGTTCTCGATTTCGCCTTACAGATTGGCCGCGAAGTACGTGCCAATGGTCGCGAACATGCCCTGCAAGGCACCTGATATCTGCGACAGTGCAGCGACCATGCAGATACTCACAATCCCCGCAATCAACGCATATTCGATTGACGTTGCGCCGCTTTCATCGCTTAGAAAGCTCCGGACGAACCCATTGTGCATGTCGGTTACCTTGTGCTGTCGGAGCCGAAGACGGGCGCCGTCCATAAGGAATTGTAGCGCAGAGATCTTAAGCTCCGGTGGCCGCATGAAATTTGCGAAGCATTCCGCGTAGAGCCGCGCCGGCTGGAACTATCTCTGATGAAAAAAATGCGCCCGGAGTTGTTTTTTCCGAGCGCATCTTATTCGCAAACCTAAGAAGGCAAGTTGCCTTACTTAGCCGTGTTGGCGGTGTTGAGTTCGGTGCCAACCTTGGTGAACGTGTCGTTCAGGTAGCCCTTAAGAGTGCCGAGCGTGCCGATAATCCCAACAGCGACGATCGCAGCGATTAGGCCATATTCGATGGCCGTTGCACCCGACTCATCGTTCATGAAACGCGAAAACAAGTTCATGTGTACTCTCCCAAACCAGTTCTGAAGTGTAGTGTCCAATCCTGCTTCGCCGGGGGGATCCGTCCTCACCAGCGAACTTTAGCGACAATAATGCTCAAAAATTAAATTCAGGTAAAACCGCATAGGTTGCAAGGATGATCCGACTAAATATCAAATGAACGATGGACATTGCGCAAGAAATACAAGCATAGACAAAGAAAAAACAAGACAAGCCTCATTACTAAATCACAAATAACTGCGTTAATACGTAAATCTTAGCAGCATTAATTGGTTAATACTTCTTAATTATTTGGTTTTTGGCATCTGATTGAGATGGGGATAGAGTATAATGAAGGCAATCGCTCGTCATCCGTTCCGGGAGGCAGCTGCGCCTGACCTTGGATGAACACGGCCTGCATTCACGGGCGCACCGTCAACTCAAGTAACTTTTCCACTCCCGCGAATGACGCGCCGCAACCTCTAGGATCGTACCTCGGTGACGCCGCACCCGATTGAAACGGCAATTACCAGTTCCTTCACCAATTCATGCGGTAATTATCTCTTCCTCGAGATAGCCGGATGCCGAATGCTCAAAAGATCCAAACGAACCGCAACGCCGCCCCGGCTTATTCGCGGCATCGCGTATGCGAGCCTCATTATATTGGCTAACGCGCCGGCCACCGCCGGAGACTTGGTCGTGCGGTACGATCAATCCCAATTGCTGAGGCTCCCTAGACCTGCATCTGAGATTATCGTGGGCAATCCTTCGATCGCCGACGTCACTCTTCAGGACGGCAACTTGGTCGTCGTGACCGGCAAGACTTTCGGAATAACGAACATCATCGCCCTCGATAACGACCACAACGTCATCCAAGACCAGCGGGTGATGGTGGAGCGCGACGATCGACGGATCGTCAACCTGCATAAAGGAAGTCAGCGCTTCACATACGCCTGCACGCCCAATTGCGAGCCGACGCTGACAATCGGCGACGAGAAGGACTTCTTTAATAACGTCAAATCGGCAAACTCTAGCAAGACGAAGTTCTCCGAAGGCTCAGCCGATCAGGGCGCCAATGCAAACAACCAGCAATAATGAGCGGCACAGGAATGAATGCATTTAACGCTTTGTGAACCGCGCCAAAAGAAAGATGTTTCGATAAATGCGCTTTTAATGTTCGAGGTCTACCTCTCACTGCAACGCATGAAGAGGGATCTCGAGCGCAATGACGGCTGGCATCAAGCCGCTTTTGAAGCTTCTCGGCCTTCGTCGCTTTCAACGCGACGACAATGGCGCGACCGCAGTTGAGTTTGCGATCGTCGCCACGCCCTTCATGATGTTCATGCTCGGCCTCGTCGGCTGCGCATTCTATTTTTTCATTATCAGCTCGATCGAAAAGGGTATGGATCAAGCGAGCCGCCTTATCCGCACCGGCCAAGCGGTCACTCAGAAAATGACCGTCGACCAGTTCAGAAAGAAAATTTGCACTGGGGCAGGCCCGTGGATCAATTGCAATAACCTTCAGATTTTTGCACAGGCTACGGATAATTGGAATGCCGGCATCGAACCGTATAAGTGTTTGGACAACACCGCAAACCTGTCTCTGGTCATGAAGCCGACGGACCTCATAGCCATTTACACCGGCACTGCCAGCCAGATCGTGATCGTTACGACCTGTTATAAATGGGACTTCACCGCCAAGCTTCCCTTCGTCAAATTCGGCAACGCTCCCGACGGCACTACAATGATGCAAACCGCTACGGCTTTCCGCAGCGAACCTTACCCGAGCAATTAAGCCATGCAACAATTTGGGATTTCTCGATTGATTTCTCAATTCGGCTCGCTGCTAGGTGACAGGTCAGGCATCGCAGCGGTCGAGTTCGCGTTCCTCGCGCCGGTTCTGATGCTGATGACCTTCGGCACTTTCGAAGTCACGCGCGCGCTGATCATTCACAAGCGCTTCCAGAAAGCGACAGCGATGATCGGAGACCTCGTAGCTCGCGAACAGCAGCTCGGAGCAACGAGCACGGAAGCAAAAGATCAGCTGAATGCCATCATGGTTGCAGCCGTCCAGGCGATGGAGCCATACAGCTCCAGCACGATGCAGATGGGCATCTATCAGTTCAGGGCAAATAGCACCGACGCCACGAAATCCAGAATCGAATGGTCTTACGCCTACAATTCCATGATCATTCAGCCTTGCTCTCTGACGTACACTGCGAACACGCTGGTTCCGGCGAACCTCCTTTCGAAGGGCGACGCCGCAATCATCATCGACTCCAAATATCAGTTCTCGCCGCTGCTGAAGAACCTGCTGCCTACAGTCATACAAAACCTGACCTGGACCGACACGGCGACGTTTTCCCCGCGCTTCGGGTCGGTTTTTTACGGTCAGGCGACCCAAAATTCGGTTTGCCCGACCTAATCGGCCCATTCATCTTGAAATTTCTGCGGTGTGTGCGCTCGGCGCATCAACCACAAAAGAAATTCGAATACTTTTTTTAATTAATCCGGGTACGGAGGAAATAAATCCTCCCATGACGGATTAGTGAGCACTCTATTGTCTTAAACACCCCCGTTGCCGCAAGCGCTAAGAAAACTTTTTTCGCTACACGCACGGAATTGAGCATTCCTTTCTAGTGACGCGCCGGCGGACCCTTGTCTTGTTGCAACCATCCGGTACAGTTTACTCATCATAATTAAAAGTGCGCTAGGGATTGCCACCTTATGGGACGAAGATCCGTTCATTCACCGGAGGAGTTGCGTCAGCTTATTCTCGATGCCTCACAAACCATTGTGGAACGCAATGGAATGACGGGCCTCTCTGCTCGCGAAATAGCGCGCATGATCGGATATTCGCCGGGCACGCTCTACAATATCTTTGAAAACCTGGATGACGTTCTGCTGACGCTACAAGTGCAGCTGATGGGGCGCACACTCGAACACATGAAGCGCGTTCCGCTCGGATCGGACAGGGAAAAGAACGTAGAGGCTTTGGCACACGGCTACGTAGACTTCGCCCTCGTCAATCGGCGCATGTGGAATCTATTCCTGGCCCACACCTTGCCCGCTGGAACGAGCGTGCCGGTATTGCTGCACGACTATACGAATAGCCTTATCGAGATCGTCAAAGACCAGCTTGCGCCGATCGCACCGGACGCATCGCTTGACGCTCTCGATGCGATGGCACGCACTCTGTGGGCTGGCCTCAACGGCATCACGGCGATTGCGGCAACCGAGAAGGGCGTCTACCTCACACCCGCGACCGCGCAATCATTCGCCAAGGAATTGACGACCATCTTTATTAGGGGTTTGCGCTGCTAGGCAGGACATCACTGGCCGGAGCGGGAGCCGGAAGCGGTGCCGCTTCTGCCGCCGGCTGAGGCTGCGCAATTGGAGCTGCGGTGTCCTTCGCCTCTCCAGCATGACCGACTGAATGCTCGCCGATCGAACTCGTCGTTATACCGCTCTCACTATCAGGCTTGCTGCTCGCAAAGTGCGGACCTTGAACGATGCCGAACCACTTGTCGGTCGGCAGCATCCGCTGCTGCAAGCCCGTCCACATGCTGTGCGAACTAAGCCCGTCGACGAATGTCGTTGTTTGCGGTGAAATCATGATGGCCGCCGCAGTGGCCCCCGCCATCGCGAGCGAAGCACCGAGATGCCGGCGATCGAAAAACTTCAACGCCGTGCCGAATGACGATTTGATGCGCGTGTCCATCACGTCGACCGAATAGATCTCATCGAGCGTCAGATGGGTTATGTAGCCGACGAACATGAACGCGGCGGCGAGCCACGAAACGCCCTCGGGCTTGCCGAGCAGATACCGAAACACGATGGCCGTCGCGACTGATGAAAAGACCGCCGCAAGGATCGAATGCCAGATCCCTCTGTGCACCGAGATACGATGGAAGATCGCGTGCAAACCGTATCGAACGACGAGAAGCGTTCCAAGCCACAGCACCCAAAGCTCGGCAATAGAGAACTCCGTCGCCGCATTGAACAGCACCGCGAATGAAAAGAAGATCGCAAGCCCCGCGAACATCGCCCGGCTCGGCCGCGAGTCCTTGAGGTCGATGTCGGGCAGCACGGAACCGAGAACGCCGGCTAAAGTTACCGCGACCAGATTCTGCGGGGCGACGACGTCCGCGGCGAGGGTCAGGGTTGCAAGCGCGCCCGTTACAACGGTACCAATCGCGATGTGAGTGGTGAAATTCGCCATCGTTGCCACCAACCGCATTTGCCCGCTCGCAAACCGAGACGTATGGACTGGCTAGCGGCCCTCTCTTCGGTTAATGGAGCATCAGATTCGCACCGCCCCGGCGAGGGCCTGATGCGGCACGGATGTGGATAATCCTCCAACGAACACGGCCTGCTGAGGCCGAAACGCTCTTTCCAATTGCGGCGCTGCGATTCGACTATAAGACCTGGGCGCAGCCATCGACGACGGAACACCGCTTTTAATGTCCACCGCCTCTAAAAATGAACACGACAGGATCGCACGCATAGCGGTGATCAATATCGCTGTCGCGCTGACCGTCGTGACGTTGAAATATATCGCCTACGCGGTTTCGGGATCGGTCGCCCTCTTCTCCGATGCGCTCGAAAGCATCGTCAACGTGATGACCGCCATCGCGGCCTTTAGCGCTATCCGCCTCAGCGCCAAACCGGCCGACGCCGATCATCCCTTCGGCCACTACAAGGCCGAATTCCTCGCGGCCATGTTCGAAGGCGCAATGATCGCCGTCGCCGCGGTGCTCATCATGATCAAAGCCTATTCGGGCCTGGTCAACGGCGTCGAACTCGCGCATCCGGGTCTCGGCCTCGTAATCAACATCGTGTCGACCGTGATCAACGCCGGTTGGGCTTGGGCGTTGATCAAGTGGGGAACGAACTGGCGCTCGCCTGCGCTCGTGGCGGATGGCCAGCACTTGTTTACGGATGTCATCACATCAGTCGGCGTCGTCGCTGCCTTGATCGTGGCTATCCTCACGGGCTGGACAATCCTCGACCCATTGATCGCCGCCGTGGTAGCGACCCACATCCTCTTCATGGGCTACAACATCGCGACGGAATCCATGTCGCGATTGATGGATCAGGCGGCGAGCCCGGAGATCGAGGGCCGCATCAGGGGCGTCATCGAGGCGAACGGCCACGGCGCGCTAGAAGCACATGATATCCGCACCCGCCAAGCCGGACGCGCCCTGTTCATTGAATTCCATCTCGTCGTGCCAGGCACCATGACCGTCGACGACGCTCACGTCATCTGCGACCGGCTCGAGGATTCGATTGAGCAGAGCATCGAAGGCTCGGAGGTCGTCATTCACGTCGAGCCGGAACACAAGGCAAAGCCCGAGGAATCCGGCGCCGTACCGCTTTAGACGCGTTCGGCCCAGAGATCGTACTCATCGGCTTCGACGACCTTGCCGCGGATAATCTCCCCGGCATTCAGATCGTCTTCGCCGTTGAGAAACACGTTGCCGTCGATATCTGGCGCGTCCCACTTCGAACGGCCAATGGCGCCGTCTTCGTCGACTTCATCGATGATGATGTCGATCGTCGATCCGACCTTTTCTCGCAGTATCTCGCTGCTGACGTCCTTCTGCGCGGCCATGAAGCGGTGCCAGCGTTCCTCTTTCACCTCTTCCGGAACCGCGCCCTCGATAGCGTTGGCCGTCGCGCCCTCGACGGCTTCATATTTGAAGCATCCGGCGCGATTGATCTTGGCTTCCTTCAGCCAGTCGAGCAGGAATTGAAAATCCTCTTCGGTTTCGCCCGGGAACCCAACGATGAACGTCGAGCGAATGGCGAGATCCGGACACACGTCACGCCAGCGGCGAATGCGTTCCGCCGTCTTCTCCTGCGACGCGGGCCGCCGCATCGCCTTCAGGACTGACGGAGAGGCATGCTGAAACGGGATGTCGAGATACGGCAGGATCTTGCCTTCCGCCATCAGCGGGATGACGTCGTCGACATGCGGATAGGGGTAGACGTAGTGCATCCGCACCCATGCGCCGAGATCGCCCAGCGCCCGCGACAAATCGAGAAAGCGCGCTTTGAGCGGACTGCCCTTCCAAGGGCTCTCCGCGTATTTCAGATCGAGGCCGTATGCGCTCGTATCCTGGCTGATAACGAGCAGCTCTTTGACGCCCGCGCTGACGAGACGCTCTGCCTCGGTCATGACGTGGTTCGACGGCCGGCTCGCGAGATCACCCCTGAGCGAAGGGATGATGCAGAACGTGCAGCGATTGTTGCAGCCTTCCGAAATCTTCAGATAGGCGTAATGGCGCGGTGTGAGCCTAAGCCCCTCGGGCGGCACGAGATCCAGAAACGGATCATGGAGCGGCGGCACGGCGTCATGCACGGCTTCGACGACCTGCTCGTATTGATGCGGCCCCGTCACCGCGAGAACACCCGGATAGGCTTCGCGAATTCGATCCTCTTCCACGCCGAAACAGCCGGTCACGATCACCCGGCCGTTGCCGTTCATCGCTTCGCCAATGGCGTCGAGACTTTCCTTTTTGGCTGAATCGAGAAAACCGCACGTGTTCACCACGACGACGTCGGCGCCGTCGTAATCGCGGGCTATCGAATAGCCTTCCGACCTGAGCTTGGTGATGATGCGTTCGCTGTCGACCAGGGCCTTCGGACACCCGAGAGATACAAACCCGACTTTGGGCGTGCGTGGTTGCGGCGCGGCCGCGCCATGCGCCAGCCGCCGCACCTTTGCACTTGCCTTTGCCTTGATCTTTACTGAGGGTCTCGCCATCTTCGCGCTTCTAGCCTTCGGGCCGGACAAGCGCAATCGCGACACTATGGCCGTTATCCAAAGATAAGCCCGTGACCGACCTCCAAGCCGATCAAGTTGCTTCCAAAACAGACGCTCCGCTCACCAATGCAAGGGCGGCTGCCAGAGCCTGGCTCGAAGCCGGGCGGCCCGTTGCCATGGCGACGGTGATCGACACCTGGGGCTCGGCGCCCGTCCGCGCCGGCGGCCAAATGGCGATCGCCGATATCGACGAGTTTCAGGGCTCGGTTTCCGGAGGCTGCGTCGAAGCCGACGTCATCGCCGCGGGCATAGACGTCATCGAAAACGGCAAACCGCAGATCTTGAGCTTCGGCATCGCCGACGAGACCGCCTGGCGCTCCGGCCTCGCCTGCGGCGGCAAGATACGCGTCTACGTCTCGCGGCTCGACCCGGGAACCGACCTCGAATTCATCAAGCGATTGGACGAAGCCACGGCCAACCGGTCCCCACTCGTGATTGCGACGCGTCTCTCGGACGGCGCCCGCGAGATCCACGATGGAACCGCAGCCACCGACCCGGCAATTGCCGAAACGGTCCGCCGCGCCCACAGCGCCGTCGACAAGAGCGGAGAGACATTCCTGCACGCGTTGACGCCGCCGCCACGCATCATCATCGTCGGCGCAACGCACATCGCCCAGCATCTCGCGACGATGGCGACGGCAGCCGGATACGACGTCAAGGTGATCGATCCGAGAACCGCGTTTGCAAGCCCCGCACGTTTCGATCCCTCGCAGATCATCGCCGGATGGCCGGAAGAGTGCTTCAGGAAAATGACCGCCGATCCGTTCTCGGCAGTCGTGACGCTGACCCACGTCAATCATATCGACGACGAAGCTCTGTCCGTCGCGCTCAAATCACCCTGCCGTTACATCGGCGCGCTCGGCTCGCGAAGAACGCACGCAAAGCGCGTCGCCCGTCTGCAGGCCGCCGGTTTTACCGACGCCGACATCGCGCGCATTAACGCCCCCGTGGGTCTCGATATCGAAGCCGAGACGGCAGGAGAAATAGCAACCTCGATCCTGGCGCAGATCATCTCGGCATTCCGGAAAGCGCCGGAGTGAAGCTGGCCGCGGTCATTCTCGCCGCCGGAAGCTCGACGCGCTTCGAGAATGGTCACAAGCTGCTCGTGGAGATCGATGAAGTCCCGATCGTCAGGCGCGTCTGTTCCGCCCTCGCACAATCGAAAATCGATGACATAATTTTAGTGACCGGCGGAAGTGACGACCGAGTTGCAAAGGCCGCTGGACAAGGCCGCTGGCGGGTCGTCGAAAACCCTGACGCTGGCGAAGGACTTTCCACGTCACTTCGTGCCGGGCTTCGCAATGTCGACCGCACTGCCGACGGCCTCCTCATCGCGCTCGCCGACATGCCGGGACTATCGAGTGCCTTGGTTGATAAATTGGTGTCGGCTTTTGAGATCAACCCTGATGCGATCGTCTTTCCCGCCTCGCCGGACGGTCGCCGGGGCCATCCGATCATCTGGCCCCGCTCGCTCTTCGCGGCACTTGAGGGAGTGAGCGGCGATAAAGGCGGACGGGAGATCTTAGCCCAGCATCAAGATCTTTTGTGCCCGGTCGCGTGCGAGGACCCGGGCGCCTTCGCCGACATCGACACCCGCGCTGATCTCGCAACGTTTATCGCGCCGGATCAGCCGACGCGCCGCAAGTGATTGTCGAACGAGATGTCTTGGAGCTCGTGCTCCGTGATCGTCGAAGCGCGCGCCGTTTCGTAACGCACGACGCCGAAGCCCGATGACGCCGCGAAATCTTGCTGGCCCTCGGGCGCAATTCCGCACACGTCCTTCAAGTTGCTCTGCCCCACGACGGTTGCGGTCGTCGTATCGACGTAGAGCACATGTCCGGCTTTCGGAGCGCTGGCCGCGATGTAGCGCCCGTCGGCGCTCACCGCCATCGCGCCGATATATCCCTTGAGATCGCTGCCGCCCTTCCCCTGCGGCTCGATGAGCTTCGGCGCACGATCCACACCCGCGCTGCCGACGAGCTGCGGCGTCTCGCTCGGGCTGCCTTCCCATTGGGCGCCGAACCACACGAGGCCCGTGGCGTCCTGCGTGACGTGGCGAATGGAAAGCGATTGGAGATCGCCCGTCATCGTGTGCTTGGCGATCAGCTTCCCGCTTTCACGATCGACGAACGCCAGCGATGGTTCCATCGTATCGACGTTCAGATTCTCGCGCCCGGCATCCGGCACGGTGTCGAGACCGCCGTTCCCGACGGCAATCGTCTTGCCGTCAGCCAGCAACATGATCTCGTGCGGCCCCGTACCGTAACTCGGATGTTCGCCGATTTTCTTGAAACCCGAAGCGACATCGTAAATGCCGATCACGCCGTCGCCGCTGTCGATATCGTTTTCGGAAGCGTAGAGCACCCGGCCGTCCTGCGAGAAGCTGCCGTGACCGAAGTAATGCCGCCCCTCGCCCGGCGTGAAGACAACCGGCTGACGCGTCGTTTCCAGATCGAAAGCGACCCCGAAGGCTCCCGGCCGCCGCGCAAAGACCGCAACCTTGTTCGAGGGCCGGTGAATGGCGATGTCATGTCCACGGCCCGAGAGCGGAACGTCCCTGAGGACGGATCCGTCAGCGCGAAGAAGAAGAACCGTGTACGAGCCGTCCGCGCGACGGGCGGCCGTCACGTAGGCGATATCGTTTGCACCCAATGCGAGCGCGCCGCGCATCGGCGTCGCGCCGACGAACGCGAGCGTGCCGAGCAACAACGACCTGCGGTCAATCGCCATCGAGTTCATTGAACCCCACAGTCAGCTTGGCCGCCACCGACAGCCTGTTGGACACCATGTTGCGAAGGCCGTTTGCCCGGTCGAAAATTTCACGCGGCGTCGGAGAATCGTCGCGCTCCATATGCGATGAATGACCGCCCGCGCCGTCGCTCGCCTCGAGCGCGCGCCAGGTTCCTGCAACCCAATCTTTCATCCATCGCCTCTCGGGCGGCAGATAGCTTTCGAGCTGCAAGGCATCGTAAAGCTGGTGCAGTGACGCGATGTATGCGGCATAAAACGGCTTCTGAAGCCCCGACTTGTCGTACGGCGGCTTCAGCCGGATCTTGGGATCGATCTGCGGCTTGATCTGAAGATCCGCCATCAGCGACAGCCCGACGATCAAAGCCTTGACGACCTCGACCGCGGCTTCACTGTCATTCTTGTAAGTGTCGTTCTCCGGCCCCGGATGAAGCATCTTGTCGGCCCAGCCGCCGGGCTTTTCCCATTCCGTTGAGACTTCACCCACGAGGCGAACGATGTTCCCGGCAATCGCCTTCGCGACGACGCAACGATAACGCGCAGCCTCGTCCGGCCCGAGCGGCACGTCTTTATCCTGGATCAGATATTCAAGTGCGACGAGACCCTGCACAGCCGCGCTCTGCTTGGCGAGCGCCCCAGGCTGAGCAATCGCATCATCCTTCGCCGTCAGGATGAGGCGCATCTGCCGCCCGAGAAAACCGCGCGGGTCAGGCCAGAATGAAATCTGCTCGCGACGGCCTTTTTCCAGCATTGGCCCGAAGCGAAGAAAATCGATTCCGGCATAGGCTTCGACCGCTTTCGCAAATTGCTGTGAAAGCTGCTGCCGCGATTCCGCCGATCCGCTTTTGCAAACGCTTTCAACAGCAGCCGGCAAAGGCTCTGCGGCAGCCTTCAGAGCGTCGATGTGCGGAATGATGTGCTGCTCGATAGCCGCCTTCACCATCGCTGCGTGGCTGACCGGTTCGCTCGCCCTAACGCCGGCAACTTGGCTGATCAATGCGAGGAACGACAACCCGACCAGCAGCACTCTATGTACCATCATAACCCGTTCACATATTCGACGAGCCGCTTCTTGTCGTCAGGCGAGAGCGCCTCGAAAAGATTGCGGCTGCGTTCAGCTTCGCCGCGATGCTTCCCAATCGCTTCCTCGACGGTCTCTGCCGACCCGTCATGAAGAAAACGCCGCTGCTCCGAAGGCAAGCGGTGACCGATAAGCGGTGCGGTTCGCCATTCCGATGATTTGACGCCCGGCTCTCCGACACCGTCATCGAGCCGAGGACCCATATCGTGAAGAAGCAGATCGGTGAAGGCCGGAATTTGCCGCCCATCGCGCGTTGCAAGCGTCGGCACATGACAACTGGCGCAACCGCTCGCCGCAAAAATCGCTTGGCCCTCCGAAGATTCAGCGTCCGCAGGCACCCGGAGCGTTTTGAGGTAGCTCTCGACCATTCTAAGCATCAGGGACGAAATTTCGCGCCCCTCGAACTCCGGGCTCTCGCCATTGGGCGCGGCCAGGCACTCGGTCTGGAGCTTCGTGCAATCGCCGTAAGGGAACGGCATTTTCGGACTGGACATGCCAATGTCGATCGCGAAAGCATGCGCGACCTGTTCGTCAAGCGTCACGTGCCCGGCTTTCCAGCCGTATCGCCCAATCCCCCGTGGCGTCACGTTCGCACGCCCCTTGATGCCGTCGCCGTTGCGATCGTCAGGATCGGCGCGCTTCAAAATCTCTTCGTCGGCAACGTCGTCGAACGCCGCCCTGCCAAACAGCGGGGGCGCGAGCCGAATGCCCGCGTGCATGCCGGCAGCCAGCGCCGGACCCTCCAAGTTGTATTTAAGCTCCGGAAGGAAGCGCGCCTGCCCCTCCGGCATCAATCCGGGCACGGCATTGGTTTGCAGCTGCAGCCCGTAATAGGGATCGGTCGCCCCACCGGCATTGCCGAAACGCACGACAGCACCCGAAATATCGGCCTTCCCGTCATCGCGCGTCACGACGCGCGCACCTTCACCGCGCGAATGGCAGCCAGTGCAGGATCGCGACGAGAAAAGCGGCCCCAGTCCGTCGGTGGCTTTGGTCGAGGCCGGCGCGGGAATCCATTGACGGTCGAAAAGCGCCTTGCCGACGGCTGCATCGAGTTGGTCGGCGAGCGGCGCATAAGCAGGCACAAAGGTGAAAAAGAAAAGCGTAAGCGCAACGCGCATGCGGCCCTTCACACGACCTCGATGTAGCCCATCATGCCGGCTTCTTGATGTTCGAGAATATGGCAATGGAACATCCATTTTCCGGGATCGCCCGCAACGAAGCCGACCTCAATTCGCTCATTCGGGAGCAGGAGCACCGTATCGCAGCGAACACGCGGAATGCGACGCACGCTCGAATTCAATACTTCGAATGTATGCCCGTGAATATGGATCGGATGCGCCCGCGGCGTCGTGTTCTTCAACTCGAAAATATAGCTCTGCCCCGCCTTGAGAACGGCGAGCGGCGGTCCGAGATCCTTATGTTCGTGTCCCGGCCAAGCCTGCTTGTTGATCGCCCAGAACGTGTGCTTCGTGAGGCACAGCGGCCCAATCTCAATGCCCGAATTCGACGCGTTCTCCGCAATTGCAGCACCCGTCGGCGTGGCGGAAAATTCGATCGGTATACGCTGGGCGTTGGCCTCGTCGAGTTTCGCGAACGGCATGACCTTAAGGGGCGTCGCCTTGAACTTGCCCTTACGCTTCGCCGGCCCCTCGGACTTGAACTCTGCCAGAACGTACGGCTCCTTCGAAAAATAATCGAAGAGCTTCACGGACTGGCCCTTGGGCGCCGTGCGCAGCAAGACGTCGAGACGCATGGCGGTACCGAGCCGCCAGGATTCGAGCGGCATCGGCGGGATTCCGTTGCCGTCGACGGCGATGATTGCAGCTTCCGCGTTCTCGAACCCGATTTCGGATACGCGCATCGGATCGAGATTGTAAAAGCGAATGCGGACGTCGGCCGACGATGGCACGGTGATGACCGGAGATTTCTCGCCGTTGACGGACCGGACTGTCCCGGCCGTGCCGCTACGTGCGGCGCCCTCATCCGTCGTGAATGGCAGGAACGCACCGTCGGGCCCGATGCGCCAGTCCTTCATCAGCAGCACATATTCCGCGTCGGGCGGCGCGATCTCGTCGCCCTCGACGATCAGCACACCAACCAAACCTCGCCCGAAATGCTCGGTCGAATTGCAGTGCGTGTGAAAGAAGAACGAGCCCGTGTCGGGCGGCACGAAGGAATAGCGCCCTTCCGCACCCGGAGGTATGGGCTGCTGCGTCATATACGGGACGCCGTCTTGATCGTTGGGAATGCGCAGGCCATGCCAGTGGATCGACGCGACCTCGCCCGCAACCGGCAAATTATTTTTGAAAACCGTATCGAACCGCTCACCGAGCTTGAGGCGCACGATCGGAAAGGTCGTGCCCTCTTCGAACGTCCACAACGGCAGCGTCTTGCCATCGAAACACGGCAACGCCGTCGGCCGCTCGGCAAGATCGAAGGTGACGGATTTGACGCCGTTTGCGATCGGCTTCGCGATAACTTCGGGCGTGCCGGCCGCCTTGGCTTTGGTTTTGGCTTCGACTGTCCTCGCGACGCCGAGGAAACCGGCGGCGGCACTTGCCGAAAATGCTGCCGCACCGGCGATGAGGTCTCTGCGTGTCACCATGCGAAGACCTCATCTGATACAACGGCTTTTGTTACGAGGCAGGTCAACTATTTCGCCTTGGCGACCTTGGACGGATCATCGAGACTGTCCGAACCCTCGATCTTCACCTTGAGGTTCAGCGCAGCAACGACCGATTCGATGGCACGCGCCTGTGCGACGAGAGCATCGACGGCATCGAGGATGAGCTTGTTGCCTTCGTCGTTACCGGCAGCGAGCATCTGATCATACATCATTGCGCCGGAATCGGCCTTCGTTTTGATGGCAGTCATCTTTTCGAGCGTGGTCGCCATCGCTTCGTCGACGCGCTTTGCGGCATCGGGCGCCTTCGCACGCGCAAGTTCCGCAATGCTCGGACCGCTGATCGGAGTGGAACCGTCGTATTTTCCGTTCCAAATCGCGGTCATTCCGACTTCGTCGTAATAGTGGCTGTTGTGCGTGTTGTTCGAGAAGCAATCATGCGCTTCTTCAGGATCATGCAGCAGCACGCCGAGCTTCATGCGCTCGCCCGCAAGCTCACCGTATGAAAGTGATCCGAGCCCCGTCAAAACGGTCGACAGCTGCGTGCTCTCGTCGAGACCAGCAAGGGCCTTACGCGCGGCACCATTCGGCTTCCAGTTCCCGGCCATCTCCGCGAGATCGTCAACGAGCAGACCCGACGCCGCCTTCAGATAGGCGCGGCGGCGATCGCAATTTTCGTGCGTGCAGTTCTTGAGATCGAAGTCGCTGGCTGCCCGTTCGCCCGATTTGACGCCGGGCTTGTGAAGGTTCTGGCCCCACAGCAAGAACTCGATCGCGTGATAACCGGTCCCGACGTTCGTCTCGACATCGAGCGCGCTGTTGAGTTTGGCGATGACCTTCTTGTCGATCTTCGAAGCGTCGAGAATTTTCGGTCCGAGGCGGATCTTCTTGTTGGCGATGATATTCGCCGTATAGAGAGGATTCTCTTCCTTGGTGTCGCCGTAGCTGTCCTTGTCGACGTAGTCGATCAAGCCTTCATCGAGCGGCCACGAGTTCACGTTGCCTTCCCAATCGTCGACGATCTTGTTGCCGAAACGAAAGCCTTCCGTCTGCATGTAGGGAATGCGCGAAGCTTTCCACGCCGCGCGTGCGGCCTCCAGGGTCTCCGCATTCGGCTTAGCCAGCAGCGCGTCGATCGATTTATCGAGATCCTTGGCCTTGGCCAGGGCATCGCCGTAGATCGCATGCGCGAGGTCGCCATAATTCTTCATGATGTCTTTGGTCGCGGGCGCGGCGAAAGCGGGGGCCACCGTCATCAGAACCGCAGTCAGCGCGAATTGAGTTGCGCAGGCCCAGGCGAATGCCTTTTTCGACATCTCGGTCTCCGTAGCTGCTAGGTTTCGACGGCACTAAATTCAGTGCGGGATCACCGGATCCGGTTAATATTGACGGCGTAGGTATAGAATGCGGGTCGACCCGACTGTCAAGTGAACTTGGATCGGTGCCGCCCCTTGCCACGCCGATAAGATTTGTGAAACAAGCAAGTCACGGACATTTGAGCCACGGCCGCGCGGCACCGGGTAAATTAAAGATGCGCTTGACGAAGCAAACCGGCCACGCAATCCGCATCCTGATAGATTGCGCGCTTGCCGGAGATCAATTGATAAAGGTCGCCGATATCTCCGACCGGCTCGGCGTGACCAAGCAGAACGTCTTCAAGATTGTCCACATCCTTTCGCACGCCGGGTTTCTCGCGGCGGTCAGGGGCCCGAACGGCGGCGTCAGACTCGCCAAATCCGCCGCATCGATCAAGATCGGAGACGTTGTCCGCGCCATTGAAGTAACTCGAGTACAAGTCGAGGGCGGCAATGATCCGACGTCAAATGATACGGACCCCGGCAATATCAACGCGATGTTCGACGACGCCCTGACGGCGTTCATCACCGTCCTTGATCAGCACACGCTTGCCGAACTCGCGGTTCGATCGCCCATGGGATTGAAACAGATCGAAGAGCCCGGCGAGAATGATCACGGCACCAGCAAGGCACGGAGCAAAAAGCCCGCGGCCCGCGGTTCGCGGCGAAGTTGACCATTGCTAACTAGCTTATCGCGCGCATCCGGAATACTTGCACGGGCCATGACCCGTGACACCGTCCGCTTGCCTTTCGCGGCGCTTGCCGCAGTGGCGCTTCTGGCGCTCATTCCCACGTGGATTTGGGTAAGCGATCCGCTGCGCACCATCATTTTCGTGGGGCTCGGCTTGCTCGCTGGAATTGCCGCGCTCTTAGCTTGGCCGCGCACCGCACTCGATCAAAAAGCAAGTGAAATGGCTGGAATTAGCTCGAATTCCGACACAATGCTCACGTGGACCGATCTTGCTGCGGCAATACCTGATCCTGCGATCATCCTCGATCGATCGTCCGTCGTCCTGAATTATAACGAAGCCGCGTCGAGCCTTTTCGACAGGCTGAGACAGGGCGCGCCTCTCGAGCACGTCGACCGGGACCCCGAGCTCATCGCCGCTGTTTCTGGAGCTTTTGAAACCAGCGAGAAGAAGACGGCGCGCCTCGTTCCCCGCGGCGGCCTGGGGCAACGCCTCATGGCAACCGTGACGCCGCTCGGCCGGAACAGTCAGCTTGGACCGCTTGCGGCTCTGGTTACGATCCAGGATGAGTCCCCGCAGCATCGCCTCCTCGAGATGCGCACCGATTTCATCGCCAACGCCAGCCACGAACTGCGCACGCCGCTCGCATCCGTCCGAGGCTTCATCGAAACGCTTCAGGGACCGGCGCGAAACGACGAAGCCGCCCGCGAGCGATTTCTCGCCATCATGGCGGACCAGGCAGAGCGCATGACGCGGCTGATCGACGATCTACTTTTGCTCAGCCGCGTTGAAGAGAAAGCCAACCTCAAGCCGACTGGCCGCGTCGATCTCAACGATCTGATGGAAGATGTCGTGCGATCGCTGGCGCCATTTGCGCACGAACGGAGCATTACGATCAGTGTAGAGCCCTTGGCCACCCCACTGGTGGCGATGGGCGACCGCGATGAGCTCTTCCAGGTCTTTCACAACCTCGTCGAAAACGCGGTCAAATACGGCCGCGACGGCGGCACTGTGAAAATCGCCCTGAAAAAGAAAGCGAGCGTCCGCAACGAAAGCGTCGGGGCTCGCGCGTTCGTTTCGATCACCGACGACGGGCCTGGCATCGCGCCTGAGCATTTACCACGGCTGACGGAGCGCTTTTATCGCGTCAGCACCGAGCATAGCCGCCGCATCGGCGGCACGGGCCTCGGCCTCGCCATCGTGAAGCATGTGCTGAACCGCCACGAAGGCGAGCTTTCGGTCCAATCCGTGGTTGGCCAAGGAACCACATTTGACGTGGTCCTGCCGGCCTATAGATAAAATTCATGTAAAACAGACGCTTGAGCTGTCACAAATCCATTGCGTCCCATCGCTAGAAGGAGTGCAGCGACGGACGACGGGATTCGAAAGCGGCCGCTTAGCGGCTCACCCTCAGAACGCCAAGTTCGTCGCGATGCGCGCCTTGGGGAAGGCGCGGAGGATTCGGTAACAGCATGTCAGCATGACAAGCCGGAGCCGCCCGATGAGACCCATCACGGCCACTGTAAGAAATGTAGGCAACGCCAAGAATACATAGCAAATTCAAAGCGTTAACGTTTCACATAGCCGTGACCTTACTGGACTAGAGAGTGCGGGCCGAGCTCAGCTCGGCGAGAGAGTGGCGAGGGCTTGAACGCCCCCCCGTTCAACAAGGAGACCACAGTGAAACAGTCTTTTCTGGCGTTATTTGCGGCGTTCGCGGCAACTGCTGCTGTAACCGCTCCGGCCTCGGCGGCGGACATTTCCGGCGCGGGCGCGACCTTCCCGTATCCGATCTACGCAAAGTGGGCTGACACCTATAAGAAAGAGACGAACGTCGGTCTGAACTATCAGTCGATCGGTTCGGGCGGCGGCATCAAGCAGATCCAAGCCAACACGGTTACCTTCGGCGCAACCGACAAGCCCCTCTCGGGTGAAGACCTCGAGAAGAGCGGCCTCATTCAGTTCCCGACCGTCATGGGCGGCATCGTTCCGGTCGTGAACGTCGAAGGCGTCAAGCCGGGCGAACTCGTATTCGACGGCCCGACGCTTGCAAAAATCTATCTCGGCGAAATCACCGCCTGGAACGACCCGGCAATCCAGAAGCTGAACCCCGGCCTGAAGCTTCCTTCTGACGCCATCGCCGCCGTTTTCCGCTCTGACGGATCGGGCACGACGTTCGTCTGGACGAACTACCTCTCGAAGGTCAGCGCCGACTTCAAGTCGAAGATCGGCTCTAACACGTCGGTTCAGTTCCCGGTCGGCCTCGGCGCCAAGGGCAACGAAGGTGTCGCCAACAACGTGATGCAGACGAAGGGTTCGATTGGCTACGTCGAATACGCGTACGCCAAGCAGAACAAGCTGTCCCACACCAAAATGATCAATAAGGACGGCAAGACGGTTGCTCCCGTCATCTCGTCCTTCCAGGCCGCCGCTGCCGGCGCAGACTGGTCTTCGGCTCCTGGCATGGGCGTGATCCTCACGGAGCAGGCTGGCGCCGAATCCTGGCCGATCACGAACCCGACCTTCATCCTCATCCACAAGAAGCCGACGGACGTCGCAGCCGTTAAAGAAGCCCTCAAGTTCTTCAACTGGGCCTATGCCAACGGCAGCAAAGAAGCCGAAGCGCTTGATTACGTGCCGCTGCCCGACAGCGTCGTAGCTCTCGTCAAGAAGAGCTGGGAAGGTGTCGTCGGCGAGGACAACAAGCCAGTCTTCTCGAACTAATCTATCGGACGACGAGAAGCGCCGTACGGCGCTTCTCGATTTGTTTATAACGCAGACGTCATTCTTCAGTCTGGAGCGATATCTTGACCTTCATGGCAGACGTTCACTCTAACGCGACGGCTACCGCCGTAGCGCGGCGCAAAGTTCTCGAACGTCTTCGCACGACAGACGGAATTTTCCGCGGTTTGACCCTCTCCTCCGCGTATTTCGTCCTGATCCTTCTAGGTGCGATCTTCGCTTCACTCGTAGTCGGCGGCTATCTCGCATTCAAAACCTTCGGCTTCAGCTTCCTGACGACCGAAGTCTGGAACCCGGTCACCGAGCAATTCGGCGCTCTGGCAGCGATCTACGGAACGCTCATCACGTCCGCCATCGCGATGATCGTCGCCGTACCGATCAGCATCGGTATCGCAGTATTTCTGACAGAACTTTGCCCGATGTCTCTGCGCCGCCCGATCGGCATCGCAATCGAGCTTCTCGCCGGTGTCCCGAGCATCATCTACGGCATCTGGGGCCTGTTCTTCTTCGCTCCCATGATCCAGCAGTACGTGCAGCCGGAATTGATCGCGGCGTTCAAGGACGTACCCGTCCTCAACCAGCTGTTCGCTGGCCCGCCCTACGGCATCGGCATCCTGACGTCCGGCTTGATCCTCGCAATGATGGTTCTGCCGTTCGTAACGGCCGTCTGCCGCGACGTCTTCGAAACGGTCCCGCCGGTACTGAAGGAAGCGGCGTACGGCATGGGCTGGACGACCCGCGAGGTCGTACGCAACGTCGTAATCCCATACACACGCGTCGGCATCATCGGCGGCGTGATGCTCGGCCTCGGCCGAGCACTCGGCGAAACCATGGCAGTCACCTTCGTCATTGGTAACGCCCACCGGATCTCCGCTTCGATCTTGGCACCGGGAACGACGATCTCGGCAACGATCGCAAACGAATTCACCGAAGCGGTCGGCGACATCTATACCTCGTCCCTGATCGCCCTCGGCCTCATCCTCTTCTTCATCACGTTTATCGTCTTGGCTCTCGCGCGCCTCATGTTGATGCGCATCGAGAAGAAGGCGGGAGCATAAACATGGCCTTGGATATCGCGAAATACCGCCGGCGCCGCCTCAGAAGCACGATCACGGTTGGACTCTGCTGGGCGGCCTCGGGCCTCGGCTTGACCATCCTCGCCGTTATTCTTGCGACGCTTCTCTACAAAGGCGTGGCCGGTCTCGGCCTCAAGGTCTTCACCGAAATGACGCCGCCACCCGGCAGCGACGGCGGTCTCCTCAATGCCATCGCCGGCAGCCTCGTCATGACGTTCGCCGGTGTTATCGTCGGCACGCCTATCGGCATTCTTGCGGGTACCTACCTCGCTGAGTACGGCCGCTACAGCAAGGTTTCGTCGGTGATCCGCTTCATCAACGACATCCTCCTGAGCGCACCGTCCATCGTCACCGGCCTCTTCATATACGAACTGCTGGTGCGCCCGATGGGTCATTTCTCGGCATTCGCGGGCGCGGCCGCTCTCGCCGTGCTGGTCATACCGACAGTCGTTCGCACCACCGAGAACATGCTTCTTTTGGTACCGAACCAGCTCCGGGAAGCATCCTCGGCGCTCGGACTGCCCCAGTCGCTCGTCATCCGCAAGGTGGCCTACAAGGCGGCCCGGGCCGGAATGATCACTGGCGTGCTTCTCGCAGTCGCGCGCGTCAGCGGTGAAACGGCACCGCTGCTGTTCACTGCGCTGAACAACCAGTTCTGGAGCACGAACCTCAACGCTCCGATGGCTAGCTTGCCGGTCGTGATTTTCCAGTACGCTCTCAGCCCCTACGAGGACTGGCAGCGCCTCGCTTGGACAGGCGCACTACTCATTACCGCAGCCGTGCTGACACTTAGCATCGCCGCACGTTGGTTAAGCTCTTCGAGGACGCAGCAATGAACTTGATGTCAAAAGACGTTGATACGGGGCTTACCGAAAAGATCTCGGTCAGCAACTTGAAATTCTTCTACGGCTCGACCCTTGCCCTGAAGAATATCTCGTTGCCGCTTTATGAGCGCCAGGTGACTGCCTTCATCGGCCCGTCCGGTTGCGGAAAGTCCACGCTGCTTCGCGTTCTGAACCGCATGTACGACCTCTACCCGAACCAGCGGGCCGAGGGCGAGGTGATGTTCGATGGCGAGAACATTCTCGGCATGAAGGACCTCAACCTTCTCCGCTCGCGCATCGGCATGGTCTTCCAGAAGCCGACGCCGTTCCCGATGACGATTTACGAAAACATCGCGTTCGGCATCCGCCTTTACGAGCGCCTGCCGAAATCGGAAGTCGACGCGCGCGTAGAATCCGCGCTCGAGAAAGCCGCGCTCTGGAAAGAAGTGAAGGACAAGCTTCAATCGAGCGGCCTCAGCCTTTCAGGTGGCCAGCAGCAGCGCCTTTGCATCGCCCGGACAGTCGCGATCCGTCCTGAAGTCATCCTGTTCGACGAGCCATGCTCCGCACTCGACCCGATCTCCACCGCGAAGATCGAAGAGCTGATCGACGACCTGAAGAACGAGTTCACGATCGCCATCGTCACGCACAACATGCAGCAGGCCGCCCGCGTCTCGCAGCGCACGGCGTTCATGTACCTCGGCGAGCTCGTCGAATTCGGCGTCACCCAGAAGCTCTTCACGAACCCGACAGACAAGCGGACTCAGGACTACATCACCGGCCGCTTCGGATAAGATAGGGCGTACTCGGATAGTGCCCGGCGTCCAGTCAAAATCTGACTTTAGGAATTGAGACCATGAACGAACATACCGTGAAGTCCTACGAAGACGAGCTGAGGCTCCTCGATCGCCGCATCGCGCAGATGGGCGGCTACGCCGAGAAGCTTCTCGTCCAGGCCATGGATGCCCTCGAGCGCCGCGATCCGAAGCTTGCGGAGAAAGCTGTTGCTGACGACGTCATGGTCGACCAGCTCGAACGCGAGTTGCAGGAACAGGTGATCGTGATGATCGCCCGGCGTCAGCCGCTTGCGAACGATCTCCGTCACATCATGACGGTCATCAAGATCGCGGGCGATCTCGAACGCATCGGCGATCTCGCAAAGAACATCGCCAAGCGCGCCCTTGCGATTGCCGGCGAAGCCTACCCGAAGCCCTTGATGACCGGCATGCGCCACATGACCGAGATGGTGCAGCACCAGCTCAAGGACGTCCTCGATGCGTTGACGACGCTCGACGCCGAAAAGGCGATGCAGGTCTGGCGCGACGATCAGCAGGTCGACGCCATGTACAATTCTCTGTTCCGCGAACTTCTGACCTACATGATGGAAGATCCGCGCAACATCGGCATCTGCACGCACTTCCTGTTCGGCGCCAAGAACATCGAACGCATCGGCGACCATACGACCAACATCGCCGAGAACGTCTACTACCTCGTTCACGGCGTTCCGATCGCAGACGACCGGCCGAAGGGCGATGAGACGTCGTCGACACTCATAACGCCGCGTCAATGACCAAGACAGTTTGAAGGAACACTAACGAAACGCCATGCCAGCTAAGATCATCGTCGTCGAAGACGAATTACCTCTCGCAGAGCTTCTGAAATACAATCTTCAATCCGAAGGCTATGACGTCGTGCATGCCGCGGATGGAGAAGAAGCAGAGCTGCTTCTGTCGGAGCAAAGTTTCGACCTCGCGATACTCGACTGGATGATCCCCAAGATCTCCGGCATCGAGCTGTGCAGGCGCCTTCGCAATCGGACCGAGACGCAAAGTCTGCCGATCATCTTGCTCACTGCACGCGGCGAAGAAACCGACCGCGTGCGAGGGTTGACGACGGGCGCCGACGACTACGTGACGAAGCCCTTCTCCGTTCAGGAGTTGATGGCGAGGATCAAGGCTCTGCTTCGGCGCGCGTCGCCGGAGCGGATGAGCGACATCCTGGTCTCCGGCGAGATCACGATGGATCGCGGCGCACACAAGGTGACGCGTGGCCCCCGCGAAGTTCGCCTCGGCCCGACAGAATACCGGATGCTCGAAGTTTTCATGGAAAGCCCGCGCCGCGTGCTGTCGCGCAGCCAGCTGCTCGACCGCGTCTGGGGTCAGTCCTCTGAGGTCGACGAGCGGACGGTCGATGTTCACATCGGTCGCCTCCGGAAGTCGCTGATCCGCGGCAACGAAAGCGATCCGATCCGCACCGTACGTGGCGCCGGATACGTATTCGACGGCCGCGAGGCGGAAGCCCAAGCCCAATAACGAACCCCGCGACGGGCTCAGCAATCGATTTGCTCAGCCCTCGCCCTTCAGGCAGCTCGCAATGTTGTGGGCCATGCCGCGCATAAGCTCGAAATAAAGTCCGGGGCCGGGCGTCAGCATTTGCCCCTCCGCATCGATCGTACCAGCGCGCGCGTTCGTTCCCTCAGTCACGGCCGCGACGAGGTTTGGCTGAAAACTCGGTTCGGTGAAGACGCAAACGGCGCCAAGAGACGACAGCTTGCGCCGAACTTCCGTCAAGCGCTTGGCGCTTGGGGGCACGTCGGGACTGACGGTGATCGAACCCGCTGCGCTCTGCCCGAAGTGGTTCTCGAAATACTGTGTCGCGTCGTGAAACACGATGAACGGCTTGCCCTTCGATCCGTTGAGTTCCGCCGCAAGCTCGCCATCGAGCGCGTCGATTTCGGCAATGAGAGACGACGTATTGGCTTTGATCTTTTCGGCTTGCTCAGGATATCGCGCCTCGAGAACCTTCGCGACGTCGGCAGCGATAGCCTTGGCATTCTGCGGATCGAGCCAGATATGCCCGTCCTTGCCATCCTCGTCATGATCGTCGTCGTGCTCGTCTGCCGCACCTGAATGCGCAGCCGCTTCAGTTGCCGCCTCCTCATGCCCGTGCTCGTGTTTTTCGAACGTGCTACCTTTACGCTGGTCGAGAAGCTTCACGCCGTCCGCACCCGCCAGCGTCAACACCGTGACGTTCGCTGGCAGCGAACTCACGATTTTCCGCGTGAAGGGTTCGAGTTGATCTGACACCCGGACGAACACATCCGCATCGTGGATGGCCCGCGCAGTCGATGGCTTCAGCGTGAAGGTATGGGGCGAAGCGGAACCCTCGACGATGAGTTGGGGCACGCCGACACCCTCCATCACCCGGCTGACGAGAGAATGAATGGGCTTCGTCGTGACGACGACTTTCGGCGCCTCCGCAGCTTCCGTGCCCGGAACTGCGAATTGCGCCAAAGCTATCAAAAACACCGAATACCGCGCCGCCCGCCCCATTATTCTGCCCTCTCCACGGATTGATCGTATGTTATAACAACCATTTTGAACGTTACAACTGGCGCCGCGTGCCTCTTAGGCCACTCGGTAGATTAGAGGCGTCGCAATCTCGCCATGTTAAATGTGCGTCCGTAGCTGTCGCCGAAGAGATTCCCATCGCACGAAAGGTCTGAGCTCAGCGTGCTCGAAATCAGCAAGACATACCGCCACTTGGCTTTGATCCTCATTTCCATGTTGGCCATCGTCGTCCCCGCATCCGCTCATCCGCATATGTGGGTCACGTACGTGTTGACCGTCGACTACGACAAAGGCGCCGTCAGCGGCGTCGATCACGCGTGGACTTTCGACGACTCCTACACCGCGATGGCGCTCGAAGGGCTCGATACGAACAACGATGGCAAGTATGACCAGCACGAACTGGCCGAGCTTTTGAAGGTCAACATGGATGGCCTGAAAGAGTTCAACTACTTCACACTGGCGAAACTCGGAGAGGACCAGCTCGAATTCTCGCCCCCGACTGATGCACGTCTCGAATATACGAACGGCGTGTTGCGCCTCTACTTCCATTTGCCGCTCGCGAAGCCCGTGCCAGCCGATTCCGAAGGCCTGACGTTCGCCGTCTTCGATTCGTCCTACTTCATCGACTTCCAACCCGAAAAGACGGACGCGGTGAAGCTTGCAGCCGCACCCGAGGGCTGCTCGGCGACGCTCATCGATCCAGATGCGGAGAAAATCGACGCCCAGGCGAAGAAGCTCGGCGATGCTATGGCCCAGCAATTCGGCGCCGGCTCCGTCGGCTTCGGTTCCTACAAGACGATCGCCGTGACCTGCAAAAGATCCTGACGTTTCGATCTGCTACAGGAATTAACTAGCTCTTCACTTTTCGAGGCTGGCTGGCAGCGTTTGAATTAAATTCGACGGGTTCCTTGCGAGCCCGAGACGACGCCCATGCCGATGATGATCCGAGTACTGCTGTTGGCGTTGTTGACGCTGTCGCCCGTGGCGGCGTCGCGCGCCGGTCTCGATACGGACGCCGTGGCGAACCCGTATGGAACGTTCGAACTGATTGTCGTCGAAGCTGAAGGCTGCATTTATTGCGAGATCTTCAGGCGCGACGTACTTCCGGCCTACGAAACCTCCGAGCAGGGCAAAAAGGTGCCGATCCGCTTTGTCGATGTTAACGACGTCGACGCCGGCCACCTCGATTTCAGCGCCTCGGTCGACATCGTGCCGACGTTCGTGGTCGTCAAATCGCAGCACGAAGTAGGCCGCATCTCAGGCTATGTGGGCCCCGAGAACTTCTTCCACTCGATCAACTATCTGCTTGGCACCGCGCCCTAAAGGCGAGCGAAATGCCGCCCGGACTGCTGCCCGGGCCCGCAATTTGGGCGAACGGCGGTTGCAATGCCCCATTTTCTCCACTGCGAGACGCCGTAAACGCTTGTAAACTGGGGCCCGCTCCTGTACCGACGCGGTTTCCGTTTTCGGGGCTTTGGACGCCATTATGAGCCGGATCAGGCCGCAAGTCGGCATAATCATGGGAAGCCAGTCAGACTGGCCGACGATGCAGCTCACCGCTGACATTCTGACCGAACTTGGCGTCGCGTTCGAAACCAAGATCGTATCCGCGCATCGCACGCCGGAGCGGCTTTACAGCTACGCCAAGGGCGCGAAGGCTGCGGGCCTCAAGGTCATCGTCGCGGGCGCTGGCGGTGCCGCCCATCTTCCGGGAATGACGGCGTCAATGACGCCGCTGCCCGTCCTCGGCGTGCCGATCGAATCGAAAGCGCTCAAGGGCCAGGACAGTCTCTATTCGATCGTCCAGATGCCGGCTGGCGTGCCGGTCGGTACGCTCGCCATCGGCGAAGCCGGTGCAAAGAACGCGGGCCTCTTGGCGGCTCAGATCCTGGCACTCTCCGATGCTGGTCTCGCCGAGCGGCTCGAAGCCTGGCGCAAGCAGCATTCGGCTGACGTCGCCGAAACGCCAGTGCGGGTTTCATGACTGCCACGATGACCGCATTACCTCCCGGCTCGACAATCGGAATTCTCGGCGGCGGCCAGCTCGGCCGCATGCTCGCCTTGGGAGCCGCGCGCCTCGGCCTCAAGTCGCACATCTACGCCCCCGAGTCCGACAGTCCGGCATTTGACGTCGCAACCAAATACACGGTTGCCGCCTACGAGGACGAAGCACGCCTCACCGCCTTCGCCGATGCCGTCGACGTGGCGACTTACGAATTCGAAAACATCCCGGTCAAAACCGTGGAGTTCCTCTCCGCGCGCATTCCCGTTCGCCCAGGCGCAAAAGCTTTGGCGTGCGCCCAGGACCGCATGAACGAGAAATCGCTGGCGCGCGAGCTTGGCGCGATGACGGCAGAGTTCGCGCCAATCGATAGCCTCGACGATCTCACGAAGGTCCTCGACGGCGGCTTCCAGATTCCCTCCGTGCTGAAAACACGCCGGCTAGGCTACGACGGCAAGGGCCAGGCCAAGATCCTGAAACGCGCGGATGCTGGCGCCGCATGGGCTGCCATGCACGGTCAGCCGTCAATCCTCGAAAGCTTCGTGAATTTCCGCGCCGAAGTTTCCGTTGTTGCGGCACGCGCCGTCGACGGCACATTCCGCGCCTTCGACGTAACCGAGAACGAACACCGCAATCACATTCTCCATCGCTCCGTAGCGCCCGCTGCGCTCGCGCTGGAGACGGCTGCGGAGGCGATCGAGATCGCCCACAAGATCGCCGAAACACTCGACTATGTCGGCGTGTTCGCGATCGAGTTCTTCGTCGTCACGGAAAACGGCCGCGACCGCCTCTTCGTCAACGAGATGGCGCCGCGCGTCCACAACTCCGGCCACTGGACGATGGACGGCGCGCTGACATCCCAATTCGAGCAGCACATCCGCGCCGTCGCCGGATGGCCCCTCGGCGCAACGGAGCTGAAAGGCCCGGCTGCAGAAATGATCAACCTGATCGGCGACGACATTCTTGCCTGGGAAAAGATCGCGGCCGAACCCGGCGCATTCTTCCACCACTACGGCAAGCGTGAAGCCCGGCCCGGCCGCAAAATGGGTCACGTCAATCGTCTGCTCGCGAAAAAGCCGAGCGCCTGACGCACATCCAGTCTCGCAAACGAGACGCGCCGCTACGTTGTTCAAGCCCATTCACAAAATGCGAATTGAACCCGGCGTCTGCGCGTTTCTGGCGCCGTTGAACTCGCCACAAATTCACTATGTTTCAGGCATCAGCCAGCGGCACGCTCGCGCCGTTGTTCATCTGTGAATTTGAGAAAAATAGCCAATGACCAAAACTCTTTCGCGTCGACAAGCTTTGACGAGCGTGCTCGCCGCGCCGGCCGCGTCCACGATCATGGCGAGCTCCGCGTCTGCGGCAAGCGATACGCCGGCTGCAGCTGAACAACCTCATGGCCAATGCGTACTGCTGCCCCAAGCCGTCGAAGGTCCCTTCTACTTCGATCCCAAGCTCGTGCGATCCGATATTTCGGAAGGCCGTCCGGGCGCGCCGCTTCGGCTTTCACTACGTGTCATCGAAACGGGTCCCTGCACGCCGATCGAGAACGCGCGCGTCGACGTCTGGCATGCTGACGCAAGCGGCATCTATTCCGGATATTCCGGCCAGGGTGCATCGCGCGAGATCTCGACGAAAGGCCAGACCTATCTGCGCGGTACCCAAATGACCGACGCCGACGGACGCGTTACGTTTCAGTCGGTCTATCCCGGTTGGTATCCGGGACGCACGCCGCACATCCACGTCAAGGTATTCCTCAACGAGACGAGCCTCGTCATCGGACAGATCTATTTTCCCGACGAATTCAGCGCGCGCATTTATTCGACGCGCGAGCCCTACGATGCGCGCGCCGTTCCCGACACCACGAATGCCACCGACTGGATCTACCGCGACGGCCAGCGCGAAGGCGGCGGCACGGTGCTTGCGGAGCGAAGACGGTGACACCATCGTCGCGGGCCTGCTCATCGGCGTCGACAAGAGCGGCGAAACCGCAGCGAAAGCCGGACGCGGATTTTTCCGCCGGATGCTCGGACTCTGATGTTGCAGTACGGCAAACGAGAAACGGGCCGACTTAACGCAGAACTGTCGAAAATCCGTCGCAACCCCGCAAAAAATCCCGCCGCTTTAACTGCAAATAAAAGTTAGCAGCCAATTTAGCTCGACTTTGCGCACCGATCGGAACTGATCGCGAGTGCTTGCCGTTTGCGCAAGTAGCATCATTCGCTGGTGCGCACTGCGCCGCGTTGCGGCACCACAAAGAAGAACAAGGAGCCACCATGAAACGAGGTCTAGCATTTGTCGCGGCGATGATCGCAGCGCTGGCGATGCCGTTAGCGGCAGACGCACGCCAACACGGCGGCGGCGGTCATAAGGGCGGCGGCCATCACATGAGCGGCGGTCACCACCGCAGTGGCGGCCATATGGGCAATCCAGGACATCGCGCCGGCAAGCATTTCCGCGGCGGCGGCAAACACTACGGACGCCATTTCAACCGCGGCCGCCATCATGGTCACCACGGACGCCGGTTCTGGCACGGCCGCTGGTACGCCTACGGAATCGGCCCCTGCTGGCGCTGGTCGCCGCGCTACGACGAGTTCGTCTGGGTCTGCTACTAAACGGCTCGTGCGTCCAACCTCGCGTTGAGGTAGAAGCGTAACGATTATCAGCGGCTCCGCTCTGCGGGGTCGCTTTTTTATGACGTCGACGGATAGCTGAAATTCATGCTGATTGATGGCATGATGAAAGGCCAACACAGGTAGGGAATCATGGACATCAAATCGGTCATCATCGGAGTGCTCGCCGGAACCGTGATCGTGCTCGGCTATCTCCTCTGGGATTCGCAGCAGACGAAGGTCAAAGTCGACCTGCCGGGCATCAAGATCGAAGGGCGCTAGTCGCTCGACTGGCGGCGTCATCCCCGCGTATGCAGGGATCCGCCTAAGTCGCCAACAGGATCGACTTGCAAATCGGGCTCATCCGCCGATCCGAAAGCAATCTCGCCCGTCGCCGGATCGAATAGATTTCGCCACTCCGGATTCATTTGTCCGATGAGCCGATACTTCCATTCGCGGCGCCATCGCTTCAAGCGCTTCTCCCGCAAAATCGCGGCATCCATAGCGTCATGCATCTCGTAATAGACGAGCGTTTTGATGCTATATTTTTTCGTGAATCCCTCAATCAAACCCTGTTCGTGCTGCGCCATTCGATGCGCAATATCGCTCGTCACGCCGACGTAGAGCGTCCCGTAAGGCTTACTGGCAAGAATGTAGACACACGGACGCCTCATGACACGCAAACCTAGCGATGTCTTTTCTCGCTGTCATGCCTGCCCCAGAACGTCATCCCCGCGCAGGCGGGGATCTGTCCAAGCGTCCGCTCATCGCAAGTGTCCGGCCTGGATGGATCCCGGCCTTCGCCGGGATGACGGAAATGGAAAACCGCGAGCAGGTTAGATTATGCTGTCAGCTCGCCGCACCCAACCCCCGCGCCTCTTCCTTCACCCGCACATCCGCAATGATGCGATCGAGGAGCAGGCACGTTCGCTTGAATAGATCCGAGCCCTTGCGGTAATCGGCGCCGGCGTAGAAATCGCAGCGGCCGGCCTTGAAAAGCTCGACGCACTTGGCTCCGCTCTCGCCCGGATCGTGCACCGCAATCGCGTGCCCACCGTTCTTCTTCAACAGCGCCATCGACGGCACGTCCGTGTCGCCGTCGCCGAAATAGATGAAATTCGAAAACGGGATCGGCCGCTCATCCTCGGGCATGTGCGCGTTGATGTTCTCGCCGAGATCCTCGATGCCCTTGTTGATCCGGAACAGGAACTGCGTCTTGCCCGTATCGGAGATGACGCGCTTCGGAAACGGCAGATCGTAGGCGTCGAACCAGTATTCGCTCGCAAACACGTTGGCGAAGTGCGGGAAGATCTTCGTCCCCTCGATGATTTCCGTCAGCCCCGACGACACGAGGTAATGCTTCACCGTGATGCCCGCATCGCCTGCACGCTTCTTCACATAGGTGTGCATCTGCTCGAACCAGGCTTCGACGCCGGGATAAAGCTCCACCTTCTTGCCTTGCGCGACGAGATCGGCACGGTCGATGCGAACGCCTTTCTCCTTCGCCTTCTTGTAGAGGAGATGCATGTACGTGATCAGCGAGTCGGCACGCTCGGCCTTCGACACGCGCGTGCACTCCGCCCAAAATTCCTTCGGCTCGATTCCGAGCTTTGGAAGGAATGCGTATTCCTGCATCGGACGCGGCGACAGCGTGCCGTCGAAATCATAGACGAGCGCGATGGTCTTCTTGCTTCGAGCAACCCGCTGGCTTCGCGAAGAGGCGTCGCCTTGATCTGACGCCCGCACAGACCGCCGGCGCGAGCTGGCTGCCTCGGCCTCGCCCGCTTGCGCTCTCGTCCCTCGTCCGCCTGCTCGCTCGACCATGAGCTTTCTCCGCTCTCGACTTGTAGAGCGGAGAAAAGCGTGATTCGGGTGGCGCAAGAAAGTCAGGCGTCAGCCGCCGGAGCGTTCCGCGTAAATTTCTTCGCTTAGCCGCGCCTTAGTGTTTGCAGTCAGGCCCGTGTACGTGCCCCGGCTCGCCGTGCCCGTGGTCATGTGCGTGATCATGCCCGTGACCATGATCATGGCTGTGATCGTGACCGCAGCCGCATTGGTCGCCATGATCGTGATGATGCGCCTCGGGATCGACGAGCGCGGCCGCGAGCTTGCGCTCCAACGCGATCGACATTTCGCGCGGGCTATCCTTGTCCTCGATCAGCAACGCCATCACTTCCGCGCCGAGCCGGAAATCGTCGACCGCGCCGAGATAGTGCCGCCGCAACCGCCCCTGACGATCGAATATCAAGAGCGCCGGCGTACCCTGCAGCTCGTAAGCCTTCATCGTCTCCGGAATACCTTCCGCACTCGGCTTATCGAGCGCGACAGGAATGGTGATGCCGTTTTCCTTCAGGAAGGCTTCGACCTTCTCCGGCGTCTGCTCGTCGAACTTTTCGAAGGCCATGTGCAGGCCAAGCACCGACACCTCGTCCTCGGTGAAGCTCCCGCGAAGACGCATGGCTTGCGGCAGGCCGAACTTCTGCGAGCCCGGACATGCGAGCTGCCAGATCGCGATGACGACCACCTTGCCCTTCTCGGCCTTCAACGTGCGCTTCGTGTCGGAGTTGAGCCAGCGCTGTGCGATGATCTCGGGCGGGCGTTCAGGGTTGAACATCTCAAAGCAATCCTTGCGCTAATTTCTTCTCGTTTAGCATCCCGGCGTCCCAACCGGCAGTCACCGGAGAGGAACGAACCGGAGGTCAGTCGCAGTCGCCTGATTTCTCGGGCCCCGTCTTAGGTGTATTTTCGGGGCACGCGAACTCGGCAGGAATGGTGCACGGCTCTGACGGATTTGGCGAATAGATCCGGAAATGCAATGGGCAGCCGCGCATCACATTATAGGCCGAGACGCAGCCTACCGGCGGTGGCAGGGGCGCGAGCGATTTCGACTGGAGCGTCCAGTTCGTTCGCTTCTTCCAGCGGTCCTCGACGATCGTAAGCGTCGGAATTTTGGCCTCCGCACTGTCCGCGAGAGCCTCCGGCATCTGCCGGTCGGGAGGAATGCCAAGAACGAACCGGCCGGATGGCTCGCGGAACCCGATGAGGGCCGCTTCCTTCGCCGGACAGGCCGCAATCGCTTTTGCGAGCTGCTGCGCAGGCCAGATCTTATCGATGCTGGGCATTACCACGCCGAGCAGCGTGATGGCGAACAGGCCGAGCGCAGCAACTCCAACCGCGGCCCAGCGTCGAAGCTGTCCCTCCCAGCCAAGGCGTCCGCTCCAGATGAAGAGCACAGCAATGAGCGCAATGAGCGCGGCCGGTATGACGCCCGGAATCTCTCCGGTAAAAAGATAGACGCCCGCAAAAACCGCCAGCGGCAGCGCCGCAAAGTACGTCGGCCATGTCGTGAAGAGGCTCCACGGCGGACGCTTGCCCAATCCGCCCTCGCTCGTCACGACAATCGCGACGCCGAGCGCGAGCGCTGGAAACATCGTCTGCACCATGTAAGTGCCGGGCTTCGACGACAGCGCTTCGAGATAGACGAGGTAGCCGATCACCCACGCAAGCAGAAACCGCGAAAGCGCCTGGTCCCGGCTGCCCCAGAAGCGCTTAAACGCCGTGCCGATCAGCACCGTCCCCGGAATAAAGCCGAGGACGAGAGCAAGCACGAATGTGCCCGGAAACGCGCGAAGCTTCATATCTTGCGCACCGCCGAGTGCGGCCAGGAACTCGCGCCAGTCCATCCCGGCGAAAGGCGTTCCGTCCTGGTGCGCACGAATAACAAGCCACGACGCCCCGATGGCAAGCGCAATCGGAATGCCGATGAGTGGCCGCAAGCGCTTCAGCCACGTCAGATCCCGATCCATCACATAAAGCGCGATCAGCGTCGCGAGGACGAGGATCGGCACGAGCAGAGCGTTGATGAGAACGCCGAAACCGAGAGCAACCCAGAAGAGGAGAGCCATCGGATAGCCTTCGTCAGGCTTGGTATAGAGTCGCGCCAGCGCCACCATCGCGACCGTCGCGGGTAACAGCGACAACCCTTCCGCGATCGCAAGCTGCGAAACGAGTACCGTCAGCGGCGCAACCGCGAACAGCGCCGACGCGATAAGCGCTGTTTCCGCACCGACCAGCCCGCGTCCGAGCCAGAACAACGCCAGCACCGCAAGCGTGACCGCCAGCAATGACGGGATCCGGTAGATGGTGATGTCGCGCGCGAGCGAATCCCCGGCGAGCCATCCTGCCGCGCCTTGCGCCCAGAACGTGCCTATCGGCCGGAATTGATGGACGACGCTGCCGTAACGCGGGTCGGTCCAATCCCCCCGCGCCACCATATCCCGCGTCGTTTCAGCGTAAACGATCTCGGTCCGATCGACCGCTGGCAGCCGCAAGACGCCCGGCAAATAGACGGCGAGGCACAGCCCCAGAAGGGCAAGCGATGGCGCCCACGGCCGCGCTGCGATCGTTGCCCACCAGTTCCACATTGCGCGTTGGCGCTCCACCACAATATGCCCTTCGAAACTTGACATGCCTCCGGAACTCGGCTGTTTGCGCATCGAACGCAGAAAACGCAAGGGCTCAACTACCGCATGCCAGTAAAATCGGCTGATCGCACAGCTCGCCGCGCGCGGCTCATCGAGATCATTAAAGAGCGGTCTTTTCAGGAAGGCCCGGCGTTCAAGCTCGCCTCCGGCAAAACGTCGACTTTTTACTTTAACATGAAGCCGACGATGCTCGACAGCGAGGGCGCTTACCTCATCGCATCACTGATCCTTGATCAGCTCGAAAACACCGAAGCTGATTTGATCGGCGGCCTCGAAATGGGCGCGGTGCCCATCGCATCGGGCGTGGCCGCCGTTTCCTATACGCAAGGACGAAAGTTACCCGCGTTCTTCGTCCGCAAACAGGCGAAAGAACACGGCACGCAGGCACTCGTCGAAGGTCTGGCCAAGGGCGAGAGCATGGCCGGCAAGAAGGTCGTCGTCGTCGAAGACGTGACAACGACCGGCGGCTCGGCCTTGAAAGCAGCCGATGCTCTCCGCGCCGCCGGTGCCGAGATCGTCAGCGTCATCACCGTCGTCGACCGCCTCGACGGCGCGGCGGAAACGTTCGCGGCTGCCGGACTGAAGTTCGAACCGCTTCTGACGCTCGCGGATTTCCGGAGCTAAGAACCGGCCCCGCGCGCCTAACCGATGTGCGTCTTCAGGAATTTGCTCGTCCGCTCCCAAGCGAGTTCGGCGCAGTGACGATCGTGCACCGAACGCTGCTCGTTCATGAACGCGTGGCTCGCGTCGTAGCGGTAGAACGCACCCGGCTTGCCGGCGTCTTTCAAGCCCGCTTCGAACGCATCGACCATCGCAGGCGTAATGAAATCGTCGCTGTTGGCGAAATGCCCCTGGAAAGGCACTTTCAAGTCAGCTGGCTTCGCGACCGTTGCGGGCGGCAGGCCGTAGAACGAGACCACCGCGGAAAATTCAGGCACGCGGCAACCAGCGAGCACGGCAACCGCGCCACCCATGCAGAAACCCGAAACGGCGACCTTCGGACTAGACCGCAATAGAAATTGGCCCGCGCCCCGCACGTTCTGATCAGCCGCATCGAGGAAATTCAGCGAATTCATCTCGGCGTTCGCCGCATCCGCATCGTGATAGGGAATAACGACGCCGTTGTAGAGATCGGGCGCCAGTGCGTCGTAACCCAGGAGCGCAAACCGGTCGCACAAACCTTTGATCTGATCCTGCAAACCCCACCATTCCTGAATGACGACGACGCCCGGCGCGTTCGCCTTCCCGGCGAGCGACAGATAACCTTCCGCGGTCTTGCCGTCCGGACGGGCGAATGGAATGCGGGTACCCATTTGATGCAGCCTTGTAAGTTCGAGCCGATTGATTGCGCGGCACTTGTTTATGCGCCGCGCCGGAGGTGAGCAATGGCCCCGTGCTGCGCAACACGCACGGTGAACCCTCGGCAATTGCCGGCTTCAAGGAGATGCGAGGCTGATTCCGCGTCCTGTCTATTCCGCCGCGACGCTCGGATGTCCAACCGGGCTCGCTTTCAACACATCGGAATCGACGTATGGCGCGAACTTCGCGAAATTGTCGTGGAACATCTGCGCGAGTTTCGCTGTCATCGCATCGTAGGCTTGCGGATCGGCCCACGTCTCACGCGGGGTCAACAATTTCGGATCGACTCCTGCGACGGCGACGGGTACCGCGAAGCCGAAGACGGGATCGGTCCGCATCGGCTGATTCTTGAGATCACCGGCAAGAGCCGCCTCGAGAAGCGCGCGCGTAACTTTGATCGGAATGCGCGTCCCCTCGCCATACTTGCCGCCCGTCCAGCCCGTGTTGACGAGCCAGCAATCGACGCCATGCTGCGCGATGAGGTTTCGCAGAAGGTTGCCGTAAACGCGGGGATGACGCGGCATGAACGGCGCGCCGAAGCAGGTGGAAAATGTCGGCTGCGGTTCGGGGCCCATGCCCTTCTCCGTTCCGGCGACTTTCGCCGTGAAACCCGAAAGAAAATGGTACATCGCCTGGCTCGGCGTCAGCTTCGCAATCGGCGGCAGGACTCCGAAAGCGTCCGCCGTCAGCATCACGATGTTCTTGGGATGACCCGCGGTGCCGGTCGCGCTCGCGTTGGCAATCGCGTCGAGCGGATAGGCGGAGCGGGCATTCTCCGCGAGCCTATTGTCGTCGAAGTTTGGAACGCGCGACACGGGATCGATGACGACGTTCTCGAGCACCGTCGCGAAGCGGTTCGAGGCGGCCCAGATCTGCGGCTCAGCCGACTTCGACAAGCGGATCGTCTTCGCGTAGCACCCGCCCTCGAAATTGAAGATGCCGTTGTCGGACCAGCCATGCTCGTCGTCGCCGAGAAGTTCGCGCGAAGCATCCGCTGAAAGCGTCGTCTTGCCGGTTCCCGAAAGACCGAAAAAGACAGCCGAGCTTCCGTCCTTGCCGACATTCGCCGAGCAGTGCATGGGCATGACGTTCTTGCCCGGCAAAATATAGTTCAGGAACGAGAACACGCTTTTTTTGATCTCGCCCGCGTAGCTCGTGCCGCCGATGAGCACGATGCGCTTCGTGAAGTTGCACGCGATGACCGTCTCGGAGCGCGTCCCGTGGTAGAGCGGCGCAGCGCGGAAGCTCGGCAGATCGACGACTGTGAATTCGGGAGCAAAGCCTTCGAGTTCGCTTGGCTCGGGCCGGCGAAGAAGATTGCGAATGAAGAGCGACTGCCAGGCATGCTCTGTCACGACACGCGTTTTGAGCTGGTGGCTCTTTTCCGCACCCGCAAAAAGGTCTTGGACGAAAAGCTCCTTGTGCCGCGCAAAGCTGATGAAGTCGGCGAGCAGACGGTCGAACTCCTCTTCCGTCATGCCGCGGGCATTGTCCCACCAGATCGCGCCTTCGGTTTCCGCGTCGCGAACGATGTATTTGTCTTGGACCGAACGGCCGGTGTGCTGACCCGTCTCGACGACGAACGCGCCACTCGCGGCGAGCTTTCCTTCGCCTCGGCGGATGCCGTACTCGACGAGTTCCGCCTCTAGAAGATTACGGCGCACGCGCTGCGAACTTAACGTCGGGAACAGTTCAGCCATCGATATCAGCCCCATAAAAATAGACGCTGCGCGCATCTAAGTTTTCAGCGCCTGCGAAACAACGTCTGGTCAGTCATTTTGTGCCGCACAAAAGAGAATCATTGGGCCCAAATGACGCTGGTGGCGAAGGGCCTAGCATAAAGTGGGGCCATTTGGTGGCCGAACGCTAATGCCACACGAAAAAACCGGTAACATTATGTTACCGTTTGAATATTTCGAGATTCGTCTTTACGCAGAGGATGGGCGCAACAATCCCGGCAAACAAGCGGATTTTGGAAGTTGTGACCACACAAATTGCCCTGTTCGCTTGCCGTTGAGGGCGTGGTCGCCTATTCAGGGGCCATTCAGCCTCCGGCGTCCATTGGACGGGGCGCCACAATTGGTACACCATGCCGCCATAAGCGCCTAATGCTGGCGCGGTGCACATCCGCTGCGGCCGAGGGGCACAAGAGGAACAGATGAAGGAAAAGAGCACCATAGCGCTCGTCGATGATGAGCGGAACATCCTGACCTCCCTGCGGATGGCCCTGGAGGCCGAGGGCTATAAGGTCCGAACCTATGGAGACGGGGTCTCGGCGCTCGAAGCGCTGACGGAAGAACCGGCCGATCTCGGGATATTCGACATCAAGATGCCGCGCATGGACGGAATGGAGCTTCTCCGCCGCGTCCGTCAGCAGTCGGCGATGCCGGTCATCTTTCTGACGTCGAAGGATGAGGAAATCGACGAGCTTTTCGGCCTCAAGATGGGGGCCGACGATTATATAGCCAAGCCGTTTTCGCAGCGGCTCATCGTCGAACGCGTCAAAGCTGTTTTGCGCCGTGTTGCGCCCAAGGACGGCACGACAACGGAAGACGAAGCCAAGCGCGTGCTCGAAAGAGGCAAGTTGAAGCTCGATCCCGAGCGTCACACCTGCCACTGGGATAACCGGGGTGTCACGTTGACGGTGACGGAGTTCCTGATCTTGCAGGCGCTGGCGACACGGCCGGGCGTCGTCAAGACGCGCGACGCCCTGATGGATGCAGCGTACGACGATCAGGTCTATGTGGATGACCGCACGATCGACAGCCACATCAAGCGCTTGCGCAAGAAGTTCAAGCAGGTCGATGACGATTTTGACGTGATCGAAACACTTTATGGCGTCGGCTATCGCTTCAAAGAGTAAGCGGCCGATCAGCCACCGGGGACGGGATGGCGCTCGACAGCAATGACATTGCAGCGGCCGCAGCGCTGAGAAGCGCTGCGGACGTCTCCGCGCCTTCCATAGGCGTGAAGAAGCCGAAATTTGATTTCCGTGCCGCGGCCGCAAAAGCGAGCGCCGCGACAGGCCGCTGGCTGTCGCAAAGCTTCATCGGCCGCGTCATCGGAAAAAACCTCCGGCGGCGCATTCTTCTGGCGAACGTCTTGGGGCTCGCCGGCCTGCTCTTTGCGATGCTCTATCTGAGCCTCCATCACGGCTGGCTGCTCGACGCGAAAGTCGACGTCGTAAAAACGGTGTCGCGCATCACGTCGGAGGCGATTGCATATCGGGCGGTCAACGAGCGCGCGATTTTCGATCCGAACCGGATTCCCGAGAAAACGATGGCAAGGGCCCAGCGCGACGATGCGTTCGCCGCGCTCGAATTGCCCATCGATCCGCATCAGGCTGCGATTATCCTGAAAAAGCTTGTGGGCCCTGCGAACCTCAAAGCGCGCATCTATTCCGCCAAGGGAACGTTGATCCTCAACGGCGAGACACTCTTTTCGAACGACGACCCGACCGCCGAAACCGTCACGGTCGCCGCAGACGAACCCGCCCCACGCCTCAAGAATTTTTGGACCCGGCTCCACTATTGGGTGATCAATAAGGAGCTCAAGGTCTATCGCGAGCTTGGAACGGCCAACGGGTTTCTCTACCCGGAAGTGCAGCGCGCCGCGCAGAATGGCGTTGAAACCCCCATTTTGCTGCTCAACCGGCACGGCCAGCAAATCGTGTCGATGGCGGAGCCCATCAAACGCGGCAATAAAATTCTGGGCGTCCTCCTCCTGTCGACAAATCCCGGCGATATCGACGACGTCCTTTGGGACGAACGTTGGCTGATCCTGCAGATCGCGGCGATGGCGCTGCTGGTCGCGATCGGCAGCTCGCTTGTTCTCGAGAGAACCGTTGCAGGGCCGATGCGTCGCCTGTCGGAAGCAGCCAACCGCGTGACGCAGAATATTTCCGCCCGCGAACAGCTGCCGGATCTCACGGAACGCCGCGACGAGGTCGGGCAGACGGGCCGTGCATTCGTCGCGATGACGAACGCACTTTATCGGCGCATCGAAGCCAGCGAGAAATTTGCGGCCGACGTCGCCCATGAATTGAAAAATCCTCTGGCGGCTGCACGGTCGACCGCCGAGGCCCTCGCCTACGCGCGATCCGACGCCGACCGCACCGAGCTCGTGCAAGAGATCCAGACCGAGTTGAAGCGCCTCAACCGGCTGATCAACGACATTTCAAGCACATCGCGTCTCGATGCGGAACTCGCCCGCCAGGAAATGCAGGCCGTCGATGTCCGCACCGTGTTGGACAGCGTCAACGGTCTTTTCTCGGAGATGCTTGCGGACGACACGCGCAGCATCCGCCTCATCGTCGAGCCCGGAACCGCCGCAGCCTACACGGTGCGCGGCAACGACGGGCGCCTCGGCCAGGTCTTCACAAATCTCATCGACAATGCCTTGTCGTTCTCCCCCGAAGGCGGAACCGTCACGGTTCGCGCCAAACTGAACGACAGAAAGATCGAAGTATCGGTCGAGGACGAGGGACCAGGCATCCCGCCGGATAAGCTTGCCCAGATCTTCGACAGGTTTTACAGCGACCGCCCGCAGACCGACGCCAAACGCGGAAAGAACTCGGGGCTCGGCCTATCGATTTCCCGCGAAATCGTCGTCAGCCATAACGGTGAGATTTTCGCAGAGAACCGTGGATCAAGCGGCGTGCAGGCGCCAAGGGGCGCTCGCTTTACCGTCCGTCTGCCGCTGGCGACAGTAGGACCGGGACTTGTCTGGAGAAGTTGAGCGCGTCCACGCGACCGCAATCGCCGTTGGCGGCCGTGTGGCTTTGATCCGCGGAGCTTCGGGTTCCGGCAAGTCCGACCTTGCATTCCGGTGCCTGGGTCTCCCGCTGTCTCCGATCGTTCGCGACAAGGTCCTGCTGGTCTCGGACGACCAAGTCGTATTGAAGCAGGAAGGCGCCTTTCTGCACGCAAGCGCCCCGGCTCAGTTGCGCGGCAAGCTTGAAGTGCGCGGCATTGGCATCCTTGAGGTTGATGCCGTAGGCGAAGGGAACGTCGTTCTCGTTGTCGATCTCGTCCGCGACAGCGCGATCGAAAGGTTTCCAGACCCCTGGCAGTTTGCCCATATTCTAAACTTGGACGTACCGCTTATCAGGTTATCGCCCTTTGAGAGCTCAAGCCCCTTGAAACTTGTAGCAGCCATCGACATGGCCCCTCAGCCACGTGTGCGACCAAAGGCCTGAATGAGGTCCAGAAACTTCTTGCGCCCGCACCAAACACTTGCCAATTTCCGCGCCATACGGCGGCGAAACACGAATTTGCCGCACGAGAATGAAATGGCCCGTCGCTCATGATCGGACTTGTCATCGTCACGCATGGCGGGCTTGCGCAAGAATTTCGCAACGCGCTCGAGCACGTCGTCGGCAAACAGCAGTCGCTGGAAACGATCGCCATCGGCCCAGACGACGATATGGAAGCGAGACGCATGGAAATTTTAAGCGCGGTCCAGCGAGTGGATAACGGCAAAGGCGTAATCGTTTTGACGGACATGTTCGGCGGAACACCTTCCAACCTGGCCATCTCGGTTATGGACGAGACGAAGGCGGAAGTGATCGCTGGTATCAGCCTTCCCATTCTGGTGAAGCTTGCCAGCATTCGCGGCGACACGCCGCTCGAACAAGCTGTCATCATGGCGCGCGACGCCGGCAAGAAATATATCAAGGTCGCAAGCCAAGAGCTTTCCGGCGGCTGAGAACAAACAATGCCTGAACTGGTCAACAGTCTGAAACCGGAAGCAATAGTCATCATCCGCAATGTCAAAGGCCTGCACGCACGGGCCTCGGCGAAGTTCGTCAAATGCGCGGAAAGCTACGAAGCGCACGTCACGGTCACGCACCACGGCAATTCCGTCGGCGGAACATCAATCATGGGGCTGATGATGCTCGCCGCGGGTCCTGGATCCGAGCTCCATATCGTAGCCGAAGGCCCGCAGGGTCCCGAAGCACTCCAAGCTCTCGTCCGATTGGTCGAAGCGGGCTTCGACGAAGAGTGCGTCGGCGACGCCTGATCTCATTCCCTCGAAGACTTCGCACTCGGCGGCGGCTCCCCACAGGAGAGTCGCCGAGTGCAATCAAAAACCCATCACTGAGCCAGATAAAGCGTCGAGATTTTCAGCGCGATATCGCGGAACGCTGCCTTGAGGGCATCGCCGGTCGTCGAGTTGTAGAAGTGATTAGCGTCGGTCGCGCAGTTCTTGAGGGTATTGACAGCAAGCTGACTGTTCCCGAGTTGAAAGCCCACCGTGTAGACTTCAATTCCCTGCGCTTTCATCTGCGTGCATAAAGCGCTAGCCTGCGCGGAAGAACAGCCATTCGTGGCATCGGGGCAACTCGGATTAAGTGGCGGGGTATCGACGTAGTTAACACTGTAGCCGTTGCCGTTGTACTGAGTGTTGAAAACACCATCCGTCATAAGCACGGCGATCTTTTTCAGCTTGTCCGTTCCATAGGCTGCGGGCACGGCATCGGCCGCCACTAAATTCCAAATTGACTTCCATTTGGGAGACAGCATGTACCAGGCCCATGCAGTCCCCAAGTGACCTGCCGTACCGCCGTATGTCGTAAGCCCGGAAATTTTTGTCAGCAACGCGGATGTATCGCTTGTCAACGGCAGAAGCTCGGAACTCGCGTTTGATAGATCGCACGTCGCGGTGAGCGAAGACTTGTTCTTCGAGTTGTCCACCATGAAATACGCATTAGCTGCCGGAGCAGCGTCCGTCGCCTTCTGTGCACCCGTTCGCTCCACGACACAGGGCTTTGACGTACTGCTTGTCAAACTCTGAACTTTCGTGAAAATTTTAGTCGGCAAACGAACATCCGCCGCAAACGGCACGATCGCGATTTTCGACGTGTATTTGCTCTGATCTTTCCAGACCACGATGTTCACGAGATCGCTCGCGGCTGATTTGAGATCCGTCAATTTCTGACCGGCCATCGACCCCGTGACGTCGAGCATCATGCTGACTTCGAGGTTGAGTTCCGCGTTGCCGCCAACCGCAAGAACAGCCTTCGCGTAATCGGACCCGTCGGCATGGAGAAGCGGCAAGGTTTTCACGCCGGCCACACTCATGAACGGGGTCGAGATCTGGGCGTTGCCGTTCGAAATAACTGCCGTTCCGTTGTCGGTGACGGCAAAGTTGATGGTGTCGGAGTTGGAAACGAGCGAGAGGCGGCTTTCGACGGCCTGCTTATAGAACGCCTGCGCCACCTTGATCGCGGCAGCTTGATCGCCGCCGTTGGTCTGAAGTGCACGAGCCCCGGCCAGCACCGCTGCGTCTGTCGCTTCGAGCGTCTGATTGCGCGCGTTGACGAGCCGACCATAATCCACGGCCAACCCAATCAACATGACGAGGACGAGCGTCATGAGACCGAAAAGGATCGCGACGTCGCCCCGCGAATCGGCGGCGAACCGGTAAAAAGCCGTCCTCCCGCTCGGACGCTCCGCTGGGACATCCCCTGCCTTCCAGTAACCGCACAGCGCACGCCGCAGCGAAAAAGACGCGAACTTCATCGACCGACTCCGGTGAATACTTTGAGGTCACCCTGCGGCCCTGTTGATTTATGTCGAATTAATGAGATATTCCGACTTGTTATTGAGATTAACGGGACATTTACTTCAAAAAATTGATTTGAGATAAACTGTATGCTTTGAATTTACTTTTCATTCACACACGAGATCCCGCCGCCGCCGCGCCCATATCGAAGTTGAGCAGGACATAAAGACTTGCTTATATGTTATTGCGTGAGGGGCCCGAGTTCGATATAGCAACGCGCAACGACAGTTTGCGCGGCCTGACAGGCCAAAGCGTGCATGTTCACGCACCACGCAACCCTCCGCATTGCAGGCGCATCCATGAGGAAAAGAGCCCTATGAGCACGAAATTCACGGATTACATCGTCAAGGACCTCGGCCTCGCCGACTGGGGGCGCAAGGAAATTGCCATCGCTGAGACCGAGATGCCGGGCCTCATGGCGACCCGCGAGGAATACGGCTCTTCCAAGCCTCTGAAGGGCGCGCGCATCGCCGGCTCGTTGCACATGACGATCCAAACCGCCGTCCTGATCGAGACGCTGGCAGCCCTCGGCGCCGACATTCGGTGGGTCTCGTGCAACATCTACTCGACCCAAGACCACGCCGCGGCAGCCATCGCAGCTGCCGGCATTCCGGTATTCGCGTGGAAGGGTGAAACCCTCACGGACTACTGGGACTACACACGCAAGCTCTTCGAGTGGGGCGACGGCGGCATGCCGAACCTGATCCTCGATGACGGCGGCGACGCGACGATGTTCGTGCACCTCGGACTGCGCGCAGAGAACGGCGACACCGCCTTCCTCGATAAGCCCGGCTCGGAAGAAGAAGAGGTGTTCTTCGCCCTTCTCAAGAAGACGCTGGCCGAGAAGCCCAAAGGCTGGTTTGCGTCGCTCGCCAAATCCATCAAGGGCGTGTCGGAAGAAACGACGACCGGAGTTCACCGCCTTTATGAAATGCAGAAGAGCGGCAAGCTCCTCTTCCCGGCAATCAACGTCAACGACTCGGTCACGAAGTCGAAGTTCGACAACCTCTACGGCTGCCGCGAAAGCCTCGTCGACGGTATCCGCCGCGGCACCGACGTGATGATGGCCGGCAAGGTTGCGATGGTCGCGGGCTTCGGTGACGTCGGCAAGGGGTCGGCTGCGTCTCTGCGCAACGCCGGCTGCCGCGTCATGGTCTCCGAGATCGATCCGATCTGCGCACTGCAGGCCGCGATGGAAGGCTACGAAGTCGTGACGATGGAAGACGCGGTTCCGCGCGCCGACATCTTCGTGACGGCAACGGGCAACAAGGACATCATCACGATCGAACACATGCGGGGCATGAAGGACCGCGCGATCGTCTGCAACATCGGCCACTTCGACAACGAGATCCAGGTCGCCGGCCTCAAGAACCTGAAGTGGAACAACATCAAGCCGCAGGTTGACGAGATCGAATTCGCGGACGGCAAGCGCATCATCCTTCTCTCCGAAGGCCGCTTGGTGAACCTTGGCAACGCGATGGGTCACCCCTCGTTCGTCATGTCCGCGTCGTTCACGAACCAGACGCTGGCGCAGATCGAGCTGCACATCAACCAAGGCAAGTACAAGAACGAGGTCTACACGTTGCCGAAGCACCTCGACGAGAAGGTCGCAAGGCTCCACCTCTCCAAGATCGGCGCCAAGCTGACGAAGCTCAGCCCCGATCAGGCGTCCTACATCGGCGTCAAGACCGAAGGCCCCTTCAAGGCGGATCATTACCGCTACTAATGGCCGAGTTCCGCTTAGCCGGACCGAAATTGCGCGGCGCCAGGGGAACACTCTGGCGCCGTTTCATTTTGTGGCACCCGCAGCGGTAGCGGCGAGGGCCCCGGCACCCCATACTCGGGGTGATTCGTGCCGCAAGGCCCGGACTCCCATTAGCGTGCCCGCGCATGGTGTGCGGACCGCTTTCATGCCCTACAATGGAACTAAATGCGCACTACGCCCGGCCAGAACCGACGGTTGACGACCCGGCTGCAGCTGGCGCTTCTGCTACTCGCGGCAATGGCCTGCGTCGCCACGATGCTCGCAGTCTTCGTGGGCGGCCACCAGATCGAGTCGAACCAGCTCAGCGAACGTCAGTTGGCCGTCGTCGGCATCGTAGCGGCGGCCGTGTTCATGGCGGGCCTCCTCATCTGGCACATGGGCAGCGTCGCCCGTAAGGAAGCGGGCAAGGCAAAAGCCGAGAGCCAACACCTTCGTCGCAACCTCGCGGCAGCGGACGCCATCATCCGCGCAGAGCCCCAGGTCCTCATATTTTGGGAGCAGGAACAGGCTGTCCGCATTGCCTCTCACACGCTGACCGGAATTCCGGGCCTTCCCGAACAGCACGCAGAAATTCTCCGCTTCGGACAATGGCTCCAACCGGCATCCGCCGACACGCTGAAGACGTCGCTCGACATGCTCTTCACCAATGGCCGTGCCTTCAGCATCATCGTGAAGACGACAGCCGGCGCCGCTATCGAAGCGGAGGGCCGCGCCGCCGGCGGACGCGCCGTGCTGCGCTTCAAGGACGTGTCGACTTACAAAGCCGAAATCGCAAGGATCGATGAGCGCCACGCCGCACTCACGCGCGACGTTCACTCGAGCCGCGCCCTTCTCGACACTCTTCCGATGCCCGTCTGGTTGCGCGATCCGGCCAACCGGCTCATCTGGGTCAACAAGGCGTACGTCAAAGCGGTCGAGGCCGACAGCGAACTCGAGGTCCTGGACCGCCAGATCGAACTGCTCGAGACGCGTCAGCGTAAGCATGTGTTGAAGGCCGTCGGCGCCGGTCAAAGCTATCGCGCGCGCGTTCACCTCATCGCAGGTGGCGAGCGCAAACCCCACGACATCGTCGTCATACCCGTCGACGGCATGATGGCCGGAGCGGCAATCGACGTCACGGATATCGAAACCGCCCAAGGCGAACTCGATCGCCAGGTTGAGGCTTACGACCGGACGCTCGACCGCGTGGAAACCGCCGTTGCTCTGTTCAATCGCGAGCAGAAGCTGGTTTTCTACAACGCCGCCTTCACGAAGCTCTGGTCGCTCGATCCGGAGTGGCTGTCGACGCGTCCGACCGACGCCGACATCCTCGACCGCCTGCGCGAGATCGGCGTTCTTCCGCCGGTCGTCAGCCATCGGGATTGGAAAGCACAGATTCTCGCCGGCTACCGCTCCGGCGCGCCGCTCGAAGATATCTGGAATCTGACGGACGGACGCATCGTCAACGTCATCGCCGAGCAGCGCCCCGATGGCGGCGTCACCTACCTCTTCGGCGACGAGACCGACCGCCTCGCACTCGAAGCCCGCTATAACGCCCTGATCGACGTCCAGCGCGAAACGCTGGACAGCCTCAAGGAAGGCGTCGCCGTGTTTGGCACCGACGGCCGCCTCAAACTGTTCAACCGCGCCTTTTGCGGCATCTGGCATATCCCCGCCGGCAAGCTGAACGAGCTGCCGCATATCGGCGAAATCATCGCCGCGGTCCAGAACCTCTATGATGATGCCGGCACGTGGATGCGCATCGGCCGCGCCGTCACCGCATTCCAGGACGAGCGCGAGACATTCTCCGGCCAGATGATCCGCAAGGACAACGTCGTCGTCGACTACGCGTTGATGCCGTTGCCCGACGGCGCGACACTGCTGACCTACGCCGACGTGACGGACGCAAAGCGCGCCGAACGCGCCCTCGTCGAACGCAACGAAGCACTCGTCGCCGCCGACCGCCTGAAGACGAACTTCATCGGCCATATCTCCTACGAGCTGAGAACGCCGCTGAACACCATCATCGGTTTCTCCGACATGCTCGCAAGTCCGATGTTTGGCGAACTGAACGACAAGCAGAGAGAATATCTCGCCGACATCATGTCCTCGTCGAAGACGCTGCTCGCGATTATCGACGACATCCTGGACCTGACGACAATCGAAGCCGGCGGCCTGGAGCTGAAACTTTCGCCAGTTAACGTCAACGACATGATCCATGCTGCCATTCTCGGCATCCGCGAGCGTGCGGTCCGCTCGCGCCTGACGATCGACATCGCGATCGCCGATGACGTGACGGAGATCATGGTCGACGAAACCCGAATGCGGCAGGTACTCTACAATCTCCTGTCCAACGCAGTCGGCTTCTCGAAAATCAACGGCACCGTGCGACTCGCCTGCTGGCGCCAGGGCGGAAACATCTTTTTCCGGGTCGAAGATGCCGGGATCGGCATCCCGAAAGATCAGATCGGCCGTGTCTTCCAGCGCTTCGAAAGCCGCAGCCGCGGCTCCGAGCATCGTGGCGCGGGTCTCGGCCTTTCAATTGCCAAAAGCCTCGTCGAGCTTCACGGCGGCAATATCGAAATCACCTCGGAAGAGGGTCGGGGAACATGCGTGGTCGTTCGAATTCCTGAACGTCCCGTATCCCGGACATCCGGCGGCGACAGAGACAGGCTGGCGGGCGGCGAGCGCGCAGCATAAAACCGAGCGCGATGACAAACCCGGCATTCTTATTCAACGACCTGACGGAAGGCGACGTCTCGCGAGTGGCGCAAGAGGTCGCGTTCCTCGTGCAGCCCGGAGATACGTTGGCGCTGGAGGGTGATCTCGGCGCCGGCAAATCGACATTTGCACGCGCCCTCATCCGAGCCATCTCGGGCAATCCGTCGCTCGAAATTCCAAGCCCCACCTTTACCCTGGTGCAAGCCTACGAAACTCCACGTTTCGACATCGCACACTTCGATCTCTACCGTCTTTCCGATGCGAGCGAGATCGACGAACTCGGTCTCGACGCCGCCCTGACGCGCGGCATAGCCGTGATCGAATGGCCCTCGAAGGGCGACGACCGCATCCCGCGCGAGCGGTTCACCATTCGCTTCGACGAAACCGGCGCGCCGGACCGCAGAAACGTCAGCATCGGCACACCGGCCGATTTCGTGGCGCGTATCGAGCGCTTCGCGGCGATCCGGGATTTTCTGTCGCGCGCAGGCTGGGGCGAAGCGTCGACGGCCTTCAGCTATCTGCAGGGCGATGCCTCACCGCGCCGCTATGCCCGGCTTCAGAAAGCCGATGGCACCCGCGCGATCCTCATGGACTCGCCGCAACGGCCGGACGGTCCACCGATACGCGACGGCAAGTCCTACAGCGCCATCGCGCATCTGGCCGAAAGCGTCAGAGCCTTCGTTGCAATCGACGGTGCGCTCGCAGCGAACGGACTATCTGTTCCGCGCATACTTGCCGAGGACCTCGCGCAAGGACTGCTGATCATCGAGGATTTCGGCGACGAAGTTTTCGGCGCTGAAGTTTCACGAGGGCGCGATCAAGCCGGGCTCTGGAAGCGCGGCGTCGACACGCTGATAGCAGTGCAGAGCGCTCCTCCGCCGTCACGCATCGTGCTTTCCGATGGCTCGACGTTCGCACTTCCCGAAGCCGACGAGGGCGTGCTGGAAATCGAAACCCAGCTCCTTCTCGATTGGTACTGGCCGGCGCTCCACGGCGAACCTGCGCCCCAACCGGCTCGCGACGCATTCACGGCGCTGTGGAAGAGCACATTCGAGCGCCTGTTGAGCCAGCCGAAGACATGGCTGCTGCGCGACTTTCATTCGCCAAACCTGATCGCGCTCGATGACCGGCCGAGCCCCCGCGACGTCGGCATTATCGATTTCCAGGATGCCATGATTGGGCCCGCTGCCTATGACCTCGTCTCGCTTCTTGAGGATGCGCGGGTCGACGTGCCGGAAAACCTGGAAAAACAACTGCTCGACCATTACGTCGCGGTCAATTCCTCGCGGAACCCGGCATTCGACGAGCCCGAATTCCGCTTCAGCTATGCCGCACTAGGGGCACAACGAAATACCAAAATCCTCGGCATCTTCGCGCGGTTAGCTATGCGCGATGGGAAAAGGCAATACCTGGCCCACATGCCACGGATCTGGGGGTATCTCGAACGAGACCTGCAGCATGAGGCTCTCGCCGGACTGAGAGCATGGTATGACGCAAACCTACCTCGGAGCCTGCGCGCAGAAGCCCTGAAGATCTAACCCGATTTCGGAGACGCTTCACATGACGTCCGCCAAGCGCCCCACGAGCGCTTTCGTACTGGCAGCCGGCAAAGGCGAGCGCATGCGTCCGCTGACCAATACCCTGCCCAAGCCCCTCGTGCCGCTCGACGGCAAACCACTGATCGATCACGTCCTCGATCGTTTGGCCGACGCGGGCATCAAGCGTGCCGTGGTCAACGTTCATTACCTCGCCGACAAAATCGAAAAGCATCTGGCGCACCGCTCCGCTCCGAAAATCACCATTTCCGACGAGCGCGACAAACTTCTCGATACGGGCGGCGGGGCATTGCGTGCGCTGCCGAAGCTCGGCGCAGGACCGTTCGTCATCCATAATTCCGATTCAGTATGGATCGAAGGGCTGGGTTCCAATCTCGACCGCCTGCTGAGCGGTTTCGATGCAGACCTGATGGACAGCCTGATGCTCATGGCGCCTCTCGCCGCGAGCATCGGCTACGATGGCCTCGGCGATTTTCAGATGGACGCGACAGGCCGCCTGACGCGTCAGACCGGACCACGCCTTGCGCCATTCGTCTTCGCCGGAGTTTCAATCGCCCATCCGCGTCTGTTCGAGAACGCGCCAAGCGGGCCGTTCTCGTTGAACAAGCTGTGGGATCGCGCCATCGACAAGGGTAGGCTTTATGGTCTCCGCCTCGAAGGCGTTTGGATGCACGTCGGCACACCCGATGCCCTCAAGGAAGCGGAAGCCGCGCTCAGAGCACCGCTGACGACGAGTTCCGACTGATGCCGGGAAACGTCTTTACCTTGCCGCTCGGAGTGCCGTTCCTTGAAGCGCTTGCACGAGCGATCTTGAACGGCGACCTGCCCACCGCCGGCCGCACTCCACCCGATATTCTGACGCTTCCGAAAATCACGCTACTGCTGCCGACACGCCGCGCGGCACGCGTCGCGCGCGAAGCTTTCCTGGCCGTCGCGAACACGCGTGCGCTGATCATGCCGCGCATTCTGCCGATCTCCGAAGGCGAAGGCGATCTCTCCCTGATCACGAACATTGCCGAACTTGGTCCATCCGGCGCCGAAGCACTGGAGCAGCCGCCCGCGATCAACACGCTCGACCGCATGCTGACCCTGATGCAGCTCGTCGCGCGGTGGCGCCAATCAATGGCGGAAACCGCCTCGCAATCGGGCAACACCACGCTCGGGTCGACGCCCGCTCAAGCAGCCCAGCTTGCCGGTGAACTCGGCAAACTGATGGACGACATCGAACGCGAGAACGTCTCGCTGTCGGGCATTCAATCGCTTGTTCCCGAAGCCTACTCCGAGCACTGGAACAAGACGGTCGAATTCCTGAAGATCGTCACCGAGTACTGGCCGCTCCATCTCGAGGCGCACGGTCTGACGTCTCCCGAAGCCCGCCGCAACGCGCTGATCCTCGCCGAGGCTGACCGCATCTCGAAACTGAAGCCCGACGAGGTCGTGATCGTCGCGGGCGTCACCGGCTCCATACCTTCGACGGTCACGTTGATGCGCGCCGTCGCCGCCCACCCCTCTGGTGCGATCGTCCTTCCCGCTCTCGATCACACGCTCGACGAGGAAAGCTGGAACCAGATCGTGCCGCTCCACCCGGAGCATCCGCAGTTCGGTTTGCGGAAGCTGCTCGACGGCCTCGGCATTTCGAGAAGTGACGTGAAGACATTGCCCGGCGTCAACGTTGACGCGGCCCGCACCGCACGGTCGGCGTTCTTCAGCGAGGCGATGCGGCCCTCCGCGACGACGGCGCGCTGGCACGCATTTGCGGCCAACGCCGACCGCGACGAACTTAAGGCCGCGCTTTCCGGCGTATCATTGATCGAAGCACCGTCCGCACAGGACGAAGCCGAAACCGTCGCGTTGATCCTGCGCGAAGCCATCGAAACGCCCGGCAAAACCGCCGCGCTCGTTTCGCCGGACCGGTTGCTCGCGCGCCGCGTCGCCATCCGTCTCGAAGCCTGGGGCGTCCGCGTTGATGACAGCGCCGGGCGGCCGTTCGCGAAAACCGTCCCGGGCGCGTTTCTCGCCCTCGTCATCAACGCAGTCGTCAGCGATTTCGCACCGGCCGAGACGATGGCGCTGCTGCGTCACCCGCTGTGCCGCGCCGGCATGAAAACCTTCGATATTCGCCGCTTTGCGCGCGCGCTCGAAATCAGCGCCTTCCGCACGGCGTACCTCGGCCGCGGCGTCGAAGGGATTATCGCTGCGCTCGACACGGCAGAACTCGACGATGGCGGCGACAAAAAATTCATGCACGTCGCCGCCCGCCGCCTATGGAACGAAGACCGCGAAGGCGCACGCTTGCTCGTGACGAAGGTTGCAGAAGCTTTCAAACCGCTGACCGATCTCTACGCCGATCAAACGCCGCACACGCTCGCCGATTTCGCCCGTGCCCATGCCGAGAGCGCCGAAGCTCTCGCCGCGCTGCCCGAGGATGAAGCACCCGCATCGAACGGCCAGAACCCGCTTTGGCAGGGCGAAGCCGGCAACGTCGCAAGCCGCTTCTTCATGGAGCTTCTGAAGCCTGAAACACCTGACGTCGAAATACGCGCCACCTATTACGCCGATCTTTATGCGACGCTGCTCGCCAAGGAAAACGTCCGCGAACGTAACGCGGTGCACCCGCGCATTGCGATCTGGGGTCCCTTCGAGGCGCGCCTGCAGCAACCCGACGTGCTGATTATCGGCTCGCTCAATGAAGGCACCTGGCCCGAAGCCGCCGAGCCCGGCGCTTGGCTCAACCGGCCGATGCGCACCGAGCTGGGCCTCCCCTCACCCGAGGAAGAAACCGGCCGCGCCGCGCACGACTTCGTCTCGCTTCTCGGCGCCGAGACTGTCTATCTGACACGCGCCGAAAAAGTCGGCGGCGTTCCGACGGTACCGTCGCGCTGGCTTATGCGCACGACGGCACTCCTCAAAGGCATGAATCTCTTGCCCGCTCTCGAGGCCGATAAACCGTGGCTGGCCTGGGCGCGCTCGAGAGATTGGATCGATCCGGCAAACCAGATTCGCGTCGAGGCTCCGGAGCCAAGGCCGCCCGTCGACGCACGTCCGCGAAAATTGAGTGTGACCGAGATCGAACGTTGGACGAGTAATCCTTACGCGATCTTCGCACGCCACGTCCTGAAGCTCGATCCGTTGCCCGTGCTCGGCGCAGCGCCCGACGCGAGCCTCCGCGGCGGACTGGTGCACAGCGTCATGTCGCAATTTGCGACCGAGTACCCCGGCGCGCTGCCCACCGATCCGCGTGCGGAACTCGAACGCATCGCCACCGCCGTGCTCGAAACATACACGGGACATCCCCGCGTCGCCGCCTTCTGGCTGCCGCGCCTCAAACGCTTCCTCGCATGGTTTGCGATGACGGAGGCCGCTCGGCGCGACGGCGTCCAGGCAATCATCGCCGAGACTTCTGGAAGGCTCGTCCTCGCCACGGGCGTCAAACCCTTCACGCTGACCGCGCGGGCCGATCGCATCGACGACAAGGGCGCGGCGATTATCATTACCGACTACAAGACGGGAGCCGCACCGAGCGACGCAGCCGTCAAGGCAGGACGCTCGCCGCAGTTGCCGCTCGAAGCCGCAATCGCGCTCGGCGAAGTCGGATTTCCGCATCTCAGCGGACATACCGTTGAGGCGTTGCGCTATATCCGCGCTTCAGGCGCCGAACCGCCTGGCGAAGAGCGCACGATCAAATGCGACGACGTCGCTACACTCGCCGCCGAAGCCCGCGCCGGACTTGAACAACTGATCACCGCATTCGATCGCGTGGAAACGCCCTATCGCGCCATCCGGCGGCCCGGCTATCGGTACGATTTCGATGCGTACGCGCATCTCGCACGCGTTGCGGAATGGTCGGCACACGTCGACGAGGAGGCCGCGTCTTGAACCTCGAGATCAAGAAGACCTCACCGGAAGACATCCGCCGCCTCACCGATCAGGCGCAGAGTGGCGCCTCCGACCCGCAAAACTCCGCATGGGTCAACGCCAACGCCGGAACCGGCAAGACGCACGTTTTGACACTCCGCGTATTGCGCCTGTTGCTCGCTGGAACGCGGCCCGAGCGCATCCTCTGCCTCACTTTTACGAAAGCGGCCGCAGCCGAAATGTCGAAACGCGTTTTCGATCGTCTCGCCGGCTGGGTAACGGCCGACGACGAAACACTGCATAAAGATCTTTCCAAAATCGTGGGCGCGCCCGCTTCCGTCGACTTGATGCAACGCGCCCGAACGCTATTCGCGCTCGCCATCGAAACGCCCGGCGGCCTCAAGGTGCAAACTATCCACGCCTTCGCCGAACGGCTCTTGCAGCGCTTTCCGCTGGAAGCGGGCGTGCCGCCGGATTTCAAGATCCTAGACGACCAGGCCGCGCGCGAACTCAAGGCCGACGCGATCGAGGCGACGTTGACCGAGGCGACGGGCGCACCGAATACGTCGCTTGGAAAGGCGCTCGATTTCGTCATTCGCTACGCCGCCGACGCGCATTTCGATCAGCTTATTTCCAAGGCGGTCGAGGAGCGCAAATGGCTCGAAGCGACTGCCCACATTGAGCCCGGCAGGATAGAAGACGGGCTCGCGGCGATGGACGCTCATCTTCGCAAAGAGCTCAACGTGCGTGCGGCCATCGCGGTCGTCGATCTTCATATCGAATGCGCGAACGTTCTCTCGAGAGAAGACGTCCGCGAACTCACGGAGCTGCTCGCGTCCGGCGGCAAAACGGATGCCGGCCATAGCGCAAAATTGATCGGGATGATGGCGCACACCGAGCCCCAGCGCCGCGCGCTTGTTCTCGGCGATTACTTCCTCGTCGACAACGGAGAAGCGCTCCGAAAGAGCCTCATGACGAAGGCGCTTTCCCAGGCGAAGCCGGGCTTGCATGATCGCTGCCAGCAAGCGCAGCAGAATTTCTTCAAACTCTCTCAGGAATTGAGAGCGCTGACGCTGATCGATGCGTCGCTCGCCCTTTATCAGCTCGCCGGCTCCGTGCTGATGCGCTACGCGGCTGCGCGAAATTCCGCCGGCGCGCTCGATTTCGACGATCTCATTCTGAAAACCCGCGAACTTCTGACGAGCGAAAAAGGTCAGGCGCAGTGGGTGCTTTTCAAGCTCGACGGCGGTCTCGATCATATTCTCGTCGACGAAGCGCAGGACACGAGTCCCGAGCAGTGGGAGATCATTTCCGCGCTCGCGCACGAGTTCTTCGCCGATATGGGCGCGGGCGCCGTGACGCGCACGGTATTTGCCGTCGGCGACGAAAAGCAGTCGATCTATTCGTTCCAGGGCGCCGCGCCGAAGATGTTCGCCGAAATGGGCCAGCGTTTCGCAGCGCTCGCGACCGGCGCCAATCTCGCGTGGAGACGCGTGCCGCTTACGCTGTCCTTCCGTACCGTCGCGCCCGTATTGGCGGCTGTCGACCGCGTGTTTGCCGATCCGGCGCGTACGCCAGGATTGACGGCCGACAACGGCAGCATCGACCACGTCGCCAACCGCATCGGGCATGCGGGCCTGGTCGAGATATGGCCGACCGAGATGCCCGACGAAACGGTCGTCGCCGATCCGTGGAACCCCCTTTCCGATACGAACGAGCGTTCGCCGGCTAACCGGCTCGCGGATCGCATCGCGGATACGATCAAGAACTGGATCGACGGGGCCGAGCGATTGCCTTCCGAGAACCGCCCCATTCGCGCCGGCGATATCCTGATCCTCGTCCGCAAACGAAACCCGTTTGCGGTGCCCATGGTCGCGGCACTCAAGCGGCGCGGCATTCCCGTCGCAGGTTCAGACCGCGTCAGACTGACGGATCAGATCGCAGTTCAGGACCTTATCGTCCTCGGCGACTTCTTGACCTTGCCTGAAGACGATCTAGCATTAGCAACCGTTCTGAAGGGTCCGCTCTTCAATCTCAACGACGATCATCTTCTTGAAATCGCGCATGGCCGCAAACGGACGCTCTGGTCCGCGTTGCTCGAAAGCGCGGACACGAATTCCGCATTCAAAGACGCAGCCGAAACGCTGAAGCGCTGGCGCGCCAAATCCGACTTCACGCCACCGTTCGAATTCTTCTCTGGCATTCTCGATCGCGACGGCGGCCGCGAGAAAATGCTGAACCGGCTCGGGCCCGAAGCTGCCGACGTCATCGACGAATTCCTCGACCTCGCGCTCTCCTACGATGAAAGCGATCCGCCGTCGCTCACGCAATTTCTCGCCAAGCTCCGCGACGCGAACCCCGAGGTGAAGCGCGACATGGAGCACGGCCGCGACGAAGTTCGCGTCATGACTGTGCACGGCGCCAAAGGGCTCGAAGCGCCTATCGTCTTCCTACCCGACACCTGCACGACGTCTTCCGGTGACGACGCATCTTCGCGCCTCGTGAAACTTGCGGGACATTCGGTTGCCGAGGAATCCGCCGAAGCGATCGTCTGGTGTGTCAAAGGCACAAATCGCGTTCCGGCCGTCGAAGGGGCACGAAGAGAGAAGGAGCAGGCCGACACGGAGGAGCGCAATCGGCTCCTCTACGTCGCCATGACGCGAGCCAGGGACAGGCTCTACATCGCGGGCTTCGAAACCAAGCGCGGCCGTGCCGATGGCTGCTGGTATGACGTGGCTTCGGCTGCGTTGATCCCGGCCATGGATGAAATCGATCTCGGCGACGGCAAGAAAATTTGGCGCATGGAACGGCCGCAAGTAGCGGACCCTGAAAAGCCGAAGCATGAAAAGCGAGCCGAACAGAGCGCGTTTGCCAGGCCCGGCTTCGCAACGCGCCGCGCGCCGGCCGAACCAAAACTTTCCGTGCCGCTCGCGCCCTCTCGTCTGGAACCCTATGCACCCGATGCCGAGGGCGAGCCGCGCGTCCCAGTCAAACAGGACGCTGCAGCGACAAACGACATGCCCTCGCCGCTCAGTGTCGGGGGCGCCAATCGGTTCTTGCGCGGAACGATCACGCACGCGCTCCTTCAGCATCTGCCCTCGATTGCGGTGGACCAGCGCGAGATGATCGCGACCGCCTTCGTCGACAAACGCGGCGCAGCTCTGCCAGTGAGAGTGCGCGCGAGCATCGTGAAGGAAACGCTCGCCGTTTTAGAGCATCCGAGTTTCGCCGCGATCTTCGGAGCCGACAGCGTTGCTGAAGCCCCGATCGCCGCCGTCATACCGCGGCCGAACGGCAAGGGACCGGCCCTCGACCTCTCGGGCCAGATCGACCGCTTGGCGCTGACCGAAGGCGAAGTTCTCATCGTCGATTACAAGACCAACCGCCCGCCGCCAGCGGACGTGCGCCAAGTTGCAGACGCCTATCTTTATCAGCTTGCGGCATATCGGCTGGCGCTCAGAGAAATCTATCCTGGCCGGATCGTGCGGGCTGCGCTGCTCTGGACGGATGGCCCCCGACTCATGGAAATTCCGGGTGACATCCTCGATCTTTATACGGTCCGTCTTTGGGACCTCGATTGGGGGAGCCTTGACGCTTCCTGACCTAATCCCTACTTCATGGATCGGTTTTTCATTTGCCCGCCGACGGGCGGCAAGTCGGGGATCGGCCGATAGTACCGGCCCGAAAATGGAGCATAATCAATGTCTAACGCAGTGACAGACGCCAGCTTCGAACAAGAAGTCCTGAAGGCCAGTGAACCGGTTCTCGTCGATTTCCACGCGACGTGGTGCGGGCCGTGCAAAGCCATGGCGCCCGCTCTCGATCAGGTCGCCAAGGAGATGACCGGCAAGGTAAAAGTCGTGAAAATCGACGTTGACGAGAACCCGCAAGTCACCGGTCATTACGGTATCCGAGCGATGCCGACGCTGCTGATCTTCAAGGGCGGCAAGGTGGCTGCCCAGCACACCGGCGCGATCGTGCAGAAGAAAAAGCTCGAAGACTGGATCACGTCGAGCGTCGCCGCTGCCGTTTAAGGCGCGCACGAGTCACGATACATGTGAAATTGAAAAACCCCGCCGAACGCGGGGTTTTTTATTTTTGGAATTTTCTTTCGGGACCGGCCCGATCAGTCCGTGATCTTGTCCGCGGCCGGCACGACGACGGCAAATATATCGTTGAGCGCCGCGAGGCTCGCTTCGTGAAGATCCTTTGCCGAAATAACGCCGCCGGAAGGATTGGGAAGCGAGCGGGTCGCCGTCGCATTGCCGACTACTGTTGCGCGATAGCCGTGATTGAAAGCGGCCCGCGCCGTCGAATTCACGCACACGTGCGTCATGAACCCGGCGATGGTCAATTCCTCGACGCCATAGCCTTTCAGAAGCTCATCGAGGTTCGTCTTTTCGAACGAGCTCGGATAGTTCTTCACGACGACAGGCTCGCCTGCTTTCGGACTAACGACGTCTGCGATGGCGCCGATACGGTCGTTGATGTCGTAAGGCGATCCGGCTTCGTCAGCGTGCTGAATGTGAATGACGGGTCGCCCGGCATCGCGGTAACGCTTCAGGAGACCCTGGCATTCAACGAGCGCGGGCTCGACGCCCTCGAGCTGCGTCACGCCTTCGCGATACGTATTCTGGCAATCGATGAGGATCAGCGCAGAGTTGGCCACGCGCGCAGGCGTATAGCCAAGCCCCGTGAGGTCGCGCAGTGTCCGTGAAACCGTCATCGGTTATTCTCCCGAATTTGAATGGATTGAAACGCCTATAGAGGCGGATGTTCGACGCCGCTCGGCGGCGGACCCAGAGCATCGAGTTCGTCGTTTTCCGCATCCGAATAGACGCGCGACCGCGTCAGGAAGCGAACGCCCTCCGGACTTTCGACCGAGAAACCCGATCCGCGTCCCGGCACGACATCGATGAGGAGCTGCGTGTGCTGCCAGTATTCGAATTGCGACCGGCCCATGTAGAACGGCTGGCCGCCGATCTCGCCCATGTACACGTCTTGCGCGCCAACCTTGAACTCGGCCCGCGGATAGCACATCGGCGCGCTGCCATCGCAGCAACCGCCCGATTGATGAAAGAGCAGCGGTCCGTGAATACCCTCAAGCTTCTTGATCAGCGTCAGAGTATCGGGTGTGGCCGTCACGCGATTGACCATCTGGCTCGCCTCCGTGTTGAGAAAAAGGGCATGCACCGGAATCGGCGCATGCCCTTGGATCTTACGCGAGGCTGGGCATCAGAAGAAGCCGAGAGCCTTCGGGCTGTAGCTGACGAGCAAGTTCTTCGTCTGCTGGTAATGGTCGAGCATCATCTTGTGCGTCTCGCGGCCGATACCCGACAGCTTGTAGCCGCCGAATGCAGCGTGCGCCGGATAGGCGTGATAGCAGTTCGTCCAGACGCGACCTGCCTGGATGCCGCGGCCCATCCGATAAGCCCGCGTTCCGTTACGCGTCCAGACGCCCGAGCCGAGGCCATAAAGCGTGTCGTTGGCGATTGCCAGCGCTTCCGCCTCGTCTTCGAAAGTCGTGACGGAGACGACCGGCCCGAAGATTTCTTCCTGGAACACGCGCATCTTGTTGTGGCCTTCGAGCACGGTCGGCTCGACGTAGTAGCCGTTCGCAAGCTCGCCGCCGAGGGTCGCGCGACGGCCGCCCGTCAGAACGCGAGCGCCTTCGCCCTTGCCGATCTCGATGTAGCTGAGAATCTTCTCGAGCTGATCGTTGGAAGCCTGTGCGCCGATCATCGTCGAGGCATCCATCGGATGACCCTGCTTGATCTTCACGACGCGCTCCAAAGCCCGCTCCATGAACTTCTCATAGATCGAGCGCTGGATGAGCGCGCGGCTGGGGCACGTGCAAACCTCACCCTGGTTCAACGCGAACATCGTGAACCCTTCGAGGCACTTGTCGAAGTACTCGTCGTCGGCGTCCATGACGTCGGCGAAGAAGATGTTCGGCGACTTGCCGCCGAGTTCCAGCGTGCACGGAATGATGTTCTCCGATGCATACTGCATGATGAGACGGCCCGTCGTCGTCTCGCCCGTGAACGCGATCTTGGCGATACGCTTGTTCTGGGCAAGCGGCTTGCCCGCTTCGATGCCGAAGCCGTTGACGATGTTCAAGACGCCCTCAGGGATGAGGTCGGCGATCAGATCGGCGAGAACCATGATCGACATCGGCGTCTGCTCGGCGGGCTTCAGCACAACGCAGTTACCGGCTGCGAGCGCGGGAGCGAGCTTCCAGACTGCCATCAGCAGCGGGAAGTTCCACGGAATGATCTGCCCGACGACGCCTAGCGGCTCGTGGAAATGATAGGCGACGGTGTCGTGATCGATTTCAGCGATCGAGCCTTCCTGTGCGCGAACGCAACCGGCGAAATAACGGAAGTGGTCGATCGCCAAGGGAAGATCTGCATGCGTTGTCTCGCGGATCGGCTTGCCGTTGTCGATCGTTTCGACGAGGGCGAGGATGTCGAGATTTTCTTCCATACGGTCGGCGATTTTCGACAGCACGCGGGCACGCGCCGCGGGAGACGTATTGCCCCAAGCCTCTCTCGCCTTATGCGCCGCGTCGAGCGCGAGTTCGATGTCTTCGGCGGTCGAACGGGCGATCTCGCAGACCTGTTGTCCGGTGATCGGCGTTACGTTGGAGAAGTACTGGCCGCGTACAGGAGCGACCCACTTGCCGCCGATGAAATTATCATAGCGCGACTTGATGATCTGCCGCCCTTTGAGCTTGTCCATTGCTACATGCTGCATCGTGCATCTCCTCCGAATGACGCCTAAACGGCGATCTTGTTGGTGTTGGAGTTCTCTAGAGTTGCTCTGTTACGCTTTGGTCCAGCAAGCCTCTACTTGTCAGTTGGTAGGTCGGCTTTGCGTCGCCATTGGCCGTGGCCGACATTGTCCCACCAACCTAGCGATTTTTGTGACCTTTCGAACTGTAAATATCGAATGCGAGCGAAGCACTTTGACCTTGCGCAACGAACGCCGTTTTAGCCGAGTTTATTCGAGGCCTTTGTGCAATAAAAGTACATAGCCTGCAAGATAGAGCGATCCGCATATGAGAACGCGCTTCGGCCCCTTCGAGAGCCCGGCGATCGTTTGGAGCGCATCAACCACGTTCTTGCGATCGGCCGCCTGCATTCCGGCACCGCGCGCGACCTCGGCCAGGTTCTCTTCGCTGTGCGGCGCCTCGTGGGCTCCGGGGATCGGAACAGTGTAGATGGCCCGCACAAGCCCCCGGAAAGGCGCAAGAAAACCCAACGCATCCTTCTGGCCCATCATCCCGACGATCAGATAGACGGGCTTGGGTGACTTCTCATCGAGCGTTGCCAACGTATCGGCAAGCATATCTCCGGCCGCCGGATTATGACCGCCGTCGAGCCACAGTTCGGTCTCGTCGCCAAGAATGTCCGCCAGGGGCCCCGACGTCAGGCGCTGCATCCGCGCCGGCCATTCGACGGCACGAAGTCCGGCTTCGAGAGCCGCCTCGTCGATCGCAAGGGACGGTATTCTTTCGCCAAGCGTCAGCGCAGCCGCCACTGCTGTACCGGCGTTGATGATCTGATGCCGCCCGATGAGCGCCGGCAACGGCAAGTCGAGCAGGCGGTCGTTCTGCTGCACGATAAGACGGCCTGTTTGCTCGTAAGCGTCGTAATCGCGACCCCAGACGGTTAGCGGCGCCTGGACTGCCCGCGAGCGCGATTCAAGGACAGTCAGAACGTCATCGGTTTGCTGCGAGATGATCCCCGGAACGCCGCGCTTCAGAATGCCGGACTTTTCGAAAGCGATCTTCGCGAGGGTCGGACCGAGCTTCTCGGCGTGGTCCATCGAGATCGGCGTGATGATGGTGAGCGCGGGCTCGGCAATGACGTTCGTCGCGTCGAGCCGGCCGCCGAGTCCGACTTCGAGTAGGAGAACGTCGGCCGGCCGTTCGGAAAACGCCAGAAATGCCGCCGCTGTCGTGATCTCGAACTGCGTGATGTCCTCGCCGTCGTTCACCGCTTGGACGCGCGTCAGAACATCGACAAGCGTGTCTTCGTCGATCGGATGCGATTTACCGTCACCTCCGGCAAGCGAAATTCGCTCGTGAAACCGCACGAGATGAGGCGAGGTATAGACGTGCACGCGTTTTCCGGCAGCTTCGGCAAAAGCGCGAAGATACGCCGTAACCGAACCCTTGCCGTTGGTGCCCGCGATGTGGACCACCGGCGGAAGCTTCGTTTCGGGATGTCCGAGCTTCGCAAGCAGCCGCTCCACGCGGCCGAGCGAAAGGTCGATCAGCTTCGGATGCAAGAGCATCATGTCGGCCAATAAAGCGTCGCTTGTAGGCCGTGTCGTTGACGAGGTCATGCCCCGTAATACCCTCGAGAAGTGCTAGGCGCCGCGAGGCGCATCTTTGGGATTTGCGGATGTTGACGATCCCGCCTCATCGCGTTTGGGCTTGTCGCCCTTGCCCGGCTCGAAGCGTTGGCTGTTCGGCACAGCCTCCGGCTCGACGACGCCGCTTTCCCGTGCGGCCGTCTCGATGACTTTGCTATCGACTGAAGCGCCGTTGACGTACGGCTTGCCATTCATCTTGCGTGTGTCTTTTGCCTTCGTCGCGTGCACCCCGCTCATCAGGAGTTTGCAGACGCGTGCGAGCGTCTCCCGCATCTCATGACGATGCACGACCATATCGATCATGCCATGCGAAAGCAGATATTCGGCGCGTTGGAAGCCGTCCGGCAACTGCTCGCGGATCGTCTGCTGAATGACGCGCGGACCCGCGAAGCAAATAAGCGCGCCGGGCTCCGCGATATGGATATCTCCGAGCATCGCATAGGAAGCGGTCACGCCTCCCGTCGTCGGATCGGTCAGAACGACGATGTAGGGAAGCCGCGCATCACGAAGACGTTGCACGGCGATGGTCGTACGCGGCATTTGCATGAGGGACAGGATGCCCTCCTGCATGCGCGCACCACCCGAGGCCGCGAAAAGAATAAATGGCGTTCTGAGATCGAGCGCGCGCTGCATGCCGGCGATGATCGCCTCGCCTGCAGCCATGCCGAGCGAACCAGCCATGAAACGGAAGTCCTGAGCAGCAGCGACAACCGGCCAACCATCAAGTTCGCCTTCGCCGACGAGAACCGCATCGTCGAGCTTCGTCGCAGCCTTCGCGTCTTTCAGTCGATCCGTGTACTTGCGGCCGTCGCGAAACTTCAGAGGATCTTGCTGCACGGTCGGCACCGGGACGGTGCGATACTCTCCGCCATCGAACGTATGCTGCAGGCGCTGCTGCGAGCCCATGCGCATGTGATAGTTCGAGCCAGGCACGACGAACTGGTTGGCCTCGAGGTCTTTGTAAAAGACCATCTGACCCGACTCCGGGCATTTCACCCAGAGGTTATCCGGAACGTCGCGTTTCGCCGTCGATAAGAGCCCACTGATCTTTGGGCGGACGACGTTGTTAATCCAATTCACGTGTTCTTGGCTCCTTGTAAGCCGCAGCGGGTGCCTATCGCTTTAACGTGCGGGCACAATGGCAAGCTCCTCGCAGTCCGCCATTTCTAGCGCCTCTCGAGGGACCGGCGCCAGGACAATGCCCAAAATGGGGTGCAGAAGGCCCTCTCCAATAGAACTTATCCAGGGAAAGCGCTAGTCGGCCGATAGTGCCAGGCTCAATTCCTTGACGAGTTCCGCCACGCCCTTCCGCGTGCCTTCGGTTGCCTCGCCCTTTGGTCCCAGAGACTTTTCTATAATGGAAACAATGGCCGAACCGACGACCACGCCATCGGCCCCCTTCGAGATTGCCCGCGCCTGCTCGCCGGACCGAACGCCGAAGCCCACCACGACCGGTAAGGGCGTCTCGGCCTTGATCGCCTTCACTTGAGCGTGAACATCGTTAACGACAGGCGCAGCGGCGCCAGTGATGCCCGTGATCGAAACATAGTAAACAAAACCCGACGTATTCTTCAAAACCGTCGCCAAACGTACCTTGTCCGTCGTCGGGGTGGCGAGCCTGATGAAATTCAGCCCCGCCGTAAGCGCGGGAAGGCACAGCTCGTCGTCGGCCTCAGGCGGCACGTCGACGACGATGAGGCCGTCGACGCCCGCGGCCTTCGCATCCTTGATGAAGCGCTCGTTGCCGTAGACGTAGATCGGATTGTAGTAGCCCATCAGCACGATTGGCGTCGTGTTGTCGTGCGCGCGGAAATCGCGAACCATCTGCAGCGTCTTGATCATGTTCTGACCGGCCTTCAGCGCCCGCTGCGACGAGGCCTGAATTGCCGGACCGTCCGCCATCGGATCGGAGAACGGCATGCCGAGCTCAATGATATCGGCGCCGGATTTGGCGAGATCGCCGAGAATCTGCGCGCTCGTTTCCGGATCGGGGTCGCCCGCTGTAACGAACGTGATGAGTGCCGGCCGGTTTGCTTTTTTCAGTGCTTCGAAGCGGGCATCGATGCGCGTGACGTGCTTGGTCATCTTAGATCTTCATCCCAAGATGTTTGGCGACCGTGGCGAGATCCTTGTCGCCTCGGCCTGAAATATTGACGACGAGAAGGTTGTCCTTCGCCAAAGTCGGCGCAAGCTTCTTCACAAGTGCCAGTGCGTGGCTGGATTCGAGCGCCGGAATGATGCCCTCAAGCCGCGTGCAGAATTGAAGTGCCTCGAGCGCTTCTTTGTCCGTGGCTGGGACGTAGGTCACACGCCCGATAGTCTTCAGCCACGAATGCTCCGGCCCGACGCCCGGATAGTCGAGCCCCGCGGAGATTGAATGGCCTTCGAGGATTTGGCCGTCGCTATCCTGCAGCAGATAAGTGCGATTGCCGTGCAGGACGCCGGGCGAGCCTCCCGTCATCGACGCTGCGTGGCCGTTCTCGACATCGATCCCATGGCCGCCGGCCTCCACGCCGTAGATCGCGACACCCGGGTCGTCCAGGAACGGATGGAAAATGCCGATAGCGTTCGAACCACCGCCAATGCAGGCAACGATGGTATCCGGCAGGCGGCCTTCGGCTTCCATCATCTGCTTGCGCGTCTCATGGCCAATGATCGCCTGGAAGTCGCGGACCATGGCCGGATAGGGATGCGGACCCGCTGCCGTGCCGATGAGATAGTAGGTATCGCGAACGTTGGTGACCCAATCGCGCAGCGCTTCGTTCATCGCGTCTTTCAACGTGCCCGCGCCCGACGTCACCGGATTGAGTTTCGCGCCGAGCAACGTCATGCGCGCTACGTTGGGCGCCTGACGTTCGACGTCGGTCGCGCCCATGTAGACCTCGCACTCCATGCCGTACTTTGCGCAGACCGTCGCAACGGCGACGCCGTGTTGACCCGCCCCGGTCTCCGCGATGATCCGCTTCTTGCCCATCCGGCGCGCGAGCAGGATCTGCCCGAGGCAGTTATTGATCTTGTGCGAGCCCGTGTGATTGAGCTCTTCGCGCTTGAAGTAGATTTTCGCGCCACCGAGTTCGGCCGTCATCCGCTCCGCATGATAGAGCGGGCTCGGCCGGCCGGCGTAATGCAGGTTCAGAAAATCGAGTTCCCGCTGGAATTCCGGATCGGCTTTCGCAGTCTCATAAGCGCGCTCGAGTTCCAGGATCAGCGGCATCAACGTTTCGGCAACGAAACGCCCGCCGAATATGCCGAAAAATCCCCTGTCGTCGGGACCCGTGGCGTAGCTGTTGAGCGCGGCCTCCGCTGCTTTCTTAGATTTCGTTGCCATTGAAAGCCTCGC
>NZ_JAIELN010000017.1 GCF_019753045.1 Hyphomicrobium sp.
CACATCGCAGCCAAACTCGCTCTCGCGCCAGGTCAGCGCGTACTCGACATCGGCAGCGGCTGGGGCGGTCTCGCGCTCTACCTCGCGCGGGCGTCCGGCGCGGACGTGAAGGTCAACGCCTGCTCGCCGGGCTGGGTCAGGACTGCCATGGGGGGCGAGGCTGCGCCTCGGTCGCCGGAACAGGGCGCGGAAACCGCGATTTGGCTCGCGACGCTGGACAGCGCGGGGCCGAACGGCGGATTTTTTCAGGACAACGAACAGCAGCCGTGGTGAGGGTGAGCTTTGGTTGGCGATGGCGACTCCCCTTGCGGAGAACCGGCCGCCATCGCGGGCACTCGAAGCCGTTAGAGAGTGCGGCCGGTGCGGCCAGCTACGACAGGAGCGCCGCCCTGCTGGATTTCCATGACGAACCGGATCGGCCGAGCTGCCGTGTCGCCCAAATCACGCGCCGTCACGAGCACCAAGTGGCTTGATCCCGACGATGTGTCGATCTGGGTGATTTGCGGCGAGAAGTCCGCAACGGTTGCGACTTCGAGCGTGCGCCGGACGCCGCCCAGGTTCATCGATATCTGATCGCCGACAGAGATTGCCTTGGTGACGGGGGCCGTGCCGTCGCGCATGGCGGTCAGCCAGAAGTCTTCCGATCCCGAGATCGGGGCTTTGGCCGATGCGACTTGCTTGGCCTCGACGCTGGTTTTGTTGAGGGCGGTCTGAAAACTCTTCCGGAGGACGGTTTCGCTGTTGGCGAAAAACAATGCGCCAGCGATGGCGGCAACGGTAGCGCCGGCCGTCAAGCCCAACCAGAAGGGTCTCAATTCCTGCTTCGTCATGCTTCGGCCTCCAGCATTCCTATCAGGTTGGCGAAAACGGCGCAGATGCCCGCTCGCCGTTTCCAGAGGTACAGTCGAGATTAAGGCAATTCAATAGCGCGTCACGCCACATCAGCCGCATACCCTACCCCGACAGGGGGAAACGGCAAGATTCGGGGCGTAAGTTCGGCGAAGATGCCTAAGAAACGCTAAGTTCAGTGAGGCCATCAGGGAAAATGCGACACCGAGCAATCCCCAGGCGGCCGTTTGGCTGGTTTGGCGGTAGACCGCATCGGCGGGGGAGCTGGCGGTCGCTATGGCGACGATCGGCAGCGGGCCAGGCTCGGCGAGGGCCTTCACGGCTGCCGGGCTGGGGGCGAGCTGGAGGCCCGCGAATGCGGCGGGGCTCGTGCCTGCACTGACTGGCGCCACGAACATCGTCGAAACGAGAACGAACGCCAAGCCGCTGATGGCAATGTCAATTATCGGACGCCATAGGCGGCGCCGGTATTTGGGTTTCGCCGCGCCATTCCGTCGACGCGCACGTGCTTCCGGCTGAACGCTGGCTGGCATCGTCTCAATTCCTCCCGCTCGTCATCAACTTGGTAAGCAGATCACGTGGGAGAATGTTGAACCGGGCTTCTGGGCGGCCATGGGTTCGGATTGTGGCGCAAGCTTATCAAATGGCGTTCGCGGGATGATTTTGGTGCATTTGTTGCGCCGTCGCATCAGAGGTTGCAGTGCAGTCCCGCTCCAGGGAAAACGCTGCCTTGCAGCACGGAAACATTGCAATTACGGTCCGCGCCGCTTATTTCGCGTCGCGAAACGCTTAATTTCAATCCCGATAACTCAATCCGATAACAGGCCACGCCAACATGGGCTTCATCGCCGACACTCTGAACCGCATCCAACCCTCCGCGACAATCGCCGTTTCGATGAAAGCGCGGCAACTCAAGGCGCAAGGGCGAGACATCGTCTCGTTGTCGGCCGGTGAGCCCGATTTCGACACGCCGCAGAACATCAAGGACGCTGCGAAGCGCGCGCTCGACGAGGGCAAAACGAAGTATACGGACGTCGACGGCATACCCGAGCTCAAGGCGGCGATCGCCGCGAAGTTCAAGCGCGACAATGGCCTCGACTACAAACCAAGCCAGGTTTCGGTCGGGACCGGCGGCAAGCAGGTGCTCTATAACGCGCTGCTCGCGACGCTCAATCCGGGTGACGAGGTCGTCATTCCCGCGCCGTGCTGGGTTTCCTATGCCGATATCGTTCTGCTTGGCGGCGGCAAGCCGGTCTTCGCAGAGACGACCATCGAAGACGGCTATAAGCTCAGGGCGGAAGCACTGGAGAAGGCGATTACGCCGAAGACGAAGTGGTTCATCTTCAATTCGCCATCCAACCCGACGGGTACCGCATACTCGGCTGCCGATCTGAAAGTTCTGACGGACGTACTTCTGAAGCATCCGCACGTGTGGGTGTTGACGGACGATATGTACGAGCACCTGCTCTACGACGGACTGAAATTCGCGACTCCGGCGCAAGTCGAGCCGAAGCTCTATGACCGCACGCTGACAATGAACGGGCTGTCGAAAGCCTATTGCATGACCGGCTGGCGTCTCGGCTATGCGGCGGGTCCGGAAGTGCTCATCAATGCCATGCGCAAACTGCAGTCGCAGTCGACTTCGAACCCGTCGTCGATCGTGCAGTGGGCGGGCGTCGAAGCTCTCAACGGGCCGCAGGACTTCATCGCCGCCAACAACAAGATCTTCGTCGAGCGCCGCGATCTCGTCGTCAGCATGCTCAATCAGGCAAAGGGCTTGCAGTGCCCGAAGCCGCAGGGGGCGTTCTACGTCTATCCGAGCATAAAGGCGTTGATCGGCAAGACGAGCAAAACGGGCACGGTGATCAAGAACGACGAAGATTTCGTCACGGCTTTGCTTGAGGAAGAAGGCGTCGCGGTTGTCCACGGAGCGGCGTTCGAAGGATCGCCGTCGTTCCGCGTTTCGTATGCGGCTTCGACCGAGTCGTTGAAGGATGCCTGCACGCGCATTCAGCGCTTCTGCGGAAATCTCGCCTGAGATCAAAACCGGCAAAACAAAAAGCGCGCGACCTTGGTCGCGCGCTTTTCAAATTCAGCGCTGGGCGTTGTTCGCTTCTCAGGCCGGCGTTGCGCCGTGATGAACGAAGCGATCGGTGAACCAGTCCCACGCGTTGGCGATGTGGCCGGTGAGCGGCTTGCCATCGACGGCGGGAACAACCGGTCGCCAAATCGCGATCGCCGTCGGCGGCTGCGACTTGAATTCAAACACCTGAGGTTCGGCGCCGAAAGCGTCGGGGAGTTGTTCTTCGGCGGCCATGACATATCCGGCAGCGTTGGCCGCGGACATCAATGTTTCGATACTCATAACCCAGCCTCGCATTTCCTGAGCCAATATCCCTCTGGCTCGTTCCGTATTTCTCGCCAGTGCCCTATGAACGCGTGAAACGCCGGAAGAGTTCACAATGCGACAAGTTTAAAGTTATTCAAGTTATTTTTGTCTTGCGGGCCCCCTCGGGAAGGATATCGCGAGAAGTAGCTTTGGCGGCGCAGTAATGGACCCCCGCATATCGAGTAATTCTACCGCGCCGCAATAAATTTTTCACGAAACTGTGCGGTGATTCCCGTTGTGCCTCTACCGCTTTGGAGCGAGCATTCCTTTGGCCGCTCTCTTCCGAGGTGCGGGGCGCGGCTTGCATGGTCGCGCGCCTCGCAACATCGGAGGCAATCATGACGAGCTCAGATGGCCCGAAGGGCGGGAATGGCAATCAAAGTACCAGGGCTGGGGTCCGAGGCGCGCGATGCGTTGCGCTCGTCGGACCCTTCGCCAGCGGTAAGACGACACTTCTCGAAGCCATACTCGCCCGCACCGGCATCATTTCAAGGGCCGGTTCAATCACACAAAATTCGACGGTTGGCGACGGTTCGCCAGAGGCCCGCGAGCACGCGATGAGCGTCGGTCTCAACGTCGCGGATGCTTCATTTCTTGGTGAAAATTTCACGTTTATCGATTGTCCGGGCTCCGTCGAGTTCGCGCATGAGGGCACACTCGCGCTTCCTGCCTGCGATATGGCCGTCGTCGTTTGCGAAGCCGATCCGAAACGCGTCTCGGCCCTCCAGGTCATTCTCAAGCAACTCGATGACGCGGGCGTTCCGCACATCGTGTTCCTGAACAAGATCGATACCTCGCCCATTCCGGTTCACGACGTCATTCCGAGCCTGCAGCCGGCAAGCGCCAAACCGCTCGTGCTGCGCCAGATGCCGATCTGGGAAAACGGGATTGCAACGGGCTTCGTCGATCTCGCGTCGGAGCGCGCGTACGTTTACCGCGAACATGCATCGAGCAAGATCATCGAGCTGCCGTCTGCGATCGAAGCGCGCGAGAAGGAAGCGCGATTCCAGATGCTCGAGAAGCTCGCTGATTACGACGATGAACTGATGGAGCAGTTGCTAGCGGACATTCCGCCGCCGAACGATCGCGTTTTCGACGACCTCTCCAAGGAGCTTCGCGATGGCTTGATATGTCCTGTCCTCATCGGCTCAGCCGAGCACGGGCACGGAATCCTTCGGCTGCTGAAGGCGCTTCGTCATGAATGTCCGACCGTCGAGGATACGGCGAAGCGGTTGAAGCTCGATGGTCTCAAATCCGCGGCGTACGTCTTCAAGAGCGTGCATACGAAGGCGGGCGGAAAATTATCGTATACGCGCGTTTTAGCGGGCGAAATCGCCGATGGTGCGACGGTGACAGGTGCGAGCGGGCACGAGCAGCGCGTCGCCGGCATCTTCACCATACGCGGCGAAGAGGCGATCAAGCGTGGGCCTGCCAAAGCAGGCGATACGGTGGCGCTGGGACGGCTCGATTCGATTCATTCGGGCGAGACGATCGCGGTCGGCAAGACGGCGATCGCGCAACTGCACGTACCGGAGGCGCCGCAACCGGCGCTCGCAATTGGGCTCGGCCTCAAGGATCGCAAAGACGAGGTGAAGCTTTCGTCCGCCGTTGCCAAGCTGGTCGACGAAGACCCGTCGTTGTTGCTCGAACACAATGCCGAGATGCATCAAATTCTGCTGCATGGGCAGGGTGAGATGCACCTTCGGGTGGCGCTCGAACGGCTGCTGCGCAAGTACGGCATCGAAGTCGTGCGCGAGAAGCGGCGTGTCGGGTACAAGGAAACGATCCGGTCGTCGACTGAAGTTCGCGGACGGCACAAAAAGCAGTCGGGTGGGCATGGCCAGTTCGGCGATGTGAAGCTCGACATCAAGCCGCTACCGAGAAGCGGCGGCATTACCTTCAGCGAGACGATCACAGGCGGGGCCATTCCGAGGAACTTCATTCCCTCGGTCGAAATCGGCGTGCGCGATTACCTCACCGAAGGTCCGCTCGGCTTTCCCGTCGTCGACGTTGCGGTGACGCTGACGGATGGGTCGTTTCACTCGGTCGATTCCTCCGACATGGCCTTCCGGCAAGCGGGGCGGCTCGCCATGACGGAAGGGTTGCCGAAGTGCAATCCGGTTCTGCTCGAGCCGATCATGGCCGTATCCATCGCGGTGCCGTCGGAGTCCAATGCGCGGATCAACAGCATCATCTCGCAGCGGCGCGGCCAGATCCTCGGCTTCGACGCACGTCCGGAATGGCCGGGATGGGATTTGATCCAGGCTCATATTCCGGAAGCGGAGATGGATAACCTGATCATTGATCTGAGGTCCGCGACGGCCGGTGTCGGCTCGTTCACCTTCGGATTCGATCATCTGTCGGAAGTGTCCGGGCGGCTCAAGGACCAAGTCCTCGCTGCCAGCCGCGCGGCGGCTGAGTAAGGGCCATTTCAGATTGGAATGGAAAAGGGCGGTTCGAACCGCCCTTTTTTGTTGGAGGGCTGCTAACGTACCGGGCGATAATCATTGCGGAGACAAAAATGTCTGCGGAAAGCAGGGGACTTCCGTTGGCGGTCGAGGCGGCCGCGGTTCCACCAAGAACGAAGCCCTCGAATTATCCCGAGCCGTTCTTTTCCCGGATGCTGAAGCGGGAGAAGCGGGCACTTGGCGATCAGTTCGGGCTCAAGAACTTCGGCGTCAATCTCACGCGACTTTGGCCGGGCGGGGAATCCGCGCTTCTTCATCGCCACAGCAAGCAGGACGAATTCGTCTATATCCTCGAAGGCCGGCCGACGCTGATTACGGACGCGGGTGAGATCGAACTCGCGCCGGGCATGTGCGCGGGCTTTCCCGCGGCGGGCGTGGCGCATCACCTCGTCAACCGAACGGATCGCGACGTCGTCTATCTCGAGGTCGGGGATCGCACGCCGGGGGACACCGGGACTTACCCTGCCGACGATCTAGAAGCACGTCTTGGCGCGGACGGACGCTGGCTCTTCACGCACAAGGACGGCACGTCCTATTAGCGCGCCGCTGCCTTTGCCGGCGATTTCGGGCCCTTGAAGTAATCGGCCATCGCTTCGAGAAACAGCGGCGACAAGCCTTCGCCGCCGGCATCGATGTGAGCCTTCAGAGCGTTGCGCATGCGCGGCTCCCACGAGGCATGGATGTGCTTGGAGATGCCGTCGAGAGCTTCGGCCTTCGGGTAGACGGCGAAGTAGTCCGTGATTTGATTGGCCATGCGGACGAGATCAGAAGCTTGCATCAGGTTTCTCGATTGAGATTGGATTGCGTTGATCAGGAATGGAATACGACGGGGCCACCTGGCCCGCGAGACGCCAGAAAGAGGTCGGCCTTCTGGGCAAGTTCGAGGGCGAGGACGGTCGGCGCGGAGACTGTCACCAGAGCCTGGATGCCCGCTGTGACTGATTTCTGCACCAGTTCGAAGCTGCAGCGGCTCGTCATCAGGACGAAACCGTCCGTCCGGTCGATGCCTTGCGTGTAGAGGGCGCCGATGAGTTTATCGAGAGCGTTGTGGCGGCCGACGTCCTCGCGGACGAAGCGGATCACGCCGTCTTTCGATACCCAAGCTGCGCCGTGAACCGACCGGTTGAAGCGGTTCATCGGCTGGTGATCGAAAAGGTCCCGCTCGGCGCGCCGTATCGCGTCAGGACTTGGCGACCATGTCCGGCCAAGCCGCTGCAAGGGCCGGACGGCGGATTCGATGTCTTCGACACCGCATAGGCCGCAACCCGTGCGGGCCTCCATGGCGCGGCGCGCAAGACGCGATGTTTCGATCGCGGCGTCAGGCACAGCGACGTCGATGGCCATGCCGCCTTCGACCGGCATCACGAGGATGCCTTGGATTTTGGAGGGATCCGGGACGATGCCTTCGCCGACGAGAAAGCCGACGGCGAAATCGCGGAGATCCGCCGGCGTCGACATCATGACCGTGTAGGGCTCGGAGTTGATCTGCAGCGCGACGGGCACCTCCTCGGGGAGCTGCCATGTCACGGACTGCGTGCCGGAGGCCGTCTGCAGCTCGCCTACGGCGGGGCGCGAGCAAAGCTCCGCTCCACCCTGAGGCTGCTTTACGTCCTTCGGCACGACATTCATCGCAATTCAACTCCAGGCTGGGAGGTCGAGATTACTCGGCCGGCTCCAGCTTCTTTTCCTTGGAGATGCGCTTGTTCTCGACTTCACGCTCCTGCCATTCCTCCTGCCACTCGGACGGGTGGTTGGAGACGGTCACCTGCACCGCCGTCACCTTGTACTCGGGGCAGTTGGTCGCCCAGTCCGAGTTGTCCGTGGTGATGACGTTGGCACCCGTGACCGGGTGATGGAACGTCGTATAGACGACGCCCGGCGGCATCCGGTCGGAGATCTTGGCCGTCAGCGTCGTGGCGCCGACGCGGCTCGCGAGCGACACCTTCATGCCGGTCTTGATGCCGCGCAGTTCGGCGTCGCTCGAATGGATCTCGAGGATGTCCTCGGGGTGCCATGCGACGTTGTCCGTGCGGCGCGTCTGGGCGCCGACGTTGTAGTGCGCGAGGATGCGCCCGGTCGTCAGGATGAGCGGGAAGTTGCGGTTCGAGCGTTCCGCCGTCGGGACGAAGCCCGTCAGCATGAAGCGACCCTTACCACGCGTGAACTCTTCCGTGTGCATCACAGGCGTGCCGGTCGGGTGCTCTTCGTTGCACGGCCACTGGATCGAGCCAAGCTCATCGATGCGATCGAAGGAAACGCCCTCGAACGTCGGCGTGAGGCGAGCGATCTCGTCCATGATCTCGGCCGCATTGTTATACCGCATGGGGTGGCCCATGGCGGTCGCGATGCGGGAGACGACTTCCCACTCCGGCATTCCCTGCTTCTCGCGCATCACCTTGCGCACGCGGTTGATGCGGCGCTCAGCGTTGGTGAAGGTGCCGTCCTTTTCAAGGAACGACGTGCCGGGCAGGAACACGTGCGCGAACGCTGCCGTCTCGTTGAGGAAGAGATCCTGCACGATGACGATGTCCATCGAGGACAGCGCGTGTTCGACGTGGTGCGTGTTCGGGTCGGACTGGGCGATGTCCTCGCCCTGGATGAAGAGGCCCATGAACGATCCGTCGGAGGCGGCGTCGAACATGTTCGGAATGCGAAGGCCAGGCTCGGCTGCGAGCTTGACGTTCCATTCCTTCTCGAAGACGGCGCGGGTCTCGGGAACCGAGACGTGGCGGTAGCCCGGCAGCTCATGGGGGAACGAGCCCATGTCGCACGAGCCCTGCACGTTGTTCTGGCCGCGCAGCGGGTTCACGCCGACGCCCTCGCGCCCGATGTTGCCCGTCGCCATCGCGATGTTGGCCATCGCCATGACCATCGTCGAGCCCTGGCTGTGCTCGGTGACGCCGAGGCCGTAGTAAATCGCAGCGTTGCCGCCGGTGGCATAGAGGCGGGCCGCTTCGCGAACCTGCAGTGCCGGAACGCCGGTGATCGGTTCGAGTGCTTCCGGCGAATTCTCCGGCTGCTTGATGAACTCTTCCCAGCGATAGAAGTCGGTCGGCTCGCAGCGGCGCTTGACGAACTTGCGGTCGATCAGGTTCTCGGTCGCGATGACGTGACCAATGGCGTTCATGATCGCGACGTTGGTCGAAGGCTGGAGCTGCAAATGATAGGCAGCTTCGACGTGCGCGGAGCGGACGAGTTCGATGCGGCGGGGATCGACGACGATCAACTTGGCGCCCTCACGGATGCGCCTCTTCATGCGCGATCCGAAGACCGGATGCGCGTCGGTCGGGTTCGCGCCGACGAGAAGTATGACGTCTGTCTTGTCGACGCTCTTGAAGTCCTGCGTGCCGGCGGATTCACCGAACGTCTGCTTCAGACCGTAGCCGGTCGGCGAGTGGCAGACGCGGGCGCAGGTGTCGATGTTGTTCGTATTGAAGGCGGCGCGGACCATGCGCTGGACGGCGTAGACTTCTTCGTTCGTCGTGCGCGACGACGTGATGCCGCCGATCGAATCCTTGCCGTACTTCGCCTGCGTATCTTTCAGGCGCTTTGCGGCGTAGTTGATCGCCTCGTCCCACGACACGACCTGCCACTCATCGGTGATCTTCTCGCGGATCATCGGCGTCAGCACGCGATCCTTGTGGGTCGCATATCCGAAGGCGAAGCGGCCCTTAACGCACGAGTGGCCTTCGTTGGCGCCGCCATCCTTGTACGGCATCATGCGCGCGACTTCCTCGCCGCGCATTTCGGCTTTGAACGAGCAGCCGACGCCGCAGTAGGCGCAAGTCGTCACGACGGAGTGTTCGGGCTGGCCGAGGTCGAGCACCGACTTTTCGATCAGTGTCGCGGTCGGGCAGGCCTGCACGCAGGCGCCACATGAGACGCATTCGGAGGCCAGGAATTCTTCGTCCATGCCGGCCGAGACGTGCGAAGCGAAGCCGCGGCCGTCGATCGTCAGTGCGAACGTGCCCTGCACTTCCTCGCAGGCGCGGACGCAACGCGAGCAGACGATGCACTTCGCGGGGTCGAACTGGAAGTAGGGGTTCGAGCTGTCCTTCGGTTTGAAGCGATCGTTCGCTTCGCCATCGGCGCGCTTCGCGAAAACGTGGTTTTCGCCGTCATAGCCATAGCGCACTTCGCGGAGGCCAACGGCGCCCGCCATGTCCTGCAGCTCGCAGTCGCCGTTGGCGCCGCAGGTCAGGCAGTCGAGCGGGTGGTCGGAGATGTAGAGCTCCATGACGCCACGGCGAATGTTCGCGAGGCGAGGGTTCTGCGTCGTGACCTTGATGCCGGGCGCGACGGGTGTCGTGCAAGATGCGGGCGTTCCCTTGCGGCCTTCGATTTCGCAAAGACAAAGGCGGCAGGAGCCCCAGGCGTCGAGGCTGTCGGTCGCGCAGAGCTTCGGTATCTGGATGCCGAGCTGCATCGCGGCGTTCATGATCGACGTGCCTTCGGCGACCGTGATCTCCTGGCCGTCGATCTCGAGCGTCACCATTTTGGTGGCATCGGTGATCTCTGGGCTGGGCGTGCCGTAGTCGATCTCTTTGATGAGGGTCATCGGCTTGACGTGGTGGTTCATCGAGCGTCCTCGTTGAGGATTCTAATTCTGAAATTACTCTGCAGCGTCCGCGAGAAACTTATTCGGCGACGGCTTGTGGAAGTCCTCGGGGAAACCACGAACCGCACTCATGACCGGAAACGGCGTCAGACCGCCCATTGCGCAGAGCGAGCCGTCGGCCATAGTCACGCAAAGATCTTCGAGCAGGGCTAAATTCTTCTCGCGATCGACGTCGTCGATGATCTTGTCGATCACCTCGACTCCGCGCGTCGAACCGATGCGGCAGGGCGTGCACTTGCCGCAGCTTTCGATCGTGCAGAATTCCATCGCGAAGCGGGCCTGCTTGGCCATGTCGACAGTGTCGTCGAAGACGACCAGGCCGCCGTGGCCGACCATCGCGTCGACCTTGGCGAATTCCTCGTAGTCCATCGAAACGTCGAACTTGGATTCCGGGATGTAGGCGCCGAGCGGGCCGCCGACCTGGACTGCGCGAACCGGACGGCCAGTCGCCGTGCCACCGCCCCAGTCTTCGATCAGCTGACGCGTCGTAACGCCAAAAGCTTTCTCGACGAGACCGCCCTGCTTGATGTTGCCTGCGATCTGGAACGCCAGCGTGCCGCGCGAGCGTCCGACGCCATAGTCGCGATAGAACTCGCCGCCCTTGTCGATGATGATCGGTACGGCCGCGAAGCTCATCACGTTATTGATGATCGTCGGCTTGCCGAACAGGCCTTCGATTGCGGGGATCGGCGGCTTGTAACGAACAATGCCGCGCTTGCCCTCGATGCTTTCAAGCATGGAGGTTTCTTCGCCGCAGATGTAGGCGCCTGCACCCATACGTACAAATAGATCGAAGGAATGCTTTGTTCCCTGAATATTGTCGCCGAGCCAGTTGGCGCGACGCGCAATCTCGATTGCTTCGCGCAGGACGTGCACCGAGTGCGGATATTCGGAGCGGACGTAGATGTAGCCCTTCTGGGCGCCACCCGCGATGGCCGCGATCGTCATGCCTTCGATCAGGCAGAATGGATCGCCTTCCATCAGCATGCGGTCGGCAAAGGTGCCGCTGTCGCCTTCGTCGGCGTTGCAGGCGACGTACTTTTCACCGGCCGGGAGATCGTGAACCGTTTTCCATTTGATGCCGGTCGGGAAGCCGGCGCCGCCGCGACCGCGAAGGCCCGACGTCGTCACTTCCGTTACGATGTCGATCGGCTTCATCTGGAGGGCTTTCGCCAAGCCGGCGAAACCGCCGTGGCTGCGATAGTCCTCGATCGAAAGAGGATCGGTGATGCCGCAGCGCGCGAACGTCAGCCGCTCCTGATTTTTGAAATATGGAATTTCTTCCGTGAGGCCGTGGCCCAACGCATGGGCCTTGCCGTCGAGAAAACCTGCATCGAACAGGCTCGCCACGTCGCTTGGCGCAACTGGGCCATAGGCGACGCGGCCGTTCGCAGTCGTCACCTCAACGAGCGGCTCGAGATAGAGCATGCCGCGCGAACCGTTGCGGACGATCTCGACTTCGAGTTTCCGCTTCTTCGCTTCGGAGGCGATTGCGGCTGCAACCTCATCGGCGCCGACAGAAAGGGCCGCTGCGTCGCGTGGTACAAAGATCTTGATCATTCCGCGGCTTCCTTCTCGAGTCCGCCGATGATCTCATCGAAACGTTTAGGATCGACTTTGCCGTAAAGTTTTTCGCCGACCATGATGGCGGGCGAGAGCGCGCAGTTGCCGAGGCAGAAAACCTGCTCGATGGTGACCATTCCGTCAGCCGTCGTGCCGCCGAGCGACGTGCCCAATGATTTTTCAGCGTGCTGGCACAATGCGTCCGTGCCCATCGACTGGCAGGCTTCGGCGCGGCAGATCTTAACGACGTGCTTGCCGACCGGATGGCGTTTGAATTCATGATAGAAAGTCAGCACGCCGTAAATTTCGGCGCGCGAGCGGTTCAATGCCTTGGCTATGACCGGCAACGTTGCGTCCGGCACGTAGCCGAGCTGGTGCTGCAAGTCGTGGAAGATCTCAAGAAGCTCGTCAGGCTTGTTTCCGTGGCGTGCGCATGACGCCAGCGCCGCGACCTCAGCAGGGGTCGGGGCCGGGAATTGGTCTACCCGCGAGCCGTTCGTTTGCTTTACGGCTTTCTTCGCCATGTGTGGCGTTTCCTCAGTGTTTTGTTGGCGGCCACGGTGATCCCGAAAACCACTTTGCCGCGTGACGTTAAGTGTGTCATCCGGTCTCATTATTCAAATCGATATGACCGATCTCGTCATAGATGTCACCTATGAAGCAGCGCAATAACTGAGGTGAAACTCACAGTTTGAGGCAAAAACGGGCTGCTAAGTGTTTATTTCTCTTCAGGAAATAATGTTTACTGAAAATTTAGCGGCGGCCGCCTGAAACGCTCGAACAAGGGGTGCGACAGGATCGCGGTTCTGGGTTACAAGGCCTACGCTGTGCGCGACTTTCGGTTCAACGAGGGGAATCGCTCTCAATCCACCGTTGTTGCCGAGCAGATCCAAAAGATAATGCGGCATCACGCTGGCGAGCTGCATCAGCCTGACATTCGAATAAAGGTTAATCACGGAGTTGGTTTCGAGTGCGGGCGCCGGGCGGCATCCGGCATCGCGAAAGGCCCGGTCGATGATTCTCCGGTTCTGCATGTTTGAAGTCAGCAACCCCAACGGCAGTTCGGCGGCTTCGCGCCACGTCACGGTCTCGCGATCGGCGAAGACGTGGCCATCGGGGATGAAAAGACAGTAGTGCTCGACATAGAGAGGCGTCGCGACGAGGCCGTTGATCGGCTCGTTGTCGAGATAGGTAATGCCGGCGTCGATCGAATAGTCCTCGAGCCCGCGGAGAATTTCCTCGGAGCTCATCGACATGATCGTGAAGTTTATCTGCGGGTGCAGGCGTTGAATGTCGCGCGTGAGGTAGGGGAGCATCGGCAACGCCGACGGTATTGCGCCGAGTGTCAGCCGTCCGGTCAGGCCAAAATCGCTGATCGCCAGGTGCGCCAGCTCTTGATGCATCGAGGCCCAGTTGTTGAGGATGAGCTGCGCCCATTTGAGGACGCGCTCGCCTTCCTGGGTCAGGCCCTGGTAACGCTGGCCGCGCTCGACGATCGGCACGCCGAGTTCGAGCTCGAGCTGGCGGATGCGCCCAGAGAGCGTCGGCTGGGTGACGTTGCAAGCCTGGGCCGCCCGCGTGAAATGCTTTTCGCGGGCGAGGGCGACCAGATATTGAAGCTGGCGGATGTCCATTCGTCTCTCTCTCCCGAGAGAGGGCTAATCATCGGCGGTTCGATGATCAAATGCAATCGAGCGGCCCGTTCAAGGCTCGATCGGCCCGTATAGGGGCAGAAAGCCGGAGGCGAGCTTAGAAGTCGAGTCCGCCTGCATCGAAGACGTGACCCGAGAGCGAGCGTCCCCGGCGCGACGCGAGGTGGAGCGCTAAAGTGGCCACGTCCGGCTCGTTCGTGAGATAAGCGCCAGAGCGGCTGCCATCATAGAAGGCGCGCGGGCCGACGCCGTTGATGCGGATGCCTTTACCCGCCCATTCGCGCGCTTCGTTCGCGATCATCGCGGCCAGTGCCGTCCGGGCAAAACCGGCGACAGCGGCCGAGCGGCGATCTTGCGGCTCAGGCATTTTCAAGACGTTCAGGACCATGCCCTCGCTCAGTACGAGGTTCATGCGGTTGGCGATGACGCGCGTCAGCTGTGCGAGCGGCGCGAGCTTCGTCGAGACGAGGGCTTCGAGATCGCCTTCGCCACGAATCGATTGGATTTCGGTGGAAGAGATCGTCGCCATGTTGATCGCAACATCGAGGCCGCCATAAGCCTGGGCCGACGTCTGCGCGAATTTCGCGGCGCAATCGGCCGTCGATATGTCGAGGGTGTGGAGGCGAATTTCGCTGGCGCTCTGCGAGAGCAGGGCTGCGAGTTCGACCAGCTCGGGGGAAAGGTCGGTCGTATGGACAACGAGCCGGGCTTTCAGATCTGCGAAGGCTCGTGCAACGTCAACGCCGGCGATGCCAGTCAGGCCCGTGATCAGGATGCGCGCGCGCTCAAGCTCACTCGAGACTTCACTTTCGACGCTGGCACCTACTCGATCCATGTACATGCGCTCTTCCCCTCCAGACATACGCTAAACCAACAAACGCGAGAGGCGCCGTCGGTCGGATAATAGCACGCCGATTCGCCTAACGAGATCTAAACAGCGCGCCGATTCGGGTTTGCGGGAGACGGGTCAAGGGCGCTTTTGCGGCTATGCACCGCCGCCGGCGATATGTTCGAAGCATAGAATCATGTGACCGGCGGGCCCCGGCGGGGTTATGATTTGCTTGGTTGTGGCGATGCCGCGCGAAAAGGTGGTGATAGCGGCCGCCGGCACATTGCTTCCCTTCATGTGTCTGCGAAGGTTGAGGCAAGACGAATCGAAGGCAGCCTGGAACACCATGACAAAGCAGGACAATTCAAAGCCGCAAGCAAGTGTCGATCAATCCGACACGCCTGCGCCGTCGCAGGCTCTCTCTCAAAGCGCGGGGCAAGGTCCCGGACAGGGCACCGGGTCCGCGCCGATGCGAGGTCCAATGGTTGGCCCTGCGAACGGCCCGACGAATGGATTGGCGAATAGCCCCGCGGAGCCATCGATCGGTCCGGCTACCGGTCAGGCCGCCGACGCGCCGCGCGAGCCCAGATCGCGCGACGGGCTTATCGTTGCATCAATCCTGATCGTGTCCGCGGCGATTACGATGATGTGCTTTTCGCAGCTCGGCCTTTCGATGCCGATCTCGATTGCGACTGGCGTCGTTGCGCTGTCGCTGTTGATGCTCATTCATAAGCAGGTTCAGAAATCGGCGCAGATTGCGCTGCTCAAGGCGGAACTCGCGCGCGCCGAGTTTGCGCAGGCGCGCCTTGACGTGAAGCCGAACGGAGCGAAGCAGAAGATCTCATCGGCGCGTCCGGCGCCAGCGGTGGCCGCGCCCGGTCCGTCGCTTCCGTCAGCTCCGAATGCGCCGTCAGCCGTGAATGTACCGGCAGCTTCGAGCACGCCGGAATCGCGCATTCGCGAACTTAGCCGCGATATCGGCAATTTGGTTCCGCGCTCCGAACCGGCGGCTCCGGCGCAGCCAGCCGGCGCGCCTCAGCCGCCTCACGGCACAGCCGGTCTTTCGAGTGCCCGGCCTCTTGCGTCCGTTGACGCCGACAGGGCAGGCCGCTCGGCGCCGCATGCGCCGATGCAGTCCGCCGCTGAACCGGTTTCCGCGAAACCCACTGCCGAGCCCAAGGGCCGACCGGTCTTTGCGGCACCGGCGAGCGAAAGGCCGGTTCCCGAAACCGGTCGCGAGCGCTGGTCATTCCGGCGGCGCGTCGATGTTCAGCCGCAGCAGCCGCCGGTAAAGGGCGTCACACCGCCTCCGGGCTGGTCTGCTTCGGCCAACGTGCCGAAGGGCGACGTTGCGATGACGATCGAAGGCGATCTCGAGCTGGTGCAGCGGAAGATTAAGGAACTCGCTGACGAGGTGAACGCTGCCGAGGCGTTGCGCGCGCCGAAGTCTTCGCGTGCGCATGAGCTGCCGAAGCCGAGTGCAAGCGCGCTCGAAGATTCCATCGGTGCGCTGAGAGCCGTTGCAACCAGCATGCGCCAGCGGCCCGCGGGCTTCGGCGATTTCCTTCCAACACTTGATGCGGCCAAACCGGCTTCGAAATCTGCTTCGGCTCCGGCTTCGCTGCCGGCGCCTTCGATGTCGCCGGGCGCACCGCCGATGCAGGCAGCTGCACCAGCACCGGTTTCGCCACCGGCGGAGCCTGTTCAGTCGCAGGGTCTCGGAGAACTCGTCATTCCGGCAACTGCGGAGCGCATTGCCGGTTTCGAGCCGGAAGATTCCGTCGACGACGCTACGTTCCGCGAAGAGGAAGCTGACGCTGAATTGGGCCGCCATGAGCCAAATCTAAGCGGAATGAGCCTTGCTGAGATGGAGCGTGCAAATCCGGGCAGCATTCAGCGTGAAGCTTCGCCGCTTCCAGAGCTGACGCTTCCTGAACTGCCTATCCTGGAGTTCAGTGCCGAACCGGCGTCTACTCCCGAATTGCCGCCGCGTGTCGCCTCGATCGCTCGCGCGATCGAAGAGGACGCGATCGACGTGACGCTCGGGCCGATCGTGACAATCGCGGAGCATTCCGTCAGCCATTATGAAATGACGGCTAACCTGCGTTCGGCCTCCGGCGAACCACACGACGCAAGCGAGCAAGATTTCTCGCTGGTCGGCGGCGATCTCGATACGCGCTTCGACATTTCGCGTCTCAATCGCGCCGCCGCTCTCGCGTCACGGATGGATGCGCGCGACAGGGCCGGTTCGCTACTGACGAGCTTTCTCGGCTCGTCGGTCACGAGCAGGACGTTCCTCGAATCCTTCGCTCACGCCTACGAAGTCCGGCCGAGAATTTCCGCACAGCTCGTGTTGACGTTCTCGCAACGCTCGATCGACGAATTCACTCCGGCCGCATGGCAGGCGCTGCGCGACATGCATTCGTTCGGCTTCCGCCTCGCGCTCGATCAGGTGACGCACATGGGGACGGATTTTGCTGCGCTCCAGCAAGCCGGCTTCCGCTTCGTCAGGTTCGGCGCACAGCCGTTGCTTGAGGGGATGACGTCGCGCGACCGCTTTGTGCCGGCGGATGAAATCCTGCAACGTGTGACGCTGGCGGGACTCTCGGTCATCGCGAGCGGTATCACGGATGCTGCGATGCAGAAGCGCTTGCTCGATGCGGGCATTCTGCTCGGCCAGGGTCCGCTCTTTGGAGCACCTCGCCAGGTCAACATCGACGGGAGCCGTCCGGCCAAGCATTCGGCGGCGGCGTAACCAGCCGGAACCACGCTGACTGTGACGACGGAGCCGGATGACAGTCCGGCTCCTGCTCGTTTATAGGCCGCAAATCGAGGTCGCATATCGCATATCGCATTTCGCACAACGGGCCTCGGGCAAGGTCCGCATGTCTGCCATTCCGCTCTTCTCTTCCATCGTTCCGCTCGCTGCCTCGTCCGACCTCTGGTTCGTCGACATCTGGGGCGTGCTGCACAATGGCGTTCGGCCGTTTGCATCGACCGTTGCGGCTTGCGAAGCTTTCCGAAAGCAGGGCGGCACTGCGCTTCTCGTCACCAACTCGCCGCGTCCGCATGACAGCGTGATCCGTCAGCTCGATGGCATCGGTGTTGCGCGCTCCGCTTACGATGGCATCGTGAGTTCGGGCGACGTCTCGCGCAGCCTCATCGCAGCTTGGGCGGGACGGCCTATCCTGCACATCGGGCCGTCGCGCGATCTGCCGATCTTCGCCGGACTTGGCGCAACGCCTGGAGCGTCCGCGGACGATGCGGATGTCGCCGTCTGCACGGGACTCTACGACGACGAAACCGAGACGCCGGAAAATTATTCGGAGCTGCTTCAGAAGCTCAAGGTGCGCAACGTGCCGATGGTCTGCGCCAATCCCGACTTGAAGGTCGAGCGCGGCGGCCGGATCATTTATTGCGCCGGTGCGATCGCGAGCGCGTACGCGGCGCTGGGCGGCAACGTGAGTTATGCCGGAAAACCCTATCAGCCGATTTACGATCTGGCGCTGCGTACGGGATCCGATATCCGCGGAGTTCCGGTTCCCAAGGACCGTGTGCTCGCGATTGGCGACGGCGTCGCGACAGACATCGCGGGCGCGGCAGGGTTTGGCATTCGTTCGGTCTTCATCGCGAGCGGCATCTACGTCGGCTCTGACGAATCTCTCACGGGAGCGGCCGGGCGGCTTTTCCCAGCGGGTGCGCCGCAGCCGGTCGCTCTCATGCAAAGTTTGGTGTGGTAGGCTGATCGCTCGATTGGCCGCTCAGGCGACGGTCAGCACGATCTTGCCTATGTGCGCACTGCTCTCCATTCGTGCGTGCGCTTCGCTCGCCTGCGCGAGGGGATAGGTGCTGTCGATCGGTATCTTGATCTTGCCGGAGACGATGAGCGGCAGAGCGTGCTCCTCGATGCTGCGGGCAATTTCGCCTTTCACCTCGGAGGTACGAATGCGCAGCGTCGATCCGGTGAGGGTCAGCCGTTTCAGCATCACGCGAATGAAATCGACCGTCGCGGTCGATCCTTTCTGAAAGGCGATGTTGACGAGGCGGCCATCGTCCCCGAGCGAGCGAATGTTCTTCTCGATGTAATCGCCGCCGACCATGTCGAGGATGACGTCGACGCCCTTACCTGCGGTCTCGTTCTTGATCACCTGCGCGAAATCCTCTGACCGGTAATTGATGGCGACGTCGGCGCCGAGGGCGCGGGCGGCTTCGCACTTTTCATCCGAGCCGGCGGTCGTGAAGACGGTTGCTCCGAATGCCTTCGCGAGCTGGATGGCGGTGACGCCGATGCCGCTCGTGCCGCCATGGACCAGGAATTTCTCGCGAGCCTTGAGGTGGCCGCGGTCGAACACGTTGTGCCAGACGGTGAAGAAGGTTTCGGGGATCGCTGCCGCTTCGACGAATGAGATCGCCTCCGGCTTTCTGATGCAGCACAGCTCGGACACGGCGACGAATTCGGCGTATCCGCCACCCGGAACAAGAGCCATGACCGGGTCGCCAACGGCGAATTGGCCAGCTCCCTCGCCAAGCGCGGCAATGACTCCTGAGACTTCGAGGCCCGGAAGTTCCGAGTGACCTTTGGGCGGAGGATAATTTCCCTGCCTCTGCAGCACGTCCGGCCGGTTTACTCCGGCAGCTGCAACCTTGATCAGGACTTCGCCCGCTTTGGGCTGCGGCACCGGCAAATCGGTCAAGCTCAGCACGTCGGGACCGCCCGATCCCACGATCACAACGGCTTTCATCGATGTCGGGAGACTCATCTCGCTCGCTTTCTCATTGAAGATAGCCGAGAGGAATGCACTGGGACGCCAAGCGGGGCAAGCGTTGCGCGCGTGGTGGCGGCCAACTCTCGACGCCCCCTCGCGTCTCAAATAAGCTGAGCGACAAAAGAAAAGTTGGAGGAACAGTCATGGACCTCGATGATCTGATGCCGGGAAAGAAACCGAGCGGCGCGGCTATCGGAGATAACCTCGAAACGCTGTCGGTCGCGGAGCTTGAAAAGCGGATCGCAGACCTCAACGCGGAGATCGCGCGCGTGAACGTGGAACTCGATCGCAAGCGCCAGCACGAAGCGGCCGCGCGTGCGCTTTTCAAGTCGTGAAGCGGCTCTGAAGCATCTATTTTGAAATGCGCTTTGCGGTGTCCGATTTTGGGATCGGATCAATTCGGCGCGATGTTTCGATTTGCTAACGTTGGAACAGTGAGCGGACGGTTTCACTTAACTGAACTTTAAGCATATCGGGCCATTTTGAGCCTCGATCCAGGCCATCTGGATAAAAGCGGCCCCTCTGCCGCTTGTTGACGCCTCACTGTTGACCTTCGAGCCGCTCTTTGAGGGCGGCTCTTTTTTTGCATTGTCCACAGGAGGTTCGCCGGAAGTGGGGATAGATGCCCCGTTTTGGGCATTCTTCTTAACTATGGTGCACTAATGTCAGTTCGTGGTAGCAGTTGCGGACGGGTAAGCGTTTGTATCGTTGAGGGTCATGAGTAACGTATATCGCGTGGACGGCGCGCCTGCGGGCGGCGCCACAACGGTCTCGTTCGGTGAGCGGTTTCAGTCCTCCGAGCAGTTTGACCACATCTTCAAGGAAGGCATGGCGCTCGTCGAGCGCACGGCGAGCTACCTTGATGGACCGGGGCGGAAAGAGGCCAAGGATCTCGTAGGCGGCGTGGGGGTGCTCTATGCCACCGAAAGCATGAGGCTTACAACTCGGCTGCTCGACCTTGCTTCGTGGCTCTTGATCCGGCGCGCGCTGCGTGAGGGTGAGATCACCGATGAAGAGGCTCAGAAGAAGCGCCGCCGCGTGAAGCTACAGGCTTTCGGCCGCCCGTCGCATGTCAAAGGTTATACCGACCTTCCGCAAGGTTTGCAGAACCTGATCGAAGAGAGCTTCCAGCTTCACGATCGTATCTCGCAGCTCGATCGCGTGTTGGCGAAGCCTTCCGCTGCCGAGACGCCGCAAGCGGCCGTCAATCCGGTTGCACAGCAGGTGGGCCTGCTCGAGCGCGCATTTTCAGTCAAATTCAGCTGAATTCAAAGTCAGTCCGAACGCAAAAGGCCCGGTCGCGAGACCGGGCCTTTGCTTTTCCAGAGAGTGCGTTCGACGCCTTTGGCGATCAGAACATGCCCTCGAACTTCTTCTTGAAGCGCGACAGGCGGCCGCCACGGTCCATCAACTTCGCGTCGCCGCCGGTCCAGGCCGGATGCGTCTTCGGGTCGATGTCGAGCGCCAGCGTGTCGCCGGCCTTGCCGTAGGTCGAATAGGTCGTGAATTCCGTTCCGTCCGTCATCACCACCTTGATCTGGTGGTAATCCGGGTGAAGGTCGGCGTCTTTCTTCATGGCCTTGTGTCCGTCTTAAATGCGATTTTCACGGCGAAGCTCCAACGAGCTTCGGCCCCGGTATGTGCAGAGGGGACTGAATTGGCGCGTTCTTTAGCCGAGATAAGCCTGCCGCACAAGGCCGGATAACGGCCTCAAGTCGGGTCTAACCTGAGGAAACTGTAAGCCTTCCGGGCCAAAAAGCGGCCCATTGTCTCTTGAGCCCGGCTGCCCGGTGGGGCATGGTCCGGGCCGGCTTCAGGGTTGAAATATCTTGTTTCCCCAAGCTTTGGACCAAAAAAGGCCGATGAGCAGCGACGTAGCAGATCAGGGCTCGGAACGGGCCCAGCCCGACGATGAAAACACGCGGCAATCGAGGCGCTTGGCGCTCAAGCCGCTCTTAACGCTGAAGCCGCTGATCCTCAGTCACAAGGGCGCCCTGTGGGGCGCGATCATCGCACTGGTCGTCTCGGCGATTGCGATGCTTTCGGTGCCGCTTGCTGTCCGCCGGATGATCGACAACGGTTTTGGCGGCAACGATTCAACGCTGATCAACAACTACTTCCTGACGATCATCGCCATCGGCCTCGTCATCGCGATCGCGAGCCCGGCCCGCTTTTATTTCGTGAACTGGATCGGCGAACGGGTCGTTGCCGACCTTCGAGCCAAGGTTTTCGCGCAGCTCGCAAAGCTCGGCCCCGCTTACTTCGATCTCAATCACTCCGGCGAGATCATGAGCCGGCTGACGGCGGACACCACGCAGATCAAGGCCGTCGCCGGGACGGCGCTCAGTCAGGCGGCGCGCAACGCGATCATGCTGATCGGCGCGCTCGTCATGATGTTCATCACCAGCCCCAATCTGTCGGCACTGGTGTTCCTGGCCATTCCCATCATCGTTCTGCCGCTCGTCGGATTCGGGCGGGTCGTGCGGCGGTTGTCGCGGCAGGCTCAGGATACGCTCGGCGAGGCTTCGGCTTACGCCTCGGAAAACCTCGGCGCCTACCGGACGATGCAGGCGTACGTGAACGAGAAGACGGTTTCCGATCGCTTTGCGCGCGCCGTCGAGCGGACGTTCGCAGCAGCGCGGCGGCGGATGCTGGCCCGCGCGGCACTGACCTTCGTCGCTATCATGCTCACGGTCGTGAGCGTCACGGGTGTGCTTTGGTATGGCGCATCCGAGGTCATTGTCGGCGATATGACCGGCGGGCGGCTCGGGCAATTCGTTCTTTACGCGCTCTTTGCTGCCGGCGCGCTGGCCGAACTTTCGGAAGTGTGGGGCGAGATGAGCCAGGCTGCCGGCGCCGCCGAGCGGCTTTCGGAAATGATGGCGACGGTACCCGATATCCGTTCCCCCGAGCATCCAACGCCGTTGCCCGAACCTTCAACCGGCACCATCGCATTCGAGAACGTGAGCTTCACCTATCCGACGCGCCCCGCCGAGAAGGCGCTCGATAGCGTATCGTTTCGGGCAAATACCGGCGAGACGCTGGCGCTTGTCGGCGCTTCGGGTTCGGGCAAGTCGACGATCTTCAACTTGCTCCTTCGTTTCTATGATCCCAACGAAGGCGTCGTTCGCGTCGATGGCGTAAATGTCAAAGAGGCCGACGTCGCCGCTCTGCGCCGTCTCATTGCGCTCGTGCCGCAAGACGTTGCTCTCTTTGCCGACACGGTCGCGGAGAACATCCGTTACGGAACGCCGGGAGCGACGCTTTCGGAAGTTCGACGGGCTGCGACGGCGGCCCAGGCGGACGACTTCATTCGCCGCCTTCCGGACGGTTACAATACCAAGCTCGGCGAACGCGGGACCTCGCTTTCGGGCGGGCAGCGCCAGCGGATTGCCATTGCACGCGCCATTTTGAAAAATGCTCCCATCCTGCTGCTCGACGAGGCGACGAGCGCGCTCGACGCCGAGAGCGAAGGGGCTGTGCAGCGCGCGCTCGAAGACCTGATGAAGGACCGGACGAGCATCGTCATCGCGCATCGACTCGCGACTGTTCAGAAGGCCGACCGCATTCTCGTCATGGAAAAGGGGCGGATCGTCGAGGCCGGGACGCATGTCGAGCTTGTCCGCCGAGGCGGGATTTATGCGCACCTCGCCGAGCTTCAATTCGGGCGCGAAGCCGCCGAGTAGACGGCTCGACGGACGCTCTTTAACGTTTCATTAACTTCCGCGTGCTGATCATCACTCTCATGAAAGCTCTGACGGTCATTGTCGTTCTGTTCGGCTGTTTCGCGTACGATATCTCGTACAACAACGCCGAGCTGATCCGTTGGCTCGCGGACGCGCTTAGAATTTCTTGATCGTTGGTGCCCGGCGACAGCTTTTTGCTTTGTGCCCGGCGACACGCGTTCCGCGCGCCGGCCGCCGGTCACGTTACCGGTTGGTCAGCTTCAGCTCGATGCGGCGGTTCTTTTGGAAGGCCTCTTCCGTCAGGCCCGGATCGATCGGTGCAAATTCGCCGTAGCCCGCGGCCACGAGGCGATCGGGCGGCACACCGCGCGATATCAGGTATTTGACGACGGACGAGGCTCGCGCGGTCGACAATTCCCAGTTCGATGGAAACTGCGATCTCGAGATCGGGCGGATGTCAGTGTGGCCGTTGATCTGCAGCGCCCAGTCGATGTCGGGCGGGATTTCCTTTTGAAGCTCCAGGATCGCCGATGCGATCTGATCCATCGCAGCGTCACCCTCTGGCGTCAGCGTCGCCGATCCGGCCGGGAACAGGACTTCCGATTCAAACACGAAGCGGTCGCCCGCGATGCGGATGTCCTTGCGGTCTTTCAGTAGTTCTCTCAGGCGGCCGAAGAAATCGGAGCGATAGCGCTTCAGTTCCTGCACCTGCTGCGCGAGCGCGGTGTTCAGTCGGGCGCCGAGGTCCTTGATGGTCTTGTCGCTCTCGGTCGTCTTCTTCTGTGAAGCATCGAGCGCGTCGCTCAGTGCGGCGATCTGGCGGCGCAGGGCGACGAGCTGCTGATTGAGCAGGTCAACCTTCGACAGCGCTTCGGCGGAAATGTTCTTCTGCTTGTCGAGATCAGCGCCGAGCGAGGCGATCCGGCCTTCCGCCGCTTTGGCGCGGTCGTCGGCGCCGAGACCTGCGCCCGTCAATTTCTCATTGTCGGCTTTCAGAGACGAGAGAGAGGCTTGCAGGGCCGCGAGATCGTCCTGGGCCGACTGCGATTTGCCTTTCTCGAGCGAAAGCATCGAGGTCAGCTCGCTGATCTGCTGGGTCAGACGCTGTAGGGCGGAGTCTTTCCCCGTTGCCTCTTGGGCCGAGAAATATTGGGCGATCATGAAGATCGACATCAACAGCGTGACGACGAGAAGAAGTGTCGACAGCACGTCGACGTAGGCCGGCCAGAATTCCCCGTATTCACCGCTGCGACGGGACCGTCCGCGTGCCATGCGTCTTTAAACTCCGCGCTTCATGGCGTCGGCAAGGTTGCGCAACATGGCGGCGACCTCGGCTTGGCTTTGCGCCTGCTCGTCGACCCACTCGCGGACGACTTTCTGCTCCGAGCGCATCTGCGTGACGAGCTGGTTGACGCCGCGCGCGAGGTCCCGGACGTCGTCCTGGGGGGGCCCGGCTCTCGCAGGCACGGCAGCCTGATCGACGACGCGGTTCGCAAAGTCCTCCAGCGAGCGCTGCATTTCGACAACCGCCGACAGGAGCTGGCGATTGACGTAATCATTCGTATGGGCGCCGGTGCCAGCAGGTGTCAGCTCGGTGATGCCCGACAGCCATTCCTCGAGCTCGTTGTAAAAGCGGTTATGGGCGTGGCTCGCCTGAAGCTCGAGGAAGCCCAGAACGAGCGAGCCCGATAGACCCAGCAGTGATGACGAGAACGCGGTGCCCATGCCCTTCAACGGCGCGGAGAGGCCGGCCTTCAGGTCGCTGAAGAGCTGGACGTTATCGGTCGCTTTGCTGTCCAGCGTGTCGATGGCGGCGCCGACCGACTGGATGGTCTCCAGGAGGCCCCAAAACGTTCCGAGCAGGCCGAGAAAGACGAGCAGGCCGACAAGGTAGCGGCCGGTGTCCCGGGCTTCGTCGAGCCTGGAGCCGATCGAATCCATGAACGAGCGCATGGCGGCAGTCGACAGCGAAAGGGTGCCGGTCCGGTCGCGCAGCATCGTCGCCATCGGCGCCAGCAGCACGGGGCGGGCGCTGATCGAGAGGCCGGGGTCGGAGATGCGGTAGGCGTTAACCCAGCGGATTTCGGGGTAGAGGCGGAAGACCTGGCGGTAGGCGTAAATGATGCCGAGCGCCAACGCCCCGACAATGAGGCCGTTAAGGCCCGGGTTGTTCAGAAACGAGTGCTTCAATTGATCGAACAGAATGGCGGCGAGAAAACCCACCAGCGTCAAAAAAATCGTCATGCGCAGCAGGAAGACACCGGGTGGTGTCAACCGCCGTGATACCGGGGCCAGTGCCGAAGCATCGCCCGGGCGGATCTTCGCCATTCGTCCTTGCCTCCGGAACGCCCCGCTGGTCCTGCAGAACCTTAGCGCAAGGCTGTTCCATCGAAAACGGGCAACATCATGCCAAACTGGCGGCCGCCCCGCGGCTATGCGGCCCGATTCAGGCTTTATTGAAGAGGAATGACCCCAAAGCTTTGTGAATGTAGGGGTTGGCGGCGATAATGTCGCCGGATTCCATCATTTTGTCGCCACCGGCCAAATCGGTGACGAAGGCGCCAGCCTCACGCGCGATGACGATGCCGGCCGCAACGTCCCATGGCTGAAGATTGTGTTCCCAGTAGGCGTCGAACCGCCCTGCCGCAACGAAGGCGAGGTCGAGCGCGGCCGAGCCTGTCCGGCGGATGCCCGCGACTTCGTTCATCAAGAGGTCCATCTCTTTCAGGTAGCGCGCCTTGCCCTCGCGGCCGCGGTGGGGAATTCCAGTCGTCACGAGCGCGTCGCCGAGGTTTTTGCGGGCCGCGACACGCAGGCGGCGATCGTTCATGTACGCGCCCTTGCCTTTTTCGGCCGTGAAAAGCTCGTCGCTCGCAGGATTGTAAATGACGCCCGCAACGAGTTGGCCTTCGCGTTCGAGGCCGATCGAGACTGCGAACAGCGGGTTCGAATGCAGGAAGTTGGTCGTGCCGTCGAGCGGATCGACGATCCAGCGGTGCGTTTTGTCGGCGCCGACGATCTCGCCGCGTTCTTCCATGAGAAAACCATAGGTGCCGCGCGACTTCGACAGCTCCTTGAAGATGATGTCTTCGGCCTTGTGGTCGGCCGCGGATACGAAATTGGCCGGTCCCTTGATCGAGACCTGCAGGTGCTCCACCTCGCCGAAATCGCGCGTGAGGCTACGCCCCGCCTTGCGTGCAGCCGAGATCATGACGTTGAGTGTCGGGGATACGTTATTCATTTCGTTGATCCGGACGGGCGCAAAAAGGGGAGAGCCGGGCTCTAACGGCTCTTCGACCCCGTGGCAAGGCGACTGAAAGGCCAAAGCGCCCAGTGAATGGCTACTGGAGTTCGGCCATGCCGGGATCGGCGCGAATACGATCTGCCCAGGCGGACGCTTCGGCTTCCGCTTTCTGGCGGTCGGCCTTGGGCATGTTCGCAATCCGCGCGTCGAGCTCGTCGTCTTCGAAACCATGCTTTTTGGCAATGAGCCGCCACTTGGCGCCTTCGACCGGATCTTTCTTTACCTTGATGCCGTCGAAGTAGACGTAGGCCAAACGGTTCTGGGCGCCCGCGATGCCCTTGTCGGCCGCGGCTTTCATCAGAACTGGGATTTTGGGCTCGTCTTTCGTAAGGCCCATGCCTTGGATCAGTCTCACGGCGTAATCGTACTGCGCCTCGGGATAGCCCTGCTCGGCTGCTCGGGACAGCCAACGGGCTGCTTCGAGCGCGTCGGCAGCGACGCCCGATCCGGTCTGATAAAGTTCGGAGAGATCGTACTGCGCCTGAGGCAAGCCCTTTTCGGCGGCGTAGCGGATGTGCTGATAGGCGCGAATGGGGTTTTCGGGTTTGCCGTCGCCTTTGAGGAAAAGAAGGCCGAGATTGTAATTGGCTTCGGCGTGGCCGGTCAGCGCCGCTTTTTCGAACAGCTCGGCGGCGGCCTTGCGATCCTTTTTCACGCCGCGGCCTTCGGCATACGAGAGGCCGAGCGCGAACGTTCCCTGCATGTCGCCGAGGTCGGACGCGCGCTTGTAATATTCGAAAGCCTTCTTGTCGTCCTTTTGGACGCCCAGCCCTTCCGTGTAAATCCGCGCGATCAGCGTGTTGGCCTGCGGTTCGCCGCGCGCGGCTGCATCTTCCGCAAGCTTGAGAGCCGTCAGGTACTGGCCCTGATCGAAGGCCGTATAGGCCGCGTCGTCGCCGGTCGCGGGCACGATCGAGGGAATTGTTTTCTGGATTTCGGACGTGCCCTGTTGCGCTGGAGGCGTCGGTGAAGGCGCCTTCTTCGGCGAAGGCGCGAGCTTCGGCACAGGCGTTTCGGTATCGCGCGAGAACCACGAGCTGTTGTCCGCCAAGAGCGGAGCAGCCGCGCCAAAGCCGGCGAGCATCAGGACTGCGAGCGGTACGATGAACTTCGTCGCGCGTGCTGTCATTTCGCTGGCTCCGGAGTCCTTATGGCCTCGGAAAATTCCCGAATGCGCGCCGCGGCTGCTGCTTCCGTATCCTGTGGTCCGAGCCGAACGGAAACGAAGTCGGCGCCGGCCGCGGCGAGACGGTGAGCTGCGTCCTGATCGTCGACATCAAAGGCGACGGAGGGGATTTCGAATACTTCGTTCCACCATTCGATCAGGTCGATTTGGCGCTCGGCGGCGCGTTCGCGGTCTTCGACGTGGGGCGGAACGCCGAACGCAACGTAATCGGCACCTGCTTCGGCGACTTCCATCGCGTCGTGGCGGCTGCGTCCGGCATCCACTCCGATGATCGTTCCCGCCGGCGCCGATTGCTTCAATGTTTTGAATTGACGGACGATATCGCGCGACCACGGCAGGTGGATGCCGTCGGCGCCGAGCTTTGTGGCGTCCTCCAGACTTGAAGCGACGAGCGCCGCGATATTCCTCTTCTGAGCCTCTGCTACGAGCTTGCGGGCCAGTGCTTCGTCCACAGACGTTCCATCAGCGGAGCGGATAAGAACGCTCGCGATCGTGGCGGCGCCGGACGCCGCGGCGAGCAGGCTCACCGCGTGCGCTGCGGGAGATCCCGCGTCAATCTCGAAGTCAAGGTAGAGGCTGGTGGCGCTCGACAAGCGATAGGCTCCGGTTCAGGCCCGCTCTTCAAAGCCGATTGCGGCGGAAACAAGAAGCGGGCGGCTTTCAACGTGGATTGGCAAGGCTGTTTGCCAACGTGGTTTGGGGCACTGGGTTGCAGTAATCGGCGCTATACTCAAGACGATTCGAGTTTTCTCAGTCACAGACGGGTTTTTTCGCCGGAATCCGGGGCGTTGGCAGTTTACCAGTTTGGGGGAACGGGCCAATGTCGCCCCATCTCTGAGTTTCGGCGTTTTTCCGCCAACTTGAGGGCTCACGTAGTGTCGGCAACGCTGGCATCGCCGCGCCTCTCGCCTATCGGAGCCACACGGGGAATGATCAAATTTTCTCTTCGCCTTCTGGGCGTCAGCTTGCTGGGGATCGGTGCAATCGGCGTCAATTCGGCTGCAATGGCCGAGCCCCCTGTTCAAATTTCATCAGAGAGTGGAACGACGACGTATTTTCCGCCGTCGAACACGACGACGGGCGCTATTCCCGCTTCGGAGGCTGCGAAAGACGCGGCTGCGGCCGCTGCTACAACACCTGAAGCGCCTCCTGCTGCTGGACTTCCGGCTTCGACACCAACTTCTCCCGCGACCGCTGCAGTAACGCCGCCGACCGAAACGCCCGCACCTGCCGCGCCGAGCGTATCCGCGCCGCCTCCGTCGGATGCAGCTCCCGCTGCTGTCACTCCAGCTGCTACCACTCCCGCCGCTACTCCGGCGCCCGCCGCTGTTGAGCCGGCCGCTGCGCCCGCGGATAGCGCCGTTCAACCAAAGACCGAACCGACCCCCGCTGTCGCGGCTCCAGTCGCGCCGCCCGTCAACCCGATCGTGGAGGCCGCGCGCGCGAGGCTCGGCGACAAGGCGCTCTCCGGCCGGGAATACATCGGCGTGGACGTTGCAGCCGCGCGCGACTTCTACAATTCTCGGACCGAGCCGCTATGGGTGGATGACAGCGGCTTCACGCATAAAGCCAAGGCCGTCATTTCGACGCTCCGAACCGCCGACGATTGGGGGCTCGAGCCTTCCGATTTCGTTGTGGCGAACGTAGCAAGCGGCGCGAATGCAGAGGCGCTGGGCGCTGCTGACGTGCAGCTCACGCTTGCCGCTCTGAAATATGCTCGCTTTGCACGCGGGGGCCGTCTCGATCCCGTGGCGCTGAGCAACATTCTCGACATGAAGCCGCCGGTGAAGGACGCAAAGACCGTCATCGGCGAACTGTCGAGTGTTGCGGAGCCTGGCGCTTATCTGCGCGGATTGAATCCGAAACACGTCGGCTTTGAGCGCCTGCGCCAGGCGCTTCTGAAAGCACGCGGCCCGAAGCAGGAAGAAGAGCCCGTCGATCCGGCCCTTGTGGTGAAGCTGCCGCAAGGCAAGCAGCTGAAACCCGGCGCGGAAGACGATCAGATTGCGCTCTTGCGTCAGCGCTTGAAGATGCCTGCCGCAAATCCAGCGGACGAGCGCGTCTATGACGACGAACTCGTCGATGCGGTGCGTGGCATTCAGCGCGACAACGGTCTCAAAGCCAACGGCATTTTGAGCGACCGCGTGCGCACGGCTCTGAACAAGGCGGGAGAGCCGAAGCGCGTCGATCCCAAGCAGAACCTCGACCGGCTCATCGCCAATATGGAGCGTTGGCGCTGGCTGCCGGTGGATCTTGGGCACCTCTACGTGATGAACAACATTCCCGAGTTCACGAGTGAAATCTGGAAGGGCAACCAGCTCGAACTCAAGCAGAAGATGATCGTCGGGCAGACTTCCTGGCCGACGCCTGTGCTCGCTGCGAACATGCAGTTCGTGATTTTCAAGCCGAGCTGGGGGATGCCTGACGGCATCAAGTCCAAGGAGCTTCTGCCGCGCCTCAGAAGCGCGTCGGGCGGCGGCACCGGCATCGGTTTCTTCGATCAGCTGTTCGGCGGTGGCGGCGGAAGCGGCGGCGCGCGCGTGCTCGAAGCCTACAAGCTGCAGGTCTACTACAACGGCCGGCCGGTCGATCCGGATTCGGTCAACTGGAGCACTGCCGATATCCGCCAGTACAGCTTCACGCAGCCGCCTGGCGCAGATAATCCGCTTGGCCTCGTGAAATTCCGGTTCCCAAACCGGCATGATGTTTACATGCACGATACGCCCGAGCGCGGCCTGTTTGCTCAAACCAACCGTGCATTGAGCCATGGCTGCTTGCGCGTCGAGGAGCCACGGCGCACGGCTGAGGTGTTGCTTGCGGAAGACAAGGGTTATTCGCCTGAAAAAGTCGGCCAGCTCTGGGACAGCGGCGCGAGCGTTACGCTTTCAAAGGAAGTGCCGGTCTACCTCGTCTACTTCACGGCTCGCGTCGACGACGATGGGCGTCTCCTGAACTACGCAGACATCTACGGTCATGACGGGCGCATCATGTCGGCGCTGCGCGGCCGTCCGGTTCGCTATACGGCGCCCGAGGCCTTCGATCCGGCTGAAACGAGCGCACGCAGCGGCGTGCCGACCGCGTCCAACGATGCGGGTGGCGCGACTGTTGGTGCCGATGCGGGCTCCGACAGCATGATGGACGCTCCGCCGCCTTCGAAGAAGAACCAGAACCAGAAGAAGAGCGCGTCAGCGAAGCAGCAGAAGCCGCAAGGCAAGAGTACGGGCGGCACCATTCAGGATGCGCTTTCGAACATCTTCTTGAACTAGGCGCGCTGCGATAGAGGCACAAAAAAAGAGCGGATCGTTCGATCCGCTCTTTTTTGTTTGCCAAACTTTGTTTGACCGCGATCAGGCAGCCTTCTCGAGCGTCTCGTTCCATTTGCCGAGAGCGGCAAGGCTGTTCATCTTCGCGCGATGCGTGAATGCGCGCTGGCCGGCTGCAACGTTTTCCGGCTTGCCGCTCCACGCCTGGATCGCTGCTGCTTGCAGCGCCCGGCCGTAGGAGAACGTCAGCGGCCAGGGCAGCGGACCCGAAGCATTCATGAGCGACAGGTGCTTGGTGGCAGCTTCGTCGGACTGGCCGCCCGACAGGAATGCAATTCCCGTAACAGCTGACGGCACCGTCGCCTTCAGGCACTTGATCGTCTTTTCCGCGACTTCGGCGGGGCTCGCCTGCTTCGCGGATTTCTGCCCGGCGATGACCATGTTCGGCTTCAGCACGATGCCCTCGAGTTGGACACGCGCGTCGTAAAGTTCGCGGAACACCGTGCGCAGCGTCCATTCCGTCACGCGATAGCATTCGTCGATGTCGTGACCCGAATGCGGGCCGTCCATCAGCACCTCGGGCTCGACGATCGGAACGATGCCGGCTTCCTGGGCGAGGGCTGCATAACGGGCCAGTGCGTGAGCATTGGCCTTGACGCAGTTCCAGCTCGGCAAGCCATCGGCGATGGTGATGACGCCGCGCCACTTCGCGAAGCGAGCGCCGAGCTTGTGGTATTCGGCGAAGCGTTCGCGCAGGCCGTCGAGGCCTTCGGTAACGGTCTCGATCTTCGATGTCGGGCCCGCGAGGGGCTTCGCGCCAACGTCGACCTTGATGCCCGGAATGGAACCCGTCGCCTTCATGATGTCGACGAGCGGTGTGCCGTCCTTCGCCTTCTGCCGGATCGTCTCGTCATAGAGGATGACGCCGGAAACGTAATTCTTCATGCCCTCCGTCGCCCGGAACAGCATCTCGCGGTAATCGCGGCGGCTGTCCTCGGTCGAGGCGAGTTTGATCGTGTCGAAGCGCTTCTTGATCGTGCTCGTGCTTTCGTCGGCAGCGAGAATGCCTTTTCCAGGCGCAACCAGAGCGCGGGCGATATCTTCAAGTCTTTCGCTCATCTTTGCCTCCGTAGGCCGCTTTCAAATTGACTACTCATGAAAACGGGCGCCGTTCATGGCGCCCGTCAGAATTCGGCTAGATGAGCTTTGCCATGGCGACGGCCGTGTCCGCCATGCGGTTCGAAAAGCCCCATTCGTTGTCGTACCACGTGACGACGCGAACGAAGGTCCCGTCGATCACCTTGGTTTGATCGAGCGCCACCGTCGAGGAAGCCGGGTCGTGATTGAGGTCCATCGAGACCAGCTTGTCGCTCGTGATCGCCAGGATGCCAGCGAGGCGGTTCGACTGCGACGCTTCGATGAGGGCGTTGTTCACTTCCTCGGCCGTCGTGTTGCGCTTGGCGACGAACTTGAAGTCGACCAGCGAAACGTTCGGCGTCGGCACGCGCATGGATGCGCCGTCGAGCTTGCCGTTCAGCTCGGGGATGACAAGGCCGACGGCTTTGGCGGCGCCGGTCGTCGTCGGGATGATGTTCAGCGCTGCCGCGCGGCCGCGATAGAGGTCCTTGTGCAGCGTGTCGAGCGTCGGCTGGTCACCCGTGTAGGAGTGGATCGTCGTCATGAAGCCGTGCTGAAGACCGATCGCATTGTGGAGCACGTGGACGACCGGCGCGAGGCAGTTCGTCGTGCACGACGCGTTCGAGACGATCAGATGGTCCTTCGTCAGCTTGTCGTCGTTGACGCCGTAGACGACCGTCAGATCGGCGTTATCGGCAGGAGCCGAAACGAGCACGCGCTTGGCGCCCGCGTCGAGGTGCGCCTTGGCCTTGTCCTTCGATGTGAAGATGCCCGTGCACTCGAGCGCGATGTCGACGCCGAGGGATTTGTGAGGAAGCTCAGCCGGGTTCTTGATCGCGGTAACCTTGATCGGTCCGCTGCCCGCGTCGATCGTGTCGCCTGAGACCTTCACTGGTTTCGGATAACGCCCATGCACGCTGTCATAACGCAGCAGATGCGCGTTCGTTTCGACGGGGCCGAGATCGTTGATGGCGACGACTTCGATATCCGTGCGTCCACTCTCGATGATTGCGCGCAGCACGTTACGGCCGATGCGGCCGAAACCGTTGATCGCCACCTTCACAGTCATTCTCGGGGGTCCTCCGGGGTAAGATTTTATGCTGGGGTTGATGAGATGTAGGCCTCATCACCGTTATCGCCAGTAATTGCGGGTCTTTAACGTCACTTAATGGGCCGCTGTCAATCATTCAGCTCTGTTGAAGGGACGTCCGCGCCTGCAAATCTTTACGTTCGACGGGGTACAACACGGTCTCGTTTATTGACTGCATTTACCTTCGCCACGTAACGTAGAGGGCAAGCATAGGTGATAGATGCGTCAATCGTGTCGCCCGAAAGGGCGATTAGAGGCCATGACTGAACGCAACACCGTTAAGATGAAGCGCGCGGACGACGTCAAGTCGGCCCGCAAACCGGCTGGCGACGTGGAGTTGCGGTCGGAGAACGCGCGCCTTAGGGCCGAGCTCGCGACCGCGCAGCAACGGATTGCGGAGCTTGAGCAGCGGACCGCTGATGCGCTGAACCGGATTGATTGGGTTCTCGATTCGCTTCATAGTCTGCACGAGAGCGGTTGACTTGTGAGCGTCGTTCAAGGGGAGAGCGGCGGAGCTGCCGGATAGAATGGCCGAGGTCCCGTTCACCTTCAATCAACGCACCTATCGCTTCCAGTGCGAAGAGCACGACGCTGGGCGTCTTACCGATATCGTTGATTATTTGAGTTCGAAGCTCGATGCTGTCGTGCGTGAGCACGGGGCCATCGGCGACGAGCGATTAATCTTGATGGCCGCATTGATGGTAACCGACGAGTTGTTCGATGCCCGGGCGGATGTCGACGAATTGCTCGAAGGCAGCTCGCCAGCTGCCAGATCGGCCGCCATTCGCTCGATCAGGGACGAATCCGGCGATGAGACCGACGAGGACCACGAGGACGAAGATCTCGAGCCCGTGCGGCGGCGTGCCAAAGGCTGATGCGGCACAGTACGCGCTCCGTGGCAGCCGGAATCGACAGCCAATCCGGCGGTAACCCTGGATTTTTCCTGCCACCTCACTTAAATCAGACATGCTGCGGGGCTCGTCAGGGACAAATGACCCGGGGGCCTATAAGATCCGCACGGGTGCTGTCCCTGTCCGGAGCCGTGGCTTCGGACACATGGTGCCCACCTACAATCGTAGGGACCACGCGGGATCATGTTCCCAACGGCCTTCGCGGCACTTTTTTCAACGGATAGCGCGTTTGACTGCGGAAGCTATGCCAGACGCAAAGAAAGAACTCAGGGCCGAATCGCTTCTTCGGCGTAAAGAAGCCTTTGAGCGTCACGGAGCGGAGGCGAGCCGCAAGATTGCGGCTCAGGGCCTCGATTTTCTTGGGATCAAGGCCGATACGGTCGTCTCGGGTTTTGCCGCTATCCGCGACGAGATCAATCCGGGGCCGCTGATGGCGTGGCTGCAGGCCGAAGGGTTCCGGCTGGCGCTCCCCGTAATGCAAGGCCGTGGGAAGCCGCTTTTGATGCGATCGTGGTCGCCGGGCGACGCTATGGCGCCGGCCGCTTGGGGGATCGCAGAGCCGCTCGAAGACAAGCCGGCCGTTGACCCCGACGTCGTTCTGGTGCCGCTCCTGGCATTCGACGGACGGGGCTACCGGCTCGGCTACGGCGGCGGTTTCTACGACCGGACGCTCAAGCGATTGAGGGCCTTAAAACCCATCGTCGCTGTCGGAATCGCCTATGATGAACAAAAGGTCGACGCGGTGCCGGTCGAAAGCTATGACGAGAAACTCGACTGGGTTCTGACGCCATCAGGCCCGCAACGTTGCCTCGACCTTTGATCCGGAATTCTTGATGCGTCTTTTGTTTCTCGGCGATATCGTCGGTCGCCCTGGCCGAACGGTGGTTTGTGATGCGTTGCCGGGCCTCATCAAGCGCTATGGATTGGATTTCGTCGTGATCAACGGCGAAAACGCGGCAGGCGGCTTCGGGATTACCGAGGCGATCCTCAACGATCTCATCGATGCCGGCGCCGATTGCGTGACGCTCGGCAATCATTCGTTCGATCAGAAGGACGCTCTGGTCTTCATCGAACGTCACGACCGGCTGATCCGTCCGCTCAATTATCCCAAGGGAACGCCGGGCAAGGGGGCGACCTTGCTCAAGGCGAAGAGCGGGGCGGATGTCCTCGTCGTGAACGCCATGGGCCGTGTTTTCATGACCGAGCTCGACTGCCCGTTCCGTGCCGTTGATAACGAGATTTCCGCGTGCGCGCTGAAGCACGGCGCTGACGCGATCCTCATTGATTTTCACGCCGAAGCGACGAGCGAGAAGCAGGCGCTGGGTCTTTTCCTCGACGGGCGCGTCAGCCTCGTCGTCGGGACGCACACGCACACGCCGACGGCGGACGCCCGCATCCTTTCGAGCGGCACGGCCTATATGTCGGACGCGGGCATGTGCGGCGACTACAACTCGGTTCTCGGCATGGATCCCGACGAGCCGATAAACCGGTTTTTGACCCGCATTCCGCGCGGCCGATACGAGCCGGCGGTCGGACCCGGAACAATTTCGGGATTCGCCGTCGATATCGATGATAAAACGGGTTTGGCCGTGAACGCCGGGCCTTTGCGGCTCGGGCCGCACCTCGAGCCAGCCGTTCCAGCGTTCTGGTCGGGCGCCTGAAGTCCGGCTCGCCGCCGATGTCTTGACCGGGGCGCGGCCGTTGCGCAAAAGACGGGCTTAAGATCAGCGCATATTTCCAAGTCAAGCGAGCACGAGCATGGCCGGCCATTCGCAATTCAAGAACATCATGCACCGCAAGGGCAAGCAGGACGCGATGCGTTCGAAGCTCTTTGCGAAGCTTGCCCGCGAGATCACCGTCGCCGCCAAGTCCGGAACACCCGATCCCGATATGAATCCGCGGCTGCGCCTCGCCATTCAGGAAGCGCGCGCGGAAAATATGCCGAAGGATAATATCGAGCGCGCGATCAAGAAGGCGCAGGGCGGCGATCTCGCGAACTACGAGGCGGTCCGTTACGAGGGCTACGCGCCGGGCGGCGTTGCTGTGATCGTCGAAGCGTTGACGGACAATCGCAACCGCACGGGCGGTGTGGTCAGAAGCGTGTTCACGAAATACAACGGCAACCTCGGTGCGACGGGCGCGGTCAGCCATATGTTCAATCATGTCGGCGAGATCACGTACAAGGCGGCGGCGGGCTCGGCCGAGACCGTTCTCGAAGCGGCCATCGATGCCGGAGCCGACGACGTCGTGTCGGATGCAAACGGTCACGTCATCGCTTGCGGGTTCGAGACATTGGGCACCGTTGCCGCCGATCTCGAGAAGAAGCTCGGCGAAGCTCAAAGCGTCAAAGCAATCTGGAAGCCGAGCCTCACGACGCCCGTCGAGGAGGACAACGCTCAGTCCATCATGAAATTGCTGGCGGCGCTCGAAGACGATGACGACGTGCAGAACGTTTTCGCAAACTTCGAAATTTCCGACGAAGTCATGAAGAAGCTGACTGCGGCTTGACCGAAGCGCTATCGCCGTCTGACGCTATTCTCCGGGATAGAATATTCCGAACACTGCATAAACAAGTCCGGTGATGAGCATCAACAACCCGACGATGCCCGCGAGCTGAGCCATTGCGTTGCGGAAATTTGCGGCCGCTCGCTTCTTCGCCGGGCTCGGCGCGCCGGCCGGGGCCTTCGCCGGAGGATTTTTCAAAAGTTTGTTAATGGCAGCTTCAGTCGTGGCGGCGGCGATTTCGCCTGCAGCGCTGTTGCGCCGGGACCACCGAAATAACCAGAATCCGGCAAGGATCAGCAGTAAACCCGCCACAATCCAGAGCGGATGAGCAAATGTCGGGTCCATGACGTCCTCATCAGTTCGGATTGGTTACGAAAGATGCTGGTCAATCGGCAACACTAAAGCCGAAATCGCGTGCTCTGACGAGGCCCCCTGAGGGCTCCGAGGGGTATCGCGGATCACGTCAAAGGCATTATGATTGGGCAGTATATTGCGTACGGGGGTACTGAATGGCGGCGGGTCGGGTTCGCGTCGGGCTTGTCGTTGTCCATGGCGTCGGTGAGACCGAGCCTGGTTATTGCGTCAACGCCGTTCTCGATACGCTTGCGGCGACGCGGCCGGGCTACAGCGTTTCTCCCGCCAACGAATACAACCGGATGGCCGAGCCCGAGATCGGTACGCCCCCGCCGGTGTTTCCTGTCATTCGCCGGGGCGCGGCGCACACCAGCGGCATCGAGATCGAAGCCGTGGAGCTGCACTGGGCCGACCTGACGACTGTTCAGGAAGGCCGCGTGAACACGCTGCTGCAGCTCTTTCGCGTCATCTTCGAATCTCATCACCTCGTGGACGCGATGCTCGACCGGTCACGGGATGCGATCTCGTGGCTTCTGAGAAAAATACTCTGGATCGCCGGCTGGCTCATTCGCGGCCCAAGCGCGGCGCTGACGATCGTGACGTCGGTGATCTGCGGTCTGTTTCTTTTCGAGCCTGCTACTCTGACGACCGACGTCGTGGACGTGAGATCGCAGGTGCTGATCGTCACCGCGATAATGTTCGTCGGATCGATCTACGTCTTCTACCGGATTACGCGGCAGCAGGATTACTCGTGGTACGACACCGTGTTCTGGCTCGCGATCGCGGCGCTCGCGGTTTTTGTGCTGACGTTTTACGACGTGCTGTTGCCGCTCCTTAAAAACGTTCCCGATCTCGAGATTGGTCCGGAGCGTGGCGTCGGCGCGTATCCGGTGGATTGCGCAATCGCCGGGTCGTCGGCGGCGGCTTGCTACATCAATGGACTTTACAAAGTCATCATCTGGGGCTGGCGCATTTGGGGCGGCGTGATGCTGTTCGCCACGGCGTTGCTCGGCCTCGCTTACGTGCGTGCGCTGAAGACGGGAGATCATTCGCGGCTCGCGACGGTCTCGACGAGCATTGCCATTTTGATCATGCAATTCCTGCTATGGACGACGGTCGTCGTCAGCGCGATCTATCCGATCCTCAATCGCGCCGAGACGATTACGACCCTCAAGGAAGCAAAGCCGTTCATCGAGCGCGCGATCGAGGCGCATCAGATCGACAGGACCAGCGCCGTCGCGAAGCTCGTGCAGGTTCCCAATATCGAACTCGATTGGATCGGCCGCTTTAAGTTCATCTTTGCGGCTGCCGCGCTGACCGTGATGCTGTTCATCATCGGCGGCGGCATCCTGATCGAACTCAGGCATTTGCGGGCACGACGAGGCCTTTCAGATCTCGAGCACACGGCGCGAAATATGCCGAGGCTCTTGTTCAATCCCTTTCTGGTCGCGCTGCTGATCGTGGCGTTCATCGTCGTCATGGCGCTGGTGTTCGTGCAACCCTATCTCGACAGCAACCATGTCTTCGTAAAGTTGCGAAGCTACATCCTTCCGGTCGCGGCCGTCGTCGCGCTGGCGCTGCCGTTCTTCTTCGGGCGGCGGATTGCGAACGTCGTCAACGTCGCGCGCGATCTCATCGACCATCATTATCAGCCGCGGCAGGAGACGGCGGCGTACTTCATCCCGTCAGCATTTCGCGCGCGTTTCCGCCATTTGCGGCGCGAGCGCATTCAGGGGCGGCTCAATCTCGTTCTCGAACATTTCGTGCAGAACCAGGGATACGACGGCGTCATCTTCCTGGCGCACAGCCAGGGCTCGGTCATCGTGTATGACTTCCTGCGCGATAACGGTCCGCATTACGCGCGGCTGGGCGACGCTTCGCCAGCGCTGCTGACGTTCGGGTCGCCGCTCGGCACGCTCTATCAAAAGTATTTCCATGAGTACTCGGCATCGAAGGGGGCGCCGCTCGGCATCGCGGCGAGCCTCAAATGCTGGATCAATCTCTATCGCGTCGACGATTACATCGGCGGGCGCATCAACCCGCCACCGGGGCTTCGCGTCGATAATCATGTGATGGGGATCGGCGGCCACACCGGCTACTGGACGGAGCCCGACGTCGCCGAGGCACTCGACGCCATTCTGACAGGTAAAGTTGCGGACGCCACGAAGCCGCCGCCGCTGCCGCCGCCACCTATGACGCCTTCGGCGCCTTATGCGGTTCGTGCTATGCGGAGAGCATGAATGGACGAACGATTCGCATTATCGGCATCGACCCCGGCTTGCGGCGGACGGGATGGGGCATCGTCGAAAGCGACGGCGTCCGGCTCGGTTACGTCGCGTCCGGCGTCATCACGCCACCGAAGGACGACGATCTCGCCTATCGGCTTTCCGCGCTTTTCGACGCCGTGACGAGCGTCATCCAAAGCTTCAGCCCGTCGGAAGCCGCGGTCGAAGAGACCTTCGTGAACGAGAACCCGCGTTCGACGTTGAAGCTCGGACAGGCGCGCGGCGCCGTTCTTCTCGCGCCCGCGCGGCTCGGATTGCGCGTCGCCGAATACACTCCGAACTTGATCAAGAAGTCGGTGACGGGCGCTGGACACGCTGAAAAGCAACAGATCCAGGCGATGATAGGCTTTCTCCTGCCGAAGGCGACGTTCGGATGCGCGGATGAAGCCGACGCGCTTGCGATCGCCATCACGCATGCGCATCACCGCGTCAGCCGGCAGCGACTTGCGGCCGTAGCAACCAAGGTCGCTTCCACATGATCGGCAAGCTCAAAGGCAAGGTCGACGCTGTCGGCGAAAGTTTTCTCGTCATCGATGTCAATGGCGTCGGCTATGAGGTGCAGGCGTCATCGCGGACGCTCCGCAATTTGAAGCCGGGCGACGATGTGGCGCTGACGATCGATACGCACGTGCGCGAGGATGCGATCCGGCTTTTCGGGTTTCAGAGCGAGTTCGAGCGTAGCTGGTTCAGGACGCTGCAGTCAATTCAGGGCGTCGGCGCGAAAGTCGCGTTGAGCGTTCTAGGCATCATGTCGCCGCAGGATCTCGCGAGCGCGGTGGCGCTCGGCAACTGGGCCGCGGTCGAAGAGGCGCCGGGCGTCGGCAAGAAACTCGCCATGCGCATCGTCGCTGAATTGAAGGATAAGGCGCCGGGGTTGTCGATCGGAGGCCATGCCGTCCCCGTGGCCGGCCACGCGACGCCGCAGCCGAATGGCTCTGCCGCGGGATTGGCCTTCTCGGAAGCCCTCTCGGCGCTGACCAATCTCGGCTACAACCCGGCCCAGGCGAGCGCCGCGGTCGCCGTTGCTTCAAAAGAGCTTGGAGAGGCGGCCGACACGGCGGGGCTTATCAAGCGTAGTCTCAAGGAACTGGCTCGCTAGCGACCGCTGAGACTCTCTATCGGAACACTTCGCTACCCATGGGAAAAATCATTTTGAGCAATACCCAACGCGCGCTCTGGATGGTTCTGATCACCTCGCTGGCGGTCCCGTTCTTTGCGGGCCTCATCGATCTCGGGCTGATGCTTCTCAGCCCGGCGACCGATTTCCTGCTGCCTGCGCATGGCGGTCAAGGCCTTGGCGAGGCCGGGGTCGGCGCATTCATCTGGAGCGCTTTTCCGGCGACCGTTTCGGCGCTGGGTTTAACGCCGTTCGTTTTGCAGAACGGCACTTATGGCTGGCTCGAGGCGGCAGTCGCCGGGGTTCTCGGGTTCATAGCGGCGGCCATCATTTTCCCGTTGGACGCGAGTATGGGCGTGCCATTTCTGGCGTTCACCGCGGGTCTTCTCTTCATCGGCATGCGGGCGTTGCTGATGACGATCGGCATTCTCAAACACTGAAATCGGGCTTCAGATGTCAGCCCGTCGACTTGACGGCGCTGGCGAATAGCCTCACGAACAAACCATGACCGACAGGCTCGTCAGCAGCGCGCGAAAAGACGTGGACGCCTTCGAGGCGACGATACGTCCGCAGTCGCTCGACGACTTCGTCGGGCAGGAGCAGGCACGCGCCAACCTTCGCGTTTTCATCAAGGCGGCGCGAGGGCGGGGCGACGCGCTCGACCATGTGCTCTTCGCCGGTCCTCCGGGTCTCGGCAAGACGACGCTGGCGCAAATCCTTTCGAAGGAACTGGGCGTCGGATTTAGGGCAACGTCGGGGCCGGTGATCTCGAAGGCGGGCGATCTCGCGGCGCTTTTGACCAATCTCGAAGAGCGCGACGTGCTCTTCATCGACGAGATCCATCGGCTCAATCCGGCTGTCGAAGAAATACTCTATCCGGCCATGGAAGATTTCCAGCTCGATCTGATGATCGGCGAGGGGCCGGCGGCGCGGTCGGTGCGTATCGATCTGCCGAAATTCACGCTCGTCGGCGCGACGACGCGCGCGGGACTGCTGACCAATCCGCTGCGTGATCGCTTCGGGATTCCGGTCCGGCTCAACTTCTATTCGATTGCAGAACTGGAACAGGTCGTCGGCCGCGGCGCGCGCGTGCTCGGTGCGCAGATGTCGCCCGACGGCGCGCGTGAAATCGCCAAACGCTCGCGCGGCACGCCGCGGATCGCCGGACGCCTTCTCCGCCGCGTTCGCGATTTCGCGTCGGTCGAAGGCGCCGTCGTCATCAATGCCGAGGTCGCCGACCGGGCGCTGACGATGCTCGAGGTCGATGGCGAGGGGCTGGATGCGCTGGATCACCGCTACCTTGGGTGTGTCCTTCACAACTATGAAGGCGGGCCGGTCGGTATCGAAACGCTGGCCGCGGCGCTTTCCGAGCCGCGCGATGCGCTCGAGGAGATCGTGGAGCCCTTTCTTCTGCAGCAAGGGTTCATCGGCCGCACCCCGCGAGGGCGGGTTTTGACGCTGAAGGCTTATCGCCATCTCGGCGTTAACGGTCCTGCGCGCGCCGCATCGCCGGAACTGCCTATTTTTGAGGACGACGAGGACGGGACTTAACGCCGCTCTCGCCTGTCTTGGTCCGCTTTGAGGTGGCGAAGTTCACGGATTCGACAGCATTCTCCGGCCAGAATGCGGAACGCTTCGTCCTTCCGCAGTACGGTTCGAGGGAAAACGGGTTTGATCAGTCGCCGCGATTTGCTGAAGTTGACGGGCGTGGCCGGTGTCGGCTCGACGGCGCTCAGCGGTTACGCGCTGGCCGAAGCCTTCCGCGAAAGAGTGACGTCCTACACGTTGACGCCTCCCAACTGGACGCCGGGTCTCAAACTGAAGTTTGCCGTGCTTGCGGACCTTCACGTTTGCGAGCCTTGGATGTCGGTCGAGCGGCTCGAAGTCATCGTCGAGCAGACGAACAAGCTCGATGTCGACGCCATACTGCTGCTCGGGGATTACGTCGTCGGTCATCGGCTCGGGAAATATTCAGGGCGCGTGAGCAATGGCGCTTGGGCGACAGTTCTGGGTCGGCTCAAGGCGCCCCTTGGCGTCCATGCCGTTCTCGGCAATCACGACTGGTGGGAATCGCGCGACGTGCAGAAAAAACGCGCGGGCCCGACGCCTGCCGGATTGGCGCTGCAAGTGGTCGGCATTCCGGTTTATGAGAACAATGCCGTGCGGCTCGAGAAGGATGGCCGTGCTTTCTGGCTCGCCGGTCTTGGCGATCAATGGGCTTTCTGGCCGCGAAACGACGAATACGACGAGTTCGTGCAAGGGGGCAAAGTCGCCTATCACGGCGTCGATGATCTGCCGGCGACGCTCCGACAGGTGACGGACAACGCTCCGGTGATCCTGATGGCGCACGAGCCGGATATCTTTCCGAAGGTTTATGAGCGGGTTTCCTTGACGATTGCCGGTCACACGCATGGCGGCCAGGTTCGGATATTCGGATACGCTCCGATCGTGCCGTCGCGTTTTGGATCGCGGTACGCGTATGGTCACATCGTCGAGGACAAGCGGCACATGATCGTCTCGGGCGGTCTTGGGTGCTCGTCGTTGCCGATCAGGTTCGGCTCTCCGCCCGAAATCGTAGTCATTGAGCTTGGCGGCTCCGAAGGGGGCGAAGTTTGACCGGCGCGCAGTGGCCCGATCTTGCCGGGCGCATCGTTCGCGATGCGAGCGGTCAGCGGCACATTCTTCCCGTTCGCGTCTATTTCGAGGACACCGACGCGGGCGGCGTCGTCTATCACGCCTCGTACGTGCGCTTCGCGGAACGCGGCCGCACCGATTTTCTACGCCTTCTCGGCACTGACGCCAGGCGCCTGATCGACGGTTCCGACAGCAGAGAACCCGCGGCCTTCGTTGTCCGGCGGATGAGCTTCGACTTCGCACGTCCCGGACGCATGGACGATCTCCTGGAGGTCGAGACGCGCGTCAAGGAGCTCGGTGCGGCCAGCGTTACGCTCGATCAGACGATCAGCCGCGATGGGATGCGTCTCGTTTCGGCCGAGGTCGTCGTGGTGCTCGTGTCGATTTCAGGGAAGCCGCTCCGCTTGAGCGACGCTGTGCGCGAAGCCTTTCAAGCGCATGCGGCGGGGGCAAAAAATTCCCGGACGTAAGCCTTCGGCGCGCAATATTTCGCCGCCGCCGTCAAGGCGCGTCCACACGCCGATTGACATTCCCGACCTCGGTCGTCATGGCTCATCATGAGGTAAATGGCCGCGTTTTTCGTGGATAAACACGAAGATGCGTCATTGCCATCGGCTACATCAAGCCCTCGTTTCGTCATATTGGGCGTCAAAAGCTCTGGATGCGAATGAGTGTGGTGGGCGATGGCGCTTGCTGCCGGGGTGGACGTCATTACGCCGTCATACGCAAACTTCATCGGGCCCGCGCCGGGCGCGTCCCAATGCAGCCGAAATTCAACGGCCCGTGCGGCTCCGTACGGGTATCGCAATTCTTCGACATGGATGGTGAAATGAATCCCGCGGATGTCGCCCAAAGCGCCGTTGCCCCGGTCCAAGCGAGTGGCTTCTCGTTCATCGAACTGTTTTTGCATGCGAGCCTTACCGTCCAAATCATCATGACGGGGCTTGGCATCGCGTCCGTCTGGTCGTGGGCGATCATCTTCGAAAAGCTGCTCGCGTTCCGGCGCGCACGCGTCGAGAGCGACCGCTTCGAGCAGTTGTTCTGGTCGGGCCAGTCGCTCGACGAGCTTTATGCGAACCTGTCGCGCGGGCGGACGATCACGATGGCAGCGCTTTTCGTTGCAGCGATGCGCGAGTGGAAGCGCTCCGTCGAAGGCAACATCCGCGCGCTGGGCGGCATTCAGCTGCGCGTCGAGAAGGTGATGGACGTCACGATCAGCCGCGAGATGGAACGTCTCGACCGGCGTCTCCTGTTTCTTGCGACCGTCGGCTCGACGGCGCCGTTCGTCGGTCTGTTCGGTACGGTCTGGGGCATCATGACGAGCTTCCAGTCGATCGCGGTTTCGAAAAACACATCGCTGGCCGTCGTTGCACCCGGTATCGCCGAAGCCTTGTTCGCGACGGCGCTCGGCCTCATGGCCGCCATTCCGGCGGTTATTTTCTACAATAAGTTCTCTGCCGATTCGGCTGCGATATCGCAGCGTCTCTACGCTTTTTCCGATGAATTCGCAGCGATCGTATCTCGCCAGATCGACGTAAGGGCTTAAGCCGATGGGGATGAGCGTCAAGGGAGGCGGGGGCGGCGGGCGCGGGCGTCGCGGCCGGCACATGCCGATGAGCGAGATCAACGTTACGCCGATGGTCGACGTGATGCTCGTGCTTTTGATCATCTTCATGGTTGCAGCGCCGCTTCTGCAGACAGGCATCGACGTCAATCTGCCGGAATCGAAGGGGCAGGAGATCCAGCCTCCGAAGAAGGACCCGCTCGCGGTCACGGTGAAAGCCAACGGCGACGTCTATATCGGCGACACCCAGGTTCAGCTGGATGACTTGGCGACGAAACTGAAGGCCATCGCCGGAAACGGTTACGACGAGACGATCTTTGTGCGCGGCGACAAGGGCGTGAACTACGGGACGGTGATGGAGGTGATGAGCCGCATCAACCAAAGTGGGTTCAAGAAACTGTCGTTCGTTCTCAATGGAGAGAAGGGAGGCTCCTAGCACCCGTAATCGCTAAAGGACGATACGTATGACGAACCAGGATGCGCGTCGGCCAATGAACACGCGAAGCGCTGTGCCGACCCGTCGCTTGAATTGCTCGCGGCCGACGACGCGTATCCCGGTTCGCCCTGCGGTTCGCCGCCATTGCGCGCGCTCATACATGCCGTCTCTCAGAGAAGGTGGGTGCTGACTGTGCCCTTCGGACTTGTTCTGTCCATTTTCTTCCATGCTTCGCTCCTCGGGTGGGCGCTCTTTTCCATGCGCACTACGCCGCCGCTATCGCCCGACACGCCGGCGATCGCGGCCGATATCATCACGCCTTCCGAGTTCCTGCGCCTGAAGCAGGGCGCCGAGGATGCGAAAAATCTCGAGACCAAGGCGAACGACAAACCGAAGCCCGACGACAGCAAGAACGACACGGCGAAGCCGAACAACGCGCCGCCGCCACCACCTCCGCCGCCCGCTGAAGAGCAGGTCGCAAAGGTCGAACCGCCACCGGAGCCCGAGCCGCCTCAAGCTGCCGAGCCCCCGCCTCCGCCGCCACCCGCGCCGGCCAAGACCGAGCCGGATCCCATAGCCAAGAAAATCGAAGAGCCGCCACCGCCGCCGGAGCCTGCTCCGGGGCCGACGCCTGACGAAAAAAAGCTTCTGGAACAGAAGCTTGATGAAGAGCGCAAGGCCGAGGAAGCCAAGAAGAAGGCTGACGAAGAGGCTAAGAAAAAGGCCGAGGCCGAAGCCAAGAAAAAGGCTGAAGAGGAAGCCAAGAAGAAAGCTGAAGAAGAGGCGAAGAAGAAGAAGGCTGCCGAGCTCAAGAAGAAGAAACAGGAAGAGGCCAAGAAGAAAGCCGAAGCCGCCAAGAAGCAGTTCGATCCGAGCAAGATCGCTTCTCTACTCGAGAAGTCGCCGGACGACGCTACGCCCAAGGCTCTTCTCGACAAGGACAAGCGGAAGAAGGGGCAGCAGGCGGCAGGCTCAAGCTCGACCGCAACGAACTTCGGCAAGGAAGCCGGGACGCAAACGGGCTCCGATACGGTTCTTTCCGCGCGCGAGCAGGATCTCTTGAAGGGGATGCTGAAGTCGCAGCTCAATGGCTGTTGGCGTCCGCCGGGTACGGGCGGCGGCAGCGAGGTTCCGGTCGTCGAACTGCACTGGGAACTCAATCCCGACGGTACACTCGTGGGCGAGCCGAGGGTTACGTCGGCGCCATCGACCACCGCGGGGCAAGTTTATGCCGAGGCGGCGCTCCGCGCCGTCAGGATGTGCGCTCCGTTCCGCCTGCCTCCGGACAAGTACGAGGGCGGGTGGAAGTACATCGACTGGACTTTCGATCCGCGTGAAATGTTGTAAACGCCCCAAAGTTGCTTCATTCGACCGCGAAGCGAAACATCGCGCTTTGAGAATTCCGAATCGTACTGAGACGCATGAGAGACCATTCATGACATTGAAAGTCCGCCTTAAAAGGCTGTTTTCCGTTGCGACGCTCGTCGCCGCTTGCGTCTGGCTCGTCCCAGGGTTGGCGCCTCCCGCGATGGCGCAGCTCAAAGGTACGCAGACGGAAGGCACGATCGCGCCGATTCCGATCGCAATTCCGAGCTTTCTCGGGGACGATCAGGAGCTCGCGAGCAATATCGCCGCCGTGGTTGAAGCGGATCTCGAGCGTTCGGGGCTCTTCCGGCCGCTCGATCATCAATCGTTTCTCGAGCAGGTTCGGGACGTCAATGCTGCACCGCGCTTCGGCGATTGGCGCTCCATTCAAGCCGATGCGCTCGTCGTCGGACGGGTGGTCAATGCGGGCGACGGCAAGGTCGGCGCCGAGTTCAGGGTCTGGGATGTTGCGGGCGGAAAGCAGCTCGTCGGCCAGCGCTTTTCTACGTCGGCGCGCAACTGGCGCCGCATCGGCCATCTGATCGCGGACAGCGTCTATGAACGGCTGACGGGCGAGAAGGGCTACTTCGACACGCGCGTCGTATACGTCGATGAAACGGGGCCGAAAGAGAAGCGCATTAAGCGTCTCGCGATCATGGATCAGGACGGCGCGAATGTCCGGCTTTTGACGCAAGGTCAAGAACTTGTGCTGACGCCGAGGTTCTCCCCGACGAACCAAGAAATCACGTACATGTCCTACAGCGGCGGTGGCCAGCCCAAGGTTTTCATCATGAACCTGGAGACAGGCCGACGTGAACTCGTCGGCGACTTTCCCAATATGACGTTCGCGCCCCGATTCTCTCCCGACGGGCAGCGGGTGGTCATGAGCCTCGGGCGCCCCGATGGCGGCTCCGATATCTACGAGATGGATCTCCGCTCACGGCAGCCGCGGCAGATCACGCGGTCGAACGGCATCGATACCAGTCCAAGCTACTCGCCGGACGGCGGTCAGATCGTCTTCGAAAGCGACCGGAGCGGCGGCAGACAGCAGCTCTGGGTCATGAATTCGGACGGATCGAACCAGCGTCCGATCTCGACGGGCGACGGCAGCTACTCGACGCCGGTCTGGTCGCCACGCGGCGACTATATAGCGTTCACCAAACAGTCGGGCGGCCAGTTCATCATCGGCGTCATGAAGCCGGACGGCTCGGGCGAGCGCATCCTTACGGAAGGTTTCCACAACGAGGGGCCGACCTGGGCTCCGAACGGGCGGGTTTTGATGTTCTTCCGCGAGTCGCAGGGGAACAATGGGGGGCCGCGAATTTTCTCGGTCGATATCACCGGATACAACGAGCGAAAGGTGGACACTCCGGCGTTCGCTTCGGACCCCGCTTGGTCACCGCTTCTGAATTAACACCCTATTTACGAACGAAGCTGTCCAATTATTAACGACGCTTCTTTCGAGATCAATAAAGATGCGCAATATCAATGGGTTGTGCATCTTAACCGTAGTCCAAAAAGTGTTGACTTTTCCCCACTAAGTCCCGTTGCATTTTCGCACCTATTGGCTTGGAAAACTTGGGAATTGCTGCCTCTGTTCTTGATCGGAACGCGCCCTCCCGGTACCCCAGAGTACGGCTTTTGCCGGAATCGTATCAGGAGATATGACCATGCAGGGTGTGAAGGGGCTGATCCTTTTGTCAGCAGTAGTTGCGGCTGTGGCCCTCGGCGCATGCCGCCGTGAGGCTGAGCATACGCCTTTGAAGCTCGGCGGCCCGACCGCTAGCGACCAGGTTGCTCGTTAATAGCGAGTACTCTGTCTCAAAGGAGACTACCTATGAAAAGCGCATTTGTTCTCGCTACCGTTTTTGTAGCTGTTGCTCTCGGCGCATGCCGGAAAGAAGTCGAGCACCAGCCGCTTAAGCTTGGCGGGCCTGCCACTTCGGAGCAGGTTGCACGCTGAGTGCTTCTTGTTTGCAAAGTACTGCGTTTTTCATCCTAATCTTCAAGACCGAGTTGTTGGCGACTACCTCGCCACCATCTCGGTCTTGAGCTTTTTAGAGTGCAGTTTCTCGGACGCGTTCCGACGTGCGAGGAGAGCATTACTGGTGTGCTCGGCGATCTGCTCGACGGGTCTCTCTGCCTAAGACTGATTTGTCTGAGACTGATTTCCGATCTGCATCGCCGTTCGTAGAAGCTCGAAAGCGCAGGCGATTCTTGCGCTCGCGTTTAGTGCGGGAAAACGTCGAGAAATCTGCTCAAAACCGAATTAGTCGCACGCACACCTCGTATCTCGATGCTAAGAGTTTGTGTGAGAAGGGATCGCAGTGGATCCAGAACATCCTGAGCGCGCTTTTGTGGGTTACGGGTGGGTCGACAGCGGAATCGGCCATATTTTGGGCTGAACGATTCTCTATGCGGGGATGAAACAGCTATCTCTCTCAGAGGACGAAGCGTGTGCAACTCACGCGAGAGATGAGATCGATACGAAGGGGATTTGCGAAATGATGGCCACGTTCGCGCGGAGCTGGTGTCTGCGCCTTGCCGCCGTTTCGATTCTTGCCGCGACGCTCGGCGCGTGCGCCAACAAGGACATGCAGCCAGACGGGTTGAGCAGCAAGTATGGCAACGCGACGCCAGGTTCTCAGCGTGACTTCACGCAGAACGTCGGCGACCTCGTCTACTTCTCGACCGACTCGGTCGATCTGACGCCCGAAGCTGCGCAGACGCTGTCGAAGCAATCTCAGTGGCTGGCGCAGTACCCGCAATATACGATCACGATCGAAGGCCATGCCGACGAACGCGGTACGCGTGAATACAACATCGCGCTCGGTGCCCGTCGTGCAACGACGGTGCGCAACTACCTTTCCGAGCACGGCGTGAACGGCGCGCGCATCCGCACGATCTCGTACGGCAAAGAGCGTCCGGTCGCGGTTTGCAACGACATCTCCTGCTGGTCGCAGAATCGCCGCGCTCAAACGGTGCTCAACAGCGGCGGCAGCGGTGGCGTGGTTAGCCAGCGTTAACCGTCGCCCCGCCAACACGCTGCCATACCGCGCATAAGCGACAGCGGCACATCGAAGGCCGGCTGTGTCTCAGGAGTTGGCTCAATTGAGCCACACTCCCACAGAGCTTTCGAGGAACGCGGTTTCAGCAAAGTTTGGCCTAATTGGACTTCCATAACCGGCGCCCGAGGCTTTCTTTGGTGCGGCGCCGGTATTCGATGTTGAAATTGCGGACTTCCAACGTTTCGGCGGGCGTTTTGTGTGTGGTGCTTGGCCTGATGGCTGTGCTTGCGCCTCGCGTTTTTGCTCAGGATCAGACTGCGGACAGCGAAACCGCTGCGGAGCTCGTCGAAGACGGGCTGGATGCTCTTTCCGATCACGCGGAAGATTCGGGCCGGCGTCTCCTGGCTCGCGTGATCAGCGAATTTCCCGGATCTGTCGAAGCAGCGAGGGCGAAGCGTGCGTTGGCCGCGCTTGATCGTGGCGAGAGCACCCCCGAGGAACGTGCAGCAATCAAGGCGGGCATCGCCGAGCGGGCGGCCGAGTTCCGGCGCGCGTTTCTTCTCGATGTCGGAGATCGCGTGTTCTTCGCCGAGAATAGCGCGATCCTCGGCGGGCGTGCGCGCAGCATCGTCGAACGCCAGGCACGCTGGCTGACGGTTCGTCCCGATCTCACGGTCTTGGTGATTGGCCGGGCCGACGACAGTGTCGGGCGGAGCGCGGCAGAAATTCTCTCGCTGCAGCGTGCCCAGGTGGTGCGTGACCGACTCATTGCGGCAGGCATCGCGGAAGCACGCATCGAGGTTAAGGCGGCGGGCTCCGCGGACCGGTTGGCTGTTTGCGATGATCCGATGTGCCAGGCGCAGAACCGGAATGCCGAGGTCTTCATCAAGGAATGGCATTTCGACGGAAACTGGCCGAAGTCAGCGATGTCGGGTGCGTCCGCGAAGGGTTCGGTCAGCCCGGTAAACGTCCGCAGGGCGGATCCGGCCGATTCGGTTTCGCAGTGATTCCTTACTCCCCAGTTGATGGGTCCTGCGACCCGGCGTAGGTGGAGGTGCAGACGGCGCTGGGGTAAGCTTCTCCGGACGTCTCGTCACGTCATGCGGCGTTAGTGATTTAACATTCGATCGAACATTAGGGGTAGAGCCGGGAATGGCCAAGCTTGCGGGGATCCATCGGAGTGGCTTGCGATTTCAAATCGTAGCGCTGGCGTTCGCCCTAACGGCTGTTCCGGCGCTGGCGCAAACCAGCGACGCCCGCCCGCCAAAAGGCGGTGCGGCACCAGCAGCTGCTGCTTCCTCCGGCGATGCCGCGCTCAAAGCCCGGGTTCAAGCTCTCGAAGAGCAACTCGTCGATATGCAGGTCGTCGTCGGAACTTTGGAAACACTAGCCAAGGGCGGCGGCTCGACCGCTGCGCCATTCCCTTCGTCCGGAGGCGCCGTTTCCGCGGACCCGGCGCGGATCGAAGGACTCGAGACGCAGGTTCGTGCGCTCTCGGCGCAAGTGCAGCAGCTCTCGGATCAGATTCGCAGCATGGGCGGCGTACCGCGCCGTTCTGAAATTCAAGGAGGCACTGAGACCGGCGCCACCGATCATGCGGACGCGGCAGTCGACGGTTTCGGATCGACAACGGTTTCATCCGGCGGCGATGCCATCGGCGGGCTCATCGACAGCCATGCACAAGCGGCCGAGCCCGACCACGGCGGCGGTGCTGGCGGATTGCCTGCGCCGGTCGCTACGGCTGCCTTGCCCGCCGCCAGCGAGACGAGCGGCGACCCGAAGCAGCTTTATGAGACGGCGTACGGCTACTTGCTTCAGCGCGATTACGGCTCCGCGGAAACGGCATTCGGCGATTTCTTGAAGAAGTTTCCGAACGACTCGCTTTCGGGAAACGCGCAATACTGGCTCGGCGAGACTTATTTCGTCCGCGGTCAATACAAGGCAGCGGCGGGCTCTTTCCTGAAGGGCTATCAGACGTATTCACAAAGCGGGAAGGCGCCTGACAGTCTTTTGAAGCTCGCGATGTCGCTCGACCGGCTCGGACAAAAAGATGCGGCGTGCTCGTCTTTTTCCGAACTCGCGACGAAATTCCCGACAGCGCCGCAAAACGTGAAATCGCGCGCACAGAGTGAGCGGCAGCGGATCGGCTGCCAATAAAGGAGCGGCGGGCGCGAATTCTCCGCCGAGCTGAATATCCGTGACACGAGGCTCGCAGTTGCCGGTCACCGATGCCGAAGCGGATACCGCATTCGGGCGGCTGGCGCGCTTCGGCCACGTGGTGCTCGCCGTGTCCGGCGGTCCGGACAGCATGGCGCTGATGGTTCTCGCGGCGGAATGGCGGGCGCGTTCGAAATCGCCGACGCCGTCCATTTCCGTTGCGACCGTCGATCATGGTCTTCGGCCCCAGTCGCGATTCGAGGCCGAGCAGGTCGGAGCGGCTGCGCGACGTCTGGGTTTGCCGCATGCCGTTTTGACCTGGGACGACGTGAAGCCGCAAACGGGCGTGCCGATGGCCGCGCGGGAAGCGCGCTATCGTCTTCTGGATGAACACGCACGCGGATTCGCGGCTGACAACGTTGCGGTTGCGACGGCTCATCATCTCGATGATCAGGCTGAAACGTTCGCCATGCGGCTGCAGCGCGGCGCGGGAATCGATGGCCTTTCAGGCATGCGGACCGAAAGGCTTATCGCCGAGACGTCTCCGGTTACTCTGGTGCGGCCTCTGCTCGGCTTTGGAAAAGCGCGTCTCGTCGCGACGGTCGCCGCACGCGGCGTTGGTTATTTCGAAGACCCGACGAACGCGGATGACCGTTACGAGCGCACGCGCGTACGTTCGGCGTTGTCAAATTTCCACGATGCGGGATTGTCGCCGCAGGCGCTTGCCACGTCGGCCCGCCGCCTTGGCGACGCTCGGGATGCACTCGTCTATGCCGAAGAGCGTTTTATTGCGTCGCTTGCGCTTTCGTTCGGCAATGAGATCTTCGCGACGCTCGACCGGCGCGCGTTCGACGACGGCCCGGCCTACCTCAGGCAGAAGGTGTTGGCGGGTCTTATCGCTCGTTATGGAGGCGATAGTCCCGAGCCGAGGCTATCCGAAATCGAGGCCCTGGCGGCGCACCTGCAACGGGATGGAAAGGCTGCTGCAACACTAGGTGGTGCGATGATCTCGGGGGGGCTCCGTTTCATTCGCATCTGGCGGGAGGCTGGCCGTCTCGATCAGGCGGCGATCGAACTTCAGCCGGGCACCGTCCGGGTTTGGGACAGTCGATTTGTGCTGCGCTGGTCTGCGGAAACCGGGGACCGAGGGTCGCAGGCCTCCGTCATTACCGTCAAACCACTGGGGCTGGCCGCGTACCGGGCGATCCTGCCGCGGCTCCGTGGCCGTCAGCTGCCGCCCGCGCGTGCATCCGCGGCGCTCCCGTCATTTTGGGCGGGAGAACAATTCGTTGCCGCCCCCTCGCTCGCGCCATTTGCCCTGGCGGGGGCCGAGCCGCTCGACCCCGCAGGATTTAATATTACCCCCTTGGCAGCGGGTACATTTTAAGGATTTGTACGTATTGTAGCCCGTGGGAACCTGAGTAAACGCATAACTTGTGCGGAGATGGGCTGCCACCTATGTTAAGCTCTCACTTTGGGGGCAGCAGTGCCACCGAGCACGCGCCATTTTGGTGCCGATGGCGCCATCAAGGAAACCAATGAACCCGAATTATCAGAAACTTGCGATCTGGGCGGCGTTGTTCGTCCTATTGCTGGCACTCTACAATCTGGTCAGCAACCCGAGCACGGCCCGCCGGTCGAACGAAATTCAGTATTCGGAATTTCTAGACGCCGTCGATAAGGGTAACGTGTCGGAAGCCGTGATTGCGGGTAACCGCATCACCGGAACGAAAAAAGACGCAAGCTCGAGCGATGCGGCGTTCTCGACTTACGCTCCGGAAGACCCGAACCTCGTGACCCGCCTGCGCGAGAAGGGTGTGAAGTTCAAAGCGCGGCCTGCCGAGGATGAAGTGCAGTCAATCACAAGCATTCTTCTGAGCTGGTTTCCGATGCTGCTGCTCATCGGCGTGTGGATCTTTTTCATGCGCCAGATGCAGTCGGGCTCCGGCCGAGCAATGGGCTTCGGCAAGTCTCGCGCGAAGCTCCTGACGGAGCGGCATGGCCGCGTCACGTTCGAGGACGTCGCGGGCGTCGACGAGGCGAAGGCCGATCTCGAGGAGATCGTCGAGTTTCTTCGCGACCCGCAGAAGTTCCAGCGCCTCGGCGGGCGCATTCCCCGTGGCTGCTTGCTGGTCGGCCCTCCCGGCACCGGTAAGACGCTCATCGCGCGCGCCGTCGCCGGCGAAGCCAACGTGCCGTTCTTCACGATCTCGGGCTCGGACTTCGTCGAGATGTTCGTCGGCGTCGGCGCAAGCCGCGTGCGCGATATGTTCGAGCAGGCGAAAAAGAACGCGCCCTGCATCATCTTCATCGACGAAATCGATGCCGTCGGCCGTCATCGCGGCGCGGGTCTCGGCGGCGGCAACGACGAGCGCGAACAGACGCTCAACCAGTTGCTGGTCGAGATGGATGGCTTCGAAGCCAACGAAGGCATCATCATCATCGCGGCGACGAACCGTCCCGACGTGCTCGATCCGGCGTTGCTGCGCCCCGGCCGTTTCGACCGCCAGATCGTCGTTCCCAATCCGGATGTGGTTGGGCGCGAGAGGATCCTGCGCGTTCACATGAAGAAGGTGCCGCTGGCGCCGGACGTCGATCCGAAGGTGATCGCACGCGGTACCCCGGGATTCTCCGGCGCGGATCTCGCAAACCTCGTCAACGAAGCGGCGCTGCTTGCCGCGCGGCGCAACAAGCGGCTCGTGACGCAGGCGGAGTTCGAGGATTCCAAGGACAAGGTCATGATGGGCGCCGAGCGCAAGACCATGGCCATGACCGAGGAAGAGAAACTCGCGACCGCCTATCACGAGGCGGGCCACGCCATCGTCAATCTCGTCGTGCCGGGCAACGATCCCCTGCACAAGGTGACGATCATTCCGCGTGGCCGGGCGCTGGGCGTCACGATGAGTTTGCCGGAGCGGGATCGCCTCAGCTATTCGAAGCAGTGGTGCGAGGGCAAGATCGCGATGGCTTTCGGCGGCCGTGTCGCCGAGCAGATCATCTATGGCCGCGAACACTTGAATACGGGTGCTTCGAGCGACATCAGCCAGGCGACGAACATCGCCAAGAAGATGGTGACGGAGTGGGGCATGAGCGACAAGCTCGGGCCGCTGCTCTACTCGGAGAACCAGCAGGAAGTGTTCCTCGGCCATTCGATCACGCAGCAGAAGAACATGAGCGAGGAGACCGCCAAGCTCATCGATGAAGAGACGCGGCGGATCGTGACCACCGGCCAGAGCCTTGCGTGGGAAGTTCTCACGAAGCACAAGGCCGAACTCGAAGCCATGGCGCAGGCGCTGATGGAATACGAGACCATCAACGGCGACGAGTGTCAGGCGATCATGCGCGGTGACAAGATCACGCGTCCGACGGACGATGACGGCAGCAAGGGGCCGGCCGGATCGGCCGTTCCGAGTGCGGGCCGGCAGCCGCCGCGGCCACGGGGCGAGCCTAAGGGCGGGATCGATATCGAGCCCGAACCGCAGCCGCAGGGCTGATCGTGGAAGTATGGGGTGGTTCATATGGGCAAAATACCAAGTGGCAAAAATCCAGCTTCTAGTTCCGGCAAAATTTCCCGCGAAGCAGCGACGGGAAAGTTTGTGGAGCGTGCGAATAGTTGGGTCTCAGCCAATACCGCTACGCCGGATGTAGCTCGCGCTAAATTGCGCGAGCTAGGCATTCATGACAATCGGGGAAAATTGGGTAAGGATTATAAGTGAGGTGCATCGACTGTCCGCGTCGTTCGTTCTTGGATATCACGGATGCGACAAGGACACAGCGGAGGCCCTGCTCGCCGGCGAAGCATTCAAGCCAAGTGACAATCTTTATGATTGGCTAGGTCCCGGAATTTATTTCTGGCAGTCCAATCCTGATCGCGCATTAGCCTTCGCCAATGAAAAGAAGCGACGCGCCAAAGGGAGTTGGGATGAAGCTGTTGTTGGCGCAGTGATTGACATGGGCCTGTGTCTTGACCTCACCACGGCAGCGGGAGCCGCCGAGCTCCGCTCGGCGCACGGTGCCCTCACCCAAATCCTTCAACAATCTGAGGGCGAATACCCAGTCAACGAGCCTGGGCGCCCAAAGTTGGACTGTGCCGTTATCAGATCGCTACACGACATTCGCAAAAATAGCGATCAGCCGTCTATTGATACGGTTCTTGGAATTTTTTTCGAGGGACAACCCATCTATCCCAACTCCTATTTTTATGAAAAGACTCATGTGCAGATATGTGTCTGTAATCCTTCCCAAATCAAAGGCGTGTTTCGCGTGGGGCGGCCCAACAATGGATCGTTGGTTTGAAACGATCAGTCTACCTGCAGCCTAGTGCGATTTTCTGGGATCGGAGCTCCCGGCACGCGATCGATGAAGCCGACGTTCCCGAATGGAAGGGTTTGCCGCTTGCCGGCGGCCGGCTGTCGTTTGCGGCACTCGATGTTCTGACGCGCAGTTCGCCCGAAACGAAGCGGCGGACGGTCATTCTCGGGGACGCCTTCAGCGGGGACTGGGGCCGGGAAGCGTTGTCGGCTGCCGACATTCTTCAAGCGCTTTCCGAGCCGCGTGCGCGCGTCGCCGGGTTGTCGCTTGATCGCCCGCGCATCATGGGCATCGTCAACGTCACGCCGGATAGTTTCTCGGACGGCGGCCAGTTCGCGGGTACCGAAGATGCGGTCGCACACGGATTGCGGCTCGTCGAAGAGGGCGCCGACATTCTCGACATCGGCGGGGAAAGCACGCGGCCGCAATCGGATACGGTCGCTGTCGATGAGGAACTGCGCCGGGTCATTCCCGTGGTCGAGAGATTGCGCGCCAAGACCGATGCGGTGATCTCGGTCGACACCCGCAAATCCGAGGTGATGCGGCGTGCGGCTGCGGCGGGTGCTGATATTTTGAACGACGTCTCGGCGTTCACGTATGACCCGGAAGCCTTGGAGGTTGCGGCCGAGACCGGGCTGCCGATCGTCATCATGCATGCGCAGGGCGATCCGAAGACAATGAACGACAATCCGAAGTACGACGACGTCGTGCTCGATGTTTTCGATTATCTCGAGGGGCGCATCCAGGCGTGCGTCGCGGCTGGAATCCCAAAGGCGAAGCTCGTCGCCGATCCGGGGATCGGCTTCGGCAAGCACCTTCATCATAACGTCGCGGTGATGGCGGGTCTCTCGCTCTATCACGGGCTCGGCGTGCCGCTTTTGCTTGGCGCCAGCCGCAAGAAGATGATCGGGCAGCTCTGCAATGTGGAAGATGCGAAAGACCGGGTGCCTGGGTCGCTGGCTTGCGCAATCGCGGGCATTGCCGCCGGCGTCCAGATCGTGCGCGTTCATGACGTCAAGGAAACGAAGCAGGCCATAGAAGTTTGGCGCGCATGCGCGGCGGGTACGGAGAAGGGGCTCGACTGATCGCAGCTGGATGGGCGGCGGAGCGGTGCCTCGCCCTATCGGTTGGTCAATCTCATCATTCGAAGGACGAGGTAGAAGCAGAGGATTGCCGCGAGGAGCGCGCCTGCGACGGCCGGGGCGCGCCAATCGGTGCTCGCCACGCGGGTGACTAGAAGCGCCGCGCAGACGACGATGCCGGCGATCGGCAAGATCAAAGGAAGCTCGAATTGTCCCGGCGCTTCGCCCGCCCTGCGCTTCAACACGATGAGCGATGCGTTGACGGCGATGAACACGACGAGCAGCAGCAGGACGGTTGCGGCAGCGAGATCGGCGATGTCTCCGGCCATGATCAGAAGAAGCAGCAATGCGAAGAGCAGCCAGATTGCTATGTGGGGTGTTCTCCGGGTCTGGTGCACACGTCCCATGAAACCCGGCAGAAGCCCTTGTCCGGACATGCCGTAGATCAATCGGGAGGCTGTCACGTAGTTGACGAGTGCGGTGTTCGCCACTGAAAAGAGCGCGATGAAGCTCATTAGCCCGGCCGGCATGTCGGGGAGCGTTCGCTGCATGACGGCCGTCAATGGGCTCGGCGCGGCGGCGAGTTCTTGCCACGGCAACACCGACACGGCCGTAACCGAGACAGCCACATAGAGGACCGCTGCGGCGAGCGTTGCGATGACGAGGCCTCGCGGGATCGTGCGCGCGGGATCTCTGCATTCCTCGGCGACGTTGACGGCGTCTTCAAAGCCGATGAAGGCGAAGAACGTGAGCACCGATGCCTGAAGCACGATGAGAGGCAGGCCGAAGTCGGCGCGGTCTGGCGGCGTTTCGAAGTAGTTGACCGTGCCCCAATAGGACATGCCCGACGCGATCACGAGGAGGAGTCCCGAGACTTCCATCAGCGTGCAGACGACGTTGACCCACATGCTTTCGCGGATGCCGCGGAAGACGATGCCGCTGAGGATCAGGAGAAAGCCCGCCGCGATGGCAGCCGGCGGCAAGGCTTCGATCCCTGCCATGTCGGCGAGGATCGCCGCGAAGATCTTCGACTGGGTCGCGATCGATGTCAGTCCGGATGCGACAAGAGCGAGGCCGATGGTGAAGCTGAGGCTTGGACGGCGGAATGCGCGGTCGGTGACGTATGCGGCGCCACCGGCGCGCGGGTAACGCGAACCGAGCGAGGCGTAGGAGAGCGATGTCAGCAGCGCCGCGACGAGGGCGACGAGGAATGACAGCCAGACCGCAGATCCAGCTTCGCCGGCCGCTTTGCCGATCAGGCCGTAGATACCCGATCCGATCATGCTGCCGAGCGCATAGAGCGCCAGCTGTGTCGTCCCGATGGAGCGGCGGAGGCTCGGCTGCTTTGCGTCAGTCGGCGCTCCGGCCACCACGTCGCGTCCTTTTTGTTATTGGAGGGCTTGTCAGCTCGCCGCGGCTTTGCGGTCGGCCAAGCGGCGCTCCACGCCTGCGATGATGGCCTTGCGGATGTCGTCGGTCCGCTTCACGGACGCCTCGACCGGAACGTGCTGCGCTTCGGCGAAGGCGCGGAGATTTTCCGCCGATTTGATTTCCTGAAGGCGCGTCATCAGTCCTTCGCGGCCATGCTTGGAGAGCGTGACGAGTGCGGAAAAGCGGTAGGGATTGAAGTTCTCGGCGCGGTCGTGCCGATCCTGTGCTTCGGCCGGGGCCGCAGTTTTCTTGGTCTTCGGGGCCGCGGCGGCCTCTTCGAGAGTCTCTGACGGACGTTCAGAGGGAAGTTCTGACGAAAGCTCTGGCGGAAGTTCCGGGGGCATCTCCCGAACCAGCATGCGGTTCACCGCTTTCGTCAACGCAAGCGCGAGCCGTTCGGCCGCTTCGCCCTCAAGCGCCGTTTCACGCAGGATGTGGGCGCGAAAGAACGTCGCCATTTCGTCGCCGGGCCAGAGCTGTTTGCCTTTGCTCATGTTCGACGTTTTCTCGCCTTCAGCAGTTAAGAGACAGAGACTTTGGCTTTCTTCTTCGCCGCCACGGTTTCAACCAGGCGGGCGATTTCCTGATGAAGCTCTTTGACGTCGCCGGCGGCATCGGAATACTTCACGTCGATCGTTCGCAACTGACCGATGTAGTCGAAGGCATTGGCGATGCCATTCCTTTGCGGCAGGAATGTCTCGAGCACGGGATGTACGAGGCTTATTTCCTCGATCATCATATAGTCCCGGTCGTCGTTGCGCACGTAGTTTGCGAGGCAGACGTAACGCCTGTCCTCAGCCGGCATTGCGGCCAAGTCGTCGAGATTGCGCATGTCCTCGATCAGCATAGCGACGCGATCGACGGCGAGTTGCGAGACGTAATCGGGGCGGAAGGGCACGATGACTTTGTCGGCCGTTTTGAGGGCCGCGAGCGCTGCAAACGAGAGGCCCGGCGCGCAGTCGAGAATGACGACGTCATAGTCGCCTTCGAAGCGGCGGATGAGGCTTTCCATGCGGCCGCGAACGCGGTTGGCGACGACTTCCGGCACGTTGCTCTGGCTTGCCTGCTTCAGGTACAGCTCGCCCTGGATGTCCTCCAGGAGGAGTGAACCGGGGACGAGCGAAATCGGGGCCGGTTTGCCGTTCGCCAGGGAAACGTCGCCGACATTCTTGGCGACGTAATCGCGAGCGTTGGCGGGAATGCCGTCGAAGAGGTCGTAGAAGTAGTCGGCGATGGTCTTGCCGGCCTTGCGGGCTTCGTTCCAGCCCTGGCCGCCCATCAGGATCAGCGATGCGTTGCATTGAGAGTCGAGGTCGATCAGCAGGACGCGCTTGCCCCCGTAGACGGCGAGCCCGTGCGCCAGCATCACCGCGCAAGTGGATTTGCCGACGCCGCCCTTGCGGTTAGCGACCGCTAGAAAGACTGCCATAGTCGATACCCCTCAGATTGCGCTCGCTAAACGACATTGCCTCTGAAGCGCGCGCTACATCAATAGCCGACCTATGGGCCGATTCCATGACCCGGTCCAACACGGGTCTCAAAAGCACACAATGTGGAAAGATTGGATGCGCCCGTGCAACCCTCAGTGGAATTCAGTGTAAAATTTGCGGCAATTCAACCAACGGAATGGAATGGTAGTGTTCGCTCGGGCATCTATGCTCTCTAAGGGGACGGCGAAGCACGCCGCAGGTCATCGCCTGGTGCTTGCCGATATTTTTTCGGATCGTCGATTTGGGCCTGTCGCGCGCAATCGCCGGGTCCGACACGACGGGAGGTTAGCATGACACGCCGCTATTTCGGGACGGACGGCATTCGCGGTCTCGCCAACACGCATCCGATGACAGCGGAGATTGCGTTGAAGGTCGGGATGGCGGCCGGAACCGTTTTCCGGTCGGGCACACATCGCCACCGCGTCGTGATCGGCAAGGACACGCGGCTTTCCGGCTACATGCTGGAAGCGGCGCTCATGTCGGGCTTTACCTCAGTCGGGATGGACGTGTTCCTTCTCGGACCGATGCCGACGCCGGCCGTCGCCATGTTGACGCGGTCGCTACGCGCCGATCTCGGCGTGATGCTGTCGGCATCCCACAATCCTTCCAATGACAATGGGATCAAGCTCTTCGATCCGGACGGCTACAAGCTGTCGGACGAGATGGAGAAGCAGATCGAGGATCTGATCGATTCCGATTCCAAATCCATGCTTGTCGAAGCCGACCGCATCGGGCGCGCGACGCGGGTCGAGAGCGCGCAGGAGCGGTATATCGAATTCGCCAAGCGCACTATGCCGAAGCAGCTGCGCCTCGCGGGCCTGCGCATCGTCATCGATTGCGCGAACGGCGCTGCATACAAGGTCGCGCCGGAAGCGCTGTGGGAACTCGGCGCGGAGGTCATCAAGATCGGTGTCGAGCCTAACGGCCGCAACATCAATTTGAATTGCGGTTCGACGTCGCCGAAGGCGCTCGTCGACAAGGTGAAAGAGCTTCGCGCCGACATCGGCATCGCGCTCGACGGCGACGCAGATCGTGTCGTGATCGTGGACGAGAAGGGCGAAATCGTCGACGGCGACCAGCTAATGGCGGTGATCGCGGAAAGCTGGCACCGTACGGGCAAGCTCGCGGCGGGCGGCATCGTTGCGACGGTGATGAGCAATCTCGGCCTCGAGCGGTATCTGCGCTCCATCGGGTTGACGCTGGCGCGGACGCCGGTCGGGGATCGTTACGTCACCGAGCACATGCGCAAGCATGGGTTCAATGTCGGCGGCGAGCAATCGGGGCATATCGTGCTCTCCGATTTCACGACGACGGGCGACGGATTGGTCTCTGCACTGCAGGTTCTGGCGTGCGTCGTCGCCACGGGGAAGACAGTGTCGGAAGTCTGCAATCGCTTCCAGCCGCTGCCGCAGATTTTGCGCAACGTGCGTTACGCGAGCGGGCGTCCGCTCGAAGATACGCGCGTCGTCAAGGCCATCGAGGGCGCGAAGGCGAAGCTCGGGGAGAATGGCCGTCTCGTCATTCGGCCGTCGGGCACTGAACCTGTCATCCGTGTGATGGCGGAAGGCGACGACGAGAAAGTCGTGTCGAGCATCGTCGGCGATATCTGCGACGCGGTTAAGTCGGCAGCGGCGGCGTAAGCTCGCTCTTTTTCACATAGCAAGGGTCAATCAGCAGCGGCAGGACCGCGGCCTGGCGTGGCGCGCCGGGCGTCGCGCGATCATCCGCGCGCGCATGATGTTAACTTCTCATTAGGACTTCGGCTTCTGCTCCTGCGTATCAGACTTCGACGCCGGTTAAGCTCCCTTTAAACCTTATTGGTAATATTCGGGACGGGTTTTAGTACCGGCCCGCCGCATCGCGCGTCGAGCCGACACCGGAAGGAAAGTCACATGCTTTTTACGCGCAAAGTACTCGTTCTCAGCGCGGCACTCGTTCTCGGCAGTGCTCTGGGTGCATCGGCTGCCGACCTCGGCGGCACCAGTCTCAAGGACGCTCCGATCATGGAGGCCATGCCGGCTGCGTCGGCTGGTTGGTACATCCGGGCCGACGGCGGATATAACTGGTTCACGAATCCTTCGGTGAGCTACAGCGGCCGTGAGGTCGGAAATACCAGCCAAGACGGCGCGTGGAGCGTCGGTGGCGGTATCGGCCGCTATTTCGGACGCGGTTTCCGTGGCGATATCACGGTCGATCATATCTTCGACGCCAGCTCCGAGTCCTCGCTTTATTATTCTCCGGGCAGCCTCGTCGGCAATTCGAAGTTCGATTTGAGCAGCACCGTCGTGCTGGCCAACATCTATTACGATTTCAACCGTGGCGGCCGCTTCATTCCGTACATCGGCGCCGGCATCGGTTATGCGCATAATTCGACGTCGTCAGGGACGTTCGAGCAGTGCGGTTGCACAACCGAGTATGGTGGAAAGTCTACCGATAACTTCGCGGCAGCAGCAATGGCCGGTGTCTCCTGGCGCATCCGCGGCGGTCAGACGACGTACGTCAGCGGTATGAAGGATGAGCCGGTCGCTGTCAGCTCGGGCAACGCGCTCTACCTCGATTTCGGCTATCGCTTCCTCTACCTCGGCAAAGCTGAAACGGCTTCGTTCGATGCGGACGGTGTGACGTCTGCTGAAAAATTAAAGGACATTACCGCTCACCAGCTTCGCGTCGGCCTTCGGTACGACCTGAACTGAGCGTTCGTCAGGGGCGCCTGTCGCGCCCTCGAGAAGAATTGGAAACAGGGGCGTAGCGCCTGTTTCCGCCCGGAATGCCAAAGGTGTGGTTTGTTGTGCGTGTTTCGCGTTTGCGTGTCCTCCCCCGTGAAGCGTAGTGGGCTCCTCCTTCCCGGGGAGCCCACGGACACCGAACCGAAACCGCTGTTCCCTCCTAGGGCTCGGTTAGCGCAAGCGTAGCGTTGAGCAGAGTCTTGAGTGGCGCGCAGATACATGCGTGCCGACTTTGAGGGATCGAATATGAAACGTGCAAAAACGTGCATTGCCACGTGTTTTCTGATTGCTGCCGGTGTGGCGCCCGCGATGGCCGCCGACTGGGGCGGCGTCAAGGATATGGGCGGCGGGGTCGCGATACCCGTTCCGGCTCCCGTTCCCGTGCCGACATATGATGCGGACTCCGATTGGTACGTCGGATTGACGTTCGGCGGGAACATCTCGCAAAGCGCGTCGGTCAAAGACACGGATGTCGACTATCTGGGCGATTCAACGCCCGGCTACTTCGCGAAGGACAGCGGCGACCTGCCGATGTCGCCGATTTTCGGTTTGACGTTCGGCCGCTATCTGACGCCGTCTCTCAGGGCTGAAGTCGCGATCGATTACACGCCCAACTATCAGATCTCCAATGATTACAAATTGGGGTATCTCGCTACGAACTCGGCGCCCAACACGACAATTGGTGGCATCGATACGAACACCTATTCCATTTCGCGAACCGACACCGTGCAGCTTTCGCGAACGACCGGCCTCGTGAACTTGATCTACGATTTCAATACCGGAACCCGGTTTACTCCCTACATCGGCGGCGGCGGCGGCTTCTCCTGGAGAAGGCTGCAGAGGTCGTATTCGGAGACGGCGACGTGTATCGGTGGTTCCAACTCCATCGATGGTCCGTATCCGCCGAACACCTGCTCGGGCAATCCCTCGCTTCCGGGGAACTCTTCGACGGAGAAGGGTTCTACCAGCAAAAACCAGATCAATTTTGCTGCAGCCGTGCAGGCGGGTGTTGCCACGAACCTCACCGAATCCATCATCTGGGACAACGGCTGGCAGATGCTCTGGGAGCAGGGCGCGATATCATCTGTCGCGCCGTCGGCCTCGGGCGGGAATCAAATCGTTTACAAGGACGCCGTCCTGCAGCAGTTCCGGTCCGGCATCCGTATCAAGTTCGATTAGAACGTGCACCCCAGTGTTGCTTGGTGCCGAAAGGCGGTCGTTCGCGACCGCCTTTTTTCTTGTGTGTCCTCCGTGCTAAGAGGCCCCAATGCCCGGAATCAAAAAGCCACAAAGCAAACCTCGAAGACCATTCTTTTCGTCCGGCCCGTGCGTCAAGCGCCCCGGGTGGCGGCCGGATGCGTTGGAGGGCGCGCTCGTCGGGCGTTCGCATCGGTCTGCCGATGGGCGCGAGAGATTGAAGCTCGCCGTTGACCGGACGCGGGACATTCTCAACCTGCCGCCCGGTTATGAGGTTGCGATCGTTCCAGGTTCCGATACGGGCGCATTCGAACTCGCGATGTGGAATCTGTTGGGCGAATGCGGCGCCGATGTGCTGGCGTGGGACGTGTTCGGCCGGAACTGGCTGCGCGACGTGATCGGCGAGTTGAAGCTTCCCGATGTGCGCGCGTTCGAGGGTAATCCTGGGTATCTTCCCGATCTCAGCGTTGTGGATTTTTCGCGCGACGTGCTCTTCACCTGGAACGGCACGACGACGGGCGTGAAGGTGCCGGACGGCAATTGGATCCCCGATGACCGCGCCGGCCTCGTGTTCTGCGATGCAACGTCGGCGCTATTCGCGGAAGACATCGACATCGGCAAAATCGACGTGCTGACCTATTCGTGGCAGAAGGCGCTTGGCGGAGAGGGTGCGCACGGCATGCTCATCCTGTCGCCACGAGCGCTCGACCGTCTCGTTTCCTATCGTCCGGCTTGGCCCATACCGAAGCTTTTCAGGCTGACGAACCATGACGGGATTCTTTGGGACGTCTTTCAGGGCGTGACGATCAATACGCCGTCGATGCTGTGCGTCGAAGATTATCTCGATGCGCTGGCTTGGGCTGAAGGGCTTGGGGGGATCGCCGGAACGATCGCGCGGAGCAAAGCCAGTTCTTCGCTGCTCTACGAGTGGATCGACCGGACACCCTGGGTCGCGCCGCTCGCCGCCGATCCGCGGACGCGCTCACACACATCCGTCGCAATGCGATTTGCCGAGCCCGCGCTTGCCGAGGCTTCGGAGGACGTGCGGCTCGATGTCATGCGCGATATGGTGCGACTGCTTGAGGATGAGGCTGCGGCCTTCGATATCGCCGCTTATCGCGGCATGCCGCCGGGGCTCCGTGTCTGGTGCGGCGCTACGGTCGATGCGGACGATATCGCCGCACTTCTGCCGTGGCTCGATTGGGCGTATGCGAAAGTTCGCGCGGGGGCGCTCTCAGCCTGAATTCGCTGGATCCCTTCGCGTATTCTGGTTAACACGGGCCCTGTCAATGCCTTTTTATCGCGCTTTGCATCGGCCATAATCGGCCGGGGTCGCACCTCGCCGAGGGCGGTTCATCCGGGCATCGTCAGAATCAAACAACCAAAGGTCACAGCGAGATGCGTTTTGTCTTTGCGGCAGCTTTCCTGGCCGCCACGCCGTTGAGCGCGCTTGCGGCCGACGTACCGGCAACGTCGGCGATCGACGATGTTACGGTGTTTCTGTCGGGTGCCGAAGTCACGCGCATCGTCAAGGTGCACATCGAGAGGGGCGAGCACACGATCGTCATAGGCGACGTACCCGCGAGTGCGGTGCCGGGTTCCGTGCGCGTCGAAGGCAAGGCGACCGGCAAGCTCGACATCGGCTCGGTCGATACGGCGAGGAAGTTTCTGCAGCGCGCCGAGAGCGAAGCCGCCGACAAGCAGCGCAAAATTCTAGAAGACTCGATTCAAGCGCTCAAAGATCAGAAGACGACTGTCGACGCGCAGGCTCAGGCCGCGAAGACGCAAAAGAAGCTCATCGCCAATCTCGCACAACTTCCGTCGCGTTCTTCCGCGCAAGCGGCACCGGCAGCGACGCCGCTCGAAGACTGGCCGAAAGTTCTGGCGCTCATTGCGCAAGCGACGAGTGACGCGAGCAAGCTCGCACTCGATGCCGAGCAGAAAATTCGTGAGATCGACCGGCAGATTTCCGACGCCGAGAAGCAGCTCGCGGCATTGGCGCCCGCACGGACTGAACAGACCGAAGTGCGCGTTCACGTGGTTGCGCAAACGCCTCTCGAAGCAGATTTGAGCATTCGCTATCAGGTGCCGGATGCGCATTGGGCGCCCCTTTACGACGCGCGGCTCGGGACGGGTTCGAAAACGGAGCCGCCGAAACTCTCTCTCGACCGGCGCGCCGCGATTACGCAGCGTTCGGGTGAAAATTGGGACAACGTTTCGCTGAAGCTTTCGACGTCGCGACCGAGCGACAGTTCGTCGGCGCCGTATCTCGAAACGCAATTCGTGGATTTCGAACAGGCGCCGAAACCGGTGGCTGCTGCCGCGCCTCCTCCTCTTTCCGAGCCAATGCCGCGCATGATGGCGAAACACCGCAATATTGCTGCTGCGGACGCGCTCGGCGGCGCGCTTGAGCAGGCGGCGCCGGAGTCCGTCAACGTTGAAGAAGCCGTGGCGCAGCTGCAAAGCGCGCCGTTCGAGGCAACGTTCGAGGTTCCCGGGCGGGCGAGCGTCGCTGGAACCGGTGAAGCCAAGCGCGTGCTTCTCGCGTCGGAGGCGATCGAGCCGGCGTTGAGCTGCCGTGCCGTGCCAAAGGTCGATACCAGCGCCTATCTTTACGCGAAGCTGAAGCTCGCCAAGGGCACGCCTCTGTTGCCCGGCACCGTTTATCTGTTCCGCGACGGCACGTTCGTCGGCACCGGCGATTTGCCCCTTCTCAGCCCGGGCAGCGAACACGATCTCGGCTTCGGCATCGATGATCAGGTGAAGATCAAGCATGCGGTGCTGGAAGAGAAGCGTGGCGAGAGCGGGCTCATTTCGACGTCGCACATCGATAGCCGGAACTTCCGGGTCAATGTAAAGAACATGCACGAGCGGGCGATGGACGTGACCATTCTCGACCGCATTCCCGTCGCGCAGAACGACGAGATCAAGGTCGATCTTACGGGCCGCGTTTCGCCGACGATGCAGAATGTGGACGACAAGCGCGGTATCATCGCGTTCCAGGCCAAGCTTGAGCCGGACGAGGAAAAAATTCTGGAGTACGGCTATCGCGTGTCCTGGCCGGCGGCGAAGTCGATCACCTACGGCCCTTGAGGCTGCAGGCCAAATCTTAAGTTTAAGCTAGCGGACTTGCCGCGGGGCCCTGGCAGATGCCGGGGCCAAATCATGAGAAGGTGAGAAGGTTCAAGTTAATGGCAAACGTCGTGGTGGTCGGAGCCCAATGGGGAGACGAGGGCAAAGGCAAGATCGTTGATTGGCTGTCGGAGCGTGCCGACGTCGTGGTTCGTTTCCAAGGCGGTCATAACGCGGGACACACGCTCGTCATCGGCGGCAAGACTTTCAAGCTCTCGCTGTTGCCTTCCGGTGTCGTACGGCCTGATAAGTTGTCGGTTATCGGCAATGGCGTGGTCGTCGATCCGTGGGCGCTGACGGATGAGATCACGCGTCTGACGCAGCAGGGCATCAAGATCACGCCGGAAAATCTGCGCATCGCGGAGAACGCGACGCTCATTCTTCCTTTGCACCGCGAGCTCGATGTCGTTCGTGAGGCGGCGGCCGGCACGGAGAAAATCGGCACCACGGGACGCGGCATCGGACCCGCCTATGAAGACAAGGTTGGGCGTCGCGCGATCCGCCTGCAGGATCTGGCGTCGCCCGCGACGCTCGGCGCGAAAATCGACCGGGCGCTTGCGCATCACAACGCGCTTCGCCGCGGCCTCGGCCAGCCCGAAGTCGTCAAGGATGAGCTCATGGCGGAGCTGATCGCCATTGCGCCGAAAGTTCTGCCGTATGCCGACGTCTCGTGGGAGTTGCTCGATCAGGCACGGCGGCAGGGGAAGCGCATCCTGTTCGAGGGTGCGCAGGGCGCGCTTCTCGACGTCGATCACGGGACTTATCCATTCGTAACGTCATCGAACACGGTTGCGGCGCAAGCGGCGACCGGCTCGGGCATCGGTCCGGGTCACGTCGGTTACGTGCTCGGGATCGCCAAGGCCTACACGACGCGCGTCGGGTCGGGTCCGTTCCCGACGGAGCTTCTGGACGCGGTCGGTGAAAAGATCGGCGAGCGCGGCCGCGAGTTCGGCACCGTTACGGGTCGCAAGCGGCGCTGCGGATGGTTCGACAGCGTGCTTGTGCGTCAGGTGGCGAAGGTTTCGGGCATCGACGGCATCGCGCTGACAAAGCTCGACGTTCTCGACGGTTTCGAAACGATCCGCATCTGCGTCGGCTACAAGCTCAACGGCGAGCGTATCGATCGCCTGCCAGCGAGTTCGTCGGCGCAGGCTGTCGTCGAGCCGATCTATGAGGATTTCGAGGGTTGGTCGCAATCGACGCAAGGCGCGCGGCGGTGGGCCGATCTTCCGGCGCAGGCCGTGAAGTACGTTCGTCGCGTCGAGGAGCTGATCGAATGTCCGGTCACGCTGCTGTCTACGAGCCCAGAGCGCGACGACACGATCCTGATGAAGGATCCTTTCGTCTGAAAACGGAGAAACGGCGGGGCGCGCGTGCGCGCCCGGTTGAGATCATTGGAGGCTCACGGGCGAGAGTAGGGGACGACCGCAATGTTTTTCATCGCTTCGAAGGTCGTCTTCTTCTGTATTCAACCGTCGACGCTGGCGGTTCTCGCACTTGCCGCGGGATTCCTCTGTGTGCAATTCCGGCGTCGGAAGCTCGGCGCGTTCTTCTTGTCGGCCGGCTTCGGCATCATTGTTCTTTTCGGCTTTCTGCCCGGTGGAAATATCCTCATTCTGCCCTTGGAGCAGCGTTTTGCGACGCGCGTTCCGGATGTGCCGCAAGAGAAAATCAGCGGCATCGTTTTATTGGGCGGCTTTGAGGACGGAGCGATAACCGACAGCCGAGGCGGCTTGGCACTCAACGAGTCTGCGGAACGGTTGACCGAGACCGTCCGCCTTGCGCGCGCGCTTCCCGATGCGAAAGTGATCTTCACGGGCGGCAGCGGGTCTCTTTTCGGCGGCGAGGGGATGGGATCGGAAATCCGAAAGTATTTCGTCGACTCCGGTATTGAGCCAAGCCGCATCGTAATCGAGAACCTCTCGCGGAATACCTACGAGAATGCGATGTTCACGAAGCCGCTCGTCAATCCTAGTCCGCAAGACAAATGGCTTCTTGTCACTTCGGCTTACCATATGCCGCGTTCGGTCGGCGTCTTTCGAAAAGCCGGATTCGATGTCGTGCCCTATCCGGTCGATTTTCGGACGCGCGGCAGACGGGATGCAGTTCGTCCGCTGGACAGCGTTTCCGCTGGATTGGCGCGAACGGATCTCGCCGCCAAAGAGTGGATTGGATTGCTCGCGTACTGGGCGTCGGGGCGAAGCGCGTCGCTCTTTCCAGGGCCTTGATCGCGCGTGATCGCAAGCCGCGGATCTTGGACGCCGGACAGTTCTTTTCTTCCGCTTAACGGTAGACCGTCTGGCGTTCCGCAAAAGGGATCTGATCCCTGGAACCTGAAATGACGCGACAGGTTGTGGCACTGAAAGGGTGCCGTTGACGCAATGAGCGCGAATTTTGGCGGCTTACGCGTTGTTCTTTTCGGCACCGGCCGCGCCCAACATTTGGGGATACGCCGATGCGCAATTTCAAGCCGTACAAGTTATTATTTTTTAGCTTGCCGCTTTTTGCAATTTGTTCGCTTCCCGCATCCGCTCAAACTTTAGCCCAGCAAAACGTATCGCCACCAAAAGTTCCGCCTTCGCGATAGCAGGCGGGAACGAGTGGCAGATGCCGGGCGCAAATACCGGTCTGACGCGTTACAGCTCGCTCAACGACATCAACACCGAGAACGTATCGAAGCTTCAACCGAAGTTTACCTTCTCGATGGGTGTGGACCGCGGTGAAGAATCTGCGCCGCTCGTCATCGGCAGCACGCTTTACGTCGTCACTCCCTATCCGAACATCATCTATGCGCTCGATCTCTCGAAGCCCGGCGCGCCGATGAAGTGGAAATATGAACCGCATCCGCTCGCTGCTTCGCAGGGCGTCGCGTGCTGCGACGTTGTCAATCGGGGCGTGTCTTTTGCCAACGGCCGACTCTTCCTGAATACGCTGGACGGCAATACCGTCGCTGTCGATGCCAACACGGGCGCCGAGATATGGCGCACACAGATGGGCAACATCAACCAGGGCGAGACGATGACGATGGCGCCGCTCGTCGCCAAGGACAAAGTCATCGTTGGCGACTCCGGCGGCGAGATGGGCGTACGCGGTTGGATCGCGGCGCTCGATCAAGGCTCGGGAAAGGTTTTGTGGAAAGCTTTCAACACCGGTCCCGACAAGGATGTTTTGATCGGAACGGGATTCAATTCGTTCTATCCGCAATTCCAGGGCAAGGATCTTGGCGTCACGACGTGGCCGCCCGGCATGTGGGAGCAAGGCGGCGGCACTGTCTGGGGGTGGGTTTCGTACGATCCCGAACTCAACATGGTCTACTACGGCACGTCGAATCCGGGCCCGTGGAATTCGTCGATGCGTCCGGGCGACAATCTCTGGACCGCCGGTATTTTTGCACGTGATGCCGATACGGGGCAGGCGCGCTGGTTTTATCAGCTCAGCCCTCACGACGTCTCGGACTATGACGCGGTCAACGAATGCATCCTATTGGATATGAATTGGAACGGCAAAGATCGAAAGGTCCTCGTTCATCCGGACCGCAACGGCTACGTCTACATCATCGATCGCGAGAAGGGAGAAGTTCTCGCGGCTAATCCGTTCGTGCCGATCACCAGCAGCCAAACCGTCGATCTGATGTCGGGCCGCTTGATTTATAATCAGGCTAAGGCGCCGAAGGTCGATCAGGAAATGAAGGATATCTGCCCGGCGCCTCCTGGCGGCAAGGATTGGCAGCCGTCGTCATTCTCTGAGCAGACCGGCCTTCTCTACATTCCGCACAACAATCTTTGCATGGATATCACCGAGAGAGACGTCGGCTATATCGCGGCCACGCCTTACGTCGGCGCCGACGTGCACATGAAGGCCGGTCCCGGCGGGCACCGCGGCGAGATGACGGCGTGGGACATTCAGGCGGGCAAGGCGGTCTGGAAAATCAACGAGTCATTTCCGGTGTGGAGCGGCGCGCTCGCGACTGCAGGCGGCGTCGTTTTCTATGGAACGATGGCAGGATGGTTCAAGGCGGTCGATGCGAAGACCGGCGCTCTTCTTTGGCAGTACAAGACTGGGTCCGGCATCATCGGTCAGCCGACGACGTGGCGGGGTCCCGACGGCAACCAGTACGTCTCCATCCTGTCAGGTGTCGGCGGCTGGGCCGGAGCGATCGTCGCCGGTGGATTGGATAAGCGCGATGGCACCGCCGCGCTCGGCTTCGTCAATGCCGTCAAAGATCTTCCTGAGCATACGACTAAGGGAGGGTCGCTCTATGTCTTCTCGGTTCAATAGAGCGTTCTTTGTTGCAATCGGCGCTGTGGCTCTTTCGGCTGTCCCCTCACACGCGCGCGAACTGAAGTTCTGTGCCGATCCTAACAACATGCCGTTCTCGAACGATCGCGGTGAAGGATTCGAAAATCGGATCGCGACGCTTATCGCGGCCGACATGGGGGTGACAGCGACGTTCGTCTGGACGCCTGAGTGGCGCGGTTTCATCCGCAAAGGTCTTGGTGCCGGGCTTTGTGATGTCGTTCCCGGCGTGCCCGTCGACTTTCAACGCGTACGCCCGACGAAGCCCTATTACACGGCGAGTTACGCGTTCGTTCAGCCTGCGGGGACTTCTGCCCCGATAACGTCGTTCGACGACGCAAGCCTGCGCGGTAAACGCATCGGCGTTCAGCTCGTCGGTAACGATGGGGCGAATACGCCGCCGATGACGGAGCTTGCGCGCCGGGGCATCACGAACGGCATCAAAGGTTACATGGTCTTTGGTGACTGGTCGAAGCCCGACCCGCTTCTTCCGGTCGTCGAAGGCATTGCGCGTGGCGATGTCGATATATCGGTCGTGTGGGGGCCGGTGGCGGATTATTACGCGGCCCGGCAGACGCCGCCGTTACGCGTCACCCACATCAGCGACGTTCCCAACATGACGTTTTCAATTTCGATGGGCGTGCGGAAACCCGATATGGCGCTTGCCGAAGAGATCAATCGTTCTCTCGACAGGCGGCAAGCGGACATTCGCAACATTCTCGCGGATTATCACATTCAGACTTCAGCAATGAAGAAATCCGCAGCGGCGGAGTGAATCCGATGAAACGATTTCCATCCTATCTGAGCTCTATGCTTCTCTTTGCGGTTCTGGCGGGCATCCTGCTTGCGGGGTACGAGTCTCGAGCCGCGGACGATAAACCGGCATCGAAGCAGCCGACGAATCCCGAGCCACAAGTTTCATTGGTTCCACTTGCGCCAGGAGGCGGCGAGCCTATCGCGCAGACAAGCGCCGAAGGCCGCAAGGCTGAGAACGATCCGGCGGCGATCGAGAAAGGCAAAGCTCTCTTCTCGGCGATGAATTGCGTCGGCTGCCATGCCAACGGCGGTGGCGGCATGGGCCCGCCATTGATGGACAAGATATGGATTTATGGCGGTTCGATCGAGAATATCGCGGCCTCTATCCGCGAGGGACGACCGAACGGGATGCCGTCCTTCCGCGGATTTTTGCCTGACGAGCAGGTTTGGGAGGTTGCGGCGTTCGTGCGCTCGCTTTCAGTTCCCGTCGCAGGGTCGCCATCGGATACCGAACCCGCGAAGTAGACGGAGCTGCTCCGGCGGCGCGCATATTCGCTGTCCCTGGTGGGGTCTTCAGGTAGCCCATTGAGTTATCTTGGCTCCTTCAGAGGAATGCCGCCCGCGTCGCGCGACTTCCATTGGGTAGAACGAGCTTAAAATTTCAGGAACGGCGTTCGCTGCTCAAGGGGACGCCCCAAACGCGCGTTGTTTCCGGAACAAACCTCCCTCCGGCTGTGTTGAAAGACCGGCGTTATGTGAGGAGACGTGCAGTGCACGAGATCATTTATCTGATCGGATTAATCGTGGTCATTTCGTTTCTTCTGGGCCTTTTGGGTTTTAGATGATCGATGGAGATGCCGCGATGGTCGAAGTTATAGATATGCGCGAACCTGGCCCGTTCCTCAGCTGGCGGGGTATTTTGGCAGGCGCGGTGGCCGGATCGGCACTCTCCTTCGTTTTGATGTCGCTCGGCATCGCTGGGGGACTTTCGCTCTTATCGCCTTGGCCGGGACAGTCGCATGGTTGGCTCGCTTTGTCCGTCGCGGCGGCCTGGGCGCTCATCGTGACGATAGCGTCGTTCCTGATCGCTGGATTTGTGGCTGCTCGTGTGCGTCCGCGCGCCAGCGATGTGCCGCCGGACGAAGTTGAATTTCGCGATGGGCTTCAGGGTCTCGTCACTTGGGGTGTGTGCGTCCTGTTCGGTGGATTGATCGCGGCGGGGATCGGTTCGGCGGCGCTTCATGCCGGAACGTCGGCAATCGCAAAATTCTCGAGCGCTTCGTCGAGCCCGTTGTCGGCCATTGTTTCGACGCTCTCTACGCCGCCGGAAGGAAAGCCGGTGACGAACGTGCAGCTTCTCACGCGCGAGGAGGAAAAGACGATCGAGGCGGTGTTCATGAGATCGTTCGGTAACGAACATCTTGTGCCGGCCGATCGAACGCTCGTCTCGTCGATCGTTGCGGCTAAGGCGGGCATCCCGATTGCGGAGGCGCAAACGCGTGTAGATCAGGCCTACACCGATGCGATTGCCGCGCTCGACAAGGCGAAGAAGGCGACGGAGCTTTCGGGGCTTCTGACCGGGATAGGACTTCTTATCGGGCTCGCCGCAGCTTGGTACGGCGGGGTCCGTGGAGGCAACAGCCGCGATAACAATGTTCCGGCGCGATTTCGATTTCGAGCATTCTGATCGCCACGCACTTGTTTGACTGGAGACGTGAGGGAACTCACGTCTCTTTTTGTTTGCGCCGGTTTTCGGTTCGCGCGGGGGGTGCTCAGTCGGTCTCGTTCAGGATGATGTATGGCTTGCGCCGCGGTGTCGGCAGCGTCGGCAACGGTGGGCCGAACACCGGTTGTCTTAGTGTCCAATTGGGTCCCGCTGTGCCGGCGGTGCTGGGCGAGTGACCGTTCCACGCCGAGTCTGGAAGCAGGAAGTCGTCGGCCGGGAGCGTCGGTCCCCTGCGGTCGACAGGAGCCCATACGACGCCACAGCATGCGGTTCGCGCTCCTGACTGGGAGCGAGGGCCGGCTGACGCGGCGGTTCCAGCCGTTACCAGCGCGGCTGCCGTGGCCAGTGAGGTGAAAGTAAATGATCTCATCGCGTGGTCCTTCGCATCGGAGCCCGGCGTCGAGGAAGACGCATTTTCCCTGCTGTGGAGGTTAATCCTGCCGACCAACAACTAAAAGACCGTTTAGCCGGATCCTTCAGTCTGCTGCATTAATGGCACAAAAAGGCGAAGGGCGACCGGCCGAGGGAGCGATTTACTATGTAATCGGATTGATCGTTATGATCCCGTTAGAGCTTGAATTTCCTTGAAGGAGCTGAAGGATCGGGGACTGGCTGGTATTGGCATTCTGCGCATCGTAGAGCGCCGCGAACTTAGCAATGAGCTTGTTCAATTTCGCCGGGTCCTGGAGATCAGCCAGATTGAGCCTCTTAGTTATCATCTTCGCCTGAGTGTCGATATCGGCGGCCGACATCAGCGAGGAGAGGCCGAGGGCTGTCTGGGCGAACTGCACCAGGGCCTTATCGGCAAGGATCTGGTAGGGCGAGGTAATACCCGAAGCTTTCCTCTGGAAATAAAGTGCCAGGCGGACGCCGTCACTCTGATCGCCTGCCTGCGCTTCCATCGTCTGCTGGAGGTAGCCGTCAGCGGTTGCCACGAGCTGGCTGCGGTATTGCGCTTCTCCTGCCGGAACAGTGAGGCTCTTGCCGTCGGTTCCGAAGTTGAATGCCAGGGCCAGGGGGCGATACTGCGAATTTTCGGTCTTGTTGATATAGCTCTTTGGATCCAACGGATCGCTCGTCAGGATGGTGCGCAAATCGCTCGTCGATAGTTTCGCATCCTTCAGCCCGTATGCGCTGAGCATGAAATTCACGAGCTTGGTATCTTTCAGAAGATCATCGACGTTGTTGATCGTGGCGATCGTCGTTGCGTAGTAATTGCTATCGGCCTCGGCCTGATCCAGCGCGGCCGTCGATGTGTCGGATTGCGTCATATAGAGTTTGACGGTCGCGGTTAGATTTGAATCCGTCTGGGCTACCGCTGCGGTCTTGGCCTTGCCGTTCGAGTCGAAGTTGAATGCCGACGCCATCGCGATATAGGCGGGGTTATGCGACTGGTTCGCGAAGCTGTTCGGGTCGCTCGGGTCGCTCTGAAGGATCTTGGTGACGGTGTATTTCGTCATCTTCAGAGGATCTAGTCCGTAGGCGGACAGGATGAAGTTGTAAGCCGAGCTGTTCAGCAGATCCTGGACGGACGAAATCCCGGCGATCGCGTCCTTGTAAGCGGCGGTGGCCGTGTTGTTCGATGCTGTCTGGGCAGCATTGTAATTTTTCGCGTAGGAAGCCAACAGGCTGGTGACTTGCGCCGATGTTTGTGCCGCACCGTCTTTGACCGACCCGTCGGTGTTGAAGCTGAACATCGCCGCCAGCTTCTTGTATGCGGCGTTGGTCTGCTGATTTGCGACGCTGTTCGGGTCGGAGAGATCGCTGGTCAGGATCTGGCGCAGCAGCGTTTTCGATTGCGTGTTGGGATTGAGACCAACGGACGTGACCGCGACGTCGAACAGGGTGCTGTTCGCCAAGAGATCGTCGACGGAAGTCACGCTCGAAATGGCAGAATTATAATACTGCGTTTTGAATGTCGCTGCGGAAGAGGTTGCGCTTGATCCGGTTGCGTTGAAGTACTGATAAACCGTGCTGATGATGTTGTCGCTCGACTGGGCGGTTCCGTTGACGCTGCCGTCCGTCGCAAAATTGAAGGCGGAGGCGAGAAGCTTATAATTCGGGTTCGAACTTGCGAGCGTATTGGCGGCGCTATTCGGGTCGGAAAGATCGCTCGTCAGGACGGCTCTGATCGTTGCGGCTGATGTGATGTTGGCGTTCAAGCCGTAGGCGGTCACGGCGAAATTCAGCAGCCGCGGGTTCGCCATCAATTGATCGACGGATGTTATATTGCCGATCGCCGCCTGATAGTACGTCGCTTCGGTCGAGGCAGCGGTGCCTTTGTTGACCTGCTGCTGCGTGTACAGGCCGATCGTATCGCTTTCTTCCTTGGAATTTTGCGCGAGGGTCGGCGGGGTCGCAAGCGTGCCGTCCGTCGAAAATTGGAAGGCCTTCGCAAACTCCAAAAATCGCGTATCGGTGAGCTTATTGACGAAACTTTTGCTGTCGGTCAGGTCGCTGGTCAGGACCTTCTTCATGAAGGCCTTGGCGTACGTCATATCGCTCAGGCCGTACGCCGTCATCGCGTAGCTGAAAAGGCGAGAATTGTTCAGGAACTCATCGACCGTCGTCACCTTGTCGATGTTGGCCTGATAATATTTCGCGGCGTTCGAAACGTCGCTCTGGGCGGAAATACGCGAAAGCGTTTTGGGAATGTCCGCGGCGTAGGTCCGATAGAGGAGATACGTTGAGATCATCGCGAGCTTTCGGCTTCAATCGACTCGAATTGGTGAATCAGGAATCTCACAGCTCAACCGGCATGCCAAGGCCTCCGATCTGCAGCGGATGAACTCCAGATACAACTCGTGCGTCATCAGCAGCTGTCGTAAACCGCCCGCAGGAATGGTCGACAGATCCGGGTTACGATGACGTTACTGCCGCGGCTCGCCGGGCTTAATAGTCGAGCGTTTCGACGGGCGGCTCTGCAATGACGAGTCCGCGGTAGCCGGCAAGCGCGCCAGGCTCCAGTTCGTGCGCCAGAATGCGGAACGGATTTACCGGGCCCGGAAATACGATCTGGCCGGGCGGCACGGCCGCGAAGCCGAAGCGGCCGTAGTAGGGATGATCTCCGACCAGGACGACGACCTTGGCGCCGCCGCTGCGCGCAGCTTCGAGGCCCGCCGTTATCAGCTTGCTGCCCAGACCAAAGCTCCGGTGATCGGCGTCGACCGCAACGGGCCCGAGCAGAACGGCACCTTTGGCGCCGCCGATGGTGATCTCCGTCGTTCGGATCGATGCCACGATCTCGTTGCCGATCGAGGCGACGAGGCAGAACCGTGACAGATGCCCTTTTCCTTCCCGCACCCGATAGGCGGAGCGCGCGAAGCGGCCGGGTCCGAAAACGCGCGCGTGCAGCTTCGATATCTCGGCGATATCGCCAGGGCGTGCTTTCCGAATGACAAGTGAAGGTGACATGCGCGGACTTCTAAGCAGCTTGAGGAAGCCGGCAACGTCCGGCAGGCGGGGCTTCTATCATACTTGGGAAATTGTGCGACCCTCATGCGAGCGACGAATTCGCTCCGCCGTCTCCGGCGGGAGGCCGGCGGGCAGGGAGCCGAGCGGAAAGAAGTTCATTGCCGGCGTGCTGGGGGTCGAAAGCCGCCGCCAATCGCGGACGACATACAATCCCGTTTGGCCCCGCTCGCCCGTCGGACTTATCTGGCCTGTCCGGCGGTCCCGGGTCCCGGCATAAAATTCACGCAATTCCGGCTTTGCATTAACCTCGATGCCTGCAATGTCGCGGAGGCCGCGCCGAACCGCGGTCTCGAGGGTCTCGCCCTCCCGGGTGGTCGTTGCGGGCAGGTTCCAGCCGTCGTTCTCGTCTTGGCGCACCAGGAGCGTTCGGCCCGCGTCATCTATGACACATGCCTCGACGGACAAATATACGCCGCGTGTAAATCGCCAGTATTGCTGGAAAGCGCGGGCGACGAGGGGGCCCAGCAGAAATCTATCTTCCCTCAACGTCGAACTCTCCTTTGCGTGGCGGCCGTTCGTTTTTCTCTTAGGCGCTAGGCATTTGCTAGTTACCACGGTGTGCTAGAGTGTGTTCCCCGCAGCTTACCTATCGCATTCCCAAATATGACCGAGACTTTCACGCTCGCGCACTTTTCCGACGTGCATCTGCCGCCCGTTTTCGGGAGCCGATGGCAATATTGGAATGCCAAGCGGGTGCTTGGATATTTGAATTGGCTTCGCAAGCGGCGCCGGGTTCATCAAGGCGAGATTGCCGATAAGCTCATTGCCGATGCTACGGCGCTTCGCGTCGGCCATATCGTCATTACGGGCGATCTCATCAATCTCGGCCTGCCGTCGGAATATGAAGCGGCCCTCGATTGGCTGAAATCCATCGATTCGCCCGAGAACGTGACTGTCATTCCGGGAAACCACGACATCTATTCGAGCCTGTACGGCGATCCGGGCGTCGCCCGGTGGGCGGAATACATGGGCGGGGAAAACGATACGCTGGCGTTTCCGTTCGTGCGGCGCGTCGGTCCGATTGCGCTCATCGGGTTGAATTCCGCTGTCGAAACACCGCCGTTCTTCGCCAGCGGACGGGTCGGCGCGCATCAGCTTGAGATCACGGGCGAGCAGCTGACGGCTCTCGGTGAAGAGGGTATCGTCCGTGTCGTGCTCATCCATCATCCGCCGCTTCCCAATCTGGCTCCGCCCAGGCGCGCGCTGAGCGATGCCGCCCACTTCGCGCATCTGCTCGAGCGCGGCGATGCCGAGCTTGTGCTTTACGGCCACAATCACAAAACGCGGGTCGATTGGCTCAGATCTCGAACAAAGTCCATTCCGGTCGTCGGCGTCGCGTCGGCGTCAGCTGCTGTCACACATGGCGAAGAGCCTTTGGCAAGCTATAATCTCTTCACGTTCTTCAAAAGCGAGAACGGGCTTCGTATCCGCCACGTGGTGCGTGGAATCGATGCGCCGGATTCGCCTGTCAGAAAAATCAGCGAGACGGTTCTGACGCCCGGGATATGATTTCGATTATGTGGCTTGCTCGCATCTTCGCGGCCAAATGCCACTGCTCGAGTCTCGTGACGTTCGTGCTGCAAGCTGACGCATCAGCTCGATTTGCGACCACCATTCCGGAGTTTCGCGAGTTGAGGCTTACGCGTTGAGCACACTGCAGACGCTGATCGCACAAGCGTTGAGCAAGCAAAACGCCCAACGAGCAAGTGTAACATTTACACGCTAGTGACCAACCTTGGTGATAGCCCAGTCGTTCTGCCGCGGCGTCGATGACATACCTCTGCCGCGCGCGTTAATGATATGGAGTCACGTTGGCCTTTGGTGTTTCATTGGCCTGCGGGGAGCAATGCGGTTTTGCCAAAATCTGCTTACATCAATCTGGCCTTACAGGGCGGCGGAGCTCATGGCGCCTTCACATGGGGCGTTCTTGATCGTCTGTTAGAGGACGATACGCTTCAGTTCGGCTGGATCAGCGCAACGAGTGCCGGCGCCGTCAATGCGGTCGCGCTCGCGGCAGGACTTGCCGAAGGCTCGCGCGATAAAGCGCGCGAGAAGATGTACAAAATCTGGCACGCCATCCACAACGCCGCCATCCCCGATCTGACGCGGCTCAATCCGTTTCTCAACGGGCTGGTGCGGACAACGCATCTCGCGTCGATGCTGTCGCCTTACGAATTCAATCCGCTCGGTTTCGATCCGCTGCGGCGTCTGCTCACTGAGCATGTCGATTTCGAATTGATCCGGGCCAAGTCGCCGGTCGAACTGCTCATCGCAGCCACGCATGTCGCGACCGGCAGAGCCCGTCTCTTTCGCGAACACGAGATCACGGTCGATGCAGTTCTCGCGTCGGCCTGTCTGCCGGTGATGCATCATGCCGTCGAGATCGACGGCGCGGCCTATTGGGACGGCGGCTTTTCCGCAAACCCCGACCTTGTGACGCTCGCGAGCGAAAGTCCGATTGGCGATACGCTGCTTGTCATGGTCGCGCCGCGCGCCAACGCGAAGTTGCCGACGACAGCGCGCGATATTTCAATTCACGCGAGCCGCCTCACGTTCAACGCGCCGCTCGTGCGCGATATCGAAGTTATAACCGCGGTGCGCGAGACATCGGGGGTGCTGTTGGCAAAGGGGCGACTGGCGCCGCTCTGCCGGCACCGCTTCCATCTGATCGATGGCGGCCCGGTCACCGGAGCGCTCAATCCCGAGACGACGCTCAAGCCCGATTGGGACATCATCACGTACCTGCACGGTGCGGGACGCGAGTACGCGGATAAGTGGCTCAATGTTGCGCGTTCAGCTGTCGGACGGCTCGAAACAGTCGATCTCGTGAACTACTTCTTTCCGCCCGTCGAGGACGGCGTCACCTTTCGCGCGCCGATCGTCGCCAAGCGGCCGGTTCAAAAGCGGGGCGTTGGCGGCAAACGCCAGAAGTAAATTTGGTTTTCGATGGCGTCTCTTTGATTTGCGCTGGCGACTCCCCGGACGGGGAGTAGGCCGCCAGCGCAGGGAATAGCGCGATCAGGTTACGAGCCGCGCGTAGCCCTCAGCGATGGTTTCGTCGAGCAGGCGTTTGTATTCGCCATAGGCCGGGTTCTTCGGCGTCACCTCGCCGAAGGCATCGGCATCGAAGTTTTCGCGCTGGGCGTAGAGTATCGGCGTCGCGACCGGGATGAAAGTTGCGCGTTGCTTGTTCAGCGTCGTGATGATGCCGCGCATCTCGCCGGCGCGATCGAGTTGAGAGACGACGACCATCCGCATCGCGCCCTTGGTCAGCGAGACGAGGTGGATGAAACTCGACGAGGCCGGGATATAGAGCCGGCCCCGATGGGCGTAAGGGGCGTCCGGCCGGTCGCGTTCCTGAAAGAGAAGGCTCGGCCACTCGGCGTCCCAGGTGATATCGGTGCGATAGGCGATAATCGTGTCGGCAACCGAGAAGGATCGTCTGAGCGTCAGATAACTGCCGATGTAATGGTCGACGGCCGCGCGTGTGTAGGCCCCCATATAAATGGGCGCGATACCGCCGCCGTTGCCTCTCAGCTCCAGCGGTCCGCCCGCGCTTTCAAGCGCAACTGACTCGCCATGCCAGGCGTCGCGGAGGCCGTGAAAATCGAGGCCCAAAACCATGCAGACGTCGAACAACGTTTGATCGCGAACGGAGCGTCCGCCGAGGAGGTTCTGAATTGTCTTTTCGTGGCAATCGGCAGCGTCGGCCAATTCAGCCTGCGTCAGCTTCTTTTCGACCATAGCCGTCTTGATGCGCTCGAGCGCCTCGGGACGAGTGGTGGCGGGCGCAGGCTGGGCGACAGCTTTCTTCATTGGCCGCTTGATTTTGAAGCCGGGCGACGGACGTCGCCGGTGCGGGAAAATACCGATTCTTTCCGGTAAGACGCAATCGGAATCCGGGTGCAATAACCCGGCTTCCTTCCATTGCCGCCAAGTGGCGCCTAACGGCCTCACGTTTCCGGACCGGTTCCCGCATTGTCGGGATGTCCACCGCTGGGGTGGGCTCCAGCGCCAAGAGACGCGCGAGAACTAAGGAAAAGGGCACATGTCGGAAGCAGTCATATACAAGTCTGGCACTTCGAAGTTGGCGGCAGCAGTGTCGGTTGGGTCGTTGCTGGCGCTCGCCATCATCGCCGGTGCAGTTCGCCCCGCGGCCGCACAGGAATTCGATTGCCAGCGCGCGCGTACGGCGTCTGAGCGGACGATTTGCAGAAGCGACCGGCTGGCCGGGCTCGACGAGCGGATGAGCGCTTTATATTCCGAGCTGAAGTCGGCCTACGACAATCGCTATCAACGCAACGATTTGAAGATGTATCAGCGCCGGTTTCTGGACGCCCGCGATAGCTGCGGCCGGGACGTCGATTGCATCAGGGGCGCTTATCTCGACCAGATCAGCGTGCTGGAGTCCCGTCTCGAGCAGGCTTACCGGCGCAGTGAGCGCTGAGCGACATCCCCCCGTGCCAGTGCGAGCTTTCCCAAGCAAACCGGCTTAGCGGTCGAGAACCTCGAGGTTGACAGCCGCTAAGCCCATGCCGGTCATGCCGAGGTCTTCGGCGGCTTTTGTGGACAGGTCGATGACGCGGCCTGGCTTGAAGGGGCCGCGATCGTTGATCCGAACGATGACGCTATCACCGTTATCGACCCTCGTTACGCGGACGCGCGTGCCGAAGGGGAGCGTCCGGTGTGCGGCCGTCATGTCTTGCGGGTTGAAGGCTTCCCCGGTCGCGGTCCGTTCGCCTTTTCCGTAGAATGACGCGATGCCCTTCATGGCGTGACCGGTTCCGGCCGGGTCGGGGCCATGAAGTCCGTAGGGCTGTTCGCCGATCGGCGCTGCAGCGGCAACGGGTTGCTTAACAGGTTGCTTGGCGCTGATGAAGGATGGCTTGGCGATCGTTATTTTCGCCTGCCAGTGATCGAATGTGCCCACTGGGCGAGCTGGGGCCGTCACCGTGGTCCATTGGCCGCTCGCCTTGGCCTTACTTGCCGGGCCAGATAGATCTTGGGCCAGGGATTGGGCTTCTGACGGGGTTCCCCCGGCTAGCGACGCCAGACCGACAATCCATACGGCAACACATGCCAAACAAATGCTTCGGCGCACGCACATCCCCCCGGATACTCCCCTAGCGCCCAGGACTATGGTGATTCGGATGGCGGAAAAACGTCGGGAGGCGCTGGTTGCCCAACGCCTCCCGATGTTTATTCAAAGATAACGCTCAGGCTCAGCTGCGGCCGAGAACCTCGAGCGAGACGCGGGCCAGGCCGGCTCCGGTCATGTTGATCTGGCGGGCAGCGCCGCGCGACAGGTCGATGACGCGGCCGCCGACGAAGGGACCACGGTCATTGATGGTGACGACGACCGACTGGCCGTTCGACTGGTTCGTGACGCGAACGCGTGTTCCGAACGGAAGCGTGCGGTGAGCGGCCGTCAGGCCCTCAGGGTTGAAGCGAGCGCCCGAAGCGGTCTGCTGGCCCTGCCAGTAGTAAGATGCGATGCCGTGCGAACCGCCGCTGCCGCCAACCGACTTGCGGGCGGCGACTTTCTTGGTGGCCTTGCGGCCGGAAACGTGAGCGTGCTTCTGGTAGGAAGCCTTGTGGTACGACGTCTTGTGGTACGTCGCCTTGTGGTGCGACGAGGCTGCCATTGCAGGGACGGTTGCTGCCGTAACCCCAGCGAACGCGAACGCGGCGATCGCAATCGTTGAACGCATAGTTCACTCCTTGTTAAAGGAGCAGCAGTGGTTCGGGTCGAATGAGCGGTTTCCCCCGCCCGCGGCACGCCACCAGGCGACCACGGGGCAACCGCTTCGGAAGCGGCACCGTCGTTAATGTTGGGAGAAAGTAGCTCTTAAGGCGAATGACCCCCTGTGACCCGTTACAGAACTCCAGAACCTGGTTCTTCCTGCTGCCCGTGCTAACTGGGGTCTCCCCCCGTTCTGGCCCGGCACAACGAGCACCCTGTGGATAAGAGGTCAACCCATGGCAGATACCACCTTTTAACCATAATCCGTAAGTTACGGAAAATTCTAAGTTATTTTGAGTGCACTTTTAGGTTGCGCGACGCCAGGTCGCAGAATTGGACGCCCGTTAAGGGAACAAAATCGTGGCGCCGGGTGGCGCCGCAAATATCTCGACCGTTCAATCCTCTAGGGCAGCGGACGGCTTTCGTTGATCCGTGTACGCCTTTTTCAATGTGTCGGCCGGTGCGTGGGACTTCGAGTGTGAGACAGAGATGGGCGATCACGAACCAGTGCGGGCTGGTCCAGCCGAGCCCCTAGTCAATCCATCGTTCAGCGAGGCGCTGCGTGTCTGGGCGCAGATCGGTCTGATGTCATTCGGAGGGCCGGCCGGCCAGATCGCGATGATGCATCGGGTGCTCGTCGAGCAGAAGAAATGGCTCGATGAGGCGACCTACCTGCTGGCGCTCAATTTCTGCACGCTGCTGCCGGGTCCCGAGGCTATGCAACTCGCGACGTATGCCGGCTGGAAACTGCACGGGACACGCGGCGGGTTGGCTGCCGGCCTGTTGTTCGTCGCGCCGGGTGCGCTGGTCATTCTGATGCTTGCCGCGCTTTACGCGTCGTTCGGGAACGTGCCGGTCGTCGTCACCGTGTTCACCGGGATCAAGGCGGCCGTCCTTGCCATTGTTATCGAGGCGCTGATCAGGATTGCGCGGCGATCGCTGGCGGGGCGCGTCGAGTGGTTGATCGCTGCCCTGTCGTTCGCGGCCATTTTCTTTTTCCACGTGCCGTTTCCACTGATCATCCTCGCCGCCGGGCTATTTGGCTACTGGCGGAATGCGGCTGCGAACCAGGGCGCGGCGGCATCACCGGTTCCGGCCGTGGCGGTTCCGCTCGCTTCGACGGCGAGGGTGATCGGCATCTGGTTCGCGATCTGGACGCTGCCGCTGTTGGCGGTGGCGTTCACATTCGGGTTCGATCACGTCCTCAGCCAGCTGGCGCTGTTCTTCTCGAAGCTGGCGGTCGTCACGTTCGGCGGCGCCTATGCGGTCCTTGCCTACATGGCTCAGCAGGTGGTCGAGGGTTATGGCTGGTTGAAGCCGGACGAGATGCTCGACGGGCTCGGGCTCGCGGAGACAACGCCGGGCCCACTGATCCTGGTCACGGAATTCGTGGGATTTCTTGCAGCGGCCAGGCACGGCGGGGAGACATCGCTCCTCTTCGGTGTCCTCGGCGCGGCTGTCACGCTCTGGGCGACGTTCGTGCCATGCTTTCTCTACGTGTTCGCTGGCGCTCCCTACGTCGAGTGGTTGAAGTCGGCCCCGAAACTCAAGTCTTCGTTGTCGGCCATTACGGCGGCGGTGGTCGGGGTGATTTTCAACCTGTCGCTCTGGTTTTCGCTGCACGTACTCTTTCGGGACCGTTTCGAGGTGGCGGCGTGGCCGCTCCGTTTCGAGGTGCCCGAAATCACGAGCATCGATCCCGCAGCGCTGACGCTCGGCATCCTAGCCGCGATCCTCCTCTTCGTGCTGCGTGCCGGCATCGTGACCACGCTCGGCGTTTCAGCGGCTGCCTCGCTGTTGCTGGCGCTTCTCCGCTGAGGTCAGAGCCATCCCTTTCTTTTGAAATAGAGGTAGGGGATGAGGGCTGCGAAAAACATCAGAAAGAGCGCCATGGGATAGCCCCAGGGGTGTTCGAGCTCGGGCATGTTCTTGAAGTTCATGCCGTAGATCGATGCGACCAGCGTTGGCGGCATCAGCATGACCGCCATGACCGAAAACAGCTTGATGATCTGGTTCTGCTCGGTGGAAATCATGCCGAGGGTCGCGTCGAGCAGAAAGCTCGTGCGGGCCGATAGAAAGCGCATGCTTTCCATGAGCGACAGGATATCGTGGTTGGCCGCGTCGATCCTCGCGAGCACGCGGGTGTCGTCTTTCCGCTCGCGCGCGGCGTTGGCAAAGTAGAGCGAAAGCCGATGCAGAGACATCGCACTTTCCTGAGCTCTGGACGTTATATCGCCTTCCTTGCCGACCGATTTGAGAAGGACGTCCAGGCGGCGGTTCTGGGGCCTGCGGCTCGCAGTGGTTTGCCCGAACACGAGAGGCGCCATACGTTCGACCTCATCCTGGACACGCTCGATGAGATCGGCTTCCCGTTCGATCAGCATTTCCAACAGGCCGATCATCACGCCCGGGCCCGTTACGCAGTCGACATCGCCCTTGGCGGCTCTCGCGATGTAAATCGGAAATGCTCGCGGTTCGGCGTAGCGCACGGTGACAAGGTTGTTGCGGAAGAGGATGAAGGTGACGACGGACGTCATCGGCACGCCCTGCTCGCTGTTGTGCAGGATAATGCTCGTCATGTAGTAGGCGCCGTTCTCGGTATAGAAACGGTTCGAGGCCTCGATCTCGCGCATCTCCGATCGGGTCGGCACTTCTATGCCGAGCGCTTTCTCGATGAACTTGTCCTCATCTTCCTTCGGGTCGATCAGGTCGATCCAGACGGCCGTCGTGATATCCCCGACAGGGCCTCGCGGTACCAATTTCTCGCCAACTGCGTCATACACCGTGATCATTATGCGTAGACCTTTTTGGATTCGCGTATCTCTCAATTGCCGGCGGCCCGGCGGCTGGATCGGCCGTCCAGCCATTTCACGTCGTTAAGCGCCCGACAATCCCGTAAGGTCTAAGCTTGGTGGATGAGGTCTGTTGCAGCGAGACGCACTAAGTGTGACAATTCAGTCTCAAAGGAGGCTACATGGCTCTACGATTGGTCGTTGGGATCGGTGGCGGCGTCGCGCTCTTAGCCGCGGCGTTGGCGCTCCCCGCGGAGGCGAAGATCGCGTGCAAGAAGGGTTATCAGCAGGTGCAGGGCACGTGGATGGCGACGCCTTATTGCCAGGACCAGTACGTCGCGCAGGTAGCGCACGACTACGGGTTTAGCGCTTCGCCCGACAGGGTTCGCAATGACCCGTTGTTCAAGCAACACCTTTGCCGGTTCATCGGACAGGACATCCGTATCAAGGAGTCGTGCGACCAGGCCATCCCGTCGGTGCGCGGACGCTTTTAGTGAGAGCCAGGATTCGGTGTGATGTGGTGATCATCGCTTCAATCGCGACGATCACCGGCATCAGATGCGGACCCAATCTCAGGCGAGGTCGGGCGTGACCTCGCCAACATCCTTGGCGCGGCGGACGCTGCCGTCGAATTGCGCACCTTCGTCAATCGAGAGCGTCTGCTTGACGATGTCGCCATCGACACGCGATGTCGCGTTGAGGTTCACCGAGCTGCCTTTGAGGGCGCCGCTGACCTCACCTTGCACCGTGATGGTACGCGCCGTGATGGTGCCTACAACACTTCCCGTTTCGCCGACGGTTACCGCTTCGCCATGCACATCGCCCTGGATGTGTCCGGCAATGAGAAGCGAGCCTTTGGTCTTGATGACGAGCTGCTGACCGGAAATCGTGATGTCCTGCCCGAGGACCGAAGTCGGTGCGTCGATCACGGGGCTCGATTGCTGAAGCGGGGAGCCGAAAAGCGGTGGAGCGGGAGTTTTCGCCTGTGGTATCGGCGGCTGTTGCGGTGTGAGTGTCTTGACTGGCTCAGGGCCACGAATATCCGGCGTCGCTACGCGGTTGAACATCTACTACCCCCAAAAAAAGAACTGCTATCGCCCGTCCCGCTACCGCAGCCTAATCACTGTACTTGGGGTACATTATGGCCAAGTTGGCATATGTTCCAGCCTAGTTTCACCGCGCTGCGAAAAACCTTTTTTGCGGAAGATTATTAACGTCACGCTTTGCCCAAAAAGCGAGCGGGCCGCCTCGTCGACGGCCCGCGCAAAATCATTTCCGATCGCCAGCGAGTGCTATCTGTACAGGTCTACGAACGGCGCAACGATGTGCTTGCCGTGACGGTCCTTGTAGACATGCACGAAAGGTGCATCGACTACGGTTCTGCGGCCGCTTTCTACGCGCGTGAACGGCGCATGCACGACATGGCGACCACGATGGCGGTCATAGCGATGCTGATGCCGATAGCGACGGTCGTCGCCGCGGTAATCTACTTGAATGTGCCTTGTGGATGCTTCGCCTGCGGGCTTCGCGACCGTCATCGCGTTTGCTGCCGATACGGACAGCGCGACCGAGCCCAGTATCGCGGCAATGGTTAGCGCCGGGCCGAAAAATGCCGTCATCAGATACTCACTTCATTTCTGTTTGTAGGTCATTGAAATTAGGGACCATTCCTCACGAGTTCAACTCAGGTGCGACAAATGTCCGACTCATGCAACACTTATGCTGAACAAGAGCCTGGGTAGTGAAGCCGGAAAGCGACGTGCTCGTCTCAATTTTTCTGCGACGGGCTGCTGCCGCCATTGGAGTCTGCTAGGTTCCGTTAATAAAATAAGGGAGGACAACATGTTCGTTTGCCGGGTGGCGCTCTTATTTGGTCTGACGGCACTTTCCGCCGTCCCCGTCGCCTATGCAGCGGATGAAGCAGCCTGTCCTCGCGCGGGTACGCTTGGGGTATCCCGCACCGTTGAAATCGATACGACCGGCGGTCCAGGCTTCGGCATGGACAACTACAAGGCCTACGACTTTCTGCAGGACAAGGAAGTCATCCTGACCTTCGATGACGGTCCGCAGAAGTACACGACGGAAGCCGTGCTGAAGGCGCTGGGCGATGAATGCGTGAAGGCGACTTTTTTCTCGATCGGAAAGATGGCGCTCGGATATCCCGAGATCATCCGCGAAGTCGCCAAAGCCGGACACACGGTCGGCACGCACACGTGGAGCCACAAGTCGATCGCCAAGCTCAAGACATTCGACGAAGGTAAGGACGAGATCGAGCGCGGCGTCAGCGCGGTTCATCGCGCCGTCGGCGGCCCGGTCGCGCCGTTCTTCCGCTTTCCAACTCTCGCCGACACGCCCGAGGCCGTCGCCTATCTCGGCAAACGCAACATCGCAATGTTCTCGACCGACATCGATAGCTTCGATTTCAAACCGCAGACGGCCGATCACCTTGTGAAGTCGCTGATGCAGAAGATCGACAAGAGGGGCAAGGGCATCCTCTTGATGCATGACATTCACAAGACGACGGCGAAGGCCGTGCCGATGATCCTCGCCCAGCTCAAGGCGAAGGGATACAAAATCGTCCACATGACGGCGAAGGCCCCGCTGACGACGGTTGCGGAATACGATCAAGCCATCGAGAAGGAAGCCAAGGGCTTGCCGCAGGTCGGCGCCGAGCGGCCGGTGTCGAGCATCGTCAAGACGATCGATGGGCCAGCGCCGGCGCCTGAGTCTGCTTCGAACAGTGGAGAGCCCGAAGGACTGCCGGCTCCTCCTACTCCTGAAGCCCCAACGACTACGGGGGCCGCAGCTCCGGCTGCTGGTGCCGCGACGCCAGCGGCTCAGGCATCGCCGCCGCTTCCGGCATTTCCGACAACGCCTTCGGAACCGCCGTCCAATCCGGCTCCGGGCAAGCAGTCGGCGGTTGAGCCGATGAAGTCCATCGCCGAGCCGTCGTCGCCGCCGTCTCCGAATGGCCCGGTCGTCACGGCGACTGGCAGTCTTCCGGCGGCCGGCACCGCAGCTGCTTCGCCGACGCACACTGCGGCTGTGCACTTGCAGTCGGAGACGCCGTCTCCGGTCAAAACCGTTTCCGCGGCAGAGGCGCAGGAGACCGCGACGGCGAATGCCGCTCCCGCTGCACCTATGATGCCGGTCGAGACGGGGCCGGAGCAGCCGAAGAAATCGATATCACAGCGCGTGAAGGAAGCTTGGGAATACTGGTTCGGGCAATGAAGCCGATTGGTGCTGCCGACTCTTCTTCGTCGAGCCGGCCGGCAGCGCCGAAAGCACAAAAAAGAAATGGGCGGCGATGCCACCCATTTCTTTTTGGACGCCCTGTTAGGCCCCCCCGGGCCCGCCGCAAACCAAGTGTTGTGGCCTAAGCGCAAGACAGCGCAGTGGCTTATCCTTGGGCGTTCGCTACGGCCGACGCTGATGATCGACGTGTAGCGTTTCCGGCATTAAGTGGGACTAAACCCATCCCCCAGTCGATCCCCCGATCGGCTGCCCACTTCACGCAAAGCTATGTGAGGTGCGGCGCTTCTTCCAGACAAAACGAATCGTCTTGCTCTGAATTCAAGCAGGTGTGGCGTTCTGGATACAACTCAATGTTTTATCAGTGTGCAGTGCATATTGCTGTGGATTGGCTCGCCATGGAGCGTTTCCGAAAAACAGAAAGGGCCGCTCCCGAAAGAGCGGCCCCGTGAGATCATCATTCTGAGCGGAGTGCAATGTCTACCGCTTAGGTCTCAGATGCGCTCCAGGAGAGTTCCGGATGCAAGCCTGAGCGACCACGACATCGTCCGCTTCAAGACCCCACTAGACATCGGATCACCTCCTCTCGGTTGTCGAAAGATGACGTTAAGCTGGCACTGTTTGCCGGCTTTGAAAAGGGGCATGCGACGATACTGCCAGCGTTGCGGCGTTCTCTAGTTCCATCGAGGCTGCGTGATAAGCAGCATGAGGACGAATAGCGCGGCGGCGATAGCCGGAAGGGCGAGAACAGCCAGCACCGCATTCGCTGGCCCACGGCGATCCTTGGTCTTGAGGCTGTAGCCCACGGCGATGATCGCACTGATGCCGCCTAGCACGCTCAACCAAAGCATGATGTTGAAGGACGATACCGAGCCGTCGGCGATGCCGGCGACGAAGAAGTAAAGTGCGAGAAATAGCGCGGCAATGTCGACCAACAGGAAGGTTCGAAAAGCGAGCATGGGAAATCCATTGAGCTGAAGTTTGCAGCGGTTGGCGGGTATTTCTGCGTGGCGCGCGGTCAATCACTGCGCCTGCGCATTTCCATCGCTCGCCCAAAGCCTGCGAGAAGCGTTCCGAGAGCGAAGAGGGCAAGGACGACGAGTTGAAGATTGTCTTCAACGCCTTCCTTATCGATCATGTAGTCAGAGATATTGGCGTCAGCCGTCTTGAACCTGTCGAGGATTTTCTCGCGTTCCGCTTCGGCTTCCTTGATCCTGTCGGCGGGGGCGTTCAACGTCTGCAGGAGAGCGATTTGATTGTCTTGAACCGCCTTGATCTGCACTTGCGCCGATTGCTGAATGCTAAAGGTTGCGAGCCGCCATTCGATCTGGCGCTTCAATGGATCGAGATAAAACATTTGCGTTGCCGTCGCCCCGAGCAGCAAGACGATCCCGAACAGTTCGCCGAGTTGGTATCCCTTGAAGCCCATCGGTCCCCCCCGATTTTTCCATTCCAGTTATTCTTAGATGGGGCAAAACTAGCGAATGGGCCATTGGTTTTCCACGCTGTCAGCGTTGGCGTTTCAGACGCGCTCGGCAAATGAGTTGGCGTAAGACACGGTAAACAGTTTTTAAAAAGCCGGGCATTTGCCCGGCTTTTTTGCATGGGGTTTGCAATGGGGGGAGGACTGCCGCGCCAGGCGCTGCGCTGCACTATTTCAAAGTGCCCCCCTGACGCTTATAATTTAACTTGGGGCATGTTCTGCAAGGAGTTGTCCAATGACCACTTGTGCCTGCGCGAACTGCCAATTCTACGACACCCATATGGGTACTGCCGCAAAGCATAAAGAAAAGGATACCGGATTGTGCCGGTTCAATCCGCCCCTTCCCCAAACAGCATCTGCCAATGCGCGTGCTGCTTGGCCCATTGTCGATAAGAGCGACTGGTGCGGACACTTTGCTGCAACCGTTGAGCGCATGACGTCTGTCGCGGCCTAAGCATCCGAAGCGGCATCAGCTCGTCCGTGCGTGGATGGAGCTCAGTTGCTAACCGGCGGCACGCGAGCTGATGTCTGCTTTTTCACCTCGTCGGCATCGAGATAAACCTCGTTTCCCATAGCCTTGAACTTCTCGCTCATCTCGGCCATGCCGACTTCCTTGTCGTTCAGTGTCGCTGCGTAATCGCGGACGTCCTGCGTGATTTTCATCGAGCAGAACTTCGGTCCGCACATCGAACAGAAGTGCGCGACTTTGTGAGCGTCCTTCGGCAGGGTCTCGTCGTGGAAGGCGACGGCGGTATCGGGATCGAGCGAGAGGTTGAACTGATCTTCCCAGCGGAAATCGAAACGGGCGCGCGAGAGCGCGTCGTCGCGGAGTTGCGCCGCTGGGTGTCCCTTGGCGAGGTCGGCCGCGTGCGCCGCGATCTTGTAGGTGATGACGCCAACCTTGACGTCGTCGCGGTTCGGCAGGCCGAGATGCTCCTTCGGCGTCACGTAGCACAGCATCGACGTGCCGAACCAGCCGATCATGGCGGCGCCAATGCCTGATGTGATGTGATCGTAGCCCGGCGCGATGTCGGTCGTCAGCGGTCCCAACGTATAGAACGGGGCTTCGCCGCAGGCCTTCAGCTGCTTCTCCATGTTGACCTTGATCTTGTGCATCGGCACGTGGCCGGGGCCTTCGATCATCACCTGGCAGCCCTTGTCCCAGGCGATCTTCGTTAGCTCGCCGAGCGTTTCGAGCTCGGCAAATTGCGCGCGATCGTTGGCATCGGCGATCGAGCCCGGCCGCAAGCCATCGCCGAGCGAGAACGAGACATCGTACTTGCGCATCAGATCGCAGATCTCGTCGAAGCGTTCGTAGAGGAAGCTTTCCTTATGATGCGCGAGGCACCACTTGGCCATGATCGAGCCGCCGCGCGAGACGATGCCGGTCACGCGGTTGGCGGTGAGCGGAACGAACGGCAGCCTGACGCCCGCGTGGATCGTGAAGTAGTCGACGCCTTGCTCGCACTGCTCGATGAGCGTGTCGCGATAGAGTTCCCAGGTCAGCTTGACCGGATCGCCGCCGCATTTTTCGAGCGCCTGATAGATCGGCACGGTGCCGATCGGTACGGGCGAATTGCGAATGATCCATTCGCGCGTCGTGTGAATGTTGCGGCCCGTCGAGAGGTCCATCACGGTGTCGGCGCCCCAGCGGATCGCCCACACCATTTTCTCGACTTCCTCCTCGACGGACGAGGTCACGGCCGAGTTGCCGATATTGGCATTGATCTTCACGAGGAAGTTGCGACCGATGATCATCGGCTCGAGTTCGCCGTGATTGATGTTCGAAGGAATGATGGCGCGGCCGCGTGCGATTTCGCTGCGGACGAACTCGGGCGTGATGTGCTCGGGAAGTTCGGCGCCGAAGCTTTCGCCATCGGCCAACGCGTTTTTCGCGCGCGCCAGAACCGCTGCGCGGCCGAGGTTTTCGCGATGCGCGACGTAGATCATCTCCTTGGTGATGATGCCGGCGCGGGCGCATTCGAACTGGGTGAGGGGTTCGGCGTTCGATGCGCGCATTGGACGATAATCGGTCGGGAATACGCGCGCCGCGTGGGTGCCTGAGACGTGGCCGTTATCCTCGGGCTTCACGGTGCGGCCGTCGTAGGTTTCGATCCCCGCGCGTCCGGCGTTCCACGCATCGCGGATGCGCGGAAGGCCCTTCTCGACGTCGATCGTGATGGTGGGATCGGTGTATGGACCCGATGGGTCATAGACGCGGAACGCGGGCTCGGCCGGATCAGTCAGCGCGATTTCGCGGAACGGCACGCGGAGTTCGTCGTGGCCTGGGGGTGAAGAATAGACTTTCGTTGAAGCCCGCTGCGGTCCGACGGTCACTTTCGGCTTTTGAATATCGGCGGCGCGCGTAGGTTTATTCATGGCAGTTTTGCTCCTCTCCGCCACGCCTCTGTGAGACACGGCTGGGCGATGGCACGCGAAAAGCGCGTGCGGACAAATGCGTTGCCCGGAAAGGTGCGGATTGGTGGCGTCGTGCCACTGTGTGCTCCGTCCCTTCGCCGGCATAACCCGGATCAGGTTCGAAGGGTGCTCGCGCTTCCTATCCGCGATCTCAGCCGGATCACCGGCGCCCCTCGGAAAACGAGACCACCGTGACTCCATTGGCCGACGTTTGCAAGCCTGGCGGGACAATTACCGCCGTCATCCCCGCGAAGGCGGGGATCCGCCCAGGCTCCCGGAGCTAAGAAAGCGGGCGCTCACGTGTAGGGTCTACACGGGTTGCCATCGGCCCTGGATGGATCCCGGCCTTCGCGGGGATGACGAAAAAAAACCGCGCCCCTTGAATAGGCGAAGCTATGCGGCGATGGCCTGCTTGGCGACGGCTACCCAGCCTTTGATCTTCTCGATGTCGGGCGGGCGGCCTTCGCGCAATACGCGCTTGCCGGCGGACGTCGTGACGAACCGCAATACGTCGGCAGAAAGTGCGACGGGATCGGCTTCGGCGACGGCCTGCGCTGTCCGATAGCCTGCGCCGACGAGCAATTGCGCGTGCGTGCCTCTGAGGCCCGGCACGGCCATCACGAGCCTTGCCTGATCCTGCCAATCGAGAAGCGTTTCGGCGTCGAGATGCGGATCGTTCAGCAGTTGCGCGAGCGCCTCCGGATCTTGCGCGAGGAAATCGCCGACGCTGTACACGCCGATTGCCGCGATACGATCGGCGGTCTTCGGTCCGATGGACGGCGCGGCTTCGAGATCGTCGTCGGCCATGAGGTACGTTTTTGTTTCGATCGTGCGCCCATCCCATTGCCGGGGCGCGGGCGCTGGCTTCTGATGCGCCGACATGGTCTCGGTTCGCGGCCTCGGGGGCGGCGCTTCGGGAAGTGCCGGCGGCTGCTCGGAGATTTGTGCGAGCGATACGGCGGATTTAGCGACGGCGAGTTCGAGTGGGGTATCGTCACGACCTTCGATGCGGGCCGCGCGTTCTTCGTTCCGCTCCGCGAGTTTCGGCGCCAGAACCTCGTTGTAATGAAGTTCGCGGATTGTCTTGTCGTCTTCCGAGAGAGAATGCCGGACGGTGCCGGTCGCGCGCAGTTCGTCATAGATGGCGCTGACGAGCTTTCTGTCTTCGGCGTTCGACAGCCGCTTCTCGATGAACTTCTGCGGGATCTCGGACATCGCCAGGAACGTTTCCGACGTCAGCGTCACTTGGGGCACCAGCACGTTCGCTTCGGTGATGGCGCGATCAAGAACCTTGCCGAAACTTGCCGACGCGTAGATCAAAAGCTCGGCGACGATGTTCTTGCCGATGTCGTCGAGGCCTTCCTCCGGCCGCGTTGCGCCCTTGTGAATGTCGTAGTGGGCGATGAGCTTTTCGTAATAGCGATGCGAGAACTCGGCGCTATTGCACACGAATTCGGAGAGCCAGCGCGGACCGGCGGGAACGCGAACGTCAGGGTTGGGGTAGCGTTTTTCGCCGAGCGCGCGCAGCGTATTGTAAGAGCGATTGATGCTCCATTCAGCGGCGCGATGAATGGCGTTTTCGGCTTCGGTCTGGCCGGTGTGAAACGGCATGACGGGATCGGTGAAGTAGTGGCTCAGCACGCCTGCGGCGTAGACTGCTTCGGGCCAGTTGCCGGCTTTGAGTTCAAAGACGGTGCGGCTGTACCATTCGTTCGTTTTCTCGAGCGCGCCGCCCCAATAGTTCTCAGAGACGTGCAGGACGTGGTTCTTGAAATCCTTGAACGTCACGTCGGGCGCTTTCGAGCCCTCGAGGTAGCGGTCGACATGCTTCAGGAAAAGGCGCGTCCACTCTTCGCTGTCGTCGCGCGCCATGGCTTCGAGCGCGTCGAGCGCCAGCTTATGATGGGTGCCATTCGCGTGCGTGGCGTAGACAATTCGGAAAAGGAGCGACATGGGAGCCTCAGGGTGAGCAACCGGTCCCGATGTCTACGTGAGTCGCGTTCCCTGCTCGATTGATTCGGTCCCCGAGTTGCAGGTCATCAACGATTTTCGCGGTTTCGTGCGTGTTTTTCGGCCGCGAGGTTGATGATATCGGCGCTGCCGCGGCGGTCGCGGGCGATCCTGCGGGCGAGGGCGGCGCGGCGAGCGAGCTGCACGACGTTCAGTTCGCGTGGCGCCGCTTCGTCGGACAGGACGCGTTTCAGCGTCTCCGGTGTCAGTCCGCAGGCCGCACCGAGCGCCAGTGCTTCTTCGCGGGCGACCGATTGTGCGGCTTCGATATAGCCCATCAGCGCGGCCGCGGCGTGCGCACTGCCGAGGGGGCCGGTGCGTTCGACGTTGCCGAGCAGCGCCAGAATGCTTTCTGCGATTTCGACCGATGCGAGGTCGCCGCCGAGCAGAATTTTCGCGTGGCCGTGCAGCGTCGCCTCGGGGGCGCTGATCGATGCAGCGTCGACCAGCGCGACGTTTCGCGGCTCCAGGACTTCGAACAGTGTTTGAAATTCACGCGGCGTGCGGGCGCCGAGATCGACGAGTACGGAGCCCGGCTGCAGTCCGCCTGAAACGGCCTTCGCTCCATCGCCCACGAGGAGCCGGCGGAACGTCTCGGTGTCTTCGATGGCGGCAAGCACGATCGGGCATCGCATGGCAATGTTCGACTCGCTCGCCGGCTCGAGCATTTCGCCGTAGGCGACCGGCGGGGAGCCGGACAGTGCTGCGTACATGACACGGAGGCGGCAACCGGCGATGCGTTCGGCGATCGCCACGCCGAATTCGTCATTGCCGATAACGCCGACCGGCCCATTGTTCAGAGCGTGACCCATTGTGTCGTGCCCCATCGCTATTGCTTATCGCTATCTTCCCTCACGCCACCAAGCCAACGCGATCAAGGCCAGCAGAGCCGAAAGCGCTGCGAGGCCCGTAAACATCGGCGTCAGCTTGACGCCGCGGGTCAGATAGGCCTGGCGGTCCTTGAGGCCAAGCCAGCCGGACCCTGCCATTACTTTGGCGGCCGACATCATTGAGATACGCGGTACATCGATATCGGTTGCAGACGCGAGCACGCTCGTCGGCTTCGTCCAGAAAACACCGCCGCCCGTCGCATCGGCGATCGGCTTCATTTTCTGATCGGTCGCCGTCACCTCGCTCATTTCGCGCGGGTCTTCGACGCCGGCGTTGGCGACCGCCGTCAGCTCGCCATCGGGACCATCGGTTTCAATTTTATAGAGTCCGGGAAGCTTCACATCGATGGCCGAGCGCCACACGCCCGCTTCGACCGGCACGGCGTCGAGCGTCACGTTCGAGGTATCGCCGCCGGGACCGAGGATCTTGACGGGGCCGACCTTGTCTTCCATCGAGTGGCGCTCGATCGTCAGCTTCAGGCCTTTGGCTGACGCGATGAGACGTTCTTCCTCGAGATCGGGCTCCTTCATCAGCCAGTGCGACAGACGGCGGAGAAGATCGGTGTGCGGTCCGCCACCGTCGTAACCGCGGGCCCACAGCCACGCGTGATCGGACGTCAAAAGCGCAACACGGCCTTTGCCCTTGCGATCGAGGATGAGGAGCGGCTTGTCCTCGGCGCCATTCATGACGACGCGGCCGCGCTGCGGCGTTACCTCAGCCTGGCGGTACCATTTTCCCCACGTCGGTTCGGGCGACGCATCCGCCACCTGAGCCGCGTTCCAGCCGGGCAGGTCCTTCGTGACGGGATGTTTCTGTCCGTCCGGCGTCACCTTGGCCTTGAACGGCATTTCGAGGACACGGCCGGTCGGCGGCGCGGGCAGCACGGGCGCGAGCGGCGTCTTATAAATGCTGTAGGGGCTCGCGTAATCGTCGCCGGCCGCAATGAGAAGCGCGCCACCGTGATCGTTCACGTAGCGGGCAATGTTGTCATAGTAGAGCAGCTGCAGGATGCCGCGGTGCTCGTAGCGATCGAAAATGATCAGGTCGAACTCGTTGATCTTTTCGGAGAAGAGCTCGCGCGTCGGGAACGCGATCAGCGAAAGCTGATTGATGGGCGTCCCGTCCTGCTTTTCAGGCGGACGCAAAATCGTGAAATGCACGAGATCGACGGCCGCGTCGGATTTCAGAAGGTTGCGCCACGTGCGCTCGCCGGGATGGGGTTCGCCGGATACGAGCAGCACGCGGAGATTTTCGCGTACGCCCTCGGCCGCAACGACGGCGCGGTTGTTGGCCGTCGTCAGTTCGCCTTCGACGGGTTGAAGCTCGATCTCGACGATGTTCGTCCCCGTGTGCGGGATCGGCATGTCGATTTTGACGTTGCGATTGATTTCGGTACGCACCGTCTCGTCCGGCTGGCCCTCGCGGCGGACCTTCAACGTTGCTGCACCTGAATTCGCAGACGGCGCGTGTCCCGTCTCGCGCACCGCGACCTCAATCTTGCGCGACTGTCCGACAAGGCCGTAGCGTGGCGCCTCGATGACTTCGATCCGCCGGTCGAACTCGTCGGGCTTGCCCGTCAACAGGGTGTGAACCGGCGCATCGAAGCCGAGCGCCGCGGCCGATTTCGGAACGTCATGCACCTGACCGTCGGTTACGAAGACGACGCCCGCGATGCGGTCGGGCGCGGTGTCATTCAGCGCGGCGTTAAGATCGGTGAAAAGGTTCGTTCCTGGCGGCGCGGCCTCGGAGGGAACGCCGCCCGTGACCCACTTGATGTTGAGGTTCGGAATCTTCGCGAACTTCGTCTCCAAGTCGGAGCGGATGGCCTCCATTTGCTTGCTGCGGTCGGCGAGCTTCTGGCTCGGGCTTTCGTCCAAAACCACGATCGCGACGTTGGCGAGGCTTTCGCGCTGCTCTTCCTTTAGGATCGGATTGAAGAGCGCGCCGATCAGCGCCGCGAGCGCGGCGGCGCGAATGAAGGCTCCGCGCGAGCGACGGAACAGCAGCGCCACGATCAGCGCGACAGCCAGCACCGTCAGGCCGATGAGAACCGGGACGGGGAGCAGCGGAGCGAATGTGATCGACCAGTTCAAAAGCTATGCCTCTATTGCCCCAGTCTCTCGAGGAGAGCGGGTACGTGAACCTGATCGGCTTTGTAGTTGCCTGTCAGCGCGTGCATGACGATGTTGATGCCGCCCCGGAACGCCATTTCGCGCTGCATCTCGCCGCCGGGCACGACCGGGTACATCGGGCGGCCGCGATCGTCGAGCGCCCAGGCGGCTGCAAGATCGTTCGATGTGATCATGATGGACGTGACGCCGTCCGAGACGCGCGCCTTATGCGTTTCGTTGTCGTTGTTCGAAATGGCTTCGACCCAGAGCTGGCCGCCGTCCCAACGTCCCGGGAACGTACGCAACAGATAGAACGACTTCGTCACGACGTGGTTTTCGGGAACGGGTTCTAAGCGCGGCACGTCGAGCTTGCTCAAGAGCCGCTGCAAGGCGGTGCCTCCGCGTCCCGCGAGCGGCAGCGTATTCGCGCCGCCCTGACCGTAGTCCCGCGTATCGAATATGATCAGGCCGCCTTCCTTCATGTAGGCGTCGATCTTGGCGATCGTCGAGTCGGGAAGGGCTTCGGCGGATTCCAGCACCGGCCAATAGAGGATCGGATAGAAGGCGATCTCATCCTTGGTGATGTCGACGGCCGCGGGCTCGCCGGGCTCGACGGCGGTTCGGGTCTGAAGAACGCGGCCGAGCCCCTGTAAGCCGGCGCGGCTCGTTTCGTCGGTTTCGCGGTCGCCGCTCGTCACGTACGCGAGCGTGACTTTGCTGGTCGCATCGATCGCGGCTTTGTCGGCAGGTGTCGGCGCGCGGCGTACGACGTCCGGGCCGGACTGAGCCGGCTGCATCGGCGCGAAATTGTCGAGCTGCGGTATGTCCTGGAAATTCGGCTGGATGTCCTGGGCTTTGCCATCGCCTGCGCCTGCGAATGCAAGTACCGCGAATGCAAGCGCGGCAGCGCCGGCGCCAGCTGCCCTCGAGCGTCGCGGACGGCGTGAGAACAACCCGCGGATGCCGCCGGCCTGCAGCAGCATCACGGCGAGGATATCGAGGAAGAGCAGCATGAGCGCGGTCGAGAGCAATGCAGGTTTCAGCGCCGTGCTTGCAGCGTTGTCATAGCTCAAGCGCGTGACGCCCGCCGGTAGCGCCGGGAACGGTATGAGCGCACTTTTCGCGTTGAGCACGTTGAGTGCGCGCGGGCTCGCCGACTGGCCGTAGTAGCCGGGCGGATGCTCGAAGCTTGGTTTTGCCGTTTGCAGTTCCGACGATTTCAGCGGTTCCGCGGTCGGCGGCGGTGACACGAGCGTGCCGAGGCCGTTGAGCGTTTTCAGCGGGGCGAGGGAACTCGCGTCGTTGCGCGCCTTCGCTGTCGTATCGGAATTCTCGACCTTCGTGCCGTCGCCTTGTCCGGAAGCCGAGGCGCCAACCACGCCCATGGTGGAAAGACGGCGAAGCATTTCGACGAACAACCCGGAGATCGGAAGATTGGACCAGTCGGAATTTGCGGTCACGTGGAAGAGCACCAACCGGCCCTTGCCGCGTTTCGCCGACGTGACGAGCGGTGTTCCGTCCTTGAGACGCGCCCAGATCTCGACGTCGGGCGTGAGTTCGGCGGGGTCGGCGAGAACCTGACGGTTGATCGTCACGTCCTTCGGGATCGTCAGACCGGAGAACGGACTGCTCTCGTCGAACGGCGCGAGCGGCTGTGGCGACGACCACGACAAGGCGCCGCCGAGCGACCGGCCTCCCGAGCGCAGCGCGACGGGGAGGAGATCGTCGCCCGCTTTTTCAAGTCTTGGTCCGGCGAAGCGAACGAGCAGGCCGCCGCGATCGACGAAGTCGGCGACCTTTTCTGCGGCTTCGCCCGCGAGCGTGCCGATGTCGGCGAGCACGAGCACAGATACGTTCTGCTTCAGAACGGAATCGAGACCCTGGACGAGGTTTGAATCCTTCGTGACCACGACGTCGGCGTAGGGCTTCAACGCCTTTTGAACATAGTAGAGCGGCGCCAACAGTGGCTGCGCCTCTTCGCGGCTTTCGCCCGAGAGAAGACCGACGCGGTGCCATTGCGTCATGGCATCGATCAGGCTCACGGCGCCCGCCGAGCGTTCACTCGCGATTTCGATACGGGCGACCTGATTGCGCAATTCGAGCGGCAGTTCGAACGTTGCCTTGGCGGATGTCGCTCCGGAGGCGAGCTTGAACGGCGCTTCGCCGAGACGTTCGCCGCGCGCGGAGTACGCGTTGACCGTGCCCTCGCGTGCGGGACCTCCCGGTGACAGGACGACGGCTTCGAGCTTGCCTTTCTCGGCGAGGTTGGCGACGAGGCCTAGCGCTTCGCGGCCGTTCGTTTCGTCGAGCACGGCGAAGGTGCCATTCCCCGACAGGTTTTGGAGTTCCTTCGCAACGTCGCCGACCTCGGATTTGTGGTCGATGCCGTCGTGCAGCCAGACGATGCTTGGGTTCTTCACGCCCGCTTCCGACAGCGCCGATTGCAAGGCGGTGAATGCGGCTTGGCGATCTGGATCGAAGGGTTCGGGCGCGAGTGCGGCTGCCGTGCTGCGGGCTTCACCCGGCGGCTCGATCTTGACGCTGTGGAGTTTGCTCGTCGCCGCGGTCGGGACGATGACGACGGGGCGTCCGCCGCTTTCGGCTTCGCCGATGATGCGTTCGAGCATGTTCGCGCGTTCCGGCCAGCGGGACGCTGCCGCCCAGCCGTTATCCACGAACGCGACCACCGGGCCGGTGCCGCCGAGGTTCGAGCCCTTCGACGGATTGAGAATGGGTTCGGCGACGGCGAGGATGACGAGCGTTGCGGCGACGAGGCGAATGAGCGTCAGCCACCACGGCGTTTTCTCGGCTGTCTTCTCATCGTTCTCGAGGCCGACGAGGATGCGCGTCGGCGGAAATTCGACTTGCGTCGGGCGCGGCGGCACGGCGCGCAGCAGCCAGTAGATGACGGGCAGCGTGACGAGCGCCGCAAGCAGCCAAGGATTGAGGAAAGCGAGCGGGCCGAGGCTCATCGAGCGCGCTCCTTGGTTTCAGTCGAGACGGCATCCGAGCTCGACGATATCCAGCGGTAGCCCGTCGCCGAACCGTTGAGGCGCATCAGCAGCGACAGCAGAGGTTCGGACGCCGGACGGTCGGTGTGATGCGTGAGGAGCGACCAGCCGAACCGCTTCGCCATTTCCGCGAGTTCGGCCCGATGGGCGGCGAACCGCTCCTGATACTTCTGACGCAGCGTTTCGGCGCGGTCGGCGACCCAGCGTTGGTTGCCGGAGGGTGTCGTGAATTCCGTGCGGCCTTGATAGGGCAGCGTTTCTTCCGCCGGATCGAGGACCTGCACCAAGTGGCCGCCGACGCCGTTACCTGCGTAGCCTTCCAGGCGTTCGCGGATGGCGTGCACCGGGGCGAGAAAGTCGCTGAAGAGGATGAGGCCCGAAAAGCGATTGAGACCGGCATTCGGCGGCAGGCTTTTCTGCGTCAGATCCGATTTGGCGTTGACGATGATCGTCTCGGCAATGCGCGTCACGGCGTTGCGGTTCGCGGTCGGCAGCGTCTGCGCGAGAAGGGCGACCCGTTCGCCGCCGCGCACCAAGAGTTCGGCCGAGGCGAGCGCCAGCACAAGCGCGCGGTCGCGCTTCGTCACGTTCGACAGATGGCTTTTGAAATCCATCGACGGCGAGACGTCCGGCCAGAGATAAAGCGTGTGCGCCGCTTCCCATTCGCGTTCGCGAACGTAGAGATGATCGGAGCCCGCGGAGCGCCGCCAGTCGACGAGGCTCGCATTCTCGCCAGCCTGATATTGCCGGAACTGCCAGAACGTTTCGCCGGGACCCGCGCGCCTGCGCCCGTGAATGCCCTGCGCGACGGTCGAGGCGATGCGCGCCGCTTCCATCAGCAACTCCGGCATGCGATCGACCAGCGAGACGGCTTCGCGCTCGAGCCCCAGAACGCGCCGGCTTTCCGCGGTTGGGCCTTCGCTTCCGCCGCTTGTCCGCCCTAGTGGGCTCGCCATGCGTGCACCTACTCCACGGCCGCCGCGAGACGCGCGATGATATGAGTGAGGTCTTCGCCTTCGGCGCGGGCGGCGAATGTCAGCGCCATGCGGTGCTTCAGGATCGGCTCGGCGAGTGCGACGACGTCATCTACGGACGGCGCGAGGCGGCCATCGATGAGAGCTTTCGCGCGGACGGCGAGCATCAGCGCCTGGCTGGCGCGGGGTCCCGGACCCCAGGCGACGAAGCGGTCGGTGTCGTTGTTCGCGCCGGTGCCTGGACGGGCCGAGCGCACGAGCTTCAGGATCGCTTCGACGACCTTGTCCGGCACAGGGATCTGGCGGACAAGGCGCTGGGTCGCCATCAGTTCCTGCGCGGAGATGACGGCTTCGAGCTTCGGCGTTTCGGTGCCGGTCGTCGCGTAGAGCATGCGGCGCTCGGCGGCGAGATCGGGATAGCTGACGTCGACCTGCAGCAGGAACCGGTCGAGCTGCGCTTCGGGAAGCGGATACGTTCCTTCCTGTTCGAGCGGGTTCTGCGTCGCGAGCACGTGGAACGGCGCGGGCGTATCGTGGCGCTGGCCTGCGACGGTGACGTGATGCTCCTGCATCGCCTGCAGCAGCGCCGACTGCGTCTTCGGAGACGCGCGGTTGATTTCGTCCGCCATCAGCAGCTGCGTGAAGATCGGGCCCTTGATGAAACGGAACGAGCGGCCGCGGCCGGGTTCGTCTTCCAGCACTTCGGAGCCGATGATGTCAGATGGCATCAAGTCGGGCGTAAACTGAATGCGCTTGGCGTCGAGGCCCAGCACCTTGCCGAGCGTTTCGACGAGCAGCGTTTTCGCGAGCCCCGGAACGCCGATGAGCAGCGCGTGTCCGCCTGAGAGGATCGTGATGAGCGTGCGCTCGATGACCAGATCCTGTCCGAAGATGACGGACGCGGCAGCCTTGTGCGCGCGCTGCACGCGTTCGGCAGCGGCTTCGAGCCGCGGCACGATATCGGTGTGGGTTTCGACGACAGTGCTCATAAGGGAGGCCTCGCGCGGCAGCTTCTTGTCATTCTTTGTGGCAAAAACGCCTTTGGAAACAACGGCCGAGGAATGGCGTTCCCGGCGGTGGCGTGAACCTAGACGATCCTGCCCGGCCCTCATAGGGTCAAGTGAACGTTACGTTAGGATGTTGCACTCTTTGAGGCCCGCGATTGCGCGGAACGTAAATGGCGAATGAAAAATCGGACGTTAGCCGTCTGAACGTGGAGTCTGATGCACATCCGTCGCAGCCGTCATCGGGCCTCGAAGCGCTGCTGCGGGCCGCTTCCGAGGGCGCGGGAGCGGGCGGGGAGAAGACCGTCAGACCTGTGGAAAAGTGGAACCCGCCCTACTGCGGCGACATCGGCATGAAGATCCGCCGCGACGGCACCTGGACGTACCAGGGCAGCCCAATCGGGCGCATCGCGCTCGTCAAGCTGTTCGCCTCGATCCTTCGGAAGGACGACGACGGCCGGACCTATCTCGTCACGCCCGCGGAGAAGGTCGACGTCGAGGTGGAGGACGCGCCGTTCCTCGCCGTCGAGATGGCGGCGGTGGGCGAGGGCCGTGCGCGGACGATTACGCTTCGAACGAACGTCGATGATGTGGTGACGATCGGGCCTGAGCATCCGCTGCGGTTCCAGCCGTCGGAGCCTGATGGTGGATTGAAACCCTACGTGCTCGTGCGCGGGAGGCTGGAGGCGCTTTGTACGCGTGCGGTCTATGCGGAGCTGGTGGAGCTGGCGGAAGTGGGTGAGAGCGGTGGGGATGAGGTGGGTGTGTGGAGTGGGGGGAAGTGGTGGCGGATGGGGTGAGGGGTTGTCGCCAAAACTTCTAGTGCTCGATTTTATTCCACAGGTTTCGAACCTAACTACTCTTATACTCTCAGAAATTCATGCACGCGATCGGCCAAGGGGTTGCGCGTTTGAGTCATCCGTCCGGCTCGATGCGTCGACATCACTGCACCTAACGGTGACGCATGATGTTCGTCGGAAAGGGAATTGCGAAGAAGATCAAACACACCTTCGGGTGTGTAAATTGTCAACAGCTTTTCAATTTCATCGGCATTACATAGAATGGTCCGTCCTACCGCCGAGGCAGCGTCAGACAGCTCATCGGCGTCCAGCAATACGCGGGCACGATCAACGATGTCGCGTTTAACATCGTGTCCAAGAAAAACCCAATCATCGAGGGTTACCACGACGTTTAGCAAATCGTCGGGATATTGAAGGTCAAGCTCCGGGATCTCATTGCTTAAGCGGAAGTCAAACTCGCAAACCTGCTTTATGCCTCTTGCGATATCCTCGATCACCCTTGAACGCTCGGGTGTGTCCCCTAGGGTAGTTTGGACGGGTAGTGGGAGTTTGATGGCTTTACACTCTATAACGAGCCTCACGATATTCCCTTGACACACCAATACGTCAGGAGTCCTTCGGGGGCGTGCGGCGCTGCCGTAGGTTAAATCGCCAACAATTGTGCAGTTGATAAATTTGGCTGCGAACAGATCTCGAATATACTGTTCAAACGCTATGCCAATTAGATTTCTGTCCCTGACTTCGCGGTCTCCGATAACATCGTAGTATAATCCTGATGATATTCTCCATTTTAAAAGCAATTCCATGGGACGCATATAAGAGGTAATGCCATTTGACATATTTCTTATGATGGGGGTGCGGCGCAGCACGCCACGGCGATAGGCGGTCGATCCTCCTTGAGCGATCACTTCACGCGAAGATTCTTCAAGTTCGTCTATTGGAGCGCTTAGTAAATGCATTACGGTGTCAACATCTTGTTGAGAAATATTAGGGTGGTCCGATATCTGAATTCTTTCAGTCTGCATCTGTGAGTTGAACAAGTGATTCCAAGTGATCCCGACAGAGAGGATTTTATCGACGCTGACCCCCATCAATCGTTCAAATATTCTGGATAGATCGGTGCCGCGAAAAATTGACCACCAACGGACGTACTCTGCGCCGTCCCAATTTTGCGGTTGCCAGCGAAATTGACGATATCCAATCCGCGACATCTCGCGAAGTATCTGCCCCTCTTCAGCAAATAGAGCGTATTCGGCATCTTCGATGGTTCGGATGCAATTCGCTGTGGTCGCTATTAGAGCCCAGGATCTTGCATTCGCAATCCTCTGCCCCCTATTTCCCCGCACATAAAGAAGTTCGGTGAGAAGCGTTTCGAGTTCCCATGGATAAATCGCATGTGCGTTCCCATACTCCGGCGTCAAAGCTTCGGGGGGGAAATTGTAGCCGCTGGGCTGAACAAAATCGGGATCATATCGCGCGCGATCTAGCACCCAGACTGTGCGCAGCAGTGATGGCTTGTCAGTTCGAGAAAGAAGCTTTCGCAATCTTTTGCGGGCTCTATCACGTCGAAGTCGTTGGCCATCGCACATGGATTATGTTCCGACTAACGGGGGCGAGTCCGAAGAGGGTAATATATCTAATTAGCTGGTAATGGTTCTTTTTTAGGTCGCGATTCGATGCCTTGTTATGCCCCTCCGAAACGACTACGACGGCGAAATGACTTTGTCGTTTGGGATGTGCCCCACGCTTAAACTTATCCCCGGTCATTGTGCGCACGGCGCACTCCTTTTGTCCGGCCGTGACTTGCAAGTGCGCTCAACTCAACCTTCGTCATCCTCGAACGCGTGAGAGCAGCGATGCGCGTTCGGGGATCCAGCGTTAGAAGCGCCGGAGGCTCGATATTGCGTCTTCGACGAGTCTCACGCTGGATCCCCGACCTTCGACGCGGTTTCACCGCGCTCGGTCGAGGATGACGGGAGCGTAGCGCAGGCTACCGCTGTGCGTGTGCGCTGCACGTTGGCTGGATCCCGGCCTTCGCCGGGATGACGGTGGGGAAGCAGTGCCGCCTTAACTGCGTTTCGAGACGGTCACCGAAAACTTATCCCCGCTCTCGTCCGCGCTCGCATACTTCCCGCATCTTGCCACGCTGACAAAGGGCATGAGCTCGTGCCGCGAGACGTGTGTGGTGAAGAGCATGCGGGGTCGCGCGGAGAAATCGGTATGCCGCGGGTTCGCTGCCTGCCGCGCGCGGGCCTCTGAGGAGGCGGCGCGGTGAAACGCCTTCTCGAAAGGAGATGCGGGGGCGGATGGCGGGTTCGACGGCTCAGGGGTCGCTTTTCACAGGCGATCCGCACTCATACGAGAGGCGCCGGACGCAAGGGCCGGAGCCGAGGCGGAGAGTTGGCATGCACGGGGCGGCATCGGTCCGCATCCCAAATCCAACTGCAAAGAGCGAGGCCGTGCCGCCCCGTCCCTTTGTTGTTTTGTGCACGGCGACTCGCCTCCGGCGAGCCGGCCGCCGTGCACGTTTGCTGTTTCTCTTTTCGAGATCCGCGAGCTGGCCGTCGCGGACGCTTGCCGTCGCGCCGGATGGATGCGCATGCGTGGAATGGGCGCGAGCGATGCGGGTGGTGATGGTCGCGATGAGATGTCGTGTGGAGTGGTGGCGTGTGGTGGGGGTAGGTGAGGGGCTTGCGTGGTTTATCCTCGCTTTTGAAGCCAGGTTCCGCCCTTTTGGTCCGCCTCGGCTGCGCATGCATTCGCTAGAGCAATGAGTTCTCCGGCTCGTTGTTGGAGATGAACCAGCTTGATGACGCGCTCCACCTCCATGAGGCGGCCCGGCTGAAACGGGAAAACCGTCCTCCCATTTCGATCGATATTCCAATGGCAGAGAATTTTGAGATCGCCGTCGCCGGCCGCCCCTTCTTTGATGACTTCGGCCACGATGTCGTCGACCGGCAGGACCTCAGAAAAGCCTCCGCCGTAGCCGACGAACACATGAATCTGCGCGAGGTTTTGACGTTTGCGCAGCGCGTTCGACAGGATGACATGACTGTGCATCGCCCGCAGCGCTTCCTTGAAGTCGTCGCGCATCATGAGCAGCAAAGATGTTCCGCGATCCTGATCCGGAATGCTTACTTGCCGTTTCTCGCTATCGGCCAAGCTATGCCACATGATCCTCTCGACATCGTATTCCATGTCGATTGCATGCGCGGCGAAATTGGAAATTTGAATGGAAGGTGCCGACATACCCAAATCCTTTGAGATAAATCCTGAATGGCTTCCGGCGCTCGATTATCCGTTCAACCAAAGAAGGTCGGCTTTGGAGAGTTGATCACGTGCGGGCTGGAGCCGGACTGGACGCGGTGCATTTTCAAAGCTTCGAGCAACGGGCCGCTGTGCTTGCGCACGCCGCGCAACGCGTCGTTGTTTTGTTGTGTGTTTGGGAGAAGCGCTCCCCGGTTGGACAAGACTTGGTTCGAAAAGGGCCGCTGCGAAAATATACGGTACGTGAACGTTGCTAATTGCCGACGCCGCAGCAGGTTCCGGGCGTTTAGAAACGTCGCTCCTGGTCTCGGCGTCGTCGAAAAATCTGGCGCTGAGGGTTTCCGCAGCCGTACGGCTTTCGGACGTGATGAAAGTCGCGTCACGCACGGCGGTGAGAAATGCCCCGAGCGTTCCCGGTGAGACGAAGGCGGGCAGGATATTTCCCGGCGCAGCGACGGGTTGTGGCGATCCCAACGGGCCGGGAAGAGAGCGCGCGGTGCTGGTCTGAGTGACGCAAATGACCGCGATCGCGGCCCATGGCAGGAGGGGAAGAATACGCATAGCGGGCTCCGAATACGCTTGCAAACGCGGTGTGATTTTGCACACCGTCGCGCAATACTCTGAAATCCCGCAAGGCCAAGCTTATACGCAAACTGGGTCAAAAGAATGACGTGGCTTGAGCATTTCCGTCGTCTTTTTCATTTCGCCGGCGCCCGCTTCAAGCGCGATCAACCGACAGAAATAGTCTGACGACATCCTATTGCAGCATTGTGATACACAGCGCAGCGTCGGTTCGCTCGGTCGAGGATGACGGAAGCCGTTGCTTAGCTGCTTGCCGCTGCATAGAAGGTGCGCGACGATGCGTTTTCGGGGCGGGGACACGGGTATTTTTCAGAGGGTGCAGTGAAATGGCGGACGGTTTCGATTGGCTCGAGCCGTGGTATCCGGTCGAAGACAAGGCCATCTGCGCGGGTCTCGAAGCCCAGCTTCGGCTCGAAGTCTCGAGCCGTCACGTTCTCTACGGCGAGGCCGTTCGGCTGATCGCACGGCGCGATGACACCGACGACGCATTATTCCGTCTCGCCGATGGCCGCGTCGCGGAAGTCCATATGACGTGGAGCAAGCGGACCGAGCCCGATCCGCGCTGGCCAGCGACTGGGATATTCGCGTCCCTCGATGATTGGGCTCGCGACAGCATGCTGCCGCTCCACCGAGAGCTATCGGAAATTTCCTGAGCGCCTGGCGGCTGGGCGGACGTTAGCAAAGCGATGACCGAATCCTGAACGGTCTGTGAACTCCCTATTCCGAAACGGTTCAACCGAAGGCGCGCAATCTGCGCTGCGTCGGGTGGCATCCCTTTTCAATTATCCCGAACGGCAAAAGCGCGAGGACGCCGCTGAGCCAACGCATTCAACGCGTCTCCATGGAGAGTCACGTGAATAGGATTTTTCCCGCTATCGCTCTAGCCGCCGGTGTCGCTGCAACCTCGATGTCCACGGCTTACGCTTATGACTACAATACTCACATACGCACAGATCGGAACGACATTCGCCGAGATAGCGCCGCAATCGCCAGCGATGTGCGCCATATCGATGAGGAACGCCAGGAGCTCAGCGATGCGCGCCGCCATGCGCGCTGGGCGTGGTTGCATGACGAAGTCTGGGCCGCCCATGAGGCCAGGGAAAATGCCCGTGAAGAGGCCGTCGAGCTTCGCGGGGCAGAGCAAAAGTTCAATCGGGACGTGACGGACATTCGTCACGACCGCGAGGACCTCAGCGAAGACTACCGCTCGCGGCGCGGATGGTGGAACTGACACGCCGTGCAACGTAACTGATCCGAAAAAACTAAAGGAATGACGACATGAAATCTTTCACGACATTGCTGGCGGCCGTTGCGATTGCGGCCACGTCGACTGGGGCTTTCGCTGCAGATTCGAAATCCAAACCGAAGACGCCTGAGTCGATCGAATGCTCGAAGCAGGCCGACGCAAAGGGCTTGCACGGCAAGGAGCGTGTCAAATTCCGCGCCCAGTGCAAAAAGGACCTGAAAGCGAAATCGGCGGCCGGCTCTTCGGCTGCGACGACGCCAGCGGCAGCGGCCGACAAGTCTAGCGCGACACCGGCTCCGGCGAAGGCCGACAATTCAGCGGCGACTGCCAAGACGCAAAATTAATAGTCTTTTGTTTTGCGATCGGCGACTCCGCTCCGCGGAGCCGGCCGTAGTTTTTGAGTTGTGATCGGCGACACGCGTTCCGCGCGCCGGCCGCCGATCACACCTGCTGTGTTACTGACCGGTGCCTTTGCTTGCGGCTTCGGCCTGCTCCATCCGCTTCTGCATTTCCGCTTTGACAGCGTCCAGGTTGAAGCTCGCGCCTCGCTGCATTGGCGGGAAGTCGAGGAACGTCTGAAGTTCCTTCTGGACCATCTGCTGAACGAACACGAAGCGCCAGAACTGATACTTGAACCAATCGAAGTATTGCTGTCCGCCTTCCTTCGTACCGCTCTCCGGCCAGCCCGTGCGTTCGAACGGATCGAGGCGCAAGTTGGTAATGTAGGGGATGTCGGGGTGCGTCTTTTGTCCCACCCAACCTTGCGGCTGATCGATGAAGCGGAACTTGTAGTCGTCGATGCGCACCGCGCCGACTGTGCTTTCGCCGAGATAGAAAATCTCGTGGCGCGCGGATGGGCCCTTGCCGGAGATGCAATCGAGCTGGTTGTAGCCATCCAGATGGTTCTTGTACGTCCGGTCGCCGACCTGCTTACCTTTCAGCAGTTCTTCCGTGATGTTCGGATTGCCGGCGGCGGCGACCAACGTCGGAAACCAGTCGAGGCCGGAAAAGATTCCGTTCTGCACTGAATCCGCCGGTACGTGGCCGGGCCAGCGAACGATAGCAGGTACGCGGAAGCCGCCTTCGAGAACGGTTCCCTTGGACTGCGCGAACGGCGTTTGGCCGCCGTCGGGCCACGTGAAGACTTCGGTGCCGTTGTCGGTCGTGAAGACGACGATGGTGTTGTCGTCGACGCCGAGGTCCTTGATCTTCTGCATCACGAGCCCGACGTCGTCGTCGAGCTGCGCCATGCCTGCCTCTTCTTCCGACCAGCCATTCTCTGAATTGCGCATCGCCTCGTATTTGGGAGAGAGGTGGGTGACGATGTGCATGCGCGTCGGGTTGAGCCAGACGAAGAACGGCTTGCCATCCTTTTTGGCTTTATCCATGAAGTTGACTGCGAGGTCGCGGATCTCGTTGTCGACCGTTTCCATGCGCTTGGGATAGAGCGTGCCGGCGTCTTCGATCCGCTGTTTTCCGATCTTGCCCCAACGCGGCATCTCGGTCTGATCGTCGACATCCGTCGCCCAGCTATGGACCATGTTGCGCGGGCCGACGACATTCAGAAGGTTCTGCGGATAGTTGGGATGGGCCGGATCTTCCATCGCATCGAGATGATATAAGTAGCCGAAGAATTCATCGAAGCCGTGGACGGTCGGGAGGAATTCGTTCCTGTCGCCCAGGTGGTTCTTGCCGAATTGGCCTGTGGCGTAGCCCATCGATTTCAACGCCGTTGCTATGGTGATGGCCTCGGCAGGGAGGCCGATCGCAGCGCCCGCTTGACCCACCGTCGTCATGCCGGTGCGGATCGGAAGCTCGCCGGTGATGAAATTGGCGCGACCTGCCGTGCAACTCGCCTCGGCGTAATAGTCCGTGAACAGCATGCCTTCCTTGGCCATCTTGTCGAGGTTTGGCGTTCGCCCGGCCATCAATCCCCTGTGGTAAGCGCCGATGTTCCACATGCCTATGTCGTCGCCCATGATGACGACGATGTTGGGTTGGGATTGGGCCTGCGCGGGTGAGGCAGAAAGCGATGGAAGAGTGAGAGCCACGGCTGCGAGCAGCCCGGTGATCTTCGTTGAGGGCCGTGAAGCGAGCATGGAAAATCTCCTGGTGCCAGCGGCTATTTTTCAAAATGAGAAATGGAAAATTGGGATGGATATCGTCCGATATCCGACGCGAAGATCACCTTGCCAAATGAAGTCGGCATAGCATCGCTCCGGTCCCCCCGGAACAAGCGGTGATAAATTCCCGTCCTTGAGGGGAAGCTCTGCTCAAAGCGGCGACACGTCAAATGCAATTCTCGTCCCGGCGCGGCGCCAAACGGTTCTGCTGCGAAAATTTACCGTTGAATGCGTGCGTCGCTGAGGGTTGCCGGCAGCTGGAAATTGTTTGGCGCGCATAACCAAAAAATAGAGACGCGGCTCCAGCTTAGGTCTGCATCCGGTTTCTTAGTGATGCCGCGAGCCAAAGCGCTTTTTCGGCGATCTTTAACCGTTACTCAAAAATCCTTGTTTCAGTTGAGCGGAGCGGGCCAGATTGCGTTTGATGCAGCGTTTTTCGTGGAGCAACCGGCTCGCGTTGCGCGAGCAGGTTGCCGATTGTGTTGGCTCAATGCGATGAAGCGATCGAAACGTGGCGGATCGGATCGAGCGCGGCGGGGTTGCCCGTGTTGATGCATTTCGGATGTCCGAAGCCGCCTGTGCTCGGTCCTGGCACGGGTGACGGCGCTGCGACCTGCGCTGTTGGGATGTCGAAGATGATATTGTCCGGCCGGTTGGGATCGCCGGAAACGCCTGAGGGCACGTAGTCGAGTTTCAGCACGTGGCGCAATTCCCAAGCGACGAAGTGGTCGCGGCACGAGGTGTCGCCGCTAACGCCGACGCCGCCGATGATCGTTCCGCTGCCATCGTAAAGCGCGAGCCCGCCGCCGAAGACGTTGACACCGCCGATTTTGCCGCCGACCATCGGGTCATTCGAGGTGCCGATAAGGCGTGAATCGCCGCCGTACGCGACGCTGGTGTTGACGGGGTTGCTTTCCTGCAGGCCGAAAAGGCTTCCACCCGGTTGCACGGCCGAGAAGAGGTTCGCCGTCGAAAGGGCGAGCTTGTTGAGGCTGAACGCATTCGCGGTGTTGGCCTTTTGCGCCGAGATCACGCGGCTTCCCGGCCATTGCGCGCCGCGGTCGTCGCCTTGAAATGCGACTGCGCAGACGATGCCATCGCGGTTGACGACCGTCGCCCAGTTGAGCAGCTGCAGGCCGTTCAAGGCGTTCGGGCTGTTTGCCGCTGCGATGAGGCTGGCTCGCAGCACTGAAACGCTGGGAAGGCCGGCACACGATCGCTTCAAATCAGACGAAGCGTCCGTCGCATGCGCGACGCCGGCAGAGGCGCTGAGTACCGTGAGAACGCACGCTACGAATTTTGGAGCTTTCACTGGCAATCTCCTCTTTGAAAATAACTGGTGTCTTGGGTTTTCGTAATATTCAGTACGCGCCATTATTCGCCGCCCTGACGTCTTCGGGCTTGGGCCTGACTGCACGAACATGGTTCATCGTGCACTCGGCGTTCTCTCGGTGCGCGGGGACTGCCTAAGATGTCGTGAGATTTATGCTCGCCCGTTGCAAAAGATATTCCCGGCGCCAGCAGGCACGCCCGCGCGAGCATCGCAAAGGCGACTTATTTCTTTTCGCGCGCTGGGATGACTTCGCCGTCTTCCTTTGTGAATGCGCCGATGTCGGCGTTGGGAAGGATGTCGAGCACAGTTTCGGATGGCCGGCAAAGCCGGGTGCCGAGGGGTGTCACCACGATCGGGCGATTGATGAGGATCGGGTGCTCGAGCATGAGGCCGATCAGCTGATCGTCGGTCCATTTCGGATCGTCGAGGCCAAGCTCGTCGTACGGGGTACCCTTCCGGCGAAGCAGATCACGGGCTGAAATGCCCATCGCAAGGAGCAACGCTCGGAGTTCATCGCGGCTCGGCGGCGTCTTCAGATATTCAACGACGCGCGGTTCCGCTCCGCTTTGGCGAATGATCGCAAGCGTGTTGCGCGATGTTCCGCAACTTGGGTTGTGATAGATCGTGATGGACATGATTTCACTTTGCGATTGCCGGCATCTGCCGCCGCGTGGGGAGCGTCACTTCCACAGGCCGAGGTCCTCCCATTGGCTTTCGGGAATTTCGGGGCCGAGTTCATAGGTGAATGACGTCGCCTTCATTTGCTCACTCGTGACGGCGCAGGTGAACTTCAGCTGATACCAATGATTATTGGCGCGTACGGCTCCGCCGTTCGCGACGACCGTGGTACCGTCGAATTTTGCGCGCGAGAGGATGCTCGTTTTTACGCGATCGACGTGCCGCAACTTCTTCGAGCGCTTGATATCGTCGATGCCCTTCAGGATGCAGACCTGATGCGCGCGCTCCTCCGGATCGAGCTTGAGCAGGGATTGATCAATCGACGCAGCGCTTGCGGGAGATGTCAGTCCAATCAAAATCAGAAAAAGCCAGCGCTGCATTCGTCCTCCGTCGGTGCCTGGAACTGCGTCCAACTTCTCGCCAAAAAATCTGCCGAGACGAAGGCGCAGCTCCTCGGGCTCCTTATGCCCAGAGAGCATAGCGAGCGTCACGTTCTTTTTTGGTTTGCCGGGTTTGCATGACCGGGTCGCTTCGCAGCTTCATGCCTCAGGAAACGGAAAGGAGGCAACCACAGTCTTTTGAACAATTCTTGCCGAGGCGCGTTTCATGCGCATGCAAGGATGGATCTCGACAGTTCACCGAGCTGCCGACGCCTCGAGAAGAGTTCCTGTCGCGTTGCGCTATCTTGTGACTGTCGCACTCGTGGCACTGGTCGTTTGGATCCAGCAAAATTGGGTGCAGGACGCGGCTCATCGCTACCCATTCCTTGCATATTTTCCGATAATTTTTATTGCCGGGGCGTTCCTCGATCGCGGCAACGGCTTTTTCGCCACGGTTTTGAGCGCGCTGGCGGTCTCGTATTTCTTTATGGAGCCGCGCTATTGGGTGGAGGCCGTCGACCGGTCCGACCAGGCGGCTCTCGCGCTCTTTGTGGTGATCGGATTTGCGATCTCGGCGGTTGTCGAAGCTTTGCATTCGGGGCTCGTGTCGCTCGCCGACGAGCATGCGCGTGTCAGCGAAGCCGTGCGGGATCGCGACGTGCTGCTCCACGAGCTTGCCCACCGCACAAGGAATGATTTCGCCAATGTCATCACGCTTCTGAACTTGCAATCGCGGTCGGCAAATGCGGAGGCGCGCGAGGCGTTGGCCTCGGCCGCGGAGCGCGTGCAGACGATCGCGCGCGTACACCGGCGGCTGGAGCTGCGCGACGAGCAGGTTTTCGTCGATACGAAATCTTATATTACAGAACTGTGCGCCGACCTCCGGTTGTCGCGGCTCGCGATGCGCCCCGTTGCAATCCAATGCAATGCCGAAAGCCATTCGGTCAGTTTGGAAAAGGCAGTCCCGCTCGGGTTGATCATCAATGAATCCGTTACCAATGCCACGAAGCATGCTTTTCCTGGTCAACGCCCCGGAAACATCGTCGTGGATTTTCGACGGGAGGGAGAGGTCTATAAGCTCGTTGTCGCGGACGATGGCGTCGGGCAGGGTGACAGGCCGGAATCGGAAAAGTTGTCAGGCATCGGAAATCGCCTGATGGGGATGCTCGCAGCGCAGCTCGGCAGTAAGATTGAAGTCGAACCCCGCTCGCCGGGGACTGCAATCGTCGTCACGATCCCGGTGAAGGCCGCAAAATAAAAAAAAGGCAGTGCATTTCGCCCTGCCTGGAGTTTCGGAGTCCTTGGGAATTCCCCAGTGAGGCCCGACCGTAACCCCAATCCGGCGGGAAACAGTACTTACACTTCCGTAAAGTGGGGGGCGGTCGGCCTGCTCGCGGACTGATGGAATGCTACGTCGCGCATAGGCCGCCAAAGCCTCGGCGATGATCGAATTCGTTCGGCGTCGCGCGCGACGCGGCGCGCGATCCCCCATTTCCGAACCCGGCGCGGCGGTCCTCGAAAAGGCGGACCGCCTTTAGCGCGAACTTCGCTTCCTAGTGCAGCTTAAATTCTGTCCCGATCAATCTGAGTTCCGCCGGGCGGATCAGCTTCGAATGCGCGACGGTTACGCGGTAGAGCTGGCCCTCGAGCTTTGCTGTCCAAAAGTCGAGAAAGGATTTGAGCTTTGGAAAGCGCGGCGCGGAGTCGTATTCCTGCCAGATATAGCTTTGGATGAGCGACGGATGATCCGGAAGACGATAAAGGATTTCGGCGGTCGTCAGGCTGAACCCAGCGAGCTGGGCTTTGAAACCATTGTCGCAAGACATTTCACGTTCGGTCACTTAGCAATCTCCTTTCAATTAGGTGATTGGGCGCCCTCCCTGAAACGACGATGATCATGCGAGATTCGTTCCGTGTCCATATTGATTGTTAGCCAATTCGAATTGTTAGCAGGCGGTCAAATCGAGTGCTTGGATTTATCGACGGAGCGTTGAGCAAAGCGCTGCGTTGCCGTGCAGTTCTACGTTTTGCTTCGGTTTTTGTTGCGGCGTTGGAGGCGCGCGACAATGGTTGAAATGGCGCTCAAAAGCTTTCTGACGTTTTTCGTAACGATCGGACCGATCGAAGCGGCGGTGCTGTTTGCGACGCTGACGCCGAAGATGCCTTACGACGTGCGCAGAGGCATCGCCATTCGCGCAACGCTCATCGCATCGTGCATTCTCGCTGTTTTCACGCTGTTCGGCGATCCGATCCTGAGTGAACTCGGCGTATCGCTCGCGGCGTTGCAGGCCGCGGGTGGAATCATTCTGCTGCTGATCGCGCTCGATATGATTTTTGCGAGGCCGGGCGGCGCGATCAAGCTCACGCCGCCCGAAGGCGCGGAGGCTCAGACGAAGGACGACATCGCTGTTTTTCCGCTAGCGACGCCGCTGATCGCGGGGCCGGGCGCGATGAGCGCCGGTATCTTGCTGACGGCGAACGCGCGCGGCGAGCCACTCGGCGTTGCGATCGTCACGGCGTCGCTCGCCGCGGTGATGGTCATAACGCTCGTGCTGCTCATTCTCGCGAACGAGCTTAATCATTTGCTCGGCGTTACAGCGCAACGCGTGCTTATCCGGGTATTTGGCATTCTGCTCGCGGCGATTGCCATGCAGGCCGTTTTCAACGGTATCAGCGCTTCGGGCATCATTCCCCGCTGACCGGTTTTCGTTTGCGCAGGCGACTCGCGTTCCGCGAGCCGGCCGCCGGCGCTTTTCCAAAAGCTGGCAGCCGTTAGGGCGGCATTAACGCCCGGATGTTTCAATCTCGGACAGTTCTTGGGTTTTGTAGCGTTTGTAGCGTTGTCGAAGGCGTGTTCCATGTTCGCGTTATCCAACGGCCGACGGCGGGTTAAAGCCCTGCGCGCGGTCCTGTTCCCGCTGGTGGCCGGCGTGGTTGCGGTCTCGGTGGCGGGATGCGCTACCGACAATGACGCGTATTACGCGGGTTCTTACTCAGGGGCGTATCCCGGCTCGACGCCAGCGGAGTATGTCGCGCAAGGCCCCGCCGTCCAGATGGAAGCGGACGGTCTGCCCGAGCAGGCAGCTCCGTCGGCTCGTATCCGGGCGATGCCGGACGATCCGAACGAGCCCTTTAGCCCCAACTACGGCGGCGCCAATCCGGCAGACCGGCGTTCCGCTCCGGCGACCGCGAGTAGACCGAACGACACGGCGTCGGCACCGATGCCCGTTGCCATTCCGGCCGATTTGCCCCCGTCGTTTCGCAGACAACTTGTTGCCGCCGTCGACGCCGCCGGGTAGATGCGTTGCGCCAGGGGGATGCTTTTTTAGGGGGTGCCCTCGTCCAAACGCCATTGCGTGACAAGCGAGAGCAATGTCCGAGACAGTTACCATCCATCGTCTGCTCGATGCCGGTCCGACGCCTGAAATCGAGCGGGGCATCGATGCCATCTTCTTTGAGTCGAGCAATACGAAATCATTCGAGAGCGAGTCGGCTCGGGCGGCGTTCCGGGAGCGGTGGCTTGGGCGCTATCTGCGGCACGATCCGCAATTCGGGTATCTGGCGCTGAGGCCGTCGGGTGAGGTCGCGGGCTATCTCGTCGGAGCCATCGAGGATCCGGCTCAGGCGGCTCGCTTTGCCGACATCGAGTTCTTCACGGCGCTTCGCGAGCAGACGAAGAAATTTCCCGCGCACCTGCATGTGAACATCGCGCCGGATTTTCGCAATCGTGGCATCGGCGGGCGATTGGTCGATCGCTTTGTCGCGGACGCCAAAGATCACGGCTCACCGGGCGTGCACGTCGTCACGGGGGTGGGCTCGCCCAATATCCGCTTCTACAACCGGAACGGGTTCGCTGAGGTCGCCCGCGCCGGGGCGAGTGGGCAGCTGCTGTTCTTGGGCCGTGCGCTCTGACTTGTGTCGCGCGCTCGGGCAAAGTTATCCACACGCCCTGGCCTCGCCCAGAGATGCCTTGAAGTTGACGGACGAAGCGGCGAAACCTCGCGCCATGACTTTCCGCTTCATCCATTCCTCGGACTGGCACCTTGCAAAGCCGTTTCGCCGCTTCGAGCCGGGGCTCGCGGGCGAGCTGGCGGCCGCGCGGCTCGGCATTATCGGCCGGCTTGCCAAGATCGCGCGTGAGCGTGGCGCGCGGCATGTTCTCGTTGCGGGTGACATTTTCGATTCCGAGTTGATTGCGACGCTCGAGATCCGGCGCGCGCTCGCGCAACTCGCCGAGGAAAGCGATGTGACCTGGCTGCTCCTGCCGGGCAATCACGATCCCTTACGATTGAGCGGTGTCTGGGATCAGGTCTCGCGACTTGGTCTGCCATCCAACGTTTCCGTGCTTTCAAGTGCGACGCCTCATGCGCTCGCCAGCGATGCGGTGCTGTTGCCGTCGCCGGTAACGTCGAAAGATCCGGGGCGCGATGTCACCGAATGGATGGACGCGGCCGCGACGCCGCCGGGCGCCGCCCGCATCGGGCTCGCGCATGGCTCGGTTCGCGGCTTCGGCAGTGACGACGACGCGGCTCTGCGTTTGGCACCCGATCGCGCAAAACGGGCGGGGCTCGCGTATCTGGCGCTTGGCGATTGGCATGGCGCGGCGCGTGTTTCGCCCGAGACCTGGTATTCGGGGACGCCGGAGCCGGATCAATTTCCCGACAACGAGCCGGGCTTTGCACTTTCGGTCACGGTCGACGGCGCGCAGCTGGTTGCGGTCGACAAGGTGCCGACAGCGGAATTCACCTGGCTGAAGTTCGATCGGACCGTTCACTCGGCCGCCGATCTCGGCGCAATCGAACGCGATGTTCGGAGCGCGGCTTCGACGCTCGGCAAGACCTTGCTTCGGCTCGCTCTTGGCGGACATCTTTCGCTGGCGGATCGTGCATCGCTCGATGTGTGGCGCGAAGAGTGGTCGGCGCGGCTGAGGCGGTTCGAGATCGACGACAAAGCGCTGACGGTTACGTCCGAATCCATGGATTTCGAGAGCCTCGGTCTTGCGGGGGCGCTGTTGGATGCGGCACGACATCTGGCTGCGATGAGTTCAGATCCTGCAAGTCCGGAACGCGACGCTGCCGCAACGGCACTGCTTCGGCTCGCGGGCTTCGCCGCTGAAGGCCGTCGCGAGGCGGCCCCGTGAAGATCCTTGCCCTCCGCGTCGCGGCATTCAGACGATTTGGCGAGCCGGTTGCCATCGAGACATTCGGCGAAGGCGTGAACGTTCTCTGCGGACCCAACGAGATGGGTAAGTCGACGATGTTTCATGCGCTCGAAGCCGCTTTTCTTACGCGCCACAAAGTCAGCGGCGGTGCGCTCGACGCGATGCGGCCGTATGGGGGAGGCGAGCCCCTGGTCGAAGTCGACTTCGAAGCGCAGGGTCGGCGCTGGCGCATTCGCAAACAGTTTGGACGCGGAGCGAGCGCTCTTTTGAGCGATCTCGATTCCGCGGTCATCGTCGCGCGCAATACCGAGGCCGAAGAACGCCTTGCGGAATTGACCGGCAGGAGCAGCGATCTTCCCGGGAGCTTCGGCCTGGTCTGGGTTCGCCAGAAGCAGACGTTGTCGCTGCCTGAGCCCGATATCGATTCCTCCGGCAAAGTGAAGGATCGTGGCGAGAGGGCCATTCTCAGGGACGTGATCGGCCGCGAAATCGAAACGGCCGCATTCGATGCGGCTTTCGAGGGCGTGCGCGATCGAACCAAGCGTGCGCTCGATCTGCTGCTGACGCCGTCGAGAGCCGGCATCAAGAAGGACGGCCCGCTTTACGTCGCGCAGCAGCTTCGAGACGACGCCAGAAAGGAACGCGACGAGACGCGCGTCATCGCGCAAGCCGCGGAGCAGCGGCTCAACGACATCGTGGCGATGACGCAACGGCTTGGCGAGCTCGAAGCCGAGGCGCAATCGAATACGTCCGGTTCGGGGACTGTGGCGCTCGAGGCGCGGCGCGCGGCCGCCATCGATATTCGATCTCAGCGCGATCTTGCGCGGGAGGCGATGCGCGCACGGGAAGCGGAACACGCTGCAGCGCTCGGCGCACTCGCGTCGCGCAAGAAGTTGGCGGAAGCGCTTGACCAGAAGCGGGCGGCCTACGCCATCGCGCTGGAAACCGGTCGGCAGGTCGCCATGTGGACATCGGAAATCGAAGCCGATCCGGCGCTTCCGCGCGTGATCGATCGGCTCGGCGTTCTGGAACAGGAACGGGCCGTCGCCGAAGCCGAGCTTTCAGGGCACGCTGCTACAGTCGATATCGCGGTCGAAGAGGGGGGCCGGGGGCGCATCGAGATCGACGGTTCGCCGCTTCAGGAGAGCCGCAGTTTTGCGGTCGTCGAGCCGCTCAAAATTCGCATTCCGGGCATCGCTGCGATTTCGATTTCGACGGCGCATGCGGCACGCGGTGCGGAACTCCGAGCGAAGAGTGAAGCGGCGACGCGCGAAATCGATGATGTGCTGAAGCGTCTCGGCGTCGCGACTGCCGAAAAAGCGCGCGAACGGGCTGCGGCACGTACGAAGAAGCAGGCGGATCTCGCCCAGGCGCGCGTGCGGCTCTCCGATCTTGCCCCACGTGGGGTGGAGGTGCTCGCGAGCGACATTGCGCAGATCGAGGCGGAATTCGCGGCTGTGGCTCAGGCCTCGCTCTCGGAACCCGACGTCGAACGTTTGAAGTCTGTCGCCATGGACACTCGTCTGACGTTCAACGCGCTCAGTGCGCAGGCGATGGACGACGACGACTTCCGCAGGCTCGACGGCGAAATCGCCGCCGCCCGAAAGGCCGAAGAAAATCGAAAGAGCGAGATCGGCCGCCTCAAGGATGAGCTTGCGCACGCAAAGGGTGCGCAGCAGGCGAGCGACGAAAATGGCCGGGCGGGCGAACTTGCGGCGCGCGAAGGCGAGTTCGAGCGCGCGGAAGCCGAGGCGCAGAGGTTGCGACACGAGGCGGAAGCGTTGCGGCTTCTGGAGCGAACGCTCGCCGCTATCGAAGCCCAAGCGAAGGCTGCTTATTCGGCCCCGATCTCACGCCGGCTCGGCCGGCATCTCGAGCGGGTGTTCGGGACATCGGAGCTGACATTTCGTGATGATTTCGCGGTCGATGCCTTGCGGCGTGCTGACGGCGCCGAGAACGTCACCGCGCTGTCCGACGGCACGCGCGAGCAGCTCTCGATCCTGGTGCGCCTGACGTTTGCGGAAATACTCGCCGAAAGCGGGCGGGGTGTGCCTCTCGTGGTCGACGATCCGCTGGCCTATTCGGACGATGCGCGTCTCGCGGCCGTATGCGGGGAGCTTGCAGCCGCCAGCAGCGTTCCGCAGATCATCGTTCTGACGTGTCGCGAGAGAACTTTCGAAATCCTTCCCGGCCGTCGACTCACAGTTACAAACTGGCGGCCGGAAAGGTGAGTTAAGGCCTTTAGGGGGAAAGGCCTTGGGGGTTTGAGAGGGTTTAGTCGGTAGTGACGGGTATTAATTCGGAAGTTCGGGCGGAAGCCGCGGCGGCACGACAAAGCCGATCGGCTCGGATTTCGGTGCCGCGATCGTACGCGGGTCTTCCTTGGTGCGGCGCGATTTGCCCTCGAACAGAGCGCCCTGCTCGATGGACAGCGATTGATGGAAAATATCGCCTTCGACCTGGCTGGTCGTTTGCAGCATGACGCGCCGTCCGCGTACCGATCCGACGACGTGGCCGCGGACGATGACTTCTTCACCGGAGATGCTGCCGGTGACCGTCGCGTGTTCGCCGACGACGACGTTGCTGCCTTGGATGTCACCCTCGACGATGCCGTCGACTTGGACTTCTCCCTTGCAGATGAGATTGCCGGTTATGGTCAGATCCGTGCCAATTACCGAAACGGATTTTGGTCCTTCGGTCGCGGCAGCACGGGGTACGGTCAGAAAAGGGCGCGGCTGGAAGGCTGGTGCGGCGCTCGCTTCAGCGGCAGAGGCGGTCGGCTGCGATCTCGAGGAATCGGCCTCGGTGCGGCGAAAATTAGGCAACATATGTTCTTCCCTCTAACACAACATAAGCAACGACCCGCGCCCGAAGCGGCCTCAACGCATTACGTTATTCAAACGTGCGGCGAGCGCGTTTGATTCGGGTAGCATTTTTGGCGGCCCAATCCACCGTCGAGCGTAACAATTTCCACCGGAAATTCTCTGCATTGCTGCAGATGGCATATTCTTGGTGGAGAAGTGTGGCGGAAGATCAACGGTGCCGGTATTGGCACCGTTTTGGTCAGGAATTGAGCGCTTTAACCACTTCCAGAACCTCTTCGGCATGCCCCGGAACGCGGACTTTTCGCCAGCTGCGGAGGAGTTTTCCCGATTTGTCGATCAGGAAGGTGGAGCGTTCGACGCCCATGTATTTCCGCCCATACATCGATTTCTCGACCCATACGCCATAGGCCGTCGCGGTCTCCTTCTGCTCGTCGGCAGCTAGGCGAACGGACAGGTCGTGTTTGGTTTTGAATTTTTGATGGCTCTTCGCGCTATCAGGGGAGATGCCGATGACGTCCGCGCCTGCGGCTGCGAATTCTTCGGCGAGGCAGGAGAAGTCTTTTGCCTCCTGCGTACAACCCGAAGTGTCGTCCTTCGGATAGAAATAAAGGACGACGAGACGGCCTTTCAATTTGGAAAGCCGAACCTCGCCACCGTTGTCATCAGGCAGGCTAAAATCAGGAGCCTTCTTTCCGTCTTCGATCATCTTAAATGTGCCTTTCTTTTGTCGTTTTTCGGCACTGTAGCTGGCACGTCGAGCGAGCGGAGGCCAGACAGATTTAGACTTTCTTTTTGAAAGCTTTTTTTGTCCGTTCCCGGCGACAGCACGAGGGGGTCGGGCCAGTATGGCCCGTGGGGTTTTTGAGGAGCGGCGTTGACGAAACTGGCAACCGGCGGGCGCCCTCCAAATCGGCGCGACGCCGATCAAAGCGCGCAGCTAAATGTCGTGCCACGAACTGCTGTTTCGCAGCGCATGGCGACGGCTCCGTCCGGCCCTCCGATGGATGACGAAGAAGAAGGGGCCGCATCTGCGGGCCTCCGGCATTTCTTCAGCGGCTGCCGCGTCCTCTTTTATTGCGTCGTGCCGTTGGCGTTGCTTGCGATGATGGCCACCGGCCTGCTCTACGTACGGCTGAAGCACGGTCCGATCGCCTTTGACTTCGTCGTCTCGCCGATCGAGCGCGGCATCAACGCGGAGCTTGTTACGAGCTCGGTGAAGATCGACGGCGCCGAGCTCAGGCTTGGGCCAAACAGCGAATTGGAATTCCGGCTCCGGGACGTGAGCGTGCTGGAGCAGGGCGGCGATGTCGTGCTCTCGTCGCCGCTCGCCGCGGTAAACATCTCGATGGCGGCGCTGGCGCGTGGACGCATCGTTCCGGCGCGTATCGAACTCATCGATCCGATCATCGCGCTCGCCTATTCCGAGAAATCCGGTTTTGTTTTCGAGCGGGCGATCCCGAAGCCGACACCGGTGCGTCCGGATGGCAGCGTCCCTGCCGCCCCACCGCCCGTCGCCAACCCGGGAACAACGGTGGTGCCTCAGCGCTCGGCGGTCGAAGCGGGAACAAAGGTCAACCTGGCGAAGATGCTGAGCGAGTCGTCGCGCCGCGCCAGAAAGCGCCTCGACGCGACTTCGTATCTGACCGAATTCGGCCTTTCGAACGCGACTGTCGTCGTCGACTACGAGGGCCAGCGCAGCTCATGGCGCATTGACGAGGCGAGCGTCGACTTCAATCACGCCGAGCGGCGTAGCGTCATCTCCGGCCGCGCGACCGTCGCGTCTCCGAGGGGGGCATGGTCCGTATCGTTCCTGACGGACGAAAGCGTTCAAACCGGCAAGCTCGATGTGAAGGCAACGATCCGCGACCTCGTTCCATCGACGCTCGCAGCCGCGGCGCCGCCGCTCGCCTTGCTCGGTAACTTCGAATTCCCGGTTTCGGGCGATGCCACGATCGAGCTTTCGAGCGTCGGCGATATCGAAAGCGGCGAACTTGCCGTCGAAGTCGGTCAAGGGCGTGTCCGGCTTCCGCATCTGGTCCACCCGATGGAGGTCACGGCCGGTCTCTTCAAGCTGACGTTCGACGGCAAGGCCCGGCACTGGGAGCTGCAACCGAGCCCCGTGAAATGGGCTGACGGCACGATGATGTTCACCGGGAACATGACCGACGTTTCGCAGGGAACGGACCCGCCGCAATGGCTCTTCGCGCTCGACGGCAAGAACGGCGTGTTTGAGGCGGCGGAATTCAATGTGCCTCCGGTCACGATCGACAACTGGTCGGCGCGCGGCACGATCATACCCCGGCGGGGTTACATCGATCTCACCGAATTCCGCCTCGCGGGCGGCGGCGGGGAAGCGACGATCAAGGCGACGACGCAGGCGGGACCACAGGGTCAGAGTGTGTCGGCTGAGTTCGCCGTTTCACCGATGCCGATTGCGACGCTCAAGGCGTTGTGGCCGCATGCGGTGGCGACCGGGACGCGCGACTGGGTTGGCAAGAACGTATCGGCCGTCGACTTCAAGGGTGGAACTCTCCGATTCACGAACAGCAACGTCGGCGGCATGGAACCCGGCTCCGTTTCGACGGAGCTCGAGCGTGTCAACGCGAGTTTCGAGGCTAGTAACGCGGTGTTCACGCCATTGCCCGGCATGCAGGCGATTGCAGCGCCGAGCGCGTCGATCCGCATCAAGGATAATGCGCTCGATATTGCGGTGCCCGAAGGCGCCGTCGCGTTGCCGGGCGGTGGCCAGCTGCCACTCAAGAACGGGCGCCTGACGACAGACGACATCCTGGGTCCGCGGCCAAACGGCGAGATCGGCTTTTCGGCAGTCGGAGATCTTGGTCCTTTCCTTGAAGCCATGGAGCAGCTTCCAGTCCGGGCTGTGCGGGATGCTTCCCCGTTGCCGAAAGCCGGAGAAGGCAAGGTTGATGCCCAGCTTGCGATCAAGCTGCCGTTCTTCCCCGGCGTCACCGGCGATGACATGACGATTACCGGCAAAGCTCGCGTATCAGACGGGCGCTTCGGAAAAGTCGCCGGCCGCTTCGATGTTCAAGGCTTTACTCTCGATCTTACACTCACAGACACGTCGCTCGATGCGAAGGGCGATCTGCTGATCAACGGCGTTCCGGCGAAGGTCGTCGGACAGCGGTTTCTCGGTCCGGATGCGGCGCAGCAGCCGCCGCTCAAGATCGTCGCGAAGCTGGACGAGACGGACCGCACGCAGCTCGGCCTCGACATCAACAACCTCGTGCATGGTGTCGTCCCGGTCGAGATTTCGCTGCAGAAGGGCGATCGGCCCGAGCCTGCGATCAAGCTGCATGCCGATCTGACGGAGGCCGAGCTTACGTTCAATCATTTGCAATGGCGGAAGGCGGCGGGCCGGACAGCGAGCCTTGACGCCGATATCGTCAGCAGTCCTGGCCGCGACACGGAATTGCAAAACTTCAAGGTCGTCAGCGACGATATCGCCGCCGATGGACGGATCGTCATCGGCACCGACAACAAGGTCAAGGAATTCAATTTTCCTGGGGTCAATCTGAACGTCATCTCGCGGCTCGACATGAGCGGCTCGCGCAGCAAGGACGACATTTGGACGATCAAGATCGCCGGCTCAAATTTCGATGCGCGAAATTTCTTCCGTTCGCTGTTCAGCGTCGGCGACGGTCCGGATCGGAAGGACAAGGCGTCGTCGGCTGGTGCGCACGTTACCGTCGACCTCGCGAACGTCATCGGCAGCTCCGACGTTTCGTTGCGCAATCTCAAGATGGCGATCGAGATGCGCAACGGAGATCTCGCAAGCCTCGATGCCAAGGGCACGCTCGATGGGGGTGCGGCGCTCGTCGCGAAACTCGATCAAAGCCAGGGCGGCCGGAGATTGGTCGTCACCTCGGGCGACGCGGGCCAAGTAATGAAGCTCGTGAACTTCTATCCCAATATGACGGGCGGGAAGATGCAGCTCGACGTCGGGCTCGACGGCGCTGGACCCGCAGAAAAGACCGGCGTTCTCGTGGTCGATAATTTCAGAATTCTCGGCGATCCGATCGTTACCGAAGTCGTTAGCAGCGCCGATGAGGGGCGTCCGGCGATCGGCGGCAACCGCAAGGTTACGCGCGAGGTTTTCGATTTCACGCGGATGCGTGCGCCGTTCTCGGTCGGGTACGGCCAGTTTGTGCTGCAGGAATCCTATCTCAAAGGGCCGATGCTTGGCGCAACGCTTCGCGGCAAAGTCGATTTCCGGACGAAGCGCGTAAACATCGGCGGCACCTACATTCCGTTGCAGGGCTTGAATGGCGCGCTCGGCGATATTCCGCTGCTTGGACAGATCTTATCGGGCTCGCAGGGCGAGGGAATCGTCGGAATGACATTTGCCGTGCAGGGACCGACTTCCGACCCGCAGGTTATCGTCAACCCGTTCTCGCTGGTCGCGCCTGGAATATTCCGAGAGATATTCCAGATGACGTCGATGGATCCAACCATTCAGGTACGCGAATACCGGGCTCCGCAAATGCCGGTCGAGGACCGGGTGCGCGCTGCGCCGCCCGTTCCCTCTGCTGCGGGCGACAAGCCTAAGGCAAAAGCAAAGACGCCAGCGCAGGCCAAGGCAAAGAAGACCGCTCCGAAGGCCGAGGCTGAGGCGGTCGATGGCTGGTCGTCGACAACGACCAGCCACTGAACGGCGCGCTTAGACCGGTTTCAGAAGCACGTGCTTCTTTTTTCCAAGCGAAAGCTTGATAACGCCGGCCGTTGCGGCGTCGGCGGTGCCGACGGTCGCCTTGTCGCTCGTCACCGGTTCGTCGTTGACCTTCAGGCCGCCGCCTTGGACTTGCCGTCGCGCTTCGCTGTTCGACGCCACTAGGCCCGCTTTGACGAACGCGGTCAGAACGCCGAGACCGGCTTCCAAATCGGCTCTAGGGATTTCGATCGTCGGAAGATTGTCCGCGAGCGTTCCCTGCTCAAACGTTTTGCGCGCGGTCTCGGCCGCCGCCTCGGCCTTTTCGCGGCCGTGCAGGAGCGCGGTTGCTTCCGTCGCCAGAACTTTCTTGGCTTCGTTGATCCCGGAGCCCGAAAGGCTCTCGAGTTTGGCGATTTCGTCGAGCGGCAGGAATGTGAAAAGCTTCAGGAATCGGCCGACGTCCGCATCTTCCGTGTTCCGCCAAAACTGCCAGTAATCGTAGGCAGAAAGCTGCGCTTCGTTGAGCCAGACGGCGCCGGCGGCGGTCTTGCCCATCTTCGCGCCGGACGCGGTCGTCAGCAGCGGACAGGTTAGCGCGTAGAGTTGCTCCTTGACGCCCATGCGGCGGCCAAGGTCGATGCCAGTGACGATGTTGCCCCACTGGTCCGAACCGCCCATCTGCAAGTTGCAGCCATAGCGGCGGTTGAGTTCCACAAAGTCGTAGGCCTGGAGCAGCATGTAGTTGAATTCGATGAACGACAGTTCCTGGTCGCGCTCGAGGCGCAGCTTTGCGCTGTCCATCGTCAGCATGCGATTGACGGAGAAGTGGCGGCCGACGTCGCGCAGGAAGCCGATATAATTCAACGGCGCCAGCCATTCCGCATTGTCGACCATCAGCGCATCGGTCCTGCGCTCGCCGAATTGCAGAAATTTTGCAAAGACCTGCTTGATGCTTTCCTTGTTGGCTTCGATCTCTTCGACCGTGCGCAATACGCGCGTCTCGTCCTTGCCGGAGGGATCGCCGATGCGCGTGGTGCCGCCGCCCATCAGGGCAATCGGCTTGCCGGCGCCGGACGCCTGCATCCAGCGGAGCATCATGATCGACAAGAGATGGCCGATATGCAGCGACGGTGCGGTGCAATCGTAGCCGACATAGGCGACGAGGCGGCCCTCGCTCGCCAATTTATCGAGGCCCTCGATATCCGAGCTCTGGTGAACAAAGCCGCGCTCGGTCATAATCTTGAGAAATTCGGATTTCGGTGTCGACATCGTTATTGTTGGCTTCCGCTTGGGTGGCCGCGAGCTGCTCCAATCGAGCCGTGCCGCGGGCGGGCGACACCATGCACGGGAAGGTGCCCATGGGCAAGTTGATGCGGGCGATTGGGCTGATGAGCGGCACATCGCTCGATGGCGTTGACGTAGCCCTTCTGGAAACGGACGGGGAGGACATCGTTCGTCGCGGCCAAGCGCGGACCTATCCCTATGACGACGCCATGCGGCGGCTTCTCTTAAACGCAATTGCGGACGCCGGGGGTCTCCAGTCGCGGGATGATCGTAATCACTCGCTGGCGGAGGCCGAGCGGGCCCTGACCGAGCGTCATGCTGTCGCCGTCAGCCAGTTTTTCAGGGATACCGAGATCGATGGGGCGTCGGTCGATGTCATCGGATTTCATGGCCAAACCGTGCTTCACAAGCCTGAGGCGGGATTGACCGTGCAACTTGGGCTCGGCGAACTTCTGGCTAATTTCACGCGCTGTCCCGTCGTCTACGATCTCCGAGCCGCCGACGTCCATGCGGGCGGGCAAGGCGCGCCCCTCGTTCCGGTTTACCATCGTGCGCTCACGTCCAAACTGCCGCAACGGCCGGTCGCGGTCGTCAATATCGGGGGCGTCGCGAACGTTACGTGGATAGGCCGCGACGGCCATTTGCTGGCGTTCGATACGGGGCCGGGCAACGCGTTACTAGACGATTGGATGGCACGGAAAACCGGCGCTCAACTCGATTCCGGCGGGGCGACCGCCTCCAACGGCAAGGTCGACGAGGAAGCAGTGCGGCTTTTTCTGAGTCACGGCTACTTCACGGAGACGCCGCCGAAGTCACTCGACCGGAATACCTTCTCGACGGATCTTGTCGATCATCTCTCGGTCGAGGACGGTGCGGCGACACTTGCGGCTTTCACGGCGCGGGCCATAGCGAGAGCGCGCGAGCATATGCCTACTGAGCCTGAGCTTTGGATTGTTTCGGGGGGCGGCCGCAAGAACCGTGCGATCATGCGGATGCTTGCCGAGCGGGTTCAGTACGCGGTTGTTCCCGCAGAAACCGTGGAACTCGACGGCGACAGCTTGGAAGCGGAAGCGTGGGCCTATCTGGCGGTTCGCTCGATCCGCGGTTTGCCCATCACGTATCCCGGTACGACGGGCGTCGCCGAGCCGATGAGCGGGGGGCTGCGCGCAGACCCCACCGCTCATGTGATTCATTAGTCAGAAGGCCGGGAAGGCCGTTATTTCGAGACGCTGGGCGACGCGAACTTATTCGTCGTCGCCGTCGTCCTCGCCTGCGGACGCAGCAGCCGGGGTGCTCTGGGATTCCATGCGCTCGAGTTCACGCTGGCGCTGGCGTTCGCGTTCGCGTTCGCGCTCACGTTCCTTGTTGCGTTCGCGATCCTGTTCGAACTGGATCATCCGGTCATCGAGATAGCTGCCGACGATGTTGCCGAGTTCTTCTGTCTTGTTCTCGAAGAAGTGGTTGGCGCCGGGCACGACCTCGTGCGTGATCTTGATGCCTTTTTGCACCTTAACCTTTGCGGCCATTTCGGCGACCGACGCCGTCGGGACGACGCGGTCGATGTCGCCGTTGATGATCAGGCCCGAAGAGGGGCAGGGCGCGAGGAACGAGAAGTCATAGAGATTGGACGGCGGGGCGACGCAGATAAAGCCATCGACCTCGGGGCGCCGCATCAGCAGCTGCATCGCGATCCAGGTCCCGAACGACACGCCGGCGATCCAGCACGTCTTGGCGTCGGGCTTGACCTGCTGGAGCCAGTCGAGAGCGGATGCCGCATCGGCAAGCTCGCCCGGGCCGCCATCCCAGACGCCCTGGCTGCGCCCTACGCCGCGGAAATTGAACCGCAGCACAGAAAATCCGCGTTCGGCAAAGGTGTGATAGAGCGAATAGACGACCTGATTGTTCATCGTGCCCCCAAACTGGGGGTGCGGATGCAGGATCAGCGCGATTGGGCTGTCGCCGTTGCTTTCGTGATGATACCGGGCTTCCAGGCGACCGCCCGGGCCGTTGATAATGAGTTCAGGCATCAGAAATTACTCGATCTTTCGTGATGGGGTTCAGCTGCGGCAACCGGTCAACGGCCTCCGAGCGTTCAAATCCTTGTGGGTTTAATCTCAATCCTTGACTCCGGCGCTCAGGATTTCCATAACTTTAGAACCGTTCGAAATGTGCGGGTCCTGGCTCGTTTACAATAGGCATTGGATCAGGGCGGCTCTCTTAGCACAGTCCGGGGTGCCGGGCGCAAGGTTTGGATTCCGTCGCCACTTGGGGCGGCGATAGTCCGGAGATTAAAAGACGTGGAATTGACGACCAAAGGCCGGTACGCGGTCATGGCCATGGCTGATCTCGCCGGGCATGCCGATGAGGGCGCGATAGCGCTATCGGTCGTCGCTGAGCGGCAGAGCCTGCCGCTCGCCTATCTCGAGCAACTTTTCGTGCCACTTCGCCGCGCTGGCCTCGTCGAAAGCGCCCGCGGCCGGTCTGGCGGTTATCGGCTTTCCAAGCCTGCCGCGGAAATCTCGATCGCTGCGGTAATGGAAGCGGTCGAGGAAGACACGCGGTTCACCCGCTGCTCTCATAACGATCCGCGCTGCTCTGCCGCGACGCCTTGCGTCACGCATTGGCTTTGGAGCGCGCTCAGTGAGTCGACGGGGCAGTTCCTGGCATCCGTCAATCTCGCCGACGTCGTTGGGGGCGGGCGATATTCGTCGCGGCCGGCGTTCGCAGCCGCTGCTGCGCGGCCGGCGGGCATGCGGACATACCTCGATTATAATGCGACGGCGCCGCTTCGGCCCGAGGCCAAGGTTGCGATGACCGCGGCGCTCGACGTCGTCGGCAATCCTTCGTCGGTTCATGCGGAAGGACGCCGCGCTCGCGCGGTCGTTGAGGGCGCGCGCGAAAGCGTCGCGCGCCTGGTCGGCGCGAAGCCGTCCGAAATTGTTTTCACGAGTGGCGCGACGGAAGCCAACAACTGGGTGGTGGCGCAGCCGTGGACGTCGATTCTGACGAGCGGCGTCGAGCACGATTCGGTTCTCGCGCCGGTCCGTTCTGCGCACGGCGAAATCATTATGCTGCCGGTCGACCGGAACGGTGTGGTCAGCGTCGAAGATGTCACCGAGCAGGTATCGTCGCGGAGTTTCGTCGGGCCATCCCTTCTTGCGCTCCAGCTCGCCAACAATGAAACCGGCGTTGTTCAGCCTGTCGCGGAAATCGCGGAGCTGGCGCGATCGCATGGGCTCAGTGTGCATACCGATGCTGTGCAGGCGGCAGGCAGGATGGCGATTGATTTCGCCGCTCTCGGTGTCGATACGCTTGCGCTCTCCGCGCACAAATTGGGCGGGCCTAAAGGTATTGGCGCCTTGGTCATTCGCGACCATATAGATCTTGTTCCCTTACTTCGAGGTGGCGGGCAGGAACGACGGCGGCGGGCGGGAACAGAGAACGTCGCGGCGATCGCCGGATTTGGCGCAGCGGCAGACGCCGCGCTTCGCGACTTGCAGGCTGCGGCGGCCATCAGCGCCTTGCGGGATGAGCTCGAGGCCGACCTGAAGCGCATCAGTCCCGATGTCGTGATCATCAGCGAAGGCGCGACGCGCCTCGGAAATACGACAGCGTTGGCGCTTCCCGGCAAGCTCGCCGAGACACTGGTCATCAGGTTGGATCTCGCCGGAATCGCTGTAAGCGCGGGATCGGCTTGCTCATCCGGCAAAGTCGGTGCGAGCCACGTTCTCGAAGCGATGGGCCTCGGTCACGACATTGCTGCGGGCACCATCCGCATCAGTCTCGGGCCGACGACGACGAAGCACGACATCGCGGCATTTCTGGCTGCGTGGGCGACAATCGCAGGGGCATCGGCGCTCGCTGCGTAACGGCATTTAGTTGAAGGGCCGCCGGTTGGCGGCATTGAAAGAGAGACGGAAAGAAATGGCTGCTGTTCAGGAGACAATCGATCACGTTCGGAAGATCGATGTCGACCAGTACAAGTATGGTTTCGAGACGGTGATCGACAGCATCCGGGCGCCGAAGGGCCTCGATGAGTCGACCGTGCGCTACATCTCGGCCAAGAAGGGCGAGCCTGAGTGGCTTCTGAATTGGAGGCTCGAGGCGTTCACCCGCTGGAAGGCGATGACCGAGCCTACGTGGGCGAAGGTGAATTATCCGAAGATCGATTTTCAGGATCTCTATTACTACTCGGCGCCGAAATCGACCGAGGGGCCGAAGAGCCTCGCCGAAGTCGATCCGGAGTTGCTCGAGACCTATAACAAGCTCGGCATTCCGCTCAAGGAGCAGGAAGTTCTCGCGGGCGTGACGTCGTCGCGCGTCGCGGTCGACGCTGTATTCGACAGCGTCTCGGTCGTCACGACGTTCAAGGACGAACTGAAGAAAGCGGGCGTGATCTTCTGCTCGATCTCGGAAGCCGTGCGCGAGCACCCCGAGCTCGTGAGGAAGTATCTGGGCTCCGTCGTGCCGCAGTCGGATAACTTCTACGCGTCGCTGAACTCGGCAGTGTTCTCCGACGGCTCGTTCGTGTACGTGCCGGAAGGCGTGCGCTGCCCCATGGAGCTTTCGACGTATTTCCGCATCAATGCGAAGCAGACGGGACAGTTCGAGCGCACGCTGATCATCGCCGATCGCGGCGCGTACGTATCCTATCTCGAAGGTTGCACCGCGCCGATGCGCGACGAGAACCAGTTGCACGCAGCGGTCGTCGAGCTTGTGGCGCTCGACGATGCCGAGATCAAATACTCGACGGTGCAGAACTGGTATCCGGGCGACGCTCAGGGCAAGGGCGGCATCTATAACTTCGTGACGAAGCGCGGCGATTGCCGCGGCCATCATTCGAAGATCTCGTGGACGCAGGTGGAAACCGGCTCCGCCATCACGTGGAAATATCCGAGCTGCATTCTGCGCGGCGACTATTCCCGCGGCGAATTCTATTCGATCGCGGTTTCGAACGGCTACCAGCAGGTCGACAGCGGAACGAAGATGATCCATCTCGGCAAGAATTCGTCGAGCCGCATCATCTCGAAGGGCATCGCGGCCGGCTATTCGCAGAACACCTATCGCGGTCTCGTGTCGGCGCACCGGAAGGCGACGGGCGTTCGTAACTTCACGAACTGCGACTCGCTGCTCATCGGCGACAAGTGCGGCGCGCACACCGTGCCTTACATCGAAGCGAAGAACTCGAGCGCACACTTCGAGCACGAGGCGACGACGTCGAAGATCTCGGACGACATGCTGTTCTACTGCCGTCAGCGCGGGCTTTCGTCGGAAGAGGCGGTTGCGCTCGTCGTCAACGGCTTCGTCCGCGATGTGCTGCAGCAGCTGCCGATGGAGTTCATGGCCGAATCCCAGAAGCTCATCGGCATCTCGCTTGAAGGAAGCGTGGGTTAATCGCTGACATGCAGACCGAATTGGAGCAGGCGATCGAAGAAGAGCGGGCGCTGGCAAAGGAGCACAACTCATTCGTCGAGAGCATCACCGTTGATGGGATAATGGTGGCGACGGGCGAAAACGCGAAGCGCTTGGCAGAGCTTCACCGTCGGGAAAAAGACATCAAAGATAAAATACGCGAACTATTGGATCAGTGAAAATGCTTGAAATCAAAAACCTGCACGTAAAGCTTCAGGATGAGGATCGGGAGATCCTCAAGGGACTTTCGCTGACAGTGCCGAAAGGCGAGGTGCACGCCATCATGGGGCCGAACGGCTCCGGCAAGTCGACGCTCGCGTATGTGCTCGCGGGGCGCGACGGCTATGAAGTCACCGATGGCGACATCCTTTGGAATGGCGAGTCGATCCTCGACATGGAACCGGACGAGCGCGCCGCCAAGGGTGTGTTCCTGGCGTTCCAATATCCGATGGAAATTCCGGGTGTGGCCGGCCTGACGTTTCTTCGTACGGCGCTCAACTCAGTTCGTAAGAAGCGCGGCGAAACCGAGCTGACGACGCCTGCCTTCCTGAAGCTCGCGAAGGAGAAGGGCGCGAAACTCAACATCGACATCGAAATGCTAAAGCGTCCAGTCAACGTCGGGTTCTCGGGCGGTGAAAAGAAGCGTTCGGAAATCCTGCAGATGGGACTTCTCGAGCCGACGCTGTGCGTGCTCGACGAAACGGATTCGGGCCTCGACATCGACGCACTGCGGATCGTCTCGGAAGGCGTCAACGCGCTTCGTTCGCCGGACCGCGCATTCCTCGTCATTACGCACTATCAGCGCCTCTTGAATTACATCGTGCCGGACAAGGTGCACGTGCTCGCGGACGGGCGCATCCAGAAGACGGGCGGCAAGGAACTCGCGCTCGAACTCGAGAAATCAGGCTACGCTGAATATACGAACAAGGCAGCGTGAACATGAACGTAGCAGTTATGAAGACCAAGGCCGAGCAGGCCATCTCGGAGAGCTTCGAGGCGGCCGCTGCAAAGCTTCCGGGTAGTGCGGCGGTGAAGGAGCGCCGTGCGCAGGCCATCGGCACGTTCGGCGGTCTCGGGCTTCCGCACCGGCGGATCGAAGAGTGGAAATACACGGATCTGCGCGCCAACCTCAAAGAGGTGCTGCCGGCAGCCGTCGAGGATAAGACTCCGCTGACGATCGGCGAACTCATCGTTGCGCTTGGGCCGTTGGCTCACGTCGACGCGCATCGCATCGTGTTCGTGAACGGCCACCATCGCGCAGACCTCAGCGATATCGCGGATGCCCAGGGATTGGCGATCTCGACCGTTGGGAAGGCGCTTCAGTCGGCGTCGGAAGAGGCCGTTGCCAACTTGGCTTCGACGCCAGCGGGCGGCGACGCTGTCGAGGCGCTCAATACGGCTTTCATGACCGACGGCGCCATCGTGGATGTTGCCAAGGGTGCGTCGGTCGCCAAGCCGCTGCTGATCGTTTTCGTTCGTGCGGGGTCTGAGGCGAACGCCGTTACCGTCCGGAATTTGATCACCGTCGGCGAAGGCGCCAGCGCGACCATCGTCGAAGCGAGTGTCGTGTTGCCGGGCGCTGTTCGCGACGCGCATTTCAATGCTCTCGCGGAAGTGTCGGTCGGGAAGGGCGCGACGCTCAATCACGTCCTGTCGGCGGTCGACGAAGGCAAGTCGCTGCACCTTTCGAACTGCGAGGTGACGTTGGCAGCTGATGCAACCTATCGCGGCTTCCAATTTTCATCGAGCCTAGGCTTTGCGCGGCACGGCGCCAACATTCTTTTCGACGGCGAAGGCGGCAAGCTCGACCTTTCGGGCGCGTATCTGGCGCGGCACTCCGAGCACGTCGACAACACACTCGTCGTCGACCATGCGGTGCCGCGTTGTGAGAGCCGCGAGCTGTTCAAGGGCGTTCTCGACGGTCACGGCCGCGGTGTGTTCCAAGGCAAGGTCATCGTTCGGCCCGACGCGCAGAAGACTGACGGCAAGCAGATGTCGCAAGCGTTGATGCTGTCTGAAGATGCGGAGTTCGATTCAAAGCCCGAACTCGAAATTTACGCCGACGATGTCGTTTGCGGTCATGGTACGACGAGTGCGGAACTCGATTCCGATCTTCTCTTCTACTGCCGCTCGCGGGGAATTCCTGAGAAGGAAGCCCGCGCGCTGATGATCGAATCGTTCATTGGTGAGGCGCTCGACAAGGTCGAGCACGAGGGGCTCAGAGAGGCGCTTGCATCGTACGCGATGCAGTGGCTCGGCCGCTCGCCACGCGGATAGGCATATGGGACGCGAAACGTCGATTGATGTAGCGAGAAGCACGGCCTCCCACGCGGGGCTGACGGCGGCGCCTTATAACGTCGAAAGCATTCGGGCCGACTTTCCGATCCTCTTTCGCGAGGTGAACGATCGTCCGCTCGTCTATCTCGACAATGGGGCGTCGGCGCAGAAGCCGCTCTCCGTCATCGAGGCGATGGATCACGCCTATCGGTTCGAGTACGCGAACGTGCATCGCGGGCTGCACTATCTCTCGAATACCGCGACGGAGCACTACGAGGCGGCACGGGAGACCGTGCGGCGCTTTCTCAATGCCGAGTACCAGGACGAGATCATCTTCACGCGCAACGCAACGAGCGCGATCAATCTCGTCGCGCGTTCATTCGGCGAACCCCGGGTCGGCGAGGGCGACGAGATCCTCATCACGATCATGGAGCATCACGCCAACATCGTGCCCTGGCACTTTCTGCGCGAGCGGAAGGGCGCCGTTCTGAAATGGGCGCCGATGACGGACAGCGGCGAGCTGATCATTGAAAAGCTCGAGAGCCTGATCACGAAGCGCACGAAGCTCGTCGCCGTTACGCATATGTCGAACGTGCTCGGCACGATCAATCCGGTGAAGGAAATCATCAGGATTGCGCACGCGAAAGGCGTGCCGGTTCTCGTCGACGGCAGTCAGGCGGCCGTGCACATGGGCGTCGACGTTCGCGATCTCGATGCCGATTTCTATGTCTTCACGGGCCACAAGACGTACGGGCCGACGGGTATCGGCGTGCTTTATGCGAAGCGCCAGCACCTCGCTGCCATGCCGCCGTACGAGGGCGGCGGCGATATGATCGAGACTGTGACGCTCGACAATGTGACGTACAACCAGCCGCCGCACCGGTTCGAAGCGGGTACCCCGGCCATCGTCGAAGCCATCGGACTGGGCGCCGCGCTCAATTACATGATGCAGATCGGCCGCGAGAAGATTTCGCTCTACGAGGCGGAGCTTGGCGCCTACGCGGCGGAACGCCTGGCGGAACTGCCGTGGCTGAAGCTTTACGGGACTGCGCCGGGAAAAGGTTCGATCTTTTCGTTCACGATCGACGGGCTGCACCCGCATGACGTTTCGACGATCATCGACCGGTCGGGCGTGGCTATTCGCGCCGGTCATCACTGCGCGCAGCCTCTGATGGAGCGGCTTGGGGTTACCGCAACCTGCCGCGCGTCTTTCGCGTTGTACAACACAAAGGCCGAGGCTGACGCGCTGGTGGCAGCGCTGACCAAAGCCCATGACCTTTTTACCTGAGGAGCTTCCGGATGGACGGGAAGCAGATCGAAGACCGCGCCGCCGTGAAGCAGGCAGTCGAAGCGCTCGACGCGCCGCCGACATCGCCTCCTGATGGCGGTGTTGCTCCGGACCCCGTGCCGGACATTGCGACGTCTGAGCAAAAGACGACCGATCAAAATGCGACGGCTGCGGCGACAGCGCTGCCGCCTGAAGAGATCGAGCGACTGACGACCGAAATCGTCGCCGCACTGAAGACCGTTTACGATCCCGAGATCCCTGCTGACATCTACGAGCTGGGCTTGATCTACAAGGTCGAGATCGACGACGACCGCAATGTCGCGATCAACATGACCTTAACGGCTCCTGGATGCCCGGTTGCCGGCGAAATGCCGATTTGGGTTGAAAATGCCGTCAATGCGGTTCCGGGCGTCGCGCAGACGAAAGTCGCCATCGTTTTCGATCCGCCTTGGGATCAGAGCCGGATGTCGGATGAGGCGCGCCTCGCTGTCGGCATGTTTTGAGGACGCACTCGCATTTGAGCCCTGAATTCTTATATGATGTGGCTGTTGCCACGACTCGCACATACGGAGGCCCGCGTGCCCTCGCTTAGAATAATGCCAAAAGTCATGACCCTGACCGACGCCGCTGCGGCGCGCGTTTCGGCGCTCATTGCGCAGAAGCCCGGCGTCAAAGCCCTCAAGATCGGGGTGAAGAAGGGCGGCTGTGCGGGCATGGAATACACCATGACGTGGGCGGAAGAGATCGGGAAGTTCGACGAGATCATCGAGGAAAAGGGCGCCGTCGTCCTGATCGACCCGGCTGCGATGATGTATCTGCTCGGCACCGAGATGGACTACAAGACCGATAAGCTTTCTTCGCAGTTCGTGTTCAACAACCCGAACCAGAAGAGCGCGTGCGGTTGCGGCGAGAGCGTCAATCTCGAGCCGGCAACGCCTCCTGGATTTGCTCCGGCCGACGTGTGATCTGGATGCGGGCATGACGGTCAATCATGTCCGCCAATGACGAAATTCTCGAAATTCTGAAGGATGCGCTGGGCCGTGCGGGCTCGGTTCGCGGGCGGCGCATGTTTGGCGGCGTCGGCGTTTATTTCGACGGCATCTTCTTCGCGATCATCGACGACGGTGCGATCTATCTCAAGACGTCGGACGAGACGCGGCCGAGGTTTGCGGCCGAAGGTTCGCGCGCGTTCTCGTACATGACGAAGAACGGCCGCGCGGAACTGCATTCCTATTGGCTGCTGCCCGAGCGCCTGCTCGACGATACGGAGGACCTACGAGACTGGGCATCCGCGTCGGTCGCGGCGGCAAAATATGCAGCGTCGCAAGCCAAGCGAGTGGCGCGGCCTGCTCGCACCGCTCAAACGGCGAAGCCGGCCAAACCTCACGCAAAGTCGAAGAAGCGCTGAGCGTTAGTCTCAGCCGCGTCCGGGGACTTTGATCGGACGCGGTGGCTTGCGCATGAACGCAGGCACGTTCTCGGCAAAGCCCAAGCGCTCATCACCCTTGTGAGAGGGTTGCTGCTTACGAGGCGCTTCCCTTGCCGCTTCACGCTTTTCCGGCCTCTCATGGCCATGGCGTGCGTGCCGCTGCGCGGGGGCGGGCTCGTCCGTCCACGCATCAGGAGCGGGTTTCGGACGCTGCGGGCGCCGTGTCGGTTCTGCGGACCGGCGAGGATGCTCGGACCGTGCGTGCTCGGATCTTGGGTGATCAAGGCTCGGCTGATCAGATCTCGGATGCTCAGATCTCGGATGCTCGAGTCTTGGTTGCTCGGATCTTGAATGATCGGATGATCTTGAGCGCTCGGATCTTGCGTGCTGCTGCCGTGGCTGTTCGGATTGCGGTTGCGGCGCTCTCTCCGGGCGGGGCGTGCGTCTACGCTCCTGGCGGTGAGATTGCTCGATCGGCTCCAGATAGTCCGGCTGACTGGTCTCGTGATGCGGCTGGCGAGCGCTTTGCTGAGGCTGACGCTCCCGGTGCTCGGGTGCGCGGTCTTTATGATCCTGCGGCCGGCCAGCCCGGTGCGCAGCCTGCTGAGGCCTACGTGATTTATCGGCGCCTGAGCTTTGACCGCGTCCGCCACGACCCCGGCGGCGTTTGCCGGCACTCGCGAAATCCTCTTCGCTCGGGGCGTCGCCAAGCCATACAGGCGCTTCGCCGGTAATCTTTTCGATGTCCTTGACGAACTTCAGATCGTCCGGACTGACGAGCGAGGCTGCATAACCTTCGCGACCCGCCCGGCCCGTGCGGCCGATGCGATGCACGTAGTCGTCGGCGGCCCACGGCAGGTCGAAATTGAAGACGTGCGAGACGTCAGGGATGTCGAGGCCGCGCGCTGCAACGTCGGATGCCGCCAGCAGCATGATTTCGCCGGCGCGGAATTTGTCGAGCGTGTCCATGCGGCTCGCCTGATCCATATCGCCGTGAAGCGCACCAGCGTTGAAGCCATGCTTCGTCAGCGATTTGAAGAGGACGGCGACGTCACGCTTGCGGTTGCAGAAGATGATGGCGTTCTTGACGTTGCCTTCCCGGATCAAATTGCGCAGGACGTCGCGCTTCGCCCAGTCTTCGCCGTTCGGACAATAGACGAAGCGCTGCGTGATGGTCTTCGCGGTCGTCGCGGGCTTCGCGACTTCGATCCGCTCGGGATTGTTCAGGAACTGATTGACGAGCCGTGTGATCTCCGGCGGCATCGTCGCCGAGAAGAAGAGCGTCTGGCGCCGTGGCGGTAGAAGCTTGCAGATTTTCTCGATGTCCGGAATGAAGCCCATGTCGAGCATGCGGTCGGCTTCGTCGATGACGAGGATTTCGACGCCCATCAGCATGACGCGGCCACGCCCGAAATGGTCGAGGAGCCGGCCAGGGGTTGCGATCAGAACGTCGACGCCACGGTCAAGCTTCTTGACCTGGTCGTCCATCGAAACGCCGCCGATGAGCAGCGCGACCTGCAGTTTATGATTTACGCCGTATTTTTCGAAACTTTGCGCGACCTGGGCAGCAAGCTCACGGGTCGGAGCGAGGATCAACGAACGGGGCATTCGTGCTCGCGCGCGGCCGGTTTCGAGGCGCGTGATCATCGGGAGGACGAACGAAGCCGTTTTTCCTGTGCCCGTCTGGGCAATGCCGAGCACGTCTCGTCCGGTAACGGCAACCGGGATGGCGGCGGCTTGAATCGGGGTGGGGTTTGCGTAACCCGCAGCCGTTATGGCCGCTTGAACCTTGGGCGAAAGCCCGAGGTCAGCGAACGTCTTGGTTTCCAAAAGTCAGTATCTCCATCTGCACAGCTCGGATGGTCCGGCGCAACGCAGCGTCAGACAGTCTTTCAAGAGCGCAGGGGGGACGGGTGCCGAAAGGACCTAAGCCGAATAGGAGTGCGGATCAAAAAGCATAAAAAAACGCGCAAATCGATCCCCTGCGCTCCGGCACGCTCGGGTGCTCGCATACATCTCGGCCTAGCGCAAGGGAATCTCGCCGGTTTAGGCTACTGAGCCCGCGGGGTTGTGTCACAGGGAGGATTGGGCGAGCGAATTCGGCCGCTCGCCCCGGATATCGTCCTTATGCGTCGGCCTTGAGCAGCCACCGTCCGAATAGGCCGCCAATGACGCCTCCCAGAATGGGGGCAGCAAAGAACAACCAGACCTGAGACAAGGGCAGCCCGGCGGCATAGACGGCCGGCCCGAAGCTACGGGCGGGGTTGACCGACGTATTGGAGATCGGGATCGACATGATGTGGATCGCGGTCAGGGCCAGGCCGATGGCCGCAGGAGCGAGAAGTGCCGGCCCGTTCACCCGGGTCACGCCCATGATGACAACGAGGAAAAAGGCGGTCAGCACGGTCTCGAGGATAAAGACCTCAGACAGGCTCGCCTTCAGCATCGAAAGTTCGCCAAAACCATTGGCCGCAAATGTCGGGCTGGTGTGACCGACGAGAGAGAAGATTCCGCAGGCTGCGCAGGCTCCGATGAGTTGCGCCAGAATGTAGAACACGGCCTTTCCAAGCTCGAAACGGCCGCCGGCAACAAGACCAAGCGTTACGGCTGGATTGTAATGTCCGCCGGATATGTGGCCGATGGCGAAGGCCGTCGCCATGACAGTAATGCCGATGCAGAATGCGACGCCGAGAATACCTGCGGCTCCCGATGGTGCTCCGAAGGAGTAAAATGCTGAGCCCAGAATGGACGACATCAGCATGAATGTGCCGAATGCTTCAGCGGCGAGTGCGCGGCTGTTCATTAGATAGAGCTCCTTATTTTCTCAATTTTTTTGCGACGCGCGCAGTGGGTACGGCCGGAAACGCGACTTCACAGCGATACCGGACGTGCCGATACCGGACGCGTGCGATGCGTCGCCGTGGACGAATCACTGCAGCGCGCATTAACCGTAGCGAGGCGTAGGCAATCGGTCCGCCCCAATGCGGTCACAAATTGTCCCGGGCCCGAGAAGGGCTTATTTGTCGTATTAGCGAAAATGACTTTTGGATCGATATTCCGTGCCGTAAATATCTGCCGGGGGCGCAGATACCAGTCGGACACGCAGGTTCGCTAAAAGTCGATGGCGTCGCCTAGTGCGGCGTGATTCTCAGGTTAGAGATACGCGAGCGCCGCTGAAATTCGCGAGGATCTCGATCGATGGCTGGAAATGCTCGTTCTTCGATGGCTGACGCCGGCCTGACCATTCGCGAGACCGCGACGGGCGGAGAAGCGCGCCCGAGAGGCGTCCGCCGCGGTGACGCCATCCGAGAGCTCAAGAAGCGCGATAACTACACGAATTTCCGCCATATAGCGTTTGTCTACCTCGTCATCGCTGCATCGATTGGCTTGACCATTTGGAGCTACGGCGCGGTCGCGGATGCAGGTCTCGGGTGGTGGTGGAATATCCCCATGACGCTGTTGTGCATCGCAGTGGTCGGCGCGTCGCAGCACCAGTTCGGCGGCGTCATTCACGAGGGGACGCACTTCATCCTCTTTGAAAATAAGACCCTGAATGAATTGGTGTCCGATTGGCTCGGCGGGTTTCCGATCTATACGTCGACGTTCCAATACCGGCTGCACCATCTCGCGCATCACCAATTCATCAACGATCCGCTCCGCGATCCCGATTGGGCCCAGCTCAATGAAAGCGGTCATGATCTCGACTTCCCGATCACTCATTTCGAGATGTTGAAGGAACTCGGGAAGCAGCTTTGGCTGCCGAACCTCTTCCGCTACATGATCGTGCGTGCCCGCTACAGCGCGCTCGGTACCGACAACAACCCGTACATGGACCGAGAGCGCAAGGGCGAACGCCTACCGACACTGATGGGCGTCATTTACGCCGTGTCGGCGCCCGCAGCTGCGATCACGCTCATCAAGTTGGGACATGGCGCGTGGGCCTTCGCGGCGCTTGGCGCGATGACGGCCGCGGCTGTCGCGTACTTCTATTTTCTCGATGAGGAAAAGCTGCCGCATGCGCACGTCGAGACGGTGATCTCCCATCGGACGACGAACATCAGCCGCATCCTCTTTATGGCGATCCTCTACTCCGCTCTCACGGGGATCGAAGTCGCGGGCTGGGGCCCGGCGTGGGCGTATTTCGGCCTGCTCTGGATTCTGCCGCTGTTTACGGCGTTCCCGCTGTTCATGATCATGCGACAGTGGGTGCAGCACGGAAATGCCGATCGCGGACGTTACACGAACACCCGGGTGTTCCTGGTCAATCCGTTCATTCGTTACGCGGTCTTTCCGTTCGGGATGGATTATCACCTCCCGCACCACGTCTTCGCCTCCGTGCCCCACTACAAGCTCAAGGGCTTGCACGAACTGCTGCTGCAGGATCCCGAATACCGGGAGAAGGGGATCGTCGTTGAGGGTTACTTCAACTCGCCGCATGGCAAGGTCGAGGATCGCCATCCGACCGTCATCGAGGTTCTGGGTGAAAAATATGCGCCGGAGCCGGGCGGTAACGTCTACGTCGATACCGATACGCTCGAATACGCCAAGGTGAGCGACGCCGATGCGATCGCGCGCGAGAACGAAGCGTCTCTTCGCGACGGCAAATAAAAAACGAGAGGAGCGTTTGCGCTCCCCTCGTTCAAGCTGCCAGCCTATCGTTTCGTCTTAGATATCCAGGTCTTTCGCGAAAGCCGCGTGTTCCTGGATGAAGCGGTAACGAGCTTCGGGCTTCGAGCCCATCAGCGCATTGACGGCATCGCCCAATCCGCCACGTCCGTCTTCGCTGATGCCAACGCGCAGAAGCGTTCGCCGCTTCTTGTCCATCGTCGTCTCTTTGAGATCCTTGAAGTCCATCTCGCCGAGGCCTTTGAAGCGCGTAACCTTCGGCTTCCGGCCCTTAAAGTGCGTGGCGAGAAGTTCGTCGCGATGCGCTTCGGTGCGCGCATAAACAACGTCGCTCTTGTCGGAGATTTTGTAGAGCGGCGGGACTGCCAGAAACAGATGGCCGTTTTCAACGAGTTCCGGCGTCTCCTGATAGAAGAAGGTGATCAGCAGCGAGGCGATGTGCGCGCCGTCCACGTCGGCGTCCGTCATGATGATCACGCGCTCGTAGCGCAAATCCTCGTCGCGATATTTGGTGCCGGTGCCGACGCCGAGTGCCTGAATGAGATCGGAGAGCAGCTGGTTTTGTGACAGCTTCGCCGAGGACGCGTTGGCGACGTTCAGGATCTTGCCGCGCAGCGGCAGGATCGCCTGAGTTTCGCGATCGCGCGCGCTCTTGGCGCTGCCACCGGCGGAGTCTCCTTCGACGATGAAGATTTCTGTGCCTGCTGCCTGCTGAATCGAGCAGTCGGCAAGCTTGCCGGGAAGGCGCAATTTGCGCGTCGCGGACTGGCGGCCGACCTCTTTCTCGCGGCGGCGCTTTAGGCGCTCCTCGGACTGATCGATGGTCCACTCGAGGAGCTTTGTCGCCTGTTGCGGGCTATCTGCGAGCCAGTGATCGAAGGCGTCGCGGACGGCCGTTTCAACGATCTTTGTTGCTTCCGCGGTTGCGAGCTTGTCTTTCGTCTGCCCCTGGAATTCGGGTTCGCGGATGAAGACCGACAGCATCGACGCTGCCGTGCCCATGACGTCTTCCGACGTGATCTGGATTGCCTTCTTGACGTTGACGAGTTCGCCATAGGCGCGGAGGCCCTTGTACAACGCCTGACGCAGGCCGTTCTCGTGCGTGCCGCCTTCGGCCGTCGGAATGGTGTTGCAGTAGGAGGACGAGAAGCCATCCTCGTCGGCGATCCAGGCGACGGCCCATTCGACCGATCCGTGACCGTCTTCCTTCTCGATGCGACCCGAAAAGATGTCCTTGGTGACGCGCGCCTGCCCCTCGATCGACGACGTCAAGTAGTCGCTCAAGCCGCCGGGGAAGTGGAACACCGCTTCGGCGGGCGTTTCGTCCTTGATAAGGTCGGGGGCGCACTTCCAGCGGATTTCGACGCCGCCGAAAAGGTAGGCCTTCGAGCGGGCCATCTTCATCAGGCGAGCGGGCTTGAAAGCGCAGCCTTTGCCGAAGATCTTTTCGTCCGGCTTGAAGCGGACTTTGGTGCCGCGCCGGTTCATGATCGAGCCGAGCTTCTCGAGCTTGGTTTGCGGCTCGCCGCGCGAGAATACCATCCGGTAGAGCTGCTGGTCGCGCGCCACCTGGACTTCGAGCGTTTCGGACAGTGCGTTGACGACGGAGACGCCGACGCCGTGCAAGCCGCCGGACGTATTGTAGGCCTTCGAGTCGAACTTGCCGCCGGCGTGCAGCACAGTCAGCACGACTTCGAGCGCGCTCTTGTTCTTGTATTTCGGGTGCGGGCCGATCGGAATGCCGCGGCCGTTGTCGGTAACCGTCAGAAAGCCGTCGGCCGAAAGTTCGACTTCGATCCACGTCGCGTGTCCGGCGACAGCCTCGTCCATCGAGTTATCGATCACCTCGGCGAAGAGGTGGTGCATCGCTTTTTCGTCAGTGCCGCCGATGTACATGCCGGGGCGGCGGCGTACAGGCTCCAGGCCTTCGAGCACCTCGATATGATGCTCGCTGTAGCCAGTTTCGACGGGCTTGCGTGCACGCGACGATTTTTCAGTCATTTCGCTATCGAATTCCGGAAAGAGGTCGGTTTGAGATCGGCTCATCTACAGCCCTTGATCGTCTGAGGCGTGACCACACGTTCCGAAAGAAGCGGCGGGACGCACGACAGCAGAAGCCGCTGATGCGAATCTTGAGGGTTCCTTATAGCCTGAGCCGGGGGCATGCCACCATCGCGTTTGCGACTTGTGGCGGCACTGCAACGCGCCAAATGCCTTAGACTGCGACGTTATCGATCAATCGCGTCTTGCCGAGCCAAACAGCGGCCAGCACGCGCAGCGCCCATCCATCTGCCGCAGGAGGCACGGCCAGCGTTTCCGCGTCGCGGACTTCGATGTAGTCAATTCTCGCAAACCCGGCTGCGATGAGCTTGCGCTTGGCGTTAGAAATGCCGGTCGGCACATCCGCGCCATTTGCAACGTCTTCGGCGAGCGAGGAAATTACGGCGTATAGCGCGGGGGCAATCCTGCGTTCTGCTTCACTCAGATAGGCATTGCGGGATGAAAGCGCCAGCCCGTCTGTGTCACGCTTGGTCGGTCCACCAATCAGCTTCACGGGCGTATTGAGATCGCGCACGACTTGCCGCAGCACGGTGAGCTGCTGATAGTCTTTTTCGCCAAAAATCGCGATGTCGGGCGTGACCTGGTTGAAGAGCTTCGTGCATACCGTCGCCACGCCGTCGAAGTGGTTAGGACGGAACGCGCCGTCGAGATCCTTGGCGGCGCTCCCGGCGCGAACCCCCACGGAAAAGCCCTCCGGATACATTTCCTCGACGGCTGGCGCCCAAACGAGATTAGCGTCGGCATCGGCGAGCTTTATCAGGTCACCGGCCTCGTCGCGCGGGTAACGCGAGAGATCTTCGTCTGGCCCGAATTGCGTAGGGTTGACGAAGATCGAAACGACGACCTTGTCCGCCTTCTTCCTGGCAAGCTTGACGAGCGCAAGGTGGCCTGCGTGCAGCGCGCCCATCGTCGGCACGAGGGCGATCGTCTGGCCACGCTGGCGCCATTTCGAGGTGGCTTTTCGGAGGTCGCGCAGGTTGCGGACGACTTTGATGATTTCGGACAAAGCTTAGGCCCAGATGAGATTTCAGGGCAGTGGTGCAGGGATTACGGGCAAGTCGTCAAGGGGAGAAGCTGGTGGCAGCTTTTTCGACCGCAGGCGCGGGCTCCTCAATCTGCTAATATTGGCTCTGGGCGAATCGCTGTGAGCGCCTTTTATCAGCGGGAACATTATGGTCGCGATATTGCGGCGCGAGGATAGCGTGACACAACGGGGTCTCCCGTCACGGGACGAGTTCGCCGCACAGTATCTCACGGACGAGCCGCGGCTTGTCGGCGCTCTGATCGAACGTGCGCTCTTCACCGAGGACGAGCGGCGGCGGACCGCGGACGTGGCGCGGCGGCTTGTGCATGCGGCGCGGGCGGACAAGGCGAGCCACGCCGGCGTCGATGCGTTCATGCACGAATACGGCCTGGCGACGGACGAAGGCGTGATCCTGATGTGCCTCGCCGAGGCGCTGCTGCGCATTCCGGACGCCGAGACGGCAAATGCTTTCATCGCAGACAAGATTTCCGGTGGCGCGTGGGAGAAGCATCGCGGGCATTCGGAGAGCCTCTTTGTCAACGCATCGACTTGGGGCTTGATGCTGACGGGCCGCATCATGCGGCTCAGGGAAGCCAAGGGCGCAAACCCGCTGCAGGCGATGAAGCGCCTCGTGGCGCGTT
>NZ_JAIELN010000004.1 GCF_019753045.1 Hyphomicrobium sp.
CATGGCCGCCGCGCGCGCGAAAGTCCGGTTCTTCTGGCGGCGAGTACTTCTTCTTCGCGCGACGCCGCATCAGGTGGCGCTCGGCTTCGCAATCGGCGTTTTCAGCGCCTTTACCCCGTTTCTCGGCGTTCAGACCATTCTCGCTTTTGCGCTAGCCTTCATCCTACGTGTCAGCATGCCCGCGGCGCTGCTCGGGACCTTCGTCGGCAATCCGTTGAGCTGGCCGGCTATCTGGAGCGGGTCTTACTTCGCCGGGGCGCTTCTTCTCGGGCAAGATCCCGCCTATGCGGCCGACCATTTTACCGATACGGCCAACGCGCTCGGCGCGACGTTGAGTGCTCCCTCGCCGGAGACGCTTAATACGGCCGTCGATTATCTATCTCCGATCGTCGAGCCGATGATCGTCGGGGGTCTTCTCGTCGGCTTGATAGCGGCGGTGTTTAGCTACTATCCTACCCGGCGAGCGGTGCGCGTTTTCCAACGGCACCGCAGCCTCCGCTGAACTGGCGGCAGGGCGGTCTTTCCTCATCATTGGTGGCAAAAGCACGTGGCGGCTAACCGTAAGCTTCCGGAAACCGGTCAATCGAGGGCGACGCCAGTTCGCGCGTTGCGGCTCGGCGTAAACATCGATCATGTTGCGACGCTCAGAAATGCGCGCGGCGGCCTCCATCCTGATCCGTTGCGTGCGGCGCATCTTGCGATCGAAGGCGGCGCCGACGGGATCACGGCACATTTGCGCGAAGATCGCAGGCACATTTCCGATAGCGATATTACGCGGCTCAAGAACGAGCTGACGCGGCCGCTCAATCTGGAAATGGCCGCAACGGATGAGATGCTGGAAATCGCGTTGCGCCATGTGCCGAACGCGTGTTGCCTCGTACCGGAGAGGCGCGAGGAGCGAACGACCGAGGGCGGACTCGACGTCAAAGGATCGGCGAAATCTCTCGCGCCCTTGATTGCAAAGCTCAAGGATGCCGGCATTCGGGTATCGCTGTTCGTCGAGCCCGATATCAAGACGATCGAGGCGGCGTCGGCAGTCGGCGCCGACATTGTCGAGCTTCATACCGGCAAGTACTGCCATCTGGCGCTCGAACACGACGCGGCAGGCGTCGCTCGCGAACTCGAGCGGCATAAGAAAGCTGCGAATGCCGCAGCGTCGGCCGGGCTCGAGGTTCACGCCGGGCACGGCCTTACCTACAACACGGTGCAGCCGATTGCCCGCATCCCGGAAATCGTCGAGCTGAATATTGGGCACTTCCTGATCGGGGAGGCGATCTTCGGCGGCCTCTCCATGGCCGTCCGGCGCATGCGCGTCCTGATGGATGAGGCGCGAGAAGCGCTCTCCATGCGGGGAGCGGGATGATCATCGGGATCGGTAACGATCTTTGTGATATCCGGAGGATCGAGCGAACGATCGCGCGCTTCGGCGATCGTTTCCTCAACCGCGTATTCACGGCGGAAGAGCGCCGGAAGGCATTCTCACGGGCGCATTCGGCTCGAACCTTCGCAAAGCGATTTGCGGCGAAGGAAGCTGGTTCGAAGGCTCTCGGGACCGGGTTTCGCTACGGTGTGCATCTCAAGGACATCGGCGTCGTGAATGCGGTGTCCGGGCGTCCGACTTTGGCGCTCACAGGGGGCGCGGCCGATCAGCTCGCGCGATTGGTACCTAAGGGCTTCAAGGCCCGTATTGACGTTACCTTGACGGACGAATACCCGCTGGCCCAAGCCATCGTGATTATTTCCGCGGTCAGGGACGAGGAAATTCAACGCGGCTGACCATTTCGCCGCGGCTATAAAAGTCTTGGACGCGCTAAGTTACGTGGCTGGTTTGGCTGCGTTGAGTTGCTGTTATTCCTTACGTTTTTGTCAGGTTTGTAGCCGTCGTTGCGGCTCAGAGGCAAACTCGCTATAGCGGACCCCCTAACATTAAGCGAGCCCCGGCCAATGCCGCCTGGCGGCCCAGAGGAGCCTGCGGATGAGCGTTGGTATCAAGACGTCGAGATCGAGTTGGTTTGAAACGCTCGTCATCGTCGTCGAAGCACTCGCCATTGCGATGTTCGTCCGCATCTTCTTTTATCAGCCGTTCAATATCCCTTCGGGCTCGATGAAAGAAACGCTGCTGATCGGCGATTATCTTTTCGTTTCGAAGCTATCCTACGGGTACAGCAAGTTTTCGTTCCCGTTCAGTCCCAACATCTTCGAAGGGCGCATTTTCGGCGCCGAACCGAAGCGGGGCGATGTTGCCGTCTTCAAGCTGCCGCGGGATAACTCGACCGACTACATCAAGCGGGTCATTGGCCTGCCGGGTGACGAAATCCAGATGAAGAACGGCCAGCTCTTCATTAACGGTGCTGCTATTCCGAAGGAGCCGGCGGGCGAATTCACGACCTTCGAGGAGGGCCGGGAGCGGACCATTCCGGTGTTCGAGGAAACGCTTCCGAATGGCGTGAAGTACAAAGTCCTCGATAGCGACCCCAATGGACCCTACGACAATACCGGGGTCTACAAGGTTCCTGAGGGTCACTACTTCATGATGGGTGACAATCGCGACAATTCCACCGACAGTCGTGTTCGAAGCGCTGTCGGGTTCGTTCCTTATGAGAATTTTATCGGTCGTGCCGAGATCATCTTCTTCTCCGCTAAAGTCGATGAGCCCGATGCCTTCCGGTGGTACGCGCCCTGGACCTGGCCGTTTGACATCCGTTGGAACAGGTTCTTCAATCTCGTGCGGTGACCGCCACGCGGCATTTGCGCCATGCTGAGACCTCGGAAGTTTAAAGAACTCGAGACTAAACTGGGATACAGGTTCAAGGATCCTGCGCTCTTGGAGCGTGCGCTGACGCACGCGAGCGTTCGGGGCGGAAAAGTTGCCCGGTTCGACAACGAACGCTTGGAATTCATTGGGGATCGCGTTCTGGGCCTCGCGATCGCGGAGGCGCTCAACGGGCAGTATCCAGACGCGAGCGAGGGCGAACTTGCCCGCCGTTACAATCGCCTCGTCCGCGGGGAAGCCTGTGCCAAGGTCGCCCGCACCATCGGGCTCGGCGACCATCTCATTCTTTCGGAAAGCGAAGCCGACAGCGGCGGCCGAAACAAGACGACAATCCTTGCCGACGCTGCGGAAGCCCTGCTCGGCGCGGTGTTCATCGATGGCGGGTTCGAGAAGGCGCGCGGCGTTGTCCACAGGCTGTGGCGGGAACAATCCGAACTCGTTCCGGAAGTGTCGGTCGATGCGAAATCGGCCTTGCAGGAATGGGCCCAAGGCCAGGGGCTGGCACTGCCTCGATATACGGTCGTCGCGCGCAACGGGCCGGATCACGCGCCGCGATTTACGGCCGAAGTCTTGATCGCCGGGAAGGCGCCCGCACAGGGCGAGGGGGCATCGAAGCGCATTGCCGAGCAGGCCGCGGCAAGTGCTCTTCTAACCCGGGAAGGCGTAGGAGCGCGCATAGGCGATGTCTAATAACACTACTAACACTACAGGTTCAGCGCCGCTCGACGCCGGTGACCGGCGATGCGGTTTCGTTGCCGTCATCGGGCCGACGAACGCCGGGAAGTCGACGCTCGTCAACGCGCTCGTCGGCGCGAAGGTCGCGATCGTCTCGCATAAAGTTCAAACGACCCGGGCTCCCATTCGCGGCATCGCGATGGAAGGAAACAGCCAGATCATCTTCATCGATACGGCCGGCATCTTCAATCCGAAGCGCCGATTGGATCGTGCGATGGTGGATGCGGCCTGGGGCGGGCTCGAAGACGCGGATGCGGTGCTACTTGTCATCGACGCGGCAGCCGGCATGGATGACGACGTGAAAGGCATCATCGAGCGGCTCAAATCTGCCCGGATGCCGAAGATCGTCATCTTGAATAAGATTGACCGAGTGGACGACAAACCGAGGCTCTTGTCGCTGGCGAAAATGGTCGATGAGCAGCTTGTTCCCGATCGCATTTTCATGATCTCGGCGACCGAAGGTCAGGGCATCAAGGATCTCAGATCGTTCCTCGCGAACCTCGTACCTCCGGGTCCGTGGCACTATTCGGAAGATGACGTCACCGACGTGCCGATGCGGACGCAAGCGGCTGAGATGACCCGTGAAAGCGTCTATCGCTTTCTGCATCAAGAGCTGCCTTATACGACAACCGTCGAGACGACGGACTGGAAGAGCCTGAAAGACGGCTCGGCGCGCGTCGAACAGACGATCTACGTCGAACGCGACAGCCAGAAGAAGATCGTGCTCGGCAAGGGCGGCGAAACGATCAAGAAAATATCGAGCACGGCCCGGCATGCGATCGAGGAAATGGCCGGCCACCGGGTGCATCTGTTCCTATTTGTCAAAGTGCGTGAGAACTGGGAAAGCGACCCTGAGCGTTATCGGGAAATGGGTCTGCCCTTCCCCAAATCGTAAGGCGCCGGTACCTGAGCCCACATGCAATGGTCCGATGAAGGCATTGTTCTTTCGGTAAAGCCCCACGGCGAGACTGCCGCGATCGTCGATCTGTGGACGAGAGCACACGGCCGGCATATGGGGCTCGTGCACGGCGGGCGCTCGCGGCGGCTACGTCCCGTTCTTCAGCCGGGCAACCACATCGATGCGGAGTGGAAGGCGCGTCTCGCCGACCAGCTCGGCACCATGAGTGTCGAGATGCGCCGCGCTTTCGCTGCCGAGGCGATGGACGATGCGCAGGCGTTGATGGCGCTTTCGTCCATCACGTCCCTCACGCGGCTTCTGCCCGAGCGCGATCCGCATCCCAATCTTTACGAGATCACGCTGTTCGTTCTCGGCTTTTTCAATGATGCCACCGTGTGGCCGGCGCTGCTCGTCAGATGGGAGATGGCGCTCCTCGATGAGCTGGGCTTCGGCCTCGATCTCAGCCAGTGCGCGGCAACGGGGAGCAACGATCAGCTTATCTATGTTTCGCCGAAGTCCGGTCGCGCCGTCTCGGCATCGGCTGGTGAACCGTATCGCGATAAGCTTCTGGCGCTTCCTCAGTTTCTGACGAAACAGCGATCCGGCGCTGTGACGATGCAGGACGTCAGTATCGGGTTTGCGCTCACCGGGCACTTCATAGAAAAGCATCTTTTACTCCCGCGGGGAGAAACGCTCCCTCAATCGCGGGCGCGGCTCGTGGCGCTGCTTGCGGCCTGACGTTCAGTCGCGCGATCTTTTTCGATCATCGACGTGTATCGAACCGCGGCGGCGACGGATGTCCGGCAGGCGTTCGTTCTTCTAACAACTGCGAAGCGAAGTGATTGCGGGATCACGTGGCTTTGCGGCAAGCGTCCGCGCCACGGAGGTTTTTGCCTCATGCCGGCAGGAGCAATTCCACTGGCCACGTGCGTCCAGAACCGCACTCAGCCGGTCAGCCCGTTCGGAAATCCCCCCTTCCGGACGGGCTTTATTTATTTGCGATGATTTTCGGTGGCCTCCCGCGACTCCCCTGTTGGGGGCCGGACGCCGGACGCGCTCACACGATGGGGCGATGAGAGCCTTCAGCAACCATTCATTCTGAGGTGTAGATAACTCTCCCTGAAACTTACCCGTCGCGCACGCGGGAGCACGACGGGAGGTTACGGGGGTCGCAGCGGGGAGCTGCGGCTCCCGAACGTCTTCGGCAGTCTGTGATGGCCGCGCCACAGTGCTGTCGACCGCCCTTTCGAGTGTCCAATTTCGTGCGGCTCTTAAGTCGCAATTAAGTATCACGACCTACCCTTCAGGCCATGTAGTTGGCCTGGGTGTGTGGGGACATTCGATGAGTGGGCTGCGGTCGTTGCCGATAAACGAGATGTTAAAGCGTCAAACGATCGGTTTGTCCGATATTTTGCTTCTGCGGCGCGTCTTTTATGATGATGGCATCATCTCGGTGGATGAAGCGGAAATTCTCTTCGCGCTGAACGAAGCTTGCCACGCGTATCACCCCGAGTGGCCCGAATTCTTCATCGAGGCCATCACCGATTATATCGTCTATCAGGAAGCGCCGCGCGGCTACATCACCGCCGACAACGGTCATTGGTTGATCGATCGCGTTTCCACAGACGGGAAGATCGATACGAAGACCGAGCTGGAGCTCATCGTCAATGTTCTCGACAAGGCGCGCTGGGCGCCTGTCAGCCTCGTCAAGTTCGCGCTGGAGCAGGTGAAGCACGCCGTAATCGATGGAGCGGGTCCGCTGCGCGACGGCAAAGCTTTGCGGGCCGGCACCATCAGCGAAGGTGAGGTCGATCTTCTCCGCCGTATGCTTTACGCGTTCGCGGGCGATGGGAACGTCGCGGTGACGCGCGCCGAGGCCGACGTCCTTTTTGATATCGACGAAGCGATTTCGGCGTCCGCGCCCAATCCCGCGTGGACCGATCTCTTCGTGAAGGCGATCGCGAACGTCATGATGGCTGCATCGGGCTACGCAGTTCCCTCGCGCGAGGAGGCGCTTCGGCAAGAAGCGACTCTCGAGGAGCCGGACGAACAGACGTCCGTCCTCGCCGCACTCCTGTCGATGGTGCAGTCGAACCTGGCTTCGGTGCAGGACGCCTATCACGATCAGACGGCAGAGGAGCGGGCGCTGGCCCGGCTCGAGCATCAGCGCATTGAGATCATCACGCATGAAGAAATCACCGAAGCGGAGGCGACGTGGCTCGTCAGCCGCCTCGGTCGCGACGGCCGCTTGAGCCCGAGCGAGAAGGCGCTGGTCTCCTATTTGAATCAGGAAAGCCCGCGGATTCACCCTGTTCTCACCGAGGCCGTCTGCCGGCTCGGCGCCGCAGCCTGAGCCGTTAACCCGCCTCTCTTCAGCAACCGCCTCGCCGGCCGGGTGAACTGCGGCCGCCAACGACCGTTAGGTGTGCGGCAGCGGATCGCACAGCTAGCGACATCGGCTTACTCGAGGCGTGTTTACGCCGCCTTCCACACCCTCTAGAAGGGCGTGTTGCCTTGCGACAAGCTGAGGCACTTGAAAGTGCTTACGGGAAGGACCGGGACCCGCCGATGTTCAAAAAAATTCTGATTGCCAATCGCGGTGAAATCGCCTGCCGCGTTATCAAGTCGGCGCGCAAAATGGGCATCAAAACAGTCGCTGTCTATTCGGATGCCGATCGGGACGCCCTTCACGTCGAAATGGCGGACGAGGCCGTCCATATCGGCCCGGCGCCCGCCAATCAGTCCTACCTGCTGATGGATAAGATCATCGCGGCCTGCAAGGCGACGGGCGCCGAGGCGGTTCATCCGGGCTACGGATTTCTCTCGGAGCGCGAGGCGTTTCCGGTCGAGCTTCAGAAAAACGGCATCGTCTTCATCGGGCCCAATCCCGGAGCCATCGCGGCGATGGGCGACAAGATCGAGAGCAAGAAGGCGGCCGCCGCCGCCAAGGTCTCGACCGTCCCCGGCTACATGGGTGAAATCAGGGACGCCAAGCACGCGGTCGAGATCGCGAACCAGATTGGCTATCCCGTCATGATCAAGGCCTCCGCGGGTGGCGGTGGCAAGGGTATGCGCATCGCCTACGACGCAAAAGAAGCGGCGGAAGGTTTCGAGCTTGCCCGTTCCGAGGCCAAGTCGTCGTTCGGAGACGACCGTTGCTTCGTCGAGAAGTTCATCGAGAATCCTCGCCACATCGAAATTCAGGTGCTGGGCGATAAGCACGGCAACGTCGTTTATCTCGGCGAGCGCGAATGCTCCATTCAGCGCCGTAACCAGAAGGTCCTCGAGGAAGCTCCGTCGCCGTTGCTTGACGAGAAGACCCGGAAGGCGATGGGCGAGCAGGCTGTCGCCCTCTCGAAAGCCGTCGGTTACGACAGCGCCGGCACCGTCGAATTCGTCGCCGGCCAGGACCGCTCGTTCTATTTTCTCGAAATGAACACGCGTCTCCAGGTCGAACATCCGGTGACGGAACTCGTGACGGGCGTCGACCTCGTCGAGCAGATGATCCGGGTTGCGGCAGGCGAGAAGCTTCCGTTCAAGCAGTCGGACATCAAGCTCAAGGGCTGGGCGGTCGAAAGCCGGGTCTACGCTGAGGATCCATTCCGGAACTTCCTGCCTTCGATCGGCCGTTTGGTTAAGTACCGGCCTCCGGCTGAAGGCAGCAAGGACGGCGTCACGGTTCGGAACGACACCGGTGTCTTCGAGGGCGGCGAGATCTCGATGTATTATGATCCGATGATCGCCAAGCTCGTCACGCATGCGCCGACCCGTGAAGAGGCGATCGATGCGCAAGCGGCGGCTCTGGACGCGTTCTATATTGACGGTATCCAGCATAACGTCCCGTTCGTCTCAGCGATGATGCAGCATCCGCGCTGGCGTTCGGGCAAGATTTCGACGGGTTTCATCAAGGAAGAGTACCCGGAAGGATTTACCCCCCGCGCGCCCGAGGGCAAGGATTTGATCACGCTCGCCGCAGTGGCTGGGACGATCGATCATCTGAGCAATACGCGCCGGCGCGACATCACGGATCAGATGTCGGGGCACTCGGTCAACTTTGCCAAGCGCCGTATCGTCAGGATCGGATCGGCCGAGGTCGAGCTCGAAGTTCTGGGCGTAATTCCTGGGCCTTACTACGTGTCGGTTCTCGGTAACGACGGCCAGCCGACGAAGACGATGGAGGTCACGTCGGAGTGGTGGCCGGGCGAACCCGTCTGGTTCGGCACGGTCGACGGGGCAGATGTCGCCGTTCAGGTGCGTCCGATTTCCAACGGCATGACGCTTTCGTATCGTGGCATTCTGGCGCCGACGTACGTTTATACGCAGCGCGAGGCCGAGCTTGCCGCGCTGATGCCGGTCAAGCTTGCAGCCGACATGTCGAAATTCCTGCTGTGCCCGATGCCGGGACTGGTCAAGGCCGTGAACGTTTCCGAGGGTCAAGAGGTCAAGGCAGGAGACAATCTGGCGATCGTAGAGGCCATGAAGATGGAGAACATCTTGAAGGCCGAGCGCGACGGCAAGGTGAAAAAGGTTGCGGCGAAACCTGGCGACAGCCTGGCCGTCGACGCGGTCATCCTCGAGTTCGCCTGAGTTTTCCGGTATGTGGCTGGCGGCCCCGTGTCTGCGGGCCGCCGCCCGAGAAGAGATCAAATTGCGCCTGGCGGCATCACATTGGCAATGCCTGCCGCTAGGGAAGAGATTACTTTTGTGCCTGGCGACTCCCCTGTGGGGAGCCGGCCGCCAGGCAATAGACAGATAACGATTAGCCGAGCTTCGCGGCCGCTCGCCTCAATCCCCGCAGAATAGGCTCATAAGCCTCTTCGTTCCGCGTTTCCGGATAGACCATATAGACCGGGTATACGAATTTTCTTGCGCGTTTGGGCTCTCTCACCCGGCCGCGTGCGATCAGTTTGCGCACCATGCGCGCCGGAAAATACCCCGAGCACTCGTTCGCCAGAAGATAATCGAGGCCCATCGGTCCGAGATCGAGACTGATCGCGGGGTTGGCGTGTTCTGGAAATGCGGCCGCGTGATCCTGCAAGAAATCCGCGCCCCAATCGACGAGCAGATAGTCGTTAACTCCGCGCCGTGCTGACGGTTTCGCCGACGAAACCAAAACAAACTCTTCGTCGAAAAGGTGTTCAATGGTCAGGCCCGGGGGAGGCGATGGCCGATACATGATCGCGAGATCGAGCGTTCCTTCTATCAACCGCTGGCTCAGCATCGGTGACGAGCCGGCGGTGGCGGAAACGGCGATTCCTGGGATCTGAACCCTCAGTCCCGTGACCCATTTCAATAGGAATCCACCCCAAAGGCTCATCGGTGCTCCAACCGAGACATGCTCGGGATGCTGATCGGCGAGCGAGACCTGCAGCTGAGCCTGTTGCCAAACTCGGACCATCGCGAGCGCATGCTTTTGGAAGAGTTCGCCGGCGCCTGTTAGTTCCGCGCCGGACTTGGAACGCGTGAAAAGTGGCCGTCCCAGCAGGTCTTCGAGGCCTTTGATGCGTGCGGAGACGGTCGATTGCGTAATGTTCAGTTTGCGTGCGGTGTCGACGAAGCTTCCAGTCTCAGCGACGACGAGAAAAGTGCGAGCGAGATTGACGTCCATCGCGTGTGATCCTCATCGAGGCGTGGAAAACTCATCTATCGAAATTTCCGATATCACCAAACGTCAAATTTCGTTTGTGCATTGTCTTGAATCTTATCAATGTCAAGTCGACCTGACTCGAGTCGGGTCGACAGACGTGCGTCTGTCAACGATCCAAACGGAAGGACGATTCAAAATGGCTAAAGCTGCAAAGAAAGCCGCCAAGAAGGCCCCTGCCAAGAAGGCAGCTAAGAAGAAGAAGTAATGAATTTCTGCCGCGATCGCAGGAGCGGCCGTTTTGACCTTCTGGCTCTTACGGCTAGCGCGATCGCAGTTCTTCTTATGACCTCGGCTGCTTCCGCAGCCACGATTACCAACCGAGGTGATAAAGAGGTCAAGCTCACCATCACCCAGGGCTCATCTCACCAAGATGAGATTCTGCCAATAGGTAAGGTGATCGACGGGGTCTGTCAGAAGAGCTGCATCATCCGCCTTAACGATAGTGTGAATGCCGAGTACGAACTCGAAGGTTCGGAAAGCGTCTCGGTCGAAGAGGGATTTCTCTACTACGATTCTCCCGAAAAGGGGCTCGCGCCGCCCGCTGGCAGCGCCTCGAAAGCGGGAGAGAGGAAGATAAGGTAGAGAAAAGGTTGCGGCATCGCCTGTTTGGCGCTTGTGTCCCCCTCGGATGCAGGCGCCTTTTTCTTTTATGAAGCTGCGATCGGGGGCCGATCGTCCGCTTTCGGACTAGATTTCCAGCGCTTTGCCAGGCTCAACGAGCCTCGTCGGTCCGAAAATCTGTTGAAAACTTCCGCGTAGAGCGACGTCGACATCATAAAACGTCACGGGCAAACCGAGGTCGGCCAAGCTCGTCACGCCATGATCGCGGATCCCGCATGGGACGATCCCGCTAAACTGGGAAAGATCGGGGTCGACGTTGAGGGCGATGCCATGGCTCGATACCCAGCGGCTGACGCGCAGCCCGATCGCGGCGATCTTATCCTCGATCATTTCGCCCTTTGACGGCCGTCTCACCCAGATGCCGACGCGATCACGCCGGGTCTCGCCCTTCACGTTGAACTCGGCGAGGGCGTTGATCAGCCATGTTTCCAGATGAGTGATAAATTCACGGATGTCGCGGCCGCGCGTTTCGAGATCAAGCATGACATAGGCCACGCGCTGACCCGGGCCGTGATATGTGAACTGACCGCCGCGGTTCGTTTGATAAACGGGGAGCGAGCCGGAATTCAGAAGGTCCTTTTCCTTCGCACCCGTGCCGGCCGTGTAGAGCGGCGGATGCTCCAAGAGCCAGACTAGTTCCTTCGCCCGTCCCTCCCGGATCGCCGCCGTCCGTCGCGCCATGATCTCGAGGGCGCGATCGTATTCGACGTAGCCATTGCTAACGGTCCAATCGACGGTGGCAGGCGAGGGGTTTGCAATCGATATTTTGGATGGCATCGGCGTTAATCTGGACGGCTCATTGAGGACGGCGAACCTCGAAAATGGACGAAAATACTGCTGTTTCGATGGCTCGGCGCGGAGCCTATCGTGACCTATCCATTATATAGAGTGAGTCCGAGCCGATGGGTTCGACACGATCCTGTCAAACTGCCGCTTGCGTTTGTGTAAGGGCTCTGTTACGTCGGCGTCTTCGCGGATATGGGCGGCGCCAAAGCCCTTCGCGAATTCCAGATCTTACGGGTCTGAACTGCGGTTGTGGCGGAATTGGTAGACGCACTACCTTGAGGTGGTAGCGCTGGAAACGGCGTGAAGGTTCGAGTCCTTTCAACCGCACCATTAATTTTCAAGTGCTTATGTACTTGAGCAAGGTTTCCATCCGGAGCCGTCCGTCAACTATTGGCGGACGGGCTCCGGTTTTTTTTGTGCCGATGCTTGGCCGGCGGAGAGGTAAGGCCGCTCTCCGCCTCGAGTGTTAACGCGTCCGCCCTAAGCGGTCGGCATGGCGACGTAGCGATTGCCCTGGGCCGTCTTCAACTGCATCAGAACGGCGCGCTTGCTCTGCTTCTTGGCGTCCTGGAGAGCCTGCGTCACATCGTGCGGACCCGTTACGGATTTGCCTCCGACCGAGAGGATGATGTCGCCCTTCTGAATGCCCTTCTCGGCGGCTTTGCCGTCAGGGTCGATGGTCACGACGACAGCCCCGTCTGTGCCTGCGCCTTCCACCTGATTGGCTGGAGCGAGCGTCATGCCGAGCTTCGTCGCGCTGCCGGTCGGCGGGGCAAGCTGAGCCGTCTTGCCGCTCGGATAGGCGCCGACAGTCAGGTCGACTGTTTTATCATGCCCATCGCGAATGAGGGCTATGCTGATCGTTTTTCCGGGCGAGATGGCGGCGATCGTGCGGGCAAGATCGCGTCCGTCCTTGATCGGCTTTCCATCTACGGAAACGATCACGTCCTTAGACTTAAGGCCGGCCGCGAGCGCCGGGCCACCGTCTTGCGGCTCGTCAACCAAGGCGCCTCTAGCCTCCTTCAGACCGAGGCTGTCGGCAATATCCGCCGTCACTGGCTGGATCGATACGCCAATCCAACCGCGTATGACCTGACCCGACGATTTGAGCTGGTCGGAAACGCGCTTTGCGGTTTCGGCGGGAATGTCGAACGCGATGCCGACCGAGCCTCCGGAAGGTGAAAATATGGCGGTGTTCACGCCAACGACTTCGCCCTTCTGGTTGAAGGTCGGGCCGCCCGAGTTGCCGTTATTGATGGGGGCGTCGATCTGAATGAAATCATCGTAAGGGCCAGCGCCGATGTCGCGTCCGTTAGCGGACACGATGCCGGCGGTGACGGTGCCGCCGAGGCCAAACGGATTGCCCATCGCCACAACCCAGTCACCGATGCGCGGCGCCTGCGAGGCAAAGCGCACGTAGGGGAAGTCGGATGATCCTTCCACTTTCAGAAGGGCGATATCCGTTTTCGGGTCGGTGCCGGCGACCTTCGCCGGGTAGCGCTTTCCGTCCTCCATCGCGATCTCAACGGTCTTGGCGTGATCCACGACGTGATTGTTGGTAATCATGTAGCCGTCAGCGGAAATGAAGAAGCCGGAACCCTGCGCTTGCATCACATGCTTGCGAGGCTCGGCATTGCCCTGTTCCGACTGCGGATCGGATTGACGGAAGTCGAAAGGCAGACCTTGAAGCGGGTTGTCTCCGTCGTCCTGTCCGGCCGAGTCCGCGACGTCATCGATCCGTTCCGATTTGACGAACACGGAAACGACGGCGGGCTTCACTCGTTCGACGAGGTTGGCGAAGCCAGGCTCGCCCTGGCCGCTCGAAGCGGAGTCGCTAAGGTTCGCGACCGGCGTCAGCATTGAAGAGCTTGGCAGGCTGCTATTGTTGGCAAAGACTGCGGTCGTGCCGAGGGCCGCGATAATCGCGGCGCAGGCCGCCAGCGTTCGTTTGTGCGAAGCGATAATGCCCTTCATTTTGGGGGTGCTTGCCGTGTCATTCATCTTGGTCGTTCCTAAATAAATGGGGCCTGATGCAATGAGGGACGTGCGCGTTCAGGCGCAGCGGGGGGAATTCCAATTTGCCTGCGCCAATCTTTCCGGAAGCCGTCCAACGCCTTAAAATTCAGAAAGCAATGGTGATGCGTCGGCGCGCTTCGCGAACACCCTGCCGGCCGGAACGTTCGTGCTGATGCGATGGTTACCGCTCAGCGATGGTTGCCGCGTGAGCCGGGCAAGCCGACATCTTCCAATTTGATCTATTTCTTTGGCAATGAAGTTGGATCGTTCGGCGCAAGATCAGCGGGCCCATCAACGCTGGAGAGAACGCCATGTCCGATCTGATCGTCATCGTTTATCCGACCGAGGCGAAAGCCGAGGAAATGCGCGCGAAGCTTCTCGATCTTCAAAATCAGTATCTGCTGTCGATCGGCGATGCCGTCATCGCGGTGAGGCGTGAAGACGGTAAGGTAAAGCTCAATCAGCTCTTGAATACGACGGCGGCAGGCGCCGTAACCGGCGGCTTTTGGGGCACCTTGGTCGGCTTGATCTTTCTGATGCCATTGCTCGGCGCGGCTGTCGGCGTTGCCTCCGGCGCGCTAGGCGGGGCACTGGCCGACTATGGCATCAATGATGACTTCATGAAGCAGCTCGCGTCCAAGCTGAAGCCCGGAAGCGCGGCGCTCTTCGTCGAAATCAGAAAGATGACGGAAGACAAGGTATTGGAGGCGATCAAGGGCACGGGCGGCGAGCTGCTGCAGACTTCGCTCGATCACACGAAGGAGCAAGCATTGCGAGAGGCGATCTCGGCTCACATTCCGCCGCCTTCGGAAGCATCGCCAGCGACACCGCCGCCGAATCCAAATCCCAATCCGATGTCCTGAATTCCCTGGCAGCCGTTTGTGGGGTTGCGCTTGGAGTGCGTCACGACCATGGGGGGCGTGACGCGCGTGCGCATAGGCGCGGCATACGAGTGATAGATCGAGCGCGGCTAGCGTAAGGTCAATTGAAGAATGACCAGGGCAAATCCGGTTCCTTCGGCTTGCCGCCCTTTTTGGGTTTGGCGGTAGATGCCGGACCTGCAGAAATTTCGCCCGATTGATCTTCCGAAATCGAGGGCTTGGTCGAGATCTTCTTGTAGCGGGACGCTTTGTGCTTCGATCCAGCAGGCGCCATCGCGGCGACGTCCGTTTCCTCCGTCGGCGTAGGCGCCGGGGACATGGGCCAAACGATCGAGCGCGCCGCGATCGGATTTGCCGCCTTTTTTGCAGACTTGGCAGCAATTGCCTTAAGGGCCGCGTCGTCGTACGACGCGATCGTCTCGATCTGTCCCTTCGGCACGAAGTGAACGACCTTGAAGCCCTGTTGCTGAAGTTCCTTCAGTAGATCGGGGAGCATGGCGGCAGTCCACGCGTGAATATCGTGCATCAAAATGATGCCCTTCTTGGTCTTCGCAAGCTGGGCAAGGATGCGTTGCTCGACGACTTTCGGGCTACGCGTCAGGTAATCCTTGGAATCGACGTCGACCCAAATCGCTCCGACATTCCGGCCCGTGAGATAACTCGAAGTCTGCTTGGTTCCGTTCAGATAGGGAAAGCGGAAAAGCGGCGCGACGGGGGCTCCCTTGGCGAGCGATACCGTCGAAATCGAAGCTTCGATTTCCTGCTGGGCTTTGGCCAGCGAGACGGCGCGGAGATTCTTATGCGACCATGTGTGCGTGCCGACGGTGTGGCCTGCCGTCGCTACCTCCCGCACCATCGCGGGGTCGGAGAGCGCCATCTGGCCGACCATGAAGAAGGTCGCTTTGGTGCATTGATCGGCGAGGGCCTTCAGGATCGGCTTGGTGACCGAACGAAGCGGACCGTCATCGAAGGTCAGAACGACTTCGCCATCGTTAAGCAACTGCTGAGCGCCGCGGATGTCGCCGCCGATATCGCCGCCTGCTGCCGGGTCGATTTCGACCACGCGCGAGACACCCAAGCGAGTCGTGTCGCCGGCGCAGGTGTCCAACTTAACGGACCCTCCAGCTTCGAACTCGGCCGAAAGCGGATTGTACGCTGCAAACGCCAAAAGCGACGCCAAGGCCGCCATGTAAATCGAAGGTTGCCGCATCTTTCTCGCTTCGTGCCCCAAATCGAATTGCTCTTGTACGGGCGAGTACCCCAATGTTCAAGGAATGGGCATTACGGGCCATCGATCGCTTTTCTGCTGTTACTGAATAGCCGCGATAACGGGCGGGCCGGTCAAAGGCCAGGCAGGACCGCGGTTGTGCAGGCCTGCTGACATCGCGTGCCGCGTGCTGCATAGAGGCAACCCGCGTCACGGAAACGTTAAATTGGAAGGTCCAGCAGATGGCGGTAAGCGTCAGGCCGGTAGTGGCAAGCGACGAGCAAGAGTGGCTAAAGCTCTTTCAGGACTATATCGTTTTCTACAAGACGAGCGTCCCCAAGGATGTCATCGCGCTGACGTGGCGCCGTCTTCTCTCCCGAGAGGATAACATGATGGCCCTGATTGCTCGCGACGCCGAGGGACGTGCGGTCGGCATTGCGGCACTCGTCTTCCATCGGTCGACGTGGTCATCTTCCTGGTATTGCTATCTCGAAGATCTTTTCGTCGCTTCCGACTTGCGCGGGCAGGGTGTCGGCCGGGCGCTGATCGAGGCGACATATGCGGAAGCGGATCGCCGGGGCGCGGATCGCACGTATTGGGCGACCCAAGACGACAACGCGACGGCTCGCAAGCTTTACGACCGGGTCGGTCAGCTGACGGAGTTCGTCCAGTATCGGCGATAGGGCGTTCGTCAGACGAGGCTGTCGATGTGGTCGAAGAGTTCGACCGCCTGCGGATAGGCTCCGAGAATTTGGGACATCTCGCCGGAAAGCTCGCGCAGCCTGGTTTTCTGTGCCGAGGTCGGCGTTCCGGCGCGCATGAGCAACTCGAGTTCGGACAGGCGTTGTTCGAGATGCTGGGTGCCTGCCTGGCGCGCGTAGAAGCGGTGCATTTCGACGATTGCCGGAAGGACGCCGGTGTAATCGACAAACGCCTCGGCCGGTTGGCTGGGCGCGGCCGCTCCGTTCAACGCCGATGATAGTGACGGTTGGCCGCGCTGCGGTTGTGGCTGACGAGGCGCAGGGCCGGAGATTTCCGCCGGACCCTGTCCCGGACCTGGACCTGGACGCGGTCTCTGCGCGGCGGGCTGCGGGGTCCGGTCCTGAGTGCCGCTGCTCTGGCCGGGTTGGGCGGGATGGCCGCCGGTCGTGACGTGTTGTTGGCCCGCTGAGTTGCCGCCGCCGTGCGGGGCCTGGGGGCCGCCGAGATTATCGATCTGGCCTCGCTCGAAGTTGACGCTGAACGTCATCGATTCGTCGTTGCGGTTGATCTTCTCGGTGAGAATGCTGCGGACCTCTTCGAGAATGGAGCGGTCCGGCGCGGAAAATCGCGAGATTATCCCATCGTTCGAAGAGATCAGCAGATAGTGCGTTTTATCTTCGGGACGAACCGCGAGGCCCGCGAATGCGAGTGCGATGAAGCCGAGTACCACCGTTGCGCCGGTCGGCGCCAGCGGACCCCATGAGAAGTCCGGCCGCATCGAGCCCAAGGCCATCATGAAGAACAATGCCGCGAGCAGCCAGAAGAGCGCCGTCGGCCGCGGCGTGACGTGCGTTCCGACACTGACAGTTGAAATGTTGGAGATCACAATGGTGCGGTTTGGCGTCGATAGTACGCGCCTATCAACGCGCAGCGACGCGAACGTCTTGGTTGCTGCCGCGCTCTCTCTAATCCGTCCCGAAAACACCATCGCATGCCTGATCATGGGACAACGTAATAGTCCGAGCGGGAACATAGTCGATGCGGCACGGAAACAGAAGCCTCGGCACTCGGTTACACAGGCTTTTCAGCTTGCGGGGACGTCGAGTTTACGCGTCAAATCTTCGAATTCCTTACGCAACTCATCGCTTTTGAAGATTTGCTCGAAGCTCGGGGCTTCGAGTTTCTGAATTGCTTCGAACGATGTCGAGCTTTCGCGAATCAAATTTCGAAGCTGCACGCTCGCTTCGACCGTCTCGTAGGTGTTGTCCGCGATCTTCAGGTCGTGCGTCGCCTTGAGGCGAGCTCCGGCAATCTGTTCGCGCTGCTGCTGCAGATAGCGCTTGTATGCTTTTGCCGCTTCGTCGGCGACTTGCTGGCTCGCACGATTGGACTCGAGCGCGCGCTGCTGATCGGGCCGGTTTTCGGCTTTCATCAATTCGCCCGTCCGGGTACGTGCGGCGGCGATATCGGCAATGATGGCGTCGAGTTTCGGCAGGTACTGGGTGTCGATCTTCGTGATCGTGGCGTCTTGCGCCTGGACCAGCATCGCAAACAGGGCGGCATGCATGGCGAAATAGCGCCGGGCCGCCTCCATGTTATCGCCGGTCGTTCCGATCAGCTTTGCCAGTTGCCCGTCGATCATTTTCGCCGCGTTGAATACGGCGACGAGGCGAACGAGATCGCCCGAGAGCACGCTGTCGAGCAACAGATCGACCTGGTCCTGAGCGAGATCGATGCCGGAGTTTTTCAAAGCCGTAGCAATCTCGGCTTTCTGGCTTTTGATCTCGGCGCGGTTTGCTTCGATCCTTTTTTTGTTCTCTGTAATCTGGTCCTCGATCGAGGCGACCGTGTCGTTCAGAATGCCGGGCAACGTCGCGTCTTTCGGCGCAACGAGCTGCTTCTCCTTCAGCTTGACGTTCGCGTCCTCGAGTTCGCGGATGTTGTGACGTAGGACCTCCACCCGCTTTTGCACTTCGACGACTGGCGCATTGGTGACGATCGCAAGTGCGGCGTCGAGGAGGTCGCGAACCTTGGCGTTGCGATCTTCGCGCGTTTCCTTCCAGAAGGGAGGGATGATGAATTCGTCGCGGCTCGGTAGTTTACCCGCGCCCACACGCGTCGTCGCCGCATCCCTCAGGATCGCGTCGATCGCAGTCATGAGCGCCTTGGCCTGTTCGTATTGGGGATCGCCATCGCGCGGATCGGCGATCGCTGCCGGCGGCGCGGGCATTTCGGGCTTCGTTGATTTTTTGGTGGGATCGAGTGCGTTGCTCGGCGTTTCCGCTGCTGTCTTGCCTTCGACTGTCTTCAGCCAATCGGCAATGGCATCGCGCTTCGCGGTCTGGGCGTTAACGCCGCCCGACAGCCCAAGCATCAAAATAATTGCGAGATATCGAGCCCTCGCGGGTCCCTGCTTTGCCGACATCGACGCCTCCACAGCCGCAATGGCGCGAAAATTCCGGCAAATCAATGGTGCCTGCCGTACACGGTAGATGCAATCGAACGGGGGGCTCGCCAATCTTATCGAGCCGCCGCCGCGCGGATCAGGCGCTGGAAGTCCTCGTCGACGTTGCGGACATCGTCCAGCACCAGCATCTCCCGGAACGGCGGGGCGCTTTTGTTCGCCGGTTCCGCGGGTATGGTGCGATTGACGCCTGCAGGTCCAAAATTTGCGTAAAGACGCAGCTTTTTCGGCCCGGCATGCAACGCGGCGAAGGGGGTAGGGGCGGACATCATTACAAATGTGGCCGTCGCTGCAAATTCGGTCGCGGGGACAGCACGGCCGACTTCGCGGAGCACATGTTCGGCAAGCGGCCGCAAGCCTTTGGCGTCGCTCAGGAGATGCTGGATCGGGTCGCCGATCACTGGCGGCGGCGTTGGCGCTGTAGCAGGAGGCGGTTGGGGTTTCCAGTCACGGAATGGCCGTGCGCGGGCAGGAGGTTCATCGCCTGCATCCCGCCCTGCATCCCTCGAAGAGGGTTGGCGGCTCGCGGTTCGCACCTGGTTGATAGTGTCGGCATAAATGAGCCGGCCATCGTTGTGATGAATGCGCTCGAGCCACGAGGCCCACTGGAACTGAAAGCCCTGGTGACGAAGCCAATCGATGATGTCGTTGCGTTGGGTCAGGCCGGTTTCGCCGATCGCCGCCATCCAGCCCGCGAGGTCGCGGCCCGTGTCTTCGGCGAGCGCGGCTATGAACTCACGTTCCTTTTCGGCAAGATCGGTGCTCATGGCGGGTCAGATATCAAATCCAGCGCCGTGTGCGGGATTTATAGTCGGTATACGCGTCGCCAAAGATCGTTTCCAGGTGGCGCTCCTCCGGAATGATTTGGAGCGCCGTCACCAGAACGGCGAATAGCGCCGCGGCCACGACGAACCAGATCGATTTGGTGATCTCGGCTCCATAAAGGAGGAGCAACACTTCGCCAAGGTAGATCGGATTGCGGAACCTGACGTAGGGGCCTGTCGTCACGAGCACCGTCGGGGATTTGTGCGGCAAGATCGTCGTTCGATTTGCCGAGAGTGCCCTCAATGCAAAGACGATCAACAAAATTCCGAGAATTCCGAAGGTGAGGCCCAGCCAGTGCGCGGGCGCGTCATCGATTCCCGGCCACGGCAACGGTGCCGCAATCGTCAGTGCCCAGCCGAGCGCGATTGCGCCAACCAGCAGCAGCGGAGGCCAAGGGATGACGGTCCCCACAGGGGAGGAAGGAGTGTCGCGGTCGGTCATGCAGTTAGCTTATCGCCAAATGCCGCCGTGGTCAGCCGGACGTAATGGACCTCAGTTGGCGGCCGCGGGTGCCGGGGCGGGCGCGGGCCCTGCGGCAGCCGGGGCCTTCTTCTTTTTCGGCGCGGGAACGGTCGGCGACGGTGTTTCGAGCGGGTCTGTCTTTTTGAGTTCCGACTCGAGGTCGTAGCTCTTGCAACCCAACTCGACGAGGCGCTGATTGTATGCGTGGAGGGACTTGATATCTTCGGCATAGGCGCCTTGCGGGTCGGTGCCGTGCGAAAGATTACCGAACGTCGCCGCCATGCCGGCCTGTATGCCGCGTGCCAAACCCGAGGCCTGCTTCCTATCCTCGAAACCGCGGAGTTGCAGAATGCGCACTTGCATCCGGCCCGAAATCTGTTTGCAATTGAGCTTGTCGTCCGGCGTATCCGGTTTCTGCTTCTTGGCGTGGGCCACAGAGGGCAACGCCATCGCCAATGAGAGCAGGATAAATAAAGCTGTTGGTCGCATGGCCTCTCGCCATAAAAGTTAGGGTGCCAGCCCATACCATATCCGCGGCGGTCTGAAGGCAAACCGCGAGTGCAGACGACACCGGACTGCGGCATCGACGACGGCGCGTTCAGGTTGCTACGATATCCGGCGTTTTCCGAATGCCGGTTGGGGGACTTCTTTGCGAAACGGAATATTGAAATGCTGAATTGCCGGATTGGAGCTTTGATCGTGACGTTTTTGGCGAGCCCGGCGGCGGCCTTCGCTCAAGAGAGCATACCAGGGCACGTCACGTGCGATTTCGACCAGGGTTACGCCTGGACCTACGATGCCGGTAAGTATCAAGCTGCTCCGCCAAAAGATTTGACGTTCGAGATCGGAAGCATCGATCTGGAGCATCAGTCGGCGTCGCTTATTCTCGACGGGCGCACAGCCGCCAATCTCAAAATTGTACGCGCGATTAACGCCAATCATTTCCTCGAGGTCGTGAACGAGGGCTTTCTCAATCTTACAACCATTTATGACCGCGACCCTGCCACGGGGAAATTTCCGGCCGTGCATTCGCGGCACTTTGGCCTGTTCGGCCAGCCGGTTTTCGCCCAGTACGCCGGAAGCTGCGTTGCCAAACCCTGAGCGGATCGGGATCGTCCCGTTGCCGTTTACCCTTTCCTGGCACCCTGTCCTGGTGCAAAAACGGTTCCCATGACATTGCACCTCGTCAAGCTTTGCGTCGGCGCCAGCACGATCGAGGATCTCGCCGCCTGGCAGACCGAACATCGCCCGTATAAGACCCACGACGGCAAACGCTGCGTTTATCATCGTACGTTCCAATCGCCGAAGCGAACGAGCGAATTGCTCGATGGCGGTTCGATCTACTGGGTCATGAAGGGCGTCATTCTCGTGCGGCAGAAGCTCGTCGGTTTTGAAGACGGCACCAAGGACGACGGCACGCCGTGTTGTCTTCTGCTCTTCGCACCACCGCTCATTCCCGTCCGCCCGACGCCTCGGCGCGCCTTTCAAGGCTGGCGGTATCTCGACGCAAGCGATGCTCCTCCCGATCTCACACGGGGCAAAAGCGATCAGATTGCATCGATGCCGGCAGACTTGCGTAAGAAGCTCGCCGACCTGTGTCTGATCTGAACATCGAACCGAAATTCGAGCCCTCCATGTCCCGCCCACCTTTCACGCCGACAGTTGCAGCACTGCCAAAGCTCGTACCGTTTGTCGGTCCGGAGGCGATGGAGCGCGCACGAGGCCGTCCCTTTCGTGCCAGGCTTGGCGCCAACGAAAGCGTTTTCGGGCCGTCGCCGCTTGCCGTCGCGGCCATGCGCGACGCGGCGGGCGAAAATTGGAAGTACTCCGATCCTGAAAGCTATGAATTGCGCTCGGCGATTGCGGCTTATCACGGAGTCCCGGTCGAGTGCGTCGTGGTCGGCGAAGGAATCGACGGGCTTCTCGGTCTCACATGCTCGTTGTTTCTGACGCCCGGAAGTCCTGTCGTCACGACGGACGGCGCCTATCCGACTTTCAATTTTCACGTTCTGGCGCATGGGGGAAAGGTGCATGCCGTGCCCATGCGCGCGTTTCGCGAGGACGTTCCCCGGCTCATCGAAACGGCCAAGACCGTTTGCGCGCCGCTGATTTACGTTTCCAATCCGAATAGTCCGATGGGGACATGGTGGACGGCTGGCGATATTGCGGCGTTTATTGCAGGGCTCCCTCCCGAAACGCTGCTCGTTCTCGACGAAGCCTATTGCGATACGGCACCCGAACCGACGTCTCCGGCGATCGATGTTTCAAATCCTCAGGTCATCCGGTATCGGACCTTTTCGAAGGCTTATGGGCTTGCGGGTGCTCGCATCGGCTATGCGGTTGGGGAGCGGAGCACCATCGAAGCATTCGATAAGGTTCGCAATCACTACGGGATCAATCGCGTGGGGCAGCTCGGCGCTTATGCCGCCCTTCGCGATCAGAATTATCTGAAAGGTGCCGTGGCGCAGATTGCAGCATCGCGAAACCGGATCAGGGCAATCGCGGAGGCGAACGGACTTTCCTCGCTTCCTTCTGCCGCGAGCTTTGTCGCCATCGACTGCGGAGCGGACGGCGCGTTCGCATTGCGTGTGCTTACCGGCCTTTTGGACAGGGATATCTTCGTCAGAAAGCCGGTCGCGAAGGGATTGGAACACTTCATCCGTATTTCGTGCGGGCAGGATGAAGATCTCGAACTTTTCGCCGGTGCCTTGTCGGATGTGCTTGCTTCAGTACACGCCTGACATCGTCAGGAACCCTTGGATTTCCGAGTTCGCGGCTTCTGCTTCCGCGAGACCTGCTTCGCCGCGCGAGTTTCGATGCCCGATATGAGGATACCGATCATGGTATCGAAAACCTCGTCGTCGCTGAGGTCGGCAAAAATCGGCAGCAGCTTCTTTGTGAGCGGCAGATCGCTCTGACCTTCAATTTCTCTCAGAGTTTCGACGCTGGGTTTGTCGAGCAATCCGCCGATTTCTCCTGAGCAGACGCCGAGTACGGCTGCGTACGTCGCGCATGCGACCGGCGGAATATCGGCCTCGCGCAGGCCTGCGTCATAAAGGGCCTGATGCCATTCTTCGCTTATTTGCATGTCGCGCGGTCCGGTCGTCCAGAAGCGGAGCAACAACGGGAAGGCGTTGGGATAACGCTTGGCGACCTGCCGATATGCATTCGCCAACCCGGTGAGGCGGGCCTGCCATCTCAATTGCGACTTCGGGGCGGCGACCTCTTCGTGCAACCGATGAGCAATCGCGCGTTCGAGGCCCTCCTTGGAGCCGAAGCGGTAACTCAATGTCGCAACGTCGCAGCCAATTGCCCTCGCGGCACATCGCAGGCCGAACCCGTCCAGGCCATTGCGCTCAACTTCCATGAGCGAGGCGTGAACGAGATCGGCTTCGAGGAGCCCTCTTTTGCCACGAGTGTGCTTTGTTTTCATCACTGTTGAAATTTGCCCTTGCGGACCGGCAAGTCAAGCCTTATTCCAACGCTGTTGAAATGAACGGGCGGCGAGGGACATGACGTCTGCGATCGATGACGGAATTACCGAGCGTCAAAGGCTGTTGAGCATTGCGGCCGTTTGCTCGACGTCGTTCGGTACCGGGATTTCGTTCGGCATAGGCTTTCCGCTTACCTCGCTGACTTTTGAGGTGTGGAATCAGCCGAGCTGGATGATCGGACTGGCAGGAGCGGCTCCCCCTTTTGCAATCCTCTTGGCGCTTCCAATCGCGCCCCGTTTGATCGCCAAATTCGGACCGGTTGGTTCCATCGTCGGCGGATGCTTGATCGGCGCTATCGGCTTCTTGGCGCTCGCTCTCTTTCAATCGCCGTGGGCCTGGATTGCGATCCGTATTCTCATGAGTGCCGGCTTTGCGATGCCGTGGCTCGTTGGCGAGACGTGGATCAATGCGGTCACGCGCGAGGAGACGCGCGGACGCGTCATCGCAATTTATGCAATGGTCTTTTTCACGGGCTATGCGATAGGACCAGTTTTGTTGCAGGCGATGGGTCTCGATGGGCCATTGCCATTTCTCGCGGCGGCGGTGGTGACGGGGCTTTCCGGGTTCCCGGTCATGATCGGGCGGCAGCTCGCACCGATGGTCGAGCACGATACCAGCCGCAACGTCGCTTCCGCATTTCGCTGGGCTCCGGTGGCGATGGTCGCTGCGTTCGTCGGCGGCTTTTCCGAGATCACCGTTCTTTCGTTGATCCCGAACGTGGCGCTCGCGGCCGGATGGTCTCAGTACCCTGCGCTGGCTTTGCTCACCGTCACGACGGTCGGCGGCATCGTGTTGCAGTATCCGGTCGGCTGGTTGTCTGACCGCTTCTCCCGCTACGCCATGATGGTCGTATCGGTGGTTCTTTTCATTGCGCTGGCTCTCGCGCTGCCGCTTGCCCTCACCAATCCGGTCGCCGCGTACACGACCGCGTTTCTCATGGGCGGCGTTATTCTCGGCTTCTATGCGCTGGGCCTCGCCATCATCGGCGAACGGGTATCGGCCAGTGGCCTCGCGGCCGTGAACGCGGCCTTCATCATCATGTACCAGCTCGGCGCTCTCGTCGGTCCGATCTGCGCCGGCATGGCGATGATGGACGATGCCGTCCACGGCTTTGTCACGATCGTTATCGTGACGATGGTCATTACCGGCGTGGCCTTGGTCGTCTTCAAGCGTATGGAGCGCCGGTGGGCGGCGGAGGGGCTACATCATGGTTAACGGTTTATTCGCGTCTCCGCGCTAGCCTCACGCAAGGTTCAGCGTTCCGAGTTCGACCATGATCGTGCGGTCCATCCTGTCGTTTTTTTCCGTACTTGCATTCGGGGCGATGACGGTCGCCGCTTTCTTTGCCCTGGCGCCCTGGTTTTCGGGGCATGTTCCCGAGAGCGTGCGCTCCCTGACCGTGGGGCTCGAGTTCAATTCCCTCATTATAGGGCTGGCGCTCGGCTTGACGCTGGGCGCGGTTGGCCGCTGCAATTGGTCCGACATTCCACGCCGTGTCGTGACGTGGTTCCTCGTTCGCGAGCAGAAGTTTTTCTATTACGCGCTGATCGCCGTGTGTGGCGGGGTCCTGATTTTCTATTGAGCGCACAATAGAAAAAGGCGGCCCTTTCGAGCCGCCTCTTCGTATTCCAAACTGCCGAGCAGCCTTAGACCGAATAGTACATGTCGTACTCGACCGGGTGCGGCGTCATCTCGTAACGCATGTTCTCTTCCATGCGCAGCGCGATGTAGGCGTCGATCATATCGTCGTTCATGACGCCGCCGGCTTTCAGGAAGTCGCGATCCTTGTCGAGGCTGTCGAGAGCTTCGCGAAGCGAGGCCGCGACGGTCGGGATCTTGGCAAGCTCGGCCGGGGGCAAGTCGTAAAGGTTCTTGTCCATGGCGGGGCCCGGATCGATCTTGTTCTGAATGCCGTCGAGGCCGGCCATCAGCATCGCCGTGAAGGCGAGGTAGGGGTTTGCGCCCGGATCGGGGAAGCGGATTTCGATGCGCTTCGCCTTCGGGCTCGTGACGTGCGGAATTCGGCACGACGCCGAGCGGTTGCGTGCCGAATAGGCGAGCAGCACGGGGGCTTCGAAGCCAGGAACCAAACGCTTGTAGGAGTTGGTCAGCGGATTGGTGAAGGCGTTGATGGCCTTCGCGTGCTTCAGGATGCCGCCAATGTAGTAAAGGCACATCTGCGAGAGGTCCGCATACTTGTCGCCCGCGAACATCGGCGTGCTGCCCTTCCAGATCGACTGGTGGACGTGCATGCCCGAGCCGTTGTCGCCGTAGACCGGCTTCGGCATGAACGTCGCTGTCTTGCCGTAGGCCTGAGCGACGTTGTGCACGACGTACTTATAGATCTGCATGTGATCGGCCATCGTGATCATCGGGCCGAACTTGACGCCGAGCTCGTGCTGGGCGGCTGCAACTTCGTGGTGATGCTTTTCGACGACGACGCCCATTTCCGACAGAACCGAAAGCATCTCGGAACGAATGTCCTGGGCGCTATCGATCGGGGGAACGGGGAAGTAGCCGCCCTTTACGCGGGGGCGATGGCCGAGGTTGCCCGTCTCGACGTCGGCGCCCGTGTTCGTCGGCAGTTCGCTCGAGTCGACCTCGAAGCCGACCGAGTACATGTCGGTCGAGAAGCGTACGTCATCAAAGATGAAGAATTCGGCTTCCGGGCCAAAGTAGACTTTGTCGCCGATGCCAAGCGACATCATGTAGGCTTCAGCCTTCTTGGCGACCGAGCGCGGATCGCGCTCGTAGGGCTGGCCGGTAGAGGGCTCGAGCACGTCGCAGAAGATTGCGACGGTCGTCTGAGCGAAGAAGGGGTCGATATGTGCCGTTGCCGGATCCGGCATCAACGTCATGTCGGATGCTTCGATCGACTTCCATCCAGCGATAGAGGAGCCGTCGAATGCGTAACCGTCGGTGAAGACACTCTCGTCGACGCAACCGACGTCGGCGGTGACGTGCTGCATCTTGCCTTTGGTGTCCGTGAACCGAAAGTCGACGAACTTGGCTTCCTTGTCCTTGATGAACTTCAGGACGTCACTCGCGTTTTTCATAGACACTCCCCTGTCTAGGCGTTTCGTTCAACACACGCATGCCGGTTGTTGGGCCGACGAAGGCCAATTCAGGCGTGGGCAGCTTTTTTAAAGTTCGGTTTAGATGGCGTCTCGCCCGGATTCCCCGGTGCGGATGCGAATAGCGTCTTCGATGGACGAGATAAAGATCTTACCGTCGCCGATCCGGCCTGTCTTCGCGGCCTTTTGGATGGACTCGACTGCCTTGTCCAGCATGTCGTCGCTCAAAACCACCTCAATCTTCACCTTCGGCAGGAAGTCGACGACATATTCGGCACCCCGGTAAAGTTCGGTGTGGCCCTTCTGGCGGCCGAACCCCTTTGCCTCGATGACGGTGATGCCTTGCAAGCCGATTTCTTGTAGCGCTTCTTTTACTTCATCGAGCTTGAAGGGCTTTATAATCGCTTCAATCTTTTTCATTTTCGCCCCTTGAATCGTGGACAGCATGTCGTTGGAAACTCACGCTAGCCCAGTGGCCCCAAGGCTAGCAGAGGCCGTGCCACCTGTGGTGTTTTTGAAAAACGTCACATATGTCAGCAGCTTAGCGTGTAGTTCCGGCTTCGGAGTTCGTCGCCGAGCGCTTAATACGCCTAAATTTGATGCCGGATGTATAATTTTCCGGCGAGTTCGATGCCCATTTCTCTCTCAACCGGACAAACGCTGAATTTAAAGGCAGGTGGCGGCGCTCACCGTCGCGCCCGTCAGGCTCGCAGGAACATGACATGAATGAATTGTTGACGCCCGCGGAAACGGGGGAAGCGGATCGCTTAACGGAGGCGGGCGGTACGCCGAGCCTGGACCTTATGGCGCGGGCTGGGAAAGCGGTCGCGGACGTGGCTGCGCTGATGACACGCGGGCCCGATACGCGCATCGCTGTCCTTTGCGGGCCCGGCAACAATGGCGGCGACGGGTTCGTCGCAGCGAGGCTGTTGCGCGATCACGGCTTCGATGTGCGTGTGTTCCTGCTCGGCGACAAGTCTGCGTTGAAAGGTGACGCAGCCGAAATGGCCCGGCGCTGGCCATTGCCCATTCGGCCAGCGACGCCCGACGCTCTGCAGAGCATGTATCTCGTCATCGACGCACTTTTTGGCGCAGGTCTTTCGCGTCCACTCGAAGGCGATGCGGCTGAATTGGTCGAGGCGGTCAACGCCAGCGGGCTGCCGGTGCTTGCCGTCGATGTGCCGAGCGGCCTCGACGGGGCCAGCGGAGAGGTGAGGGGCGTCGCGATCAAGGCGCGGCGGACGGTCACGTTCTTCCGTAAAAAGCCGGGTCATCTCCTGATGCCGGGGCGCGACCTTTGCGGCGAGGTCACCGTTGCAGACATCGGCATCCCCGATAGCGTGCTCGGTTCCTTGAAGCCCCGCTTGCATGAGAATGCGCCCGGGCTCTGGATCTCAGATTTCAATTGGCCGACGGACGGAGGCCACAAATACGACCGAGGTCATGCTGTCATCGTGTCGGGGCCGGCGCTGCAGACAGGCGCTGCGCGCCTCGGCGCACGGGGCGCGCTCAGAGCCGGCGCGGGCGTCGTTACGCTCGTCGGCAATTCGACTGCAACGGCGATCATTGCGACCCAGGTCACGTCGATCATGGTTCGCTCCGTATCGGGAGCCGAGGCGCTTTCGGATTTCCTGCGCGACCAGCGGCGCAACGCGGTTCTGATCGGTCCCGGCGCGTCCGTGGGACCGGATACAGCGGCCGATGTTCTAGCAATCCTGAAATCATCGGCGTCGCTGGTGCTCGACGCCGATGCGCTCACATCATTCGCGGATCCGGAGGACAACGGAGATCGTGCCGAGGCGAGCATGGGATTTCTTGCGCGCAACGGTGATCGTGGTCCGGCTCAGCCGTCCACGCTGTTCGCGGCGATCAAGGGGCGGCAAGCGCCGGTCGTGATGACGCCGCATGAAGGTGAGTTCAAACGGCTGTTCGGTGAGCTTCCCGGTTCCAAAGTCGACCGCGCGCGGACGGCGGCGGAGCAGTCGGGGGCCGTCGTCATCCTCAAGGGCACGGATACCGTCGTCGCGGCGCCCGACGGCCGCGCCATCATCAATTCGAACGCTCCGCCGTGGCTCGCGACGGCGGGCTCGGGCGACGTGCTTGCCGGTTTCGTTACGGGGCTATTGGCGCAGCGCATGCCGGCGTTCGAAGCCGCGTCGGCGGCCGTCTGGCTGCATGGCGAGGCAGCCAGCGCTTTCGGGATCGGCATCATTGCCGAGGATCTTCCCGATGTTTTGCCGAGGGTGCTGCAGAAACTTCATGCGGAGAAGCCGAGAGGCAGACGTTAGCTGGCGACGCGGCCGGCTTGCTTGAGCTGATCGTCGGCGTGGAGGAATGCTTCAACCTCGGGCGTCGACGGAGGGCTCACTTCGGAGACGCCGAGAAGGGCCATCAGCCGGGCAATTTCTACGAACTTTCGTTCTTTCCGGTCGTAGAGGCCGCCTTTGAACAGGGCGCGCGCGGCGGCTTGTCCATCGCGCTTTCCGCCGTCGATGACGAACGTCTGCTCCATCACGACAAGCGTCGTGTCCCAGCAGAGCAGGCGCGTTTCGAGCCGGAACTTCTGAAACGGCCTCAGTTCACGCTGAAAGCGGATCGTGATTGCGCTGGCGATCGGCGTCCAACGGTAGTTCAGCACCTGACGCCAGAGGCCGGAACGCACCATGACATCGAGACGGCCGAGATCCATCATCGTGAGATAACGGCCGTTGTTCATATGGGCGGAGATGTCGAGGTCGTGCGGCCAGACCCGAAATTGCAGCACTGATGTTTGACGCGGGATGTCGAGGTGGCCGCGGCTGCGGGCCGTCAGCAGAACCCATATCAGTCTGAACCAAAGGTTCATCGGCGGGTCTCCGGAGCAACTCGCACCAGGGCCTCCTACGGCAGCTTTTACGTATGCGTCAACAGGACGGGAAGCCGCGAGCTGAATTCGCCATTGCCCGGCCGAGGGTCACAATGGCACCCTACCTCGTGTAAGATATGAATCGCGGTCCAAGGCACCCAAAAGGAATTTGTTGAGACAATGAAAAGGGGCTTTCGCGCGGCGTCAGTATTCCTAGCATTGGCTTCGCCGTTGGCGATTGGGCCGGCGCTTGCGGCTGAGGGTGCTTCGGGGCCGTCGCAGGTCGAGGAGGGCGCAGCCCAGCTCGTTCGCGGCGATGTCGCGAAAGCTGTTACAACCTATACGGAAGCGCTCAAAGATACGGGGCTTGCCAACGATCGGCGCGCTACGATCCTCAATGACCGGGGCGTTGCCAACGTGCGGCTCGGTGAGACCAAGCTGGCGCTCGAAGACTACAATCGCGCGGTCGAGCTCTTTCCCGAATACCCCGTGGCTTACAACAATCGTGGCAACCTGCTGTTGGCGCTCGGGCAGTATGGCGAAGCGCTGAAGGATTTCGATCGCGCCATCGTGCTGGCGCCGGGATACGCGGCCGCCTATTCGAACCGCGGCAACGCGAAAATGAAGGCCGGTAAAACCGGTGATGCGATTCTCGATTTCACCAAGGCCATCGAGCTGATGCCGGCGAGTGCGCCGCCGCTATCGGGCCGGGGCCTCGCTTACCTCGCAGCCGGTAAGCCGCATGCTGCGATCCGCGATTTTTCACGCGCGGTAAATTCAGACGCTCGTTTTGCCTCCGCCTATCGAAACCGCGCCGAGGCACGCATGGCGGTGGCGCAACGGGAAGAGGCGATCGAAGATCTTTCGCGTGCCGTCGCTTTCGACGTCGGTAACAGCGAGCTTTATGTGGTTCGCGGCTATGCGTATCTGCTCGACGGCAATACCGCGTCGGCGATCAAGGATTTTTCGCGTGCCATCGAGCTCGACGGAAAATCCAGCGCGGCCTACGAGGGGCGCGGTCTCGCCAACGGATTGGCAGAGGCGTCGGACGATGCTTATGCCGACCTCAACCGCGCGATCGAACTCGATCCGCGCTCGCCCGTTGCATTTGCTTTCCGCGCTTTCGTCTACAAGCAAAACAGCCAGGCTGACATCGGCGCCAAGGACGTGCAAACGGCCATCAAGCTCGATGCCAACTCGCCGGAAGCGCTTTGGGCGCGCGGCGAGATCGAGGAAGCAAACGGAGCGGCCGACACCGCGATTACGGATCTCCGCCGTGTGCTGCAGTTGCGCCCGAGCTGGCGTTTCGCGGCAGACGCATTGAAGCGGCTTGGCGCGCCCCCCGACGATGCGGACGACAAGCCTGAGCCTTCGCTCGATCTCGGAAAATGGCACGTCGTTCTGAGCGGCAAGGATTACGTGGCGACCAGCGAAGAGTATCCGCAGATACGCGTTCCGCTCGAGATGACCGGGGCGGGACTGCCGAAACTGCTCGCGTGGGAGGTCAAGCCGCCGCCGTACGCCAGCTATGGGATCCTTCGGTTTTCGGGTGGCCGGGTGGCGGTAAAGGGCGGATTCGAAGAGGCCGAGCTTGCGGCGATCATCGACATCACCTCGGCAAAGGTCATTGCGATCGAACCGGACCGGCTCGGCAACCGGGTGGCCACCTGGACGTGGGATGGCGATACCCTGCAGGTCGCGAGCGTCGATGGCGCAACGGACCAATATCAGCTTCGTCCCGTCAACGTTGCCGCCGTCGGACAAAAGCGCCCCTATGGTGCAGGGCAGGCGGGCGATGCCGGTTCGCAACGGCGATCGAAGCCGAAGACGATATTCGATCTGTTGTTTGGCAACTGATGTTGGCGCCGTCACGGACGGCGAGATTGCGACGGGATGAATGAGCAGCGCGCCCGTCATCGTCTGGCTTCGCAATGACTTTCGGCTGCGCGATCATCCGGCGTTGACCGCGGCCGTGGCGTCCGGTTCGCCGGTTATTCCACTCTACGTTCTCGACGATGAAACGCCCGGCCGGTGGGTGCTTGGCGGCGCGTCGCGATGGTGGCTCGGTAAGACAATCGAGGCATTCGCTCGTGATATCGCCGCTTGCGGCGGAAAGCTGGTCCTATGTCGTGGAGACGTCGCACGCGAACTCGTGCGCGTCGTTGAAGAGACCGGGGCGACGGCTGTCTATTTTTCGCGAAGCTACGAGCCGTCAACGATTGCGTTGGAAGATCAGTTGAAGGCGGCTTTCGATGATATGGGCGTCGCGTTCAAGCGGTACGGCGGGCGCCTGCTGAGGCAGCCTGAAGAGACGCGCACTAAGTCCGGCGGCCCTTACCAGGTCTTCACGCCGTTCTGGCGGGCTTTCACGAAAGATCTGACGCTGCCGAGAGCCTTGGCTGCGCCGGATCGGATCAAGGCACCTTCGCGATCGCCGAAATCGGACGATCTTCGCGATTGGCAACTTTCTCCGACGAAGCCCGATTGGTCGCGGGGCCTCGGCGATACGTGGCAGCCGGGAGAAAGCGGAGCACGTGACCGGCTGGCGGAATTTGCGAAAACCGGGCTCGCGACCTACGCGATAGATCGCGATCGCCTCGATGAGGACGGCACGTCGCGCCTCTCGCCGCATTTGGCTTTCGGAGAGATCTCGCCCGCCGCCTGCTGGCGTGCGGCAGCCGACGCAGCACGCGGAAAGAGCGCGAACGATCAATCGATCGAGACATTTATGCGGGAACTCGTATGGCGCGAGTTTTCGTATTCGCTGCTTTTTCATTTTCCGAAATTGCCGGAGGAGCCGCTTCGCCCCGAATTTGCGGAATTTCCGTGGCTTGGAGATGCTGGGCAATTGAGAGCGTGGCAGCGCGGAAAAACCGGCTATCCGATCGTCGACGCCGGAATGCGTGAGTTATGGGCCACGGGCTACATGCACAATCGCGCGCGGATGATCGTGGCGTCATTTCTTGTCAAACATCTGCTTATTCCGTGGACAGCGGGGGAAGCGTGGTTTTGGGATACGCTGGTCGATGCCGACCTCGCGAATAATTCCGCAAGCTGGCAGTGGGTTGCTGGCTGCGGGGCTGATGCAGCGCCGTATTTCCGAATTTTCAATCCCGTATTGCAGGGCGAGAAGTTCGACCCGAATGGCGAATACGTGCGGCGCTGGGTGCCAGAGCTTGCGGGCTTAACTGCCGATGTAATTCATAAGCCTTGGACGGCGAAGCCTGAGAGCCTGGCACAGGCAGGGGTTGTGCTCGGAAAGTCATATCCTCGGCCGCTCGTCGAACATGCCTATGCACGCGTTCGCGCGTTACAGGCCTATGAGAAAATAAAGACCGCTTCCAAAAAAGAAAATCGCGACTGAGTATTGGAGGGGATTCAAGCCGTTATCGGCTAAATGCGGGCATAAGAGGCGAAATGCTCAGCGCGATATAAGAAACACATTCGTAATCTATTTGAATTTCCGAGCTTGATGAGACGCGATCTATTCGCGATTTTCTTAACCGTTCAGTCTCTTTCGGGATATTATCGTAGTGTGAAGAAGCTTGTCGCGTATTGCGTAGGGAGTTGTGATGTTGCGGGCATTTATGTTGGCGGCGATTGTTTTCGCTGCTGTTCCTTCGGTCGGGGTGCTCGCTGAGCCGTCGGGAACCGACGCTCCGGTAGCTAAGACCACCGAAACCCAGTCAGGCACAACGACGTTCTTCGGGGACGCGAGCAAAGCCGCCGCTCCGGAAGCCGCAAAGCAGCCGGCGCCCGTCGCTGCAAAGCCGCAGCCTTTGCTGCCGCCGACGCTGACCGCGTCGGTCGATCTCAGCCGTCAAACCATGACGGTTTCGGTCAATGGCGAGCCGCGCTACACCTGGGCGATCTCGTCAGGCACCGCACAATTTCCTACTCCGACCGGAAACTTCCGCCCGGAATGGACCTCCAAAATGTGGTATTCGCGTAAATACGATAATGCGCCGATGCCTCATGCGGTTTTCATAAATGGCGGCGTGGCCGTGCATGGCACGTCACACGTACGTTCGCTCGGTGCTCCGGCTTCTCATGGCTGCATCCGGCTTGCGCCCGGGAATGCAAAGACCTTCTACAATCTCGTTCAACGCCACGGCCTGCAGTTGACTCGCGTCAGCGTTCACGGACGTCCGAACTGGCGCGATGGGGCTATCGCAAGCCGCCGGGATCGTGACTCGCGCAGGGAAGTCGACGTTGCAAATAGCAACCAGGGCGGTTGGTTCTGGGGCAACAGCTGGGGAAGCGCCGATTCATCCTACGACGCGCCGCCCGTGAAAAAGAAAGACCATAAGGGTTACGCCTACGTCTACATCGATGGCGTTCCGACGAAGGTCTATCGGCAGAAGAACGGCCAGTACGTCTATAAAGCCCCGTCCAAGCAGAAAAAATATTACAACACGTACGGATCCGCCTATTAATAGGCGATGCGAGCTCTCAAAAAAGAAAAGGCCCGGAAACACCGGGCCTTTTCTTTTGCGGACCTCAGAACGGGTTCCAAGTCGGTTTTTCGGTGAAGCCGAGGTATCCGACGTTTGCGCCGAGGCGCATGCCGACACCGGAGCGGATCGGCGCCATGATGACCGGTCCGCCCTTGAGAACAGTCAGTCCGACGCCTCCGACGAAATATGCCGAGCCGTCGATCCCAGTGAAGTTGCGATAGAGCGCTGCCGGATCGTCCATATTGTAAATGAGGAAAAGCGTCCGCGATCCGGAGGCGCCAAAGTCGGTGCCGAGGGAGGGACCGTGCCAATAGACTTTTTTGACGCCGGGCTGCGAGCGCATGAAAAGGTTGCCCTGACCGAAGCGGAGGCCAGCCAAGAATGCTCCGCCGCCCTCGATCCCGAGCACGTAAGCTGTCGGACGTCCGTATTGTTTGAAGGCATGCTCGATGACGCTCGCAAGGCTCGTCGACACCGTTCCGAAGAAGCCTCGCGTCGCGTCGCGAATTTCATCGATGGTATAGCCGCCTTCCGCGGGAGGCAGGGGTGCCGGGGGCGGGAACGGCAGTTCTTCATTCGGCTGCGTCATGGCGACGACCGGCGGGCTTCTCGCATCATCGTGCTTCGTGCTCGCCGTCCAGCCTTCTGACGGCGCTGGAGCAGCTTTCGCAGCGACTTCGGGCGGCGGGCTCTTTTTGGCCTTTGGCGCAGTTGGTGCCGGACTTTGGGGCGCATTCTGAACCGGCTTTGAAGGCGCGGCAGGCGCAGCCGAGGCGACGGGCTTCGCGGGTGGGGCGTTTCGGTGGGCCTCGGCGATCTTTTCATCGAGGCGCTTCAGCATGTAGTCGGACTTGCTCTTGATGACCGTATTCAACTCGTCGGCGGCGGCGTGCAATTCCTGCAGCTTCGCGCAATCGGGCTGCACACCTTCGGGTACGCGGCCGAGCGAATCCACGCGCAGTAACAGCGCGCTGCTCTTCTGGTCGAGTTCATCGAGCGTCGCGTCCTGGATCGCGTCCAGCGCCACGTTTTCGTAATCGGTATCGCTGAGGTTGAGAGCGGCCCGATAGCGTTGCATGCGTTCTTGAAGTTTAGGCTGCGCTTCAAGCGTGAGAGTTCTGAGGCTCGCTCCCGATTGGTCGATTGCGGTCGCGAAATCCTTCGTGGTGCAGGGCTCGGCAGCCGCGGCCTGTCCCGCGACGGCCAGCGAAGCGGCAAGGGCTAAGAGAGCTGGCAACAATCGCATAAGTCAGAAACTCCGGTGGTGCCGTGCGGCGCACTCAAGACGACTAGCGCGAGCGGACGAGTGCTGCAGGCTTCCTCTAACGTCGTGGCAGAGATTTGGCGGCGAGACGCGCCATAAAGCGAGGGGTGTCGACGACGATTCGCGTGTGCACTCCGGATCCAATCTGTTCGACGCCGTCGCTGGCCGAGACGTCAAAGGTCAGCTTGCGTCCGTCGACTGCTTTCAAGGTTGCCTTCGCTGTAACGGTGAAACCGATCGGGGTGGGCGCGGAATGGGTCACGTTGAGGTGGACGCCCAGGCTCTGGTGATCATCCGGCAGATGCCCGTCGAGACAGTCGACGCATGCTGCTTCCATCAAGGCGATGAGCATTGGACTTGCGAAGACGGGGACGTCACCGCTGCCCACCTTCGTTGCGAGGCGTTCTTCAGTGACAAGTGCACTTGCCGAACCTTCAAGGCCCACTTTCAACAATGATAAATCAGCCATTTAGCCCGCTCCTGTTCATCCCGCAGGCCATAAGGTGCGAAATCTGCCAGATCAATAGGGAGGATGAATGACAGGCTCTTTGCGACGTTAACCTCGTTTCGCCGACGCGATGCACAACGCTCGCCCGACCGATCAAGATTGCGCGTGACGAGGGGGATTCTGCCTGGGCCTCAGGGGAGACGCGTGCTTCACCGCTTTCGCTGGTTCGTGATCGCATTTTCGATGGTGCTGGCTCTCGCGCCATTCGCCGGCATTGCCGGGGCCGCTCTCCTCGCGCTGGTCGCCGGGTGCGAGATCAACGATGCGACGAGAAACGCTTGCTTTGCGTTCGGTGTCGACCTTGGGCCATGGCTGTCCGGCCTGTCGACGACAGCGGCGCTCGGCAATATCACGCTCCCGGCCTTAGCTGCCGTTCTGACGCTCTGGGCCGTTGTCGAAAGCGCATACGTTCTCTTCCGGCGATAGCTCCCTCAAGGCCGGGAAAATTCCAGCAATCCCGGGAAGGCCGTGCCCTTGGGGCCGATTTCCGTCGAGGCTGCTGCGCAGCTTTCGTCGATGATGACCTTGCACTGGTTGGGATCATCCTCGCGGACGCAATGTTTAACCCGGATCCAGGCGTCGTAGATCTTCTTCTGCTGTGCCTTGAATTCATCGAGCTCGGCGTCCGCATAGAGGGCGGGGAGCGCCGACGCTTTGTCCGTCACCTTCGCGCCTGTGCAGAGTTCAGCGGCGCCCAACGCCTGACCGTAGCGGGATCCGGTGTCTCGCGGCGTCAGGCGGGCGGTCGTAACGGCTGCGCGGGTGGTGCCCACGATGTCCTCGGGAGGCTCGGCGGCAGCCGCTTCCCAGCACATGCTCCCCCAGAACATGCTCGCCGCTATCGCACCGATCAGAGTTCCCAGGCCTTTGTGACGCCCAAGGGACATCGCTTCCTCCACGTTAATTGTATCGGCAAGCTGATGGTGTTCCGCGCCTGATCCCTATGCCGGTAAGGGAATGGCTCCGTACGGGCTCGAACCGTTTCTCTTCGTCCGAAAATGAGGGCTATGCCTATACTTTTTAGTAAGTAGACCCGAATCCGCATTTCCGCAGTATCGCCGAATGTTTATATCGTAGCCGGGCATGCGAAAGCGCAACACCTGTCTTTGTCTTTGCTGCTAGGCGGGGATATAGTTTTTTTGCGGGCCGGCTTCTTCATCGCGCCGTCCAAGGAGAATTCAGATGACGTCACGCTTTCTTGTTTCGGCAGCAGTGTTCGCGACATTCGTTGCCGTGGGCGCGAGCCCGAGCTTTGCACTTTCGACGAAGGAATGCAGCGTGAAGTACCAGGCAGCGAAGTCTGCCGGTACTTTGAACGGCGAGACCTGGAACGAATTCCGGAAGAAGGAATGCGCCGGGGGTGAGGCGGCTGCTCCGGCAACGACCGAGGAGAAGCCTGCTGCCAAGACCGAGACGACCGCTCCGGCCTCAGCTGGCGCTGCCATCTTCCCCAAGGCGATCGACGCGAAATATTCCAAGGAGACGGCGGGCAAGGCCCGTATGCATACCTGCCTCGATCAATACAGGGCCAACAAGGCGAACAACGGCAACGGTGGGCTCAAGTGGATCCAGAAGGGCGGCGGCTATTACAGCCAGTGCAACGCGTCGCTGAAGAAGTGATCAACGCTGCAATGTCTCTTGACGAACGGTTCTCCTGAAACGGCAACGGCGAGATTTTATCTCGCCGTTTTTATTTTTTGATTGGCGCGCGGGTCTCAGCGCTTCGTTAGGCGATCGCGTTGCCACGTGAGGAACATCACGGTCACGAGCGCCGTCAGGAACATCGTTCCCAGGATCGCCGGCTGACGCATGAATGCGCGCCAGACATCGAACCCTTCGAGCCATCCGCCCCGGTTCGTCAGCACATTGTTCAATACCAGAATGACGAACGCGACCAGCGATGTCAGTCCCGTTGCAATGACGGCTTCGACCAGCCGTTTCGTCATTCGGGGTACGGATATCGAATTGCGTCCAATTGCAAGTTGGGTCCGGTCCGACATTTTGTGCTCCTCTTGAGTTTCGGCGAAGGGGCACGGCGATCGCCACGGAGCCCCGGATTTATTCTCCCTATTTACCAGATTCGCTCCCTCAACGTGGCATAGGCGAGGCATTTGCCGATGTTCGGCGCCGGCGGCCTTATGCCAATTCTGATGTTTTCATCGCCTGTTAGGTTGCGGCGAAACGAATTGCTCACCATATTTCGGCTTGCGGCAGCGGGGCTTGCGGCGGTCGGGCTAGATTCATTGTGATGCTCGCAACGAGGGGGCATTCTCGCTGACAAACAACCAGGTGAATGGGTGAGCTATGAGGACCGCTGTTCGTATTGCAACTGCGTTGGTGCTTCCGGTGCTGCTTTCGAATGCCGCTGCCAGTGGGGATTCGATCTTCGACGTCGAGCACGCACGCGCGGAGTACCGCGCGGGTCGACTGACGCCTGAAAATGCGGACCTCATGGACCGGTGGGGTTGGCCAAGCGGCTGTTATTCGCGCCCCTGCTTCGCACCACCGCCTCCGGACAGGCCATTCTATGTACGCCGGCCGGATTGGCGAGCCCGCCGGTAGCGGCGGCCCGCGTCCAAGCGTATGCTCTTGAAGGTCAACAATGGTTGGACGATATAGGGCGCATGGATAAGAAAACGATGCCGATGGATGAGTCTGAGTGGCGCAAGCGGCTGTCGCCTGAACAATATCGCGTGCTGCGCGAAAAGGGTACGGAGCCGCCGTTTACAGGCGAGTATCTGGAAGTCGACAGCGACGGCACGTTTACGTGCGCGGCGTGCGGAAACCCGCTCTTCTCATCGGACGCGAAATTCGACTCCGGTACGGGTTGGCCGTCGTTCGACGAGGCGCTTCCGGGCGCGGTCGAATATCATTCCGACACGTCACACGGCATGGTTCGCACTGAGATCACATGTGCGCGTTGCGGCTCGCATCTTGGCCACGTTTTTGACGACGGCCCGACCGAGAGCGGCAAGCGCTATTGCATAAACTCCGTCTGCCTCAATCTCGACGAGGCGGATGCCGCCGGTAAGAAGTAAACGCTCGGGGGCATTTCTTTCCGTTTACGCACCTTTCCGTTTAGGCATGCGTGTCATCGTGTCCGGCACGGCGAACTTTGCGTATCGCTCGGATCCAGAGTGCCAAGTAAGCGACCACCAGGATCATGAACGGCGTGGCTATCAGTCCGTCGAGATCCGGGCTCGCCTCAGGGATGAAACCGAAATTCATGGCGAGCTTTGCGAGATTGGCTCCGCATAGCGCCACGAGCATCACGTTTCCTGTGGGACCGAGGTACTTTTCGGCGCGGTAGTACGTTGTGAGCCGGGTGTTTTCAGGCGGCGCCGAGCCGGTCGCCAGCGAGTAAAGCGCGAGCGGCAACAGAATGAATGAAAACGAATAAAGCGCGACTTCGAAGTTGCTGAGCATTGGGTAATCTCCTGGCCCGCCACGGCGGCAGCTTCAGCTGCCTGCAAGCGGTTATGGCCGGAGGACAATTACGCTGCCTGTTCCTTGAGGAACGGCCAATGGCGCTAAGGATCAGGCGCGAGGCTTTCCTGTTTTGCCTGCTGGCGAGACCAGCTCTTGAAAGGCCATGGCCGCAGCCGGCGCGCGGACTTTGCCTTCGTGGATGAAGTAGACAAAGACGTCGCGCGATTTATGCGGAGGCTTGTTCTTCGGATCGATCGTCGGAATATCTTGCGGCACGCTTCCGGATGCCCAGACCTTTGCGCGTTCGGCCCACTGACCGAGCGCCTTCGGCTTGTAAGCCGTCGGGATCGAGTCGTCGCCTTTCTGCAAGCGCGCGTAAACAAAATCGGCCGTGACGTCGGCGATCGCGGGGTACGTCGCATGATCGGCGAAGACGATGGCGACGGACTTCTTCCGCGCAAGTTCGATGAACTCCGGCGTGCAGAACGAGGGGTGGCGCGGTTCGACCACATGTTTCAAATTGTGTCCGCCGACCTTCGCCGGGAGGAGATCGAGGAAGGCGGCGAAGTCCGCTTCGTCGAACTTTTTCGTCGGCGCGAATTGCCAGAGCAGGGGGCCGAGCTTCGCTCCGAGTTCGGTTATGCCGGAATCGATAAATCGCGAGACCGATTCACCCGCCTCCGCCAGGACGCGGCGGTTCGTCGTGTAGCGGGGGCCTTTCAAGGAAAAGACAAAATTATCGGGACTTTCCTTGGCCCAGCTTGCGAACGTCGCCGGTTTTTGCGTGCGATAGTAGGTGCCGTTGACCTCAATCGTGGCAAGATGGTGGCTGGCGTATGGCAGCTCTTGTGAATGGGGAAGGCCATCGGGGTAGAACACGCCGCGCCAAGGCTCGAACGTCCAACCGCCGATACCGGCGCGGATATTGCCAGTTGCGCTTTTACGGGGCATCGAGCGAGGCCCGTGCCGTTTTCTCGTAGTAAAGAGCGTCAATCATCGGGTCCAGCGAATCGCCTAGTTTGGATGGAACTGTTTTTCCCGCGACCTCGGGGCGCATCATAGATAATCGCGGACATGCCATCTCGGCGTTTTTCCGCCGATCAATTATCATTCCTGGTTCGGGCCGGGGCAAGAAGAGTAATTTGCTACCGTTGGGAACAAACTTAGAAAACATGACTGCCGAGGATGTGGGGCAAACGGCTGGTCTTTCCATTGCGGGCTTCGCGCGCTGGGGCACGGGCGCGTCTAACCGCGAGCGAAATTTCTACATCGCACTCGCGTGCGCTGCGCTCCTACACGCTTCGTTCTTCATAAGCGCCGCCCACAATGGCGACGCAAAGCGTCTGGGCAGCGAGACTGGCGCCGACGATGCGATCAGCGTTTCGGTGGTGACGGAAGCCGATCTCAAGAGCCGTGCCACCGTAGCGGAGCCCGTTACACCTCCGCCGGGGCCGCCTGCGCCGACGCAGGAAGCGCAGCCGCCGCCGCAGCCGGTTCCAACTCCGAAGCCGGAAGACGCCAAGCAAGAGCCTCAGCCCGAAGCTCCCACTCCACCGCAAAAGCAGGAGAAGCCGCAGCCTGAGACGCCTCCGGATGTACCGGAGGAGGTAGCGGAGCCCGATCCGGTGAAGCCCACTCAAGAGGCTGCGGCGAAACCGGAAGAAGTAAGTCCCGAAAGCATCCCTCCGGAACTCTTCTCGCTCGAGACGGAAGATCCGTCGAAGCTGCAGAGCAACGACAAGCCGACTCCGAAGCCGGAGGCTAAGCACGAAAGCAAGCCCGAGACCAAAAAGCCGACGCCGAGCAAATCTGCATCCAAGCCGCCGGCGAAGCCGCAAAAGAAGAACCTCGCAGCTCTCGATCTCTCGACGCCGGCGGCGCCGTCGTTCGGGGGCGGAGGCGGAGCCGCATTCCAGCGCCCGCCCGGCATCACGCGATCGGGGCTTAATGATGCATTTGCCCGGGCGGTTATCCGCGCGTTGCAGCAGACGATGCCGCAGCTCACAGGAGCACTCGGCCGCGTGACGGTCAGAATTCTGCTTTCGGAAACTGGGAACGTGGTTGAGGTGAAGTTGCTGTCCGGCGCGAAGGATCCGTCACTCAGTCAGGACGTGGTGTTCGCCGCCAAGCAGACGAGCTATCCGATACCGCCTGCCGGTTCCAATCTGGCCGACCGCACGTTCATGGTCACGTATATTTACGATTGAGATCGTTCGTTCGTCGTGCGGGTTAACGGCAAAGCGCGGGCATCGTGCGCGCTTCCGGTCATGCGCTGCAATAAGATTTGATCAGCGAGTATATTCTGTCGGGAAGCTTGTGTCGTCCGCGTGCGTAGCCGACGAAACGGCCAAGCCGACAATCGTCAAGATGAGCAGAGCAAGGAGGAAGATAGCGTCGGTCTTTTCCGTCATGATCGCTCCAAATCGTTCATCGATGCAGCGAATAATCCGCTGTCGATCCAACTTGTGCGTGACCTCGAAAAGTTTCTTCAGACGTTGGGATAAGGGTACGTTCGACTCAGGCTCAGTCTCAATAGTCAAAGTGAAGCAGCGCTGGCGATACGCTGAACGCGTGGCGCCGGCGCTGCACTATGCGATTTCAATGCGATTAGCGCTGCGGCGCGTCTTGAGAAACCGATGCTGGTCCACCGAGCTTCATCGGTGTGTATTCCGGCGTCTCGCGACGGCAGGCTCCAAGCATCAACGCGGCAATGCATATTCCAAGAGCGGCGACTTTCATTGGTCTTCTCCCGGTGTGGCTGACTGCAGTGGCAATAATGAATGAGTGCAGCCAACTAACGTCTAGTCGATTAAGGTTGTTCCCAGGTTACCAAGTGCGCTGAATGAACGGCGTGCGCCTTCTCTCGACCATGCTCCAGCCATTCTGGCGCGGTTCAATCCGATCCGTTGTCATCGTCGCGAGTGCTCTGCATGTCAGTGCTTCTCCGCCATCCCGCATTCATTCTATCTGTTCTCGGATCGTTGTCCGGGCTGGTCGGCAGCCAGCTGATCGGCGGCAATTACGGTGCGGCTCCGCATCCCGGCATATACCTCGTTCTCACCGGACTGTGGTTCGGCCTGGTGGTGGGGTTTGGCGTTTGGCGCTTCGGCCCGACATCCGTCGCCGGCGCGATCACCTCCGTTCTGACAACGTGGATTGCGTGGGAAGCAGCGGTCAACGTCGCGATCCAGATCGATGGGCCGTTGTTCGAGGCGACGGGGGCCAGTGCGCTGAAGTCTTATGTAGCGGGCCTTGTCGCGGGTGCAGTCGGCGCCGGGATCACTTGGACCGGAGCGGCATTTCACGTGTCTTCGCTACGAACCAGGCTTGCATCCATCAGCATCGTCGCGGCGGGAGCTGTGCTCGGCTTGTTGTTGCCGATGACGAATACATATGACAGCGGTGCAGTCCTATTGATCCCATGGCAGACCGCGGTCGCGGGATTGCTTGGCCTCAATATGCTACCCCTGGGCGGCCGGGGCCGGGGTTCGTCCGCGGTTTTTGCTTCCGACGGCTGACCTAGCCCGGAGGATGTTCGATGCTTGCTCGGATGCCGTGCGCCGTTTTGATCGCGGGAAGTCTGATCGCGCCGGTCGTGTCCGGTGCCGCAGCCTACGCCGATGCCGTCTCGGATGAATCCGCCGGATCCATTGAAGATCTGCTGAAGTCGGGCTGGGAGATCGCGGGCTACGCCAGCAATTTCGACAACCGGTCGACCTTCATTCTGTTCAAGAAGCCCAACGAAAATTATCTCGTTCAATGCCTCGCCGGGTATGACGTCACGCGATCCCCGCGCGTCTTCCACAACTGCTACCGGTTGCGGTGAGGGCGGCTTCGGCGTAAGTCGCTCAGGGGTCTTGGGCGTGGGGAATGACAGCAAAAGCAAGCCGCGTAGCGTGGGCGATTGTCGGCATGCTGTGGGCTGTCGCGCTGCTCAATTATCTCGACCGGCAGCTCGTCGTGACGATGCCCGGTCCGATCAAGGCCGATCTTCGCCTGGGTGACGAGAAATTCGGCCTGCTGTCGTCCGTCTTTCTTTGGGTCTACGGCATCTTTTCGCCCGTCGCGGGCTACGTTGCGGACCGGGTCGGCAAGAAGCCCGTTATTCTGGCCAGTCTCGTCGTCTGGTCGGCCGCCACGTTTGCGAGCGGTCTTGTCAGCTCATTCGAAGGGATGCTTCTTGCCCGCGCGACGCTCGGGATCAGCGAAGCCTTCTACATGCCTGCCGCCGTGGCCTTGATCGTCGAATATCACCGCGGACCGACACGGAGCCGGGCAACGGGTTTACATCTCAGCGGGGTTTACGCGGGATCGGTGCTCGGGGGGCTCGGCGGCTTCATGGCGGAAGCGTTCGGCTGGCGCGCTGTCTTTCTCGTTATCGGAGCCATCGGGGTCGCATACGCGCTTTTGCTGACGATCATTTTCCCGGCTTCATCTGAGAGCGCGCATTCGACGGCGGCAGAGGATGTGGACGTTCGTTCGGCGGGTGGCGCCGCGTTCTCGACGCTGTTGTCGACGCCGGGGTTTCTGCTGCTCCTTGCGATGAACGTGCTCGATGGCGCCGCGTATTGGCCGGTACGGAATTGGCTTGCGGAGTTCTTCCGCGCCGAACTCGGTGTCGATCCGGCATGGGCGGGCGTCTATGGTCCTATGACGTTCAACGGCGCGGCATTCTTCGGAATGCTGATTGCGAGCAACGTTTCGGATTGGTGGGCGGGTTGGAACGTGCGAGCGCGTTCTCTCGTCCCGGCGATCGGTTTTATCATAGCGGCGCCGTGCCTGTTTCTGATGGGGGCCGTTGAATACGTTCCTGTCATTCTCGGCTGCATCGTCGTTGCCGGCATGTCGCAAGGGTTTCTCGATGCGAACCTGATGCCGGCGGTGTGTACGGTCGTCGATTTTCGCTTTCGAGCCACGGCTTACGGGCTGCTGAACTTTGCCGGGACGACTGCGGGCGGTGTCATGACGTACGTCGGCGGCAGGTTGAAGGAGCAGCAGGTTCCGTTCAGCGCAACGTTTCAGTTTGCGAGCGGGATGATCCTGGTAGCGGGTCTTTTACTTTTGATGGTCAGGCCGGCGGGGCGTCGGTTGCAATCCTCCGACGCAGCGGTTGATGAAGCCGTGGCTCGCTGACTGCTTTAAGCTTCGCGCAAGCATTATTCCAAAAATACCCTGCGGTTACGGCGATGTAATCTGAACAGCTAGAAGTGGAAATCGGCCGTGGAAGCCGGAGCGGAGCTCGGCGCTGGGATTCTCAACATATTGAAAAGCATCATTAGTTTTTGGCGCTGTCGGCGGGCCGATTCTGAACCGGCTTCAGCCAAGTTCCGATGTTTCTGAAAAGACAGCGCCGACGCCTCACATGCCTCCAGGCTTATCTCATCTGTGTACCTCCTATTAATGCGCCGGTCATAACGTTGGTTTTGCTCATGCTGATGAAACGAGAAAAGTTTGCGTGTGGTGGACCGAGTGACGGGCGAATCTATCCCAGCCGGCATCGACTCGACGATCGTCGAGCGGACGATCGACTCTGGCTTTCCGTTGCTGGTGTTCCCCCGGCGGCTCGAGGCTGCATTCGAAGGCGAAGGCGCTGCCGAGCGGTGCCGGAAGCTCGCTATCGGCGGCATGTTCGGCATCCTGCTTTACAATTTGTTTTTGATATCGGACCGCCTGACGGCGCCTGATACGTTTCAAACGGCGGTGTGGGTGCGTTTCGGGGTCGTTACGCCGATTGCATTGCTCATAGTCGCGGCTCTTTACCTCAATCCACCGGTCGCGGTGCGCGAATTGATCGTGGCAGGCGGCGCCGTCATCCTTGGAGCGGGTAGCAACCTCTATTTGATGCTGGCTGGGCACGGCCAGCATCACGACGCTCAGCACCAAGTCATCATCCTGATCCTGCTTTTCGTGACGATGGTCGAGCGGGTTCGCTTCTGGTACGCGGTCGCGGCATGTCTTGGGTGCTTTGCGATCCATGCCACAGCCTTGGCGATGCTTCCCGCCTATCCACTCGAATATCAGATCTCGTCGAATGCCGTTTTCGCCTGTGCCGTCGTCCTGTCGATCTTTGCCTCGTACGTGCTCGAACGCGAAATGAGGATGAACTTTCTTCTGTCGCTGCGGGGACGTCTACAGCGCCGCGATCTCGACCTCGAGACCCGCCGCGATCCGTTGACCGGCCTTCGCAACCGCCGCTCGCTCGACGAAGTGATAGAAGCTTGCAACCAGAGCAAGTCTGCCGGGCTGGAACTCGCTATCGTGCTGCTCGACATCGACCACTTCAAGTCATTCAACGACACCGCAGGTCATCAGGCTGGCGATGTTTGCCTGAAGCGTGTTGCCGGCATCATTCAGAGCGAGCTTCGCGATTACGTCGATGCGGCGTTCCGGTTCGGCGGGGAGGAATTCATTCTCGTCCTGCGCGGCATTGATCTTGCCACCGCCGTCAGAATTTCGGAGCGTATCCGGTGCGCGATCGAAGACGCAGCAATTCCGCATCCTGCGTTGCCTTTGGGCGAAGTCGTAACCGTGAGCATGGGCGTCGCGTCAGCCGTTGTGAGCCGCGAGATCCGAGTCGGCGTCATCATTGCCGCTGCAGATACGGCGCTATATGCAGCGAAGCGCAACGGGCGAAATCAGGTTTCGCCACGCCTGCCGACCGCAGACATCGTCGAGATGCCGGATCGCAAACTTCGCTCGAAGTGAAATTCTCTTCGCGCCGATAAGTGTGAAGCTGCGCGAGACCGCCTACTTCGATGCACGATCGCTCAACGGCGCGTGCTTCGCTGTATCTTGATAAACTTCAATGCATGCATATGCGCATTCTTCATGCATCAGTCGTTTCCTAACATGCGTCTGACGCGTGCGATTTTATTGACATCCTTCTTGCGCTGTTGCGTTTCTGTTTGTCGCTATTGAACACGGAACAACGTCACGTCATTTGCGTTGCCTCTGGGGAATAGTTTTGAAGGAAGATGGAAGATGCAAAGGCTCGCATTTTTTGCGGCGGTGATGCTTGCTTTGTCGTCCGGTAGTGCTTTCGCGGTGAGCCAAGCTGTCAAGGATGCGTGCAGTTCCGATTACGCAGCCTATTGCAGCCAGCATAAAGTCGGCACGGAAGCCGCCAGACAGTGCATGCGGGAACATCGCAAAATGTTGACCGAGGATTGCATTCATGCGCTCGGGAAGTCGAGCGAAGTCACGCAGGCCGACATCGAGCTTTACAAGCGCGAGCACCAATAATTAGCCTGTTCGAGATATCCGGCGACCGCCGCCTCTGGTCGCGGGCGGCGGTGTGCTGCGCCCCGATCACCAACGCACCTTATGCAATGAGAAGAACCGGCTGAAGATTTTGCGCACGAGCGTGCTCGGTAATTTGCCGCGCGCGAAGTGCATGAACTTCGCCGTTGGCCCGACTGCATAGCGAAACTTGGGCCGCTTGGTCTCAAGAGCATCGGCGACCGCTTTGGCGACCTCTATCGGGTCCCGTGCAGCTTTTGCGACATGCGCGTCAACCTCAACTTCGAGATGGTGCAGCATGGGAAAGTAAGGACTCGTCTTTGGCAGGACGCGCGGCGAGCTTTCCCAGATGCTCGTTTTGTACGCTCCGGGCTCGACCAATATGATATCGATATTGAAATGCTCGACCTCGTAGGCGAGGGATTCCGCCCAGCCTTCGATCGCCCATTTGGATGCCGTGTAAGGTGAGTTCGCCGGCATGCCAGCGAAGGCAGCTTCGCTCGAGATGATGACAATGCGTCCGCGCCGCTGAGCGCGGAATGACGGCAGCAAGCGCTTCGTTAGCGCCAGAACTCCGAAATAATTGACCTCCATCACATGGCGCACGTGTTGTTCATCCAGATCCTCGAACACGCCGCCGACTGCGACGCCGGCGTTTTGGACGACGGCATCGAGAGTGCGATCAGAGAGGTTAAGGCTTGCGACCGCGCGGTCGATGGATTGCGGATCGGTCACGTCCAGCTGCTCTATCCGGACGTTAGAGCTCGCTCCCGCGGCGGCCAGCGCACGGTCGAGTTCGTTCCGTTTTGCGAGGTCGCGCATGGTGGCGACGACGTCCCAGCCCCGTTTTGCAAGCTCGACAACCGTCACTAGACCGAAGCCGGACGATGTTCCGGTAACGAGAACTGTTGGCATGATCGGAAAACCTCTCCCGGGTTAGGGTCATCCAGGAGATTACGCGAGCAGCGGCTCCGGGGCGAGGTCGCGCTGTTACCTGGGGAACAGAGGCCCGCATCGCACGCGTGCTCTAGTCTGGCTGGCCGGTTGCCGCATCGCGGTGTCGGTCGCGAAGCGCCTAGTCTGTGGACCCGCCGGCTCACAGGTTGGGTGTGAAGCGGCCGACTCCCCGGCGCGACAGCTGGCCCCAGACTTCGGCCCTGGTCGAGAAAGGTCTGGCGGAGCCGGGCGGCAGCTGGCGCCGCTATAGCAATCGCAGCGGGTCGGTGTGGCGGCGCGATTTGCCTTCGAAGAACGAACCGTTTTCCAGCAATAACCGCTTGTGCACGATGTCAGCGTTGACCGAGCAGGCGGCTTTGAGCGTCAGCAGGTTTGCGAAAATCTCGCCCGTAACCTCGCCCATCACCGTCACCTCTTCGGACTTGATCGTTCCTTCGATCACACCGCGTTCGGTGACAATGAGCGAGAGGCAATTAACGTCGCCAAGGACGGTCCCATCGACGACGACGGGGCCAGGGTAATCTACGCCCCCTTCAATCGTCGCCGTGCGCGGGATGGAAAGCGTGCGGCCGATGCTTGCCGGCTTTCGCTCGATCATTGATATCGCCCCATAGCTGATGCCGTTTTGCGCATGGACACTTTTGGAGAGATTGGTGGCGAATTTCGGGCCCGACCGGCCTATTTGCCGTTTCGCCTCAAATTGTTTTCGCGGCGGCTTGCAACTCCGCTTGCGTGCTCGCAGCCAATCGTATTAGCAACCGCCCGGAAACCGGCACTAACAGGAGTCTTTATTGTCATGGCGGAGAACACGACTACGAACGCGGCGATTGCAGACCTGAAGCGCGAGATCGCCGAGCTCTCGGGGCTGTCGCTCGCCACGGGCGTCATCCTCACGCAGCTGCTGCAGAAAATCGCCAGCCGCGAGATGAACCCCCAGGCATCCGCCACCACGATCGTATCCAACGCGCGCGCGGCAATCGAAAGCTTCACCACGCAAGAGGGGTCAGATCCCGTGATGAAAGCGCGGGCGCTCGACGCGGTGAAGCAATACGAGGATCAGATCCGCTCGGTGCTTCGGGATTAGGAATTTTGCCGGCGCGCGGCGGCCCGGTTCTCTGTCGCGTCTAGCGACCGTGGCTGGCCGCACGCCGCAACATTTCGCGAAGCAACCTTGTTGGCCATTCGGCTTCGCGAATCCCGCCGTGTGCAAGAGGGGCTGCGTTCGCCTCGCGGAAATCGACCACTGCACACTAGGCCTCGCGTGGTCTAATCCGCTTCAGGAATTCCCATACCGGCAGGGCCGTTAGACCCCCGACGAAACCTCCGATGTAGCTCGGCAACGGGAAGTTGAGAATGGAGAGCCACACCCGGCCGGCAATCCAACTCACGAACAGCATCGCGATGACGGTAATGAGAAGGCGCTGCCAGAAGGGAAGGTGGTACATGGCGTGGGTCCGAGATGGCTGAGGAAATTATTGCGAGACTGCCCGCCGATGCGTAACGGCATTCTATATTAGATCGGGATGTTCGTCCGCGTTAGGGGGATTACCTTCGTTTTGCACGATGCTATCCCTCACATACTTCGCGTATATTTCGCATAGAGCGTTTTCATCACATCCAGCGTGGCCGGGTCGGCTCTGGTGCCGGCGATATTGGTCGCGACAACGATTGCCAAGTCACGATCGACATCGACAATGACGGACGCGAAGTTCATGCCGTTCGAGCCGTTGTGCGTCAGTAGCGGTTTATCTGACCAGTCGAACTTCGACAGACCCCAGCCAAGTGCGTAGGATCCAGTCTTCGGCGTGCCGGGCTTCGGGTTCTTGATCTCCATGTCGACGACCGGCTGATGGATGCGCTTCAGCGTCTCCGGTTTCACGAGCGCCGGTCCGCGCTTGCCTTCGCCTGCGTTCCATCCGGCCCAGGTCGCGAAATCCTTGATGCTCATGTGCGCGAGCCCGGCGGGGCCGAGGGAACTTGGGAGATCGGCCGGTTGGCCCCAGGGGAATGGGGTCACCTTGCCTTTGTCGTCGACGCGATGGCCGACCGGAGCGTCGTACTCGCCGAACGTCGCTTGCGCGCCAAGGCCGGCGGTCTTGAGGTCGAGCGGCATATAAATGCGTTCGAACATCAGCCGTTCCCAAGGCTTGCCGGAAGCCTTCTCGATCATCGCCCCGGCGATGACATAACCGAGGTTCGCGTACTGAAATTTGCCCGACTTTCCAAAGCTTGGGTCGTGCTTCGAGCCCCAATCCTTGATCATTCGCAAGCGCCAATCGGTGAGCGAGTGGTCGTGCGCGTCCGCGTCGAAGTAGAGCCTGCCGATCTCCTCGTTGTCCGTCGCCACGCCGCCTGTGTGCGAGAGAAGCTCGCGCAGCGTGATGGCGCCAAATTTTGGCCTGAGACCGGGGATGACTGGGCCTAGCACCTCGCTGATGGTCGAGTCCCAGCGGAGCTTGCCTTCATCGACCAGCATGCCCGCGAGCGTCGCCGTCATGGCCTTGGTGTCGGAGCCGAGGTGGAAGCGGTCGTCGACCGTCACGGGCGCGTCCCTGCCGGAAACGCGGACGCCGACCGCGCCGGCCGCGACGAGTTTTCCGTCCTTCACCACTGCGGCTGCGAGGGCCGGCAGTTGGTATTTGGTGCGGATGGGATCGAGGATCGTGTTTAGGTTCTCTTCGGCGAGCGCGGGGCCTGTGCAATTCAAGGCGACGAGCGTTGCGAGGAAGGCGAAAAGGACGCGCATGAAACACCCGTTTTTTGTGACGATAGCTCGGAATGCCACATGCTGTCCCGGCTGACGGCCGATCCGATCGGGGTTTGGTTTAGCGCCGGTTAAAACGACATCGTTCGACGGTATTTCGAACACCAGTAATGCCAGAAAGGGCCTTGGATATGCGATGAGTGCTTATATGGATTGTCCAAAATCAATATGTGTCCGTTGCGACGCGGGTAGGGTCACCTCGACGAAGCGCAACGCAACCCGACAGAGGGGCAAACAAAGGGGGCAGGCATGGGAAATCTCTACAACTGCATCCGGATCATCGTAATGGCGCTCGGCACGCTCGCCGCGGTGTCGCCAGGCTTTGCCGCGCAGCCGGATGATGATGACGCTGCCGCTAAAGGCCTGGCGATCCTCGAGAAGAATTGCGCGCGATGCCATGCGCTGGGACTGACGGGCGCCAGTCCGCATCCGCAGGCGCCGCCGTTCCGAGACGTTGTCGAGCGCTATCCGGTTGAAGACCTCGAGGAATCGCTGGCCGAGGGCATCGTCTCGGGGCATCCCGACATGCCGGAATTCACCTTCGAGGCGGATGAGGTCAATTCGATCGTGACTTACCTCAACAGCCTGAAGGCGAAAGAGAACGCAAAATAGTGATCCACCCTTCAGGCGCGGCGCACGGACGGCCAGGCGACGATCGCGAAAAGGATCATCGACGCCAACAATCCAACCGACCCCGCAGCGGCGAAAGGCTCGCCGGCTTCGGCGCGTCCCGTGAAGATCTGCACGAGGCCGGCGAGCATGATCAGCAGGCTCGCCTCGGCAAGCCAGAAATGCGCGGCTGCGAGGCGGCTCTTAGCTGCGGCGGGGAAGAGATGATAGAAAAATCCGAATAGCGCGAAGCTGACCCAGCCGACGACGAGCAGGTGCGCGTGCGTCGGCATTTGGGTGTGGTCTTTCGTCATGCCCATTATGAGACCCAGCGTCATGCCGAGCACTGCGTAAATCAGCGCGGATGCGAAGAAGCGGCTTGCTAATCCGGTCATTGTCGTTCTCCCCCTTAGGACTGTCTTTTCCGCCAGTGGTGCCCAAATGGCATTGAAGAAACGGTTGGCGAAGGCATTTCAGCCCGCCTGATTAGCCGTGGCCGAGAGATACGACAAGGAGTTCAGTGCTGAGATCGAATTGGCTGCTTTTGGCGGGTGCCGCATTGATGGCCAGCACGACACCTGGCGCGGCGGCGACCGTGATTTCGAGTATCGCCGGGCCCGTCGCCATGCCGCGGAACGCGCGGCTACTGATCGTACGACGACAAATCATAGCGCTTTTCGCGAGCGAATGCCGGGGGATAGCGGTTCCGCATCGCTGATGTGTCTTTCCGCCGCCCGTGTGGCTGGAACAGGGGCGCGCGCATCGCGTTCCCAACAGCATGCGCGGGCATGTCAACGCCTGCTTAACCGAACAGACGGAGAGATCCAGTGAGCGCAACAAAGAAACGGAATTGGACGGCTGCGGCAGCGGCCGCATTGATGGTGGCATTCGTTGCCCCTATGGCGCAGGCGGACTCGATTTCCGGCGTCGAGGGCGCGCGTGCGAAGGAACGGCAGGGCCGATATTTGAACCGGCAGGATCGCGAGCAGCTGCGCCGATACGGCGGCAACGACGATTCCTGGCGCGGGTATCGCGGTTACGACTACAGCTACGGGTACGATGGTCCGGGCGTCAGCGTGTACGTTGGTCCGCGTGGATATTACGGACCGTACGACTACTAATTGCATCGAATTGCACGGATACGAGCGGCGGACTTCCGGTCCGCCGCTTTTTTTGTTTGCCCACGGCGACACGCGTTCCGCGCGCCGGCCGCCGTGGGCGTTTGGTGGAACGGTCGCGGGGCGTTCGAGTTGGCATCGCTATCAAGAGCACACAAGCGCATCCACTCCGGCCTGACGACTTGCGGCCGGATACGCGATAAGGAGTTCAGTCATGAAAAGGAATTGGACAGCTGCTGCGGGCGCAGCTTTGATCTTGGCGTCGTTCTTCGCTCCAATGGTTCAGGCGGATACAATTTCCAGTGTGGAGGCGGCTCGCGCAAAGGCGCGAACGGGATCGCCTTTGTCGCCGCGCGATCGCGCGATGCTGCGCAGATGGGGCACGAGCAGTGGCCATGACCTTCAGAGCGGCCGCAGTCATCGCCATATACAGAACGGCGGGTATTAAGTTTTTGGTTTGCCCACGGCGACAGGCTTTTGATTGGCCCACGGCGACACGCGTTCCGCGCGCCGGCCGCCGTGGGCATTTGATGTGGCGCGAGCTCAGCCCCGACGGGCCTTCTCGATGGCGGCGACGTCGATCTTGCGCATGGTCATCATCGCTTTGAACGCGCGTTTTGCTTCGTCGCCGCCGGCCGCCAGAGCATCCATCAATACGCGCGGCGTGATCTGCCAGTTGACGCCCCATTTATCGCTGCACCAGCCGCACGCGCTCTCCTGGCCGCCGTTGCCGACGATGGCGTTCCAATAGCGGTCGGTTTCCTCCTGATCGTCGGTCGCGATCTGAAACGAGAAAGCTATGTTGTGCTTCACCTCCGGGCCGCCGTTGAGGCCGATGCACGGGATGCCGGCGACGGTGAATTCGACCACCAGGACGTCACCCTCCTTGCCCGCGGGGTAGTCGCCCGGCGCGCGGGTGATGGCGCCGACGGCGCTATCGGGGAAGGTCTTGGCGTAGAAGCGTGCGGCGGCTTCGGCGTCCTTGTCGTACCAGACGCAAATGGTGTTCTTGGGCATCGTTCCTCCTTTTTTGATTGCGCCTTCCGACTCGCCTCCGGCGAGCCGGCCGGAAGGCGCGTTAGATGTTGCGCCGGTGAGAAGGCGCGTGCAGGACTACGCCTTCTTGACGAACTCGGACTTGAGGCTCATGGGGCCGATGCCGTCGATCTTGCAGTCGATATCGTGATCGCTGTCGACAAGGCGGATGTTCTTCACCTTGGTGCCCATTTTCACGACCTTGCTTGAGCCCTTCAGCTTCAGATCCTTGATGACGATGATCGTATCGCCGTCTTGCAATGTGTTGCCCGCCGAGTCCCGGTAGACCTTCGCGTCCTCGTCATCGCGCGCGGAGGTCGATTGGGGATCCCACTCGTGCGCGCACTCCGGGCAGACGTAGAGGTTGCGATCCTCGTAGGTGAATTCGGAGGAGCATTTTGGGCAGGGTGGCAGTGAGCTCATTAAGTTTGCCTTTTTTGATTGCGCTTTGCGACTCGCGTTCCGCGAGCCGGCCGCAAAGCACGAGGGGTGTTGTGCCGGCCACGTGTTGGTTCTTTCGTGCATAATTGAAGTGCGGTGAATGAGGCAACAAGCGCGCGCTACCGGCCGGCGAAGTCTCTTTGACGCGCGTGCGACAGCCTTTGGGCAGCCGGCCGCACGCGCATACGCACACGGCGGCTGGCTCCCCGGAGGGGAACGAAGAACGATGCAACAGGCATGTGCTGGCGGCCGGCTCCGCGGAGCGGAGTCGTCAGCACCAGCAAAAAAGCACGAAGCGGACGGGTTCCGCGGCGTTGGGTCTTCGCAATTTCAGTCTCGGAACCGGTCCGCTCCGTGACAGCCAAAGATCAGGGTTCCGGCAGGTCACTTAAGGAAGCGGGATATTCCGCACACGGTTTCTCTCATGCCGTGCGGATCTGCTTTCCGCCTTGACCGCATCGCGCGCGTGACGCGAGCGGGTGAGGCTGCCCCATCCGAACGCCGCGCGACGCCTCGTGCGATGCCCTTGCCGGATGGGTGAGGTGATTATGGGGTGTGCGGAGGGAGCGAGGATAAGTTTTTTGGGGGGAACGTAGAAGGCGCTGGGTGCAAATCGAGAGCGCGGGGGTAAGTGCTTCGGGCCAAAAGTAGCCCAAAGCATCACGAGTCCACGTCTAGCTCCGCGTTCAGAAGCAAAGCCAGGCGCCTAAGCAGGTTGCGGGCGTCCCGCCCTTGCAGGCCATCTGCGAGGAGTGACACTCAATCATCCCCGAACCGGTGCAGGTGGTTTTCACGGGCCCCTTCCCTATAAGTCCTCGCCCGGCGATCGTATTCTTAAGTGCGTTTGTGGAGAACAGAACTGCCAAATCGTGGGTGACGTTATCGCCGATGGCTCCGACCCTCGTACATTCGGCTGCCTGAGCCGTCGCGGAAAGTGCGCCCACCATGACCGCGGCCACGAAGCCTAACTTGAAAACCTGCATTGCAACCCCCCGTGCGGACAAATCTACTCGAACGCTAGTCCAGTGCTCGGCGGTTGCCAAGTAAAGGACCGTTGCCGGCACAGATATTTTCCGCAGTGCGATTTATGAGGCGCACCGCGCACCGCATGGCCATCGATGCGTGTCCGATTTGGGTCAGAAGCAGACACGTGAGGGCTCGCGGGTGAGGCTACTCCCCAACACGAGCGCCGCAGCGCGGATGCGCGTGGGCATCTGAAGCGCCATCGAGACTTCTCGCGCGATGCCCTTGCCGGATGGGTGAGGGGATTATGTGGGAGGTGATGGGGGCGGGGATAGGTTTTTTTGGGGGAGAGTTTGCTCGATTGCGAGTAGTGGGAGCTGAGTTGCTCAAAATGGGCGTAAATTACGGTGCCGAGATTCTAGGTTCCGGTGCGGTTGAATGATCTTGGGCGGTAGGCTTGCGAAGCTTGCTTGGTAACATGAGATCAATTTCGGCGTCAGAAAAGGTCAAGTCTTCGTTGAGTTTGAGGGCTTTTTGGGCGGCAGTATAGGCTTCGCCTGATGTAACTCTCGCGGTAGAATAGATTGTATCCAAAGATTGGTGGAGAGAATCCCTTTTTTTCACAATTAGCTCAGGGGCTATGACGCCAGCTTTTATGTCGGTCAGGAGACTCAAATATTGCTCGCGCACATTCCACAGTTCGTCGGCGGTTCGTTTGTGTTGTTCGGCAATTGTGCCGAGGTCAAAATCTTTCGTGTAGAAAATAACGCCAAGCAAAAGTGTCGACGCTATTGTCCCAACAATGATACCCCACTGACCAGTGCCAAGCACCGAAGTGATAAGGCCGGTTGTTGTTACCGCAGATAGAACGATCTCCGCCGTTTTGATGTTTTGCTGACGCTTAATTTCCATTCCGGCTTGGATGATGTGCGTTTTGTGAGAGTACGCAGTTCGTCCGTAAAGCTCGCGAAGCTGATCAACTAGCGGCTCGATATCAACTGGGGAACGCGGACCCGAAGATTTCGCGCCAGGTTGACTTTGCGGAGTAGTGTTGCTGTTTTGATTCATAGGCGATGGCATCCTTCGCAAGATTGCAGCAACGTCTAGCTTTGTGTTCGAACGTACCACTTCGCCAAACATATCTGCCGCTTCCCGGCGCGAGCCAGTATGACTTGTCAGAAGGCTGGATTGCCATGTGATCGAAGAAATCGCGACATATCCAATCATAGTACATGTAGGACTTATCTCTGTACTCGTAGGTTTCCAGGAACTGGTATGCCAGAGTATCGATCAGAACACCGCTGATCGGCACATCCCACTTGTACTTCCAGCTGCGCATCATCCGACAAAGCGGCCGAAGGTTATTATTCACCGCTTCATGGCGCAGCTTCATCGCCTTAATCTCGGCGCGAGGGTTTGTGGTTCGCCATCGCCCTCCATCATTCGAATCAGGATAGGTGAAGCTGTCGTCATTGTTCTCAAAACACGGCAGAACCTCAAATTTCATTCCATCAGAGAATGAGACGACCAAGACTTGACCGTCTGCGCCGAGTGCAGTGCTCGGATAGGTTTTCTGGATAGAAGTTTTGACGGACTGAAGCAGGGCAGATTGACCATTCCCCGAATATTCATTGTAGCGCTTATATATCGAGTACGGTAGCCAAAATGCCATGTCGATATCGCTGATGCCGTCGATCGCGGAATCGCGACCGTAGGAGCCGACATAGAGACTGTGTGAAGATTCGCTTTCGGTATCCCAAAAATCGGTATTTAACTGTCTGGTGATGCGACGATAGCGATATGAGATATCCCCGGCATTAGAGACAATTAGATTGCGGTTGAATGCGATGAACCAGTCCGAGACACTCATCGATAACCTTCTCGCTTCAGCACGACGAGACGCCTCGTCACGCGTTGGCTCCTCTAGCGGTCGCCGGTCGGTGTAATGTGCACAGGTTTCCACGTGCTGCCGGGCTGTGTCGTGGGAGGAAGTTTGTGATTGTCCGGCACCGTCGCATAGTTGGGTTTGGAGCCGCCCCGTGGCCCAACCTCTTGATAGATGCCGCCATTGCTACCGACATTGCTGCCGGGCGTCTTGGTCTTAGCCATTGCGAATCTCCTATGCACTTGACTGGGTCGATGAAATTCTCCAAAATTTCTCCACGCGACTTAAGGAGAAATTTTGGAGAAAGTCAAGTGCTCACAGAGCTGGAGCGGCGGATACTGAACTTTATCGGTGAGTATCTGCGCGAGAACGAGGGCCGGGCTCCGACGCTTTCTGAAATAGGCGAAGGGTGCGGTGTGAATTCAGTCGGCACGGTCCATCGCTATGTTTCATCTATTGAAGACAAGGGCTTCCTGAATAAGGCCGGCAAGGGTTGGCGGACGAGACTGGCGCCAAACGAGTTGCCCTTCAGGGGCAAGATTGCAGCTGGAAGGCCCATCGAAGCTATCGAAGACGCTGAGTCGATTGACGTTGGTGCGCTGGTTCTACAGCCAGACTGCTTCACTCTTAGGGTCGAAGGTGATTCGATGATTGAGTGCGGTATCCTTGATGGTGATCTCGTCATCGTGAAGCCGTCACAGACCGCCAAGAATGGTCAGATCGTGGTTGCGCTAGTCAACAATGAGGCCACGCTAAAAGAGTTCAAACGAATAGACGGCGGGCGCCGGATCGAACTTATTTCTCACAACAAGGAGCATCGGTCTCAGATCTACGCATCTGATGCCGTGGAAATCCAGGGCATCCTGCAGACGGTCGTGCGGACCTATTCGTCATCATAACGGACCCCCACCCCTAACCCCTCCCCGCAAGGGGGAGGGGAATCTGGGAGCTGCCCCTCACCCTGACCCTCTCCCCGCGGGCGGGGAGAGGGGATGAGTGTTACTCCGCCGCCTGCTTCTTCGTCGTCGGTTTCGGCTTCCGTGCCAGCACCGGCTTCAGGTACTGCCCCGTGTAGCTTTCCTTGGTCTTGGCGACGTCCTCGGGGGTGCCTGCAGCTACAATAGTGCCGCCGCCGTCGCCGCCTTCGGGGCCGAGGTCGATGACCCAGTCGGCCGTCTTGATGACTTCGAGGTTGTGCTCGATGACGACGACGGTGTTGCCCGCGTCGGCAAGCTCGTGCAGCACCTCCAAGAGTTTCGCGACGTCGTGGAAGTGGAGGCCGGTCGTCGGCTCGTCGAGGATGTAGAGCGTGCGTCCTGTCGCGCGACGGCTCAATTCCTTCGACAGCTTGATGCGCTGCGCTTCGCCGCCCGATAGCGTCGTCGCCTGCTGGCCGATGTGGATGTAGCCGAGGCCGACGCGCGCGAGCGTTTCGAGCTTGTCGCGTATCGACGGCACGGCCTTGAAGAACTCTGCGCCTTCCTCGACGGTCATGTCGAGCACGTCGGCGATGGACTTCTCCTTGAAGGTGACGGCGAGCGTCTCGCGATTGTAGCGCTTGCCCTTGCATTCCTCGCAGGTGACGTAGACGTCGGGCAGGAAGTGCATCTCGATCTTGATGACGCCGTCGCCCTGGCAGACTTCGCAGCGTCCGCCCTTGACGTTGAACGAGAAGCGGCCCGGCTCGTAGCCGCGCGTTTTCGCTTCCGGGAGGCCCGCGAACCATTCGCGGATCGGCGTGAACGCGCCCGTGTAGGTCGCGGGGTTCGAGCGCGGCGTGCGTCCGATCGGGGACTGGTCGATGTCGATGATCTTGTCGAAGTGCTCGATGCCGGTGATCTTGTCGTGCTCGCCCGGGTGCTCCTTGGCGTTGTTGAGCTTCCTCGCGACGGCCTTGAAGAGCGTGTCGATCAGCAGCGTCGATTTTCCGCCGCCCGAGACGCCGGTGATGCAGGTGAAGAGGCCGACGGGGATCGAGGCCGAGACGTTCTTCAGGTTGTTCTCGCGCGCGCCGGTGACGGTGAGCATTTTCGATTTGTCGGGGGCGCGGCGCTTCTTCGGGATCGGCACGTAGCGGACGCCCGACAGGTATTCGCCGGTGAGGCTCGCCGGATTGTCCATGATGTCCTGCGGCGTGCCTTGGGCGACGACGCGGCCGCCGTGGATGCCGGCTCCCGGTCCGACGTCGACGACGTGGTCGGCGTGCATGATCGCGTCCTCGTCGTGCTCGACGACGATGACCGTGTTGCCGATGTCTCGCAGGTGCTTGAGCGTATCGAGAAGGCGGTCGTTGTCTCGCTGGTGAAGGCCGATCGAGGGCTCGTCGAGGACGTAGAGCACGCCCGTCAGGCCGGAGCCGATTTGTGATGCGAGGCGGATGCGCTGGCTTTCGCCGCCGGACAGCGTGCCGGATGCGCGCGACATCGTGAGGTATGTCAGGCCGACGTCGTTCAGGAATTTCAGGCGGTCGCGGATTTCCTTCAGGATGCGCGTCGCGATCTCGGACTGCTGCTTGGTGAAGGTTTTCGGGATTTCGACGAACCAGTCGTTGGCGGCCTTGATCGAGAGATCGCAGACCTCGCCAATGTGCTTGCCGCCGACTTTCACCGCGAGCGCCTGGGGCTTCAAGCGGTAGCCGCCGCAGCCTTCGCATGGGTGCGCAGCCTGATAGCGCGACAGCTCTTCGCGGACCCAGTCGCTATCGGTTTCCTTGAAGCGGCGCGCGATGTTGCCGATGACGCCTTCAAACGGTTTCTCGGTCGAATAATTGCGCGTGCCGTCCCAGTAGGTGAAGACGACGTCCTCGTCGCCCGAGCCGAAAAGGATCGCCAGCTGCACGTGCTTCGGCAGCCGCTCCCACGGCGTCTTCATCGAAATCTTGTAGTGCTTTGCCAAGCTCTCGAGCGTCTGCTCGTAGTAGGGAGACGAGACGCCGGTTTTCGCCCACGGATAGATCGCGCCCTTTTCAAGTGAGAGCGATCCGTCCGGCACGACGAGGTCGGGTTCGAAGCGGAGTTCGGAGCCGAGACCGTCGCAGACCGGGCAGGCGCCTGCGGGGGCGTTGAACGAAAAGAGCCGGGGTTCGATCTCGTCGATCGTGAAGCCCGAGACGGGGCAGGCGAAGCGCGACGAGAAGATGATGCGCTCGTGCGTATCGTTCTTCGACTTGTTCGCGCCTTCGGTTTCGGCTTTCGACAGGGGCTTATCGACGTATTCCGCGATAGCCAGGCCGTCGGCGAGCTTCAGGGATTGCTCGAAGCTATCTGCGAGGCGTGTGCCGAGGTCTTTCTTGACGACGATGCGATCGACGACGACGTCGATGTCGTGCTTGTATTTCTTGTCGAGCTTCGGGGCGTCACCGATGTCGTAGACGGTGCCGTTGATTTTGACGCGCTGGTAGCCCTTCTTCTGCCACTCGGCGATTTCCTTCTTGTATTCGCCTTTGCGGCCGCGCACGACCGGCGCGAGGATGAGAAGGCGGGTACCCTCAGGCAGCGCCAGCACGCGGTCGACCATTTGCGCGACGGTCTGGCTCTCGATGGGGAGCCCGGTCGCTGGCGAATACGGAACGCCGACGCGCGCGAAGAGGAGACGCAGATAGTCGTAGATCTCGGTGACCGTGCCGACGGTCGAGCGCGGATTTTTCGAGGTCGTCTTCTGCTCGATCGAGATGGCGGGCGACAGGCCGTCGATGTGATCGACGTCCGGCTTCTGCATCATCTCGAGGAACTGGCGGGCATAGGCCGACAAGCTCTCGACGTAGCGGCGCTGACCCTCGGCGTAGATCGTATCGAACGCCAGAGACGATTTTCCCGAGCCCGACAGCCCCGTAAAGACGACGAGCGCGTCACGCGGGATTTCGAGATCGACGTTTTTCAAATTGTGTTCACGTGCGCCGCGCACGTGGATGGTTTTCATCAATTCGGACCCGGCGCGGGCGGGCAGCTTTTTCGCAGGTGATTTCATGAGGTAACGTCTACCCGAGGGGGGCTGGGGCGGCAATGCGACCCGAGCAAGCGCTGACAGATGATGCGCGGGCGTCGGGATTTCAAGGCTTTACCTCGCTTTTGGAGCCGGCTGCCGGTGGGGGCTGCAACCCCCCGGCGGCCCGAAAGCGCGGCTCAGTCCTGCCCGGCGAGAATGTTTCCTCCCGGGCATCCGTTCACGGGTCTGTCAGCAAGCCGTCAGCATTCAGCCTTGACGCCATTGTAAGGCTCGCCGAAACCAAGTGCGCGTCGCTATCGGGAGGGCATATCAATGAGCGAAGCTCCATCTCTGCTGAATTTTGCGCACCCCGCGCATCCCGCGAACCGGACCGTTTCGGTCGTCAAGCTGCTGGTGCTTGCGGTTTCCGTTGCAGCTGCTGTTCCGACGGCGCGCAATCTCTATTTCTCGTGGAAGAACGACGTGCCGTTCAATCAGGTCGATCACCGGCTGGCGCAGGCCAAGCTGCTTGAGAAGAATTTCGACTGCAAGATCGACTACCGCACGCTGTCGACGCAAGGCAATGGGCGGGTGGATGTCGGCTCATGTTCGAAGACCGGCGATATCTCGATCCGGGTGAGGAGCCCTGACGGCCAGGTGAACTACGAGTGGATCGCGTTCGAGCAGTTGCCGAAGCCGGCCTCGAGATCGGGAAGCCTCGTCGATCTTCTGATATCGCGCGCCTTCGCCGATGAGGGACAGCCGCCGAGAGATCAGCCGATCGTCGTCGCGCAGGATGCCGCCGTTCTTTGCCAGGGCAAGTCCGGCGACAACATCGTTCGCGTCGTTCAGTCGGGCGGGCAATGCGTGAAGGAAACGGTCTCCATTTTCCGCGGGTCCGTCGAAAAGAGCGAGGCTGTGCCTTGCGATAAGGCGTGTCCGATCAAGTAGGAAATTTTTTGTTGGCGCCGGCGACTCCGCTTCGTGGAGTCTGCCGCCGCGTGACGCGCCCTCGCCGGCCGATCATCACCATTCGTCTTTTTGCGGCAAGCCGTCGGTGATGTCGTAGTAGTCGGATTTCGACGCGACGAAGATGTGTCCGCTGATCTTGAGTTCCGTCGGTTTGTCGAGTGATCCAGCGGTGATGTAGATGTCGGGCGCATCTGTCTGTTTCCAAAACAGATTGCTGCCGCAGCGCGAGCAGAAGCCCCTGTTCCCCGTCTCGGACGATTGAAACCAACGCAGCGCTTCGCCTGACAGAATCTCGACGTTGCCGGCGGCGGTGCTCGTCATCGTCGCAAAGTTACCGCTCGTTTTGGCGCATTGCGAGCAGTGACAAGCCACAATGGGATTGAGCGTGCCGTTGACTTCAAAACGCACGCTTTTACAGAGGCAACCGCCGCTTTTCTTTGCTGTCATCGTTGTCGTCTTTCGTTGGGGATTTCAGTCCTGAGGCGAGTACGGGCTACATATCAGAGGAAATATGCGGGGGCGATATTGTGATCGATTTCCGCTTCGTGACGGGTTGACGACAAGAGTTTTGAGGCACACATTTCATATTGTGACGGTGCTGCTTTCGCCGACCGTTCCGGTAAATGCGTCTCGGCCGATGGGCCGATGAGCTGCGGTTTGGAAAGCGAGCCGTGTCAGTTTGTGAGCGCGTAAGGGCCCCAAACTGATGCGGTAGGTAGCAGGCGTGACGGCGCAATCTTGCGAGGAGAGGAGATGACTCCACCGGGTTATCAGACGAGACCTCGAGGACGTTCGCGAGGTCAGCAGCAAAGGTGAGCGCTCTCGAGAACTTGGCCGCGCTTGGCTGGGCTGTTTCCACAACAATTTGGATTATTCATGAGGGCGGCTACCTGACGGAAACCGCATCCTCAATCAAGGTCCGGTTATAATCTGGGCCATCCATCGAAGGTTAGAACCCCGCGCGCGATCCGAGGATCCGGCGGGGTTTTATTTTTATTTGTTGGCGCTTGCGACTCGCGGAGCCGGCCGCAAGCAACTCCGCGCGTGGCGGCCGGCGCGCGGAACGCGTGTCGCCACGCGCAAACAAATTAGTCTTTATGATTGGTGATCGCGGCGAACGTCGGGTCGTTCTGGCAGCGGCGCTCGTGCATCAGGAAATCATAATATCCGCAGCGGCCGTGGCCCGGATAATCGCGGCAGGCGGCCGGTCGCGCCTTATAGATCGTGCAGCGGCGTTCCTTGGTGTCGAAGAACTGGCAGATGCGGCCGTAGATTTTATCGCCCTTCCGGCGCATCAGGTATTTGTGGCCGTGGCCTTCGCGCGTGAAGCGCCGCTTCGCCGTTTCGTATTTCAGCGTGAAATGTTTGGCGAGGCGTTCGACGTCGCGCTTGTTCAACGCGATAACCGGATACGAACAGCAATATCCCGGACAGTTGAGGCAATTGTAGTGAGCCATTTGCGGCGTGGTGCTCCGAGGGCGCGGGCTCGCGCTATTATCTACAAGGGCCTAGACGATGCTGCATGCCAGTCAAGAAGACATTCCTGGCACCGCAACACAATTTGGCGGCTGGGGCAGGGGGTGAGGATTCGCAGTGTCACTGTCAGGCCCTGCACGACCCCACTTGCGCGGATGGGGCGGTTCCCTATATAGAACATTTGGAGAACGCACCACTGTTTGCCGCGCGCCGGAAGTTCAGACGCTAAGGCCGGTGGAAAAGGCAAATGATTGGAAGAACGCCGGTCGACGAGCCTTTATTGTCCGCCGGGAGATTCCGCTTTGGAAAGCGGCGTGTCGATGCAACTCAATTGGTGCCGGCGTGTAGGAACTCCGTCGGCGCTGCGGTCTGGCGGCCAACGCAATATGCGGTCTGGCGGTCGTCGCATTTCATTTAAGGAGACGAACGAATGGCAGGGTCGGTCAATAAGGTCATTCTGGTTGGCAATGTCGGCAAGGACCCTGAAATCCGCCGCACACAAGACGGCCGCCCGATCGCCAACTTGAGCATCGCGACGAGCGATACGTGGCGCGACAAGGCAACCGGTGAACGCAAGGAAAAGACCGAATGGCATCGCGTCGTCGTGTTCAGTGAGCCGCTTTGCAAGGTCATCGAGCAGTACGTCAAGAAGGGCGCGAAGCTCTACATCGAGGGCGCGCTTCAGACGCGCAAGTGGACGGATCAGAGCGGCGCCGAGAAGTATTCGACCGAGGTCGTCATTCAGGGCTTCAACGGCGCGCTGACGATGCTTGATGGCGCCGGTGGCGGTCGTGGCGCATCGGTCGGGATGCAGGAGAGCGGCCCGGATTACGGCATGGACGGTGGCTTCGGTTCGGGCGGCGGTGGCGAGACGCGTCGCGTCGCCAAGACCGGTGCTCCGAAGGGCGGCTTCGACAAGGCAATCGACGACGAGATTCCTTTCTAAGTTTGCACTTGGCGACTCCCCTCCGGGGAGCCGGCCGCCAAGTGCGGAAGTGGTTCCGCGAGCCGGCCGAAGTTTTGATTCGCGCGTGGTGACTCCCCTCCGGGGAGGCGGTCACCGCGTGCGGCCTTGCACGACGTAGATGAGCCGCTTGTCACGCGGGTGTGTTTTGAATTGGCGTCCGCGCGGGTGTTTAGTCGGCGCCGTATTCTCTGCGGCGCCGCCGCGACATGCGAAGATTTAGAATTCGGACAGAGGGACAGTCGTTGGCGGAATCGCAGCGTTCTGCGTATTAGTGGGCGGCGCTGCCAACGACTTGGATAGGAGACGCGTTTCTGCTCGCTGCGAACGCCTGCTCCGACTGCACCTCGATGTAGAGATTATGGACATCCGGGTAGCGTGATTTGATCGCCGTCTGCAGTCGCGCCGTCACGTCCTCGACTGCCCTCGCGCTTACCCAATCATCGAAATCGACGCTCGCTGTTACCAGGATGTCCTGGGGTGCAAGGTGCATCGTCCGAATTTCGTTGATCTTACGGATCGGTTTGCCGAAGCCCGTTTCCGTTTCGATGATTTCGCGTATGCCGGTTTGAACGGGACGGGATGCCGCTTCGCCGACGATCCGGCGCCAAGGGAGAAAAGCACCATCGCGACGATGAAGCTCCAGAAGTAGATTTCCTTGCCGTGGCCGAAGGGATGCTGCGCATCCGGCGGCAGCTTTGCGCGGTTGATGCCGAGAAGCAGGAGAAGCTGGTTCGAGGTATCGACGACGGAGTGGATCGCCTCCGAGAGCATTGCCGAGGACTGGGTCCAGGCAGCCGCCAGGAATTTCGCGATGGCAATGCCGAGGTTGCAAGCGAACGCGACGAAAATAACCCCCTTCGATTCGCCCGCTTCCACTCTCTCGGTCTCCGCGTTTTCGTGCCCTATCTCATCCCTAGCTGAAACGCGGCCGAAGCGTCCAGGCCGTTCAAACGCATGCGTCGCGCACGCACAAAAAGGAGGCCCGGATTTCTCCGGGCCTCAAGGCAAACGATCGCGCGGTCGGCGCGCGAGCGTTATTTGAGCGGGGCAGGGGCTGCCCGAGAGCCGAGGAGGTCTGCCAAGTTGAAGCGGTAGCCGACACCAACGGATACGATGAGCGGGTCGACGGTGACGTCGGCTTTGACGCCGGTGTCTTTCCACGACGCGTCGGTATCGAGCCAGACTTTCTTGATGTCGGCGTTGAGGTACCAGCCCCGGCCGATTTCGACGTCGATGCCGCCTTGCAGGGCGAAACCCCAGGAATCGTCGAGACTGATCTTGGCGCCGCCAAGATCACTGCGGCCGCCGTCGAAGTAGTGGATGTACTGAACGCCAGCGCCGACATAGGGCTTGAAGCCGCTGATCGGATCGAAGTGATATTGGAGTGTCAGGATCGGCGGGAAGACCCAGAAGCTGCCAAGGTCTGTACCTTTGAGATCGCCTTCGCCCTTGGCGTTGAAGCGCCCGAAGCAGCAAAAAAGCTCGGCGGCGACGTTCTTGGTGAAGAAGTGGGTGAGCGTCAGGGTCGGGATCCACTCGGTGCTGACGTGGGCATCGGCACCCGGATCGATATTCACCTTCGCGCTCGAGTCGGGCGCGACGAGCGTGCCTTGCACGCGGACAAGCGTGTCGCCGCTATAGTCGCCGGCATTTGCCTTCGCCACGTTCAGCGATAGCCCAAGCGCCAGAAGTACAATTAGTCCCACTCTTCGCATCCGTCGCTCCCCTCAGAGTTCCTGCTGTCCCGCCGAGACATTTGTCGACTCAACGGTCTCTATGGGGTTATCGGTGCGTCGCCGGAGCGAGCCCAGAACTCTTAGACGCCGTCTTCTGACCGGCATCAGAACGATGCCGCGATCTCGAGGTCTGTGATACGGGCGACACGGCATTTATTGATTCACATCAAATGCCGCTCCGCTTGTCCGGTCGATAACGCCAATCAAGAAGCCGAACGCCTAGGCGGAGAGAGCACCATGTCCATGATGGCCTACAACTCCGCTTTGAGAAGCGGCGAACGCGCTGGCGAGCGCGTACGGGCCGATGCGGAATTGACGCCATTGATGAGGCTTCAAGGGCGCGCGCAGTTCGTGCGCCTTGGCAACCGCTGCGCGCTTTCGGCGCTAGGCAGCGGTTTCGTCTATGTCGTCGCCAAAGGCGTGGTCGGTATCGAATGCGCGGTTGTTTCCGGCGTCCGCGTCATCACCGCGCTGCTCTATCCCGGCGACGTCGTCGTTCCCGAACTTCAGGCGCCGCTGCCCGGGCTTGCGCTCACGTCGCATCGGTCGGCCGAAGTCTGGAAGATCACGATGACGGCGTTTGCCGAAGAATCGACACGCGACAACCGGCTCTGGCAGACGATCTTTCTGCGCCTCAACGCTCAGAATGCACGGCAGCAGATGCACGCAGCGGCGATGTCTGCGCTCAATTCGGAAGAGAAAGTAGCGGCGTTCCTCGTGGAGAGCGGAACCCGGCTCGGCATTCCGTCCGGCCGGTCGATCTCGTTCGAGCTGCCGCTATCCCGCTATAACATTGCCGATTATCTTTCGCTCAACGCCGATACGGTTTCGCGCATATTCTCGGCGCTCTCCGCAACGAAGATCATCGAGCGCCGAGGCCGCTTCCACATATCGGTTCGCGACTGGTCGGCGCTCGCTGCCAAATGCCCGCTCAGCGAGTCGATCATCAAGTTGCACGAAGCGGGAAAGCCAGCTCTTACTCGCTGACGGTTTCCCGTTCTTCCGCCTCATCCTCTGGGATCCGCTCGACGGAGACGACCTTTTCGTCGGCGTCCGTCTTGAAGATGCGAACACCCTGGGTGTTGCGTCCGGCGATGCGGATGTCGTGCACGGGGCAGCGGATCAGCTGACCGCCGTCGGTGACGAGCATGATCTGATCGTTTCCGCCGATCGGGAAGGATGCGAGCAGGCGGCCGTTGCGGTCGTTGACAACCATCGCGACTATGCCCTTGCCGCCGCGTCCCGACGTGCGGAACTCGAAGGACGACGAGCGCTTGCCGAAGCCCTTGGTCGAAACGGTCAGCACGAACTGCTCGGCCGCTTGCATGGCGGCGAAACGCTCGGGGCTCAACGTCACGGCGTCTGCGCTCACTTCTTCCGCGTCCGCCTCAGCGACGGCTTCCGGCACGGTCTCGGCGTCTTCAGCCTCCTCCGAGCGGCGCAGCGCGCTTGCCTGCTTCAGGTACGCGGCGCGTTCTTCGGCTGAGGCATCGAAGTGGTCGAGGATCGCCATCGAAATCAGCTCGTCGCCCTCTTCGAGCCGAACACCGCGCACGCCGGTCGAGTCGCGTCCCTTGAAGAGACGGATTTCATCGCTGATGAGGAAGCGGATGCACTTGCCTTCCGCGCTCGTCAGCAGGACGTCCTGATCGGGCTTGGCGATGGCGACCTGCACGATGCGATCGCCCTCGTCGAGCTTCATCGCAATCTTGCCGTTGCGGTTGATGCTTTCGAAGTCTGCGAGTGCGTTGCGCCGGACGTTGCCCGACAGCGTCGCGAAGATCAGCTCCAGCTCGCCCCATGTGGTGGAATCCTCCGGCAGCGGCAGGATCGACGTGATCACTTCGCCTTCTGCGAGCGGCAGGAGATTGACGAGCGCCTTGCCGGGCGATTGCGGAGATGCCGGGGGCAGGCGCCAGACCTTCATGCGGTAGCACATGCCGCGCGATGAGAAGAACAGCACGGGCGTGTGCGTCGACGTTACGAAAAGCTGGGTGACGAAATCCTCGTCGCGCGTCGACATGCCGGAGCGGCCTTTGCCGCCGCGCCTCTGTGCGCGATAGGCCGCCAGCGGCACCCGCTTGATGTAACCCTTGTGGCTGACGGTCACGACGCAATCTTCGCGCTGGATCAGGTCTTCGTCGTCGACGTCGCCCTCGAAATCCATGATCTCGGTTCTACGCGGCGTCGCGAATTCGTCCCGGATCGATGTCAGCTCGCCCTTGACGATTTCGACGACGCGGGCGCGCGATGCGAGGATTTCCAGGTATTCCCTGATCTCAATCGCGATCTTGTTCAATTCATCGGCGATTTCATCGCGGCCGAGAGCGGTGAGGCGTGCGAGCCGCAATTCGAGGATCGCCTTCGCCTGCTCTTCCGAAAGGCGGTAGGTGCCCTCAGGTCCAACGGTATGGCGCGGATCGGCGATGAGGAGGATCAGCGAAGTCATGTCCTTCGCCGGCCAGTCGCGCGCCATCAATTGCTCTTTCGCCTCGGCAGGAGACGCCGAGTAGCGGATCAGCCTGATCACTTCGTCGATGTTGGCGACGGCGATCGCCAAGCCGACGAGGACGTGGGCGCGATCGCGTGCCTTGTTGAGGAGGTGCTTGATCCGCCGTGTCACGACTTCCTGGCGGAAGTGGGTGAAGGCCGTGACGAAGTCCTTGAGGTTGAGGCTTTCGGGGCGGCCGCCGTTGATCGCCAGCATGTTGGCGCCGAATGTCGTCTGGAGGTCGGAGTACTTATAGAGATTGTTCAGGACGACGTCGGCGACGGCATCGCGCTTCAATTCGATGACGATGCGGATGCCTTCGCGGTTACTCTCGTCCCAGAGGTCGGAAATGCCCTCGATCTTCTTGTCACGCACGAGGTCGGCGATCTTCTCGATCAGCGTCCGCTTGTTGACCTGATAGGGAATTTCCGTGACGACGAGCGCCTCGCGATCCTTGCGAATGTTCTCGACCGCAACGCGCGCGCGCATGATGATCGAGCCGCGGCCCTTGTGATAGGCGGAGAGAATGCCGCCGCGGCCGAGGATGATGCCGGCCGTCGGGAAGTCCGGCCCCTGAATGATCTGGGCAAGCTCGTCGATCGTGATCTCGGGATTTTCGAGTTCGGCGATGCAGGCGTCGATGACTTCGCCGAGATTGTGCGGCGGAATGTTCGTCGCCATGCCGACGGCGATGCCGCCCGCACCGTTGACGAGCAGGTTCGGAAACTTGGCGGGCAGGACCGACGGTTCTTTCAGCTGGCCGTCGTAGTTATCCTTGAAATCGATCGTATCGTTCTCGAGATCGTCGAGAAGGTATGTCGCGACTTTGGCGAGGCGGGATTCGGTGTAGCGCTCTGCAGCCGGAGGATCGCCGTCGATGGAGCCGAAGTTGCCTTGGCCGTCGACGAGCGGAACGCGGACCGAGAAGTCCTGCGCGAGGCGAACGAGGGCGTCGTAGATCGCGAGGTTGCCGTGCGGATGGTATTTGCCCATCACCTCGCCGACGATACGCGCCGATTTGACGTACTTTTTGTTCCAGTCGAGCCCAAGCTCGTTCATCGCGAAGAGGATGCGGCGGTGCACAGGCTTCAGGCCGTCGCGCACGTCGGGCAGCGCACGGGAGATGATGACGCTCATCGCATAGTCGAGATAGGAGCGCTTCATCTCGTCCGAAATCTGGATTGGACGGATGTCGCTCGGCTCGCGGCCAGCCGGTTGGTCGTCGTCGCTTCTGTCGGTCAAAGTGAGCTCTTTCTGGGGTAAAGTCGGGCGGGCTGGATGCGCCGGCGGCCGGTGCAAAAAACGTTGCTATACTCTAGCAGAATTGAATTGCGAAAGCCACTCGCGCGGCGTCGTGCCACGGCCCCGCGGCTATTGAAAAAATCTTGTTAAAACAAAGCATTGCGTGGGCGCCCGGTGCCCGGATCGGAACATGTGGACGACTTGCTGCAGACACACTCAGGATCTACAGGCTGAGCCCCGCGAGGTTGGCGACAGATTCGCTCGCCAGCGCGGGCGGCGTGGCGCCTGATCGAGCCCGCTCGCTAGCCCGAAAGGACACATGAAATGACCGCTAAGATTGTTGCTCTGGCGCTTGGCGCGCTGATCGCCGGCGCAATGCCGGCTCTTGCCGACGATACGTTTTTCGCCGAACAGAAGCCGACGGAATATCTCGCCAGGGACCGTCTGCTCGGAGCGAACGTTCACGACAAGGACGGCAAGATCATCGGCGACATCGAAGACCTCGTCGTCGACAGCGACAACAAAATCGTCGGCGTGATCATCGGCGTCGGCGGGTTGCTTGGCGTCGGCGAAAAGAAGGTTGCCGTCAGCCTGCCGTCTCTCGGGATTGAATCTGCCGGCGGCAAGGTCAACGTTACGATGCCGTCGGCGACGAAGGACACGCTGACCGCTGCTCCTGCTTACAAGCGCGCCAATCCGCCGATCGGCTGGCTGCAGCGCGCCGCCGACAAGAGCGACGAGATCCGCGACAAGTCGGGTCCCGCTTACGAAAAGGCCAAGGAAGCCGCGAAGGAAGCCTACGAATCCGCCAAGGAGGCGGCAGGGCCTGTGCTCGAAAAGGCCAAGGAGGAGGCTCGCGAAGCTCTCGACAAGGCAAAGGACGCGACGCATCCATCCGACCCGCCGAAGGCCAACTGACCGCGAGCACGCGCAAAACATTCGAACATTGATTTGGCGAAAGCCCCGGCGGGAACACTGCCGGGGTTTTTTGCGTTGAAAGCGCAAGAACGCTGCAAAAGCAAATTTTACCCGGCGAATTCAAAATCGCCATGGGAGGAGGTCTCGTGCGTATTCTTCTTATCGGATTGGGCGTGCTGTCCTTTGCATTCGCTCCGGCGGCATTTGCGGCCGATTCCGAAATCGCAAACGACGCCACGGGCACGTCAGGCGCCGCGGTGTTCAACAACAACTGCCGGACATGCCATTCGTGGAAGAAAGACGATAACCGCCTGGGGCCGAGCCTTCATGGCGTCGTCGGGCGAAAGGCCGGTGCCGTCGAAGGCTTCAATTATTCGCCCGCCATGAAGGAAGCCAACGTCACTTGGGATGAAGGGACGCTCGACAAGTTCATTACCAATCCCGAAAGTGTCGTGCCTAACAACAGCATGAAGCCGTTTACGGGTATTTCCGATATCAAGACGCGCAAGGATATTGTGGACTTCCTAAAATCGAATCCGGACTGAGAACGTTATTCCGGCGCGTTGGGAATTGGTGCGTCGAGAGCCCGACCTGGTCGTTCGTTCATCCTACCGGTTAAAGTCTTCCCGTTGCTCGCCGATCCCTCTGGGCAATTGGCACGGCCGACGCTATTCAGGAGTTTCCTGAATTGCGAAGGCTATCATGATCCGTATCGGCTTCTATTCCGGTTCTTTCGATCCAGTGACGCTCGGGCATACGGACGTCATCCGGCGCGCGGCGGGCCTTCTGGACAAGCTCGTCATCGGCATCGGCGTCAATCCGGGCAAGGCTCCGATGTTCGACGAAGCCGAGCGCGTGGCGATGCTCGAAGACGAAGTGCGCGCAATCGCCGAGGCGACGAAGACTGAGATCGCCATCGTTACATTCTCGGGCCTCGCGGTCGATGCGGCGCGCGCCAACAAGGCGTCGATCATTATCCGCGGTCTTCGCGACGGCACCGACTTCGATTACGAAATGCAGATGGCGGGCATGAACGGCGAGATGGCGCCGGAGATTCAGACCGTCTACGTGGCGGCATCGCCGTCCGTCCGGCATATCGCTGCGAACCTCGTTCGCGCCGTCGCGTCGATGGGGGGCGATCCGTCGCCGTTCGTGTCGAAAGCCGTGCTGAAGCGTCTCAAGGCAAAAGGGACGAAAACACGATAGGCCGACATCATGGCCTCACGATCAAAAGCCGAGCTGCTGACGCTTCTTCGCAAAATTCCGGTCGGGCGCGTGACGACGGCGGAGTGCCTTGCGGCGGAGACCGGCATTCCGGCGCCTCTCGCCGTCACGATGCTATCCCAGCTTTCGGAAGATGAACGCGACCTCGTTCCGTGGCATCGGGTGGTTGCGAAGGGCGGCGGCATTGGCCGCGGTCTGCATCGCGATCAGCAGTTCGCCAGGCTCGTTCGCGAAGGGGTAACGGTTTCTCCGGCGGGCATCGTGCAGGATCTTGCCCGGCATCTGCTGGCGACGCTCGACGAGGCGTCATTATTAAAAGCGTCCCGGGTGGAGCCTCCCCCGCCGGAGGGCAAGCCCGCGGGCCGCTCGCGGGGTATGAAGCTCCGGCCGTAGCTCAATGCCTTGGTAAGTGGCGGCCGGCTGGCCAAGCGGTCACTTGCGGGTCAGCCGTCAAATCGCCATAAGGGCGGCAACACTGCCCGCCGCCACATCGGATGGCCGTGATCGGCAAATGGAAACGCCGGCGAAATCATAAATCCACGAGGAGCGCCAATGGTCAGACTTCTTTCGGTAATTCTCGCGTCGTTGCTTGCGATGACCGCGTTCGGAGACATGCCGGCGCGTGCCGCTGGCGACAAGCTCGTCATCGAGCTCAAGAGCGGAAAGGTCGTCATTCAGCTCAGGCCCGATCTCGCGCCAAAGACCGTCGAGCAGATCAAGACGCTCGCCAATCAGGGTTTCTACAACGGCATTAAATGGCATCGCGTCATGGAGGACTTCATGGCCCAGACCGGCGATCCGACGGGAACGGGCGCAGGCGGCTCGAAGCTTCCCGATCTTCCGGCCGAGTTCTCGAATGAAGAGTTCAAGCGCGGCACTGTCGCGATGGCGCGCACATCCGACCCGAATTCCGCGAACAGCCAGTTCTTTATCTGCTTCAACAGCATCGGCTGCGCGAGCCTCAAGGGCAGCTACACGATTTTCGGCCAGGTGGTCGAAGGCATGGAGTTCGTCGATCTGATCAAGCGCGGCGCACCGGGTTCCGGAACGGTAACCAACCCGGACATCATGCAGAAAGTCTACGTGCAATAACTTCCGACCCTTCCCATATCTCTGGCCATATCCCTGGCCATATCCGCGGGGACGCAGGGAAGAAAAGACTTCAAGAAAGGATGGTCTTATGGCCGAAATCAAAGATCCGGAAAACACGCTCGTCATCGAGACAACGAAAGGGCCCGTCACGATCGAGCTGCGCCCCGATCTCGCGCCGAAGCATGTCGAGCGTATCAAGACGCTCGCTCGCAATGGCTTCTACGACGGCATCGTTTTCCACCGCGTGATCCCGGGCTTCATGGCGCAAACCGGCTGTCCGCAGGGACGCGGAACCGGCAGCTCGGATCTGCCGAACCTGCCGGCCGAGTTCAACGCCGAGCCGCACGTGCGCGGCGTCTGCTCGATGGCGCGGTCGGCGAACCCCAACTCGGCGAACAGCCAGTTCTTCATCTGCTTCGATGACGCGACGTTCCTCGACAAGCAGTATACGGTCTGGGGCAAGGTGATCGACGGCATGGAAAACGTCGACAAGATCGCCAAGGGCGAGCCGCCGCAGAACCCGGACAAGATGGTCAAGGTTCGCGTCGCAGCGGACGCAGCCTGATGCGCGACGTCGGCAACAACGGTCAAGGCGCGCCTCAAAGCGCGCCTTTTCTCATTCTGGTATGGGCAGGCCTCGCGGGTGCCGCGGGCGTCGGGCTTGCCGCGGCGGCCGCTCATAAGGTCGACAGTCCAGCGCTCGGAACGGCGGCGACGATGCTGACGCTGCACGCCGCTGCGTCGGTCGGAATTTTTGCCGTCGCGATGCGTGCGGCCTGGCGGAAGCTCTGGAGTGCGACGGCGCTTCTGATGCTCTTTGCTGCTTCGCTCTTCACCGGCGAGATCGCGTTTCATACGTTCACGAACGACGCGACGTATCAGATGCTGGCGCCCGTCGGCGGGAGCTTGATGATCGTCAGCTGGCTGCTCGTCGCTGTTCTTGCCATTGCGGAGGCGCTCGCCAAGCGCTGAGCTAGCCCGATCATGCGTACCGATCTCTTCGATTTCGAATTACCCGACAGCGCCATCGCGCTTTATCCCGCGGAACCGCGCGATGCTGCGCGCCTTCTCGTCGTGCATCCGGTTCAAGGCAGTTGCGCGCGTGACGACGCCGATCTTGCAGATCAGAGCGTGCGCGATTTACCGAGCCTGCTGCGTCCGGGTGATGCGCTCGTCTTCAACGATACTAAGGTTATTCCGGCGGCGCTTTCCGGTTTCCGCATTCGCGGCGAGACGCGGGCGAAGGTCGATTTCAATCTGACGAAGCGGACGGGCGAAAATTCGTGGCGGGCTTTTGCGCGTCCGGCGAAGCGCCTCGAGGCGGGCGACCGCGTGCACTTTGGTCACGATCAGGATTCCTGCATGCTCGGCGCGCTCGACGCGACGGTCGCAGCGAAGGGCGAGGCGGGCGAGGTCGAGCTTGCGTTCGATCTGACGGGTGATGCGCTTGACGATGCGGTCAAGGCCGTGGGGCTGATGCCGTTGCCGCCTTACATTGCGCTGAAGCGGGAGAGCGACGTTCGCGATCGTGAAAGCTATCAGACGGTTTATGCCAGCAAGGAGGGCGCGGTTGCCGCGCCGACGGCCGGGCTGCATTTCACGCCCGAGCTGCTGGCGGCGTTGGACGCGCGAGGGATCTCGCGCCATTTCGTGACGCTGCATGTCGGGCCGGGTACGTTTCTTCCCGTCAAGGCCGACGATACCGACGCGCACGTGATGCATTCCGAATGGGGAGAGGTTTCGCCGGAAACAGCGTCGGCGCTCAACGACGTCAGGGCGCGCGGCGGGCGGATCGTGGCCGTCGGTACGACGTCGCTCCGTCTTCTCGAAAGCGCGGCGAAGGACGACGGCGCAATCGTGCCCTGGTCGGGCGAGACGGCGATCTTCATAACGCCCGGTTATCGCTTCAAGACCATCGATATCTTGATGACCAATTTCCATCTGCCGCGCTCGACGCTCTTCATGCTCGTGTCGGCATTCGCGGGCCTCGGCACCATGCGCGCGGCCTACGGTCATGCGATCCGCTCCGGCTACCGGTTCTATTCCTACGGCGACGCTTCGCTTCTATTCCGCACCCCCGGCTGATATAGCAGGACCGGCAGCGAGGAAGGACCGCGCGATCCGGTCGAAGCCACTCATTGCGTCGCGTCATCATACAGCTGGGTGTTTCCATGACATCGAGAACCGGCATTACATCGAGAACCGGCATTGCACGGGCCTTCGCGGCACTCGTTTGGTTTGCAGCGGCCCCACTCGTTCCTTTTTCAGTGGACGTTGCAAAGGCCGACGAAGCTTGCACTTCGGTCAATGTTCCGCGCTGCGTGCAAAAACTGCCGACGGGCATCGACATGGCGTACGTCGAGGTCGGGCCAGCCGACGGCCGCCCCGTCATTCTCATCCACGGTTTGACCGACAGCGCGCGGTCCTGGATGCTGACGATGGACGCGCTCCACAAGCTCGATCCCAAGCTGCGCATCATTGCGGTCGATCTGCGCGGCCATGGCCAGAGCAGCATGCCCGACGCCAAGACATGCGCGGCGGCTCCGGAGACCTGCTATCGCATATCGGACCTCGCCGGCGACGTGATCGCCTTCATGGACGAGAAGGGCATTCACAAAGCCGATCTTGCCGGACATTCGATGGGTTCGTTCGTGGTGCAAGAGATCGCGCTCACGCATCCCGAGATGGTCGGCCACGCGATTTTGAATGCGACGGGGGCGAAGAGCGTCGGCAATGCGGCGCTGGGCGATTTCGTTCTCAATCAGACCATCGAAGGAGCCTGGAAGAAATCTTTGGAGGCGCAGGGCAAGGCGTTTCCGGCCGACGTCTACGAGTTGACGCCGCTCGATGCCGATCCGAAGGCCAGCGAGTGGATTGCGGCAAACTGGACCATCGATCCGGCTGCGGAGGCCTCGTTCCTGGAGCCTTACACCCCGGAGACGGCGAAGACGAAGCTCGGCACGTGGATCGGCGCGACGAAAGGGCTTCTCGCGCAGGACAATACCGCGCGACTAGAGAGCATGTCGGTGCCGACCCTCGTCATGTGGGCGACGCAGGACAGCATCTATCTGGCGAAGGATCAGGACGAGATCAAAGCGGCGCTCAAGGCGGCTGCCGCCAAGTCGGGCTTAACGTTCTACTGGAAGGAATATGGGAAGCTTCCGCTGCCGGCTTCCGGAGCCCAGGAGACCGACATCGGCCACAACATCCAATGGTCGGCGGGCGAAACCGTTGCGAAGGACATCAACGCCTTCATCACGACGGGCGCTCCGACGATGGATCTGGTGCATAGCGATGCGGCGCCGAACTTCAGCAAGCTCATCGTCGAGCCTGGCAAGGGCGTCGTCGAGAAGATCGGGAAGTAAGAGGTATATCCAGTCTTGCCGCCGGTCGGGGATCAATCGCCTCGCCGGCGGCCACTGTTTTTTTGAATTGAGATCGATGAACGTTGCGACACCGGAACACGTGACTGAGAAACCCTCGCCGGCATTCGGCTATCGCCTTCTGAAGCAGGACGGCAACGCGCGTCGCGGCGAGATCGTTACGCCGCGCGGCGTGATCCGCACGCCAGCGTTCATGCCGGTCGGCACGGTCGCGACCGTCAAGGCGCTTTATCCGGAGCAGGTGCGCGACGCAGGCGCCGATATCCTACTCGGCAACACGTATCATCTGATGCTGCGGCCCGGTGCGGAGCGCGTCGCGAAGCTCGGCGGCCTGCACAAATTCATGCGCTGGGAGAAGCCTATTCTCACCGACTCGGGCGGCTTCCAGGTGATGAGCCTCGGCAAGATCCGCAAAATCACGGAAGAGGGCGTCACCTTCCAATCGCATATCGACGGCTCGCGACACATGCTGTCGCCGGAACGCTCGATCGAGATTCAATGTCTGCTCGGTTCCGACATTCAGATGCAGTTCGACGAATGCATCGAGCTTCCGGCCGAGCGAAAGGAGGTCGAGCGAGCGATGGAATTATCGCTTCGCTGGGCCGAGCGGTCGAAACGCGCGTTCGAGATGCAACTTGCGTCCGGCGGCGCTGGACCGGGGCAAGCGCTGTTCGCCATCGTGCAAGGCGGTACGGATGTGGAGCTTCGCCGGCGGTCGGCGGAAGCGCTCGTTGGGATGGATTTTCCGGGCTACGCGGTCGGCGGGCTCGCGGTCGGCGAGGGGCATGAGGCCATGATCGCGACGCTCGGCGAGACGCTACCGCATCTTCCGGCCGATAAGCCGCGCTATCTGATGGGTGTGGGCACGCCGCTTGATCTGATCGAATCCGTACGGCTCGGAGTCGACATGTTCGACTGTGTGATGCCGACGCGGAACGGCCGCCACGGCTATGCCTTTACGTGGAACGGTCCGGTCAACATGCGCAATGCCAAGCATGCCGAGGATCCGTCTCCGCTCGATGCGCTGAGCTCGTGTCCGGCCGCGCGCGAGTATTCCCGCGCCTACATTCATCACCTGATCAAATCGGGCGAATATCTCGGCGCGATGATCCTGTCGTGGGTCAACACCGTCTTCTATCAGGACCTGATGGCGGCGATGCGGTCGGCGATCGACGACGGCCGCTTCGATGCATGGGCGGCGGAGACGAAGGCGCGCATCACCGCTGCTCCAACGGCTCAAGAGCAATAAGACTCTCCCGGTGTGCGATGCGTTCGCGATGGATCAGGTAAAGCCCCGACACGACGATAACGAGCGATCCGGCGAAGCTCCACCGATCCGGCCGATCGCCGAACACGAGGTAGCTTAGCGTGATCATGCTGATGAGCTCGAAATAGAGAAACGGCGTCACGGCCGAGACCGGCGCGTGCTTGTAGGCCTGGATGATCAGATAGTGACCGCCGCCGCCGAGTGCGCCGAGCGCCAACAGCAGAACCCACGTCGAAGCGCTGTCCGGCCATAGCCATTCGCTGATGGCGAAGGGGGCGGAGACGATGCTTCCGACGACGGTTCCGTAGAACAGCGTCACGAGTGAGGTGTCGAACTCCGAAAGGCGGCGGGTGACGATAATCAGCAGGGAGTAGGCGAGCATCGAGAGAAATGCCGCGATGAATGCGGGATGCACGGTGCTGACGCCCGGCCGGACGACGACCAGAACACCGAGGAATCCGACGAAAATCGCCGCGGCACGGTGCCAGCCGATGTGTTCGCCAAGCAGGGGAACGGCAAGTGCTGCAACGATCAGCGGCGTCAAGAACGTGATAGAAAGCGTCTGGTCGAGCCGCAGATAGGTGACGGCAATGAAATTGCAGATCGTCGTCACGAGCATGAGCGTCGACCGGGTCAGCTGAAGCGTGAGATTTTTCGTCTTCAGGAGCTTCGGGATCGTCGCCGGGCCCAGCACGAGCGCCATGCACAAGACCTGGCCTGCGAACCGGACCCAGACGATTTGCGAAACCGGAATTGGCGTTGTCGTGCAGAGATACTTTGCTGCCGTGTCGAGGGCGGCGAACAGCGTCACCGCCGTGCACATCAAGAGAATGGCCTTTAGCCGATCGGGCATGTTTGCGAGGCTTCAGATGCGGTGCGCGAGCACGCGGCCAGAGGAGTAGGCCGGCGGCGCGCTGCGGATTAGCGGGAGGGATAGCGGGTCAGGTCACTCGATGAGTCGCGCGGCGATGCGAGGGGCTACTTTTTCTTGAGCAGGGCGTCTCGCTCCTTGAGAAGGGCGTCGAGTTGAGCTTGCTGGGTTGCGATCCGGTCGGAATTGAGTTCGTCATCGGCGGCGCCTGAGTAGCCGGCGGCTTGTTCGACAAGCTCGCGAAGATTGTCGCGGATGATCGCGATGCGCTGTTCAATTTCGGCGAGGGCTTCGGTGTCAGCCATGGCAATTCCTGTTCGATGCCGGTCGCGAGCGCCGAAAAGGCGAGGCGACTTGTTGGGTGTGGTATACCGCCCAAGCCGAGCGCGAGCCACCCACGTTTATGCAGGGCTGCGACCATCCGTCAGAAGAGCTGGTGGAATGAGGGTTGCGGGTTCCGAGCACCGTTTCTATAAGCTCGCTTCGGCGCTCGACGCGCCGCATCCTTCCAAGGGCTGCGGCGAGGCATGGGCCGGAATGGCGCCGGACGGAATGCTTTCGTCCAAGTTATTGATTTGGTGCGTTAAAAGGGCCCGTAGCTCAGCGGTAGAGCATCTGACTTTTAATCAGAGGGTCGTTGGTTCGATCCCAACCGGGCTCACCACCAACATCAATAACTTCGTTCGCCTGCCGGAAGGACCGATCGCGAAAGCGGACCCTTCGGAGTCGCACATAAGACTTTTCGAAATTGAAAGACGCGCGCCCGGTGGCCTGACAACCGACGGGCCGTTTATTTGCATCGCCCAATAATTCGTCACGCGGCCGCACGGGAGTGCGAGTCGATTCAGAGCCGCTGCCGCCTTCGCGGCCGACGCACCTTTGGTCCTTCGAGCACTCGCGCCGGAATTCACTCCTGTCTGCCGTGCAAGCGTCACTGATACAGCCGTTGGGCATAGACTGTCGAATGATGCAATAGAAACACGAATGCAATTTGAAGAAGCGTCGTTCCCGAGAGGATGGAATTGATCGTTGACGCTTTGTGGTTGTGTGTTTAGTTCTTTTCCCGGCACTTAAGCGCGGTCCGTGGGGGCGGGCATTGGCAATTTTAATTCGCCAATTGACACGGAGTGGGTGTGCCGCGTAGCCGGATTTGCCGACTATGAAACTCACTGTTTCCCCCAAAGTTTATATGGGCGTCGGTATGTGCCCGAGGTCCTTTGCAGTGATGACGACCTGAAAGCGATTACGCAGACAACCGCCTCATTGAGGTCAGCGCGGTTGATCCGATAAACTGAGGGTGGGTATTCTATTGTGAGGGACGACGATGAGGACAGTCCTCGACTGACATTTTCCAACCACGAAGACCGGTCTGCGCTTTCGCAAATCGAACGGAATTCCCTCTCCGAAGAGCTTCGCCTATCTGACTTCAAAGCATCGACTTTGATGCAGTACGTGCTGAAGAGTAACCTCGCAGTCCGGCGACGAAGCGCGCTTGGAACGCTGGCTCGCAAGTTCGGCAAGAGCAAACTCGCGAAGACATGCAGAACTCTGGAGAGGTCCGGTCTCTTCGATCGTCATTGGTATTTGCAACAATACGACGACGTTCGCGCCTCCAGAATTGAACCCGTGGCCCACTACATTTTGTGTGGGGCTTTCGAGGGGCGGAAACCCAACCGCGCGTTCGATACGGTTTACTACTTGAAAGCCAATCCTGACGTGTATGCCAGCGGTCTCAATCCGCTGCTGCACTACATCCGCGTCGGAGAGAAGGAGAACCGAAGGCCGTCGCAAAAGTTCGACCCCGCGGCTTATCGCCTTTCAAATCCGGATATCGGTACTGCCGGCGGCGCGCTCCTGAAGCATTTTCTCCGGCAAGCGAACAATACGGCTGCGGGACCCGCCTATGCTCCCAAGGAACCGGCGTGGAGTGTCTTCGAAGAGATCCTCAGCACCAAGGGCGGACGCGCGGAGCAGGCAAGCGGCGCGGCCGTTGTCGATGTGGTCATCCCTGTGTTCAAGGGATATTCCGATACGTTGGCTTGCATCGCGTCGGTGCTCTCCAGTGTGAACCAAACGGCGTTTGAGCTGGTGGTCATCAATGATGCTTCGCCGGACGAGAAGCTGAGTGAGGCGCTCGTTCGCCTGAGCACCATGGGTCTCATCACGCTCATCGAGAACGAGGTGAATCTTGGTTTCGTAAAAGCGATCAATCGTGGGATGAGCCGATCGAACCGGGACGTCATCATCCTCAACAGCGATACGTTGGTTTTCAATCACTGGATCGACCGGCTTCGCGGTCATGCGAACGGAGCCAAGGTCGGGACGGTGACGCCATTCACCAACAATGGCGAGATTTGCAGCTATCCCACGTTCTGCGCTTCCAATCCTGCGGCTCTCGAAATTGAATTCGCGGAATTGGATCAATTGGCCGCCGTCGTGAACAAGGGCCGATCTCTCGAAGTTCCGACGGGCGTGGGATTTTGCATGTATATCACCCGCGCGGCACTCGATAGCGCCGGCTATTTCGATTTCGAATTGTTCGGAGTGGGTTATGGCGAGGAAAATGACTTCTGCCTGAGGGTCAAAGAATTAGGATTTTCCAATAAGCACGCATTGGACGTTTTCGTTTTTCACTCCGGTTCGGGGTCTTTCGGAACAAGAGAAAAGACGCTCAAGCAAAAAGCAATCCGTACACTGACGAAAAAATACCCCGATTATCAAAAGATTGTCGGGAAGTTCATCGAACGTGATCCGGCTCGCATTTACCGGACGAAGCTCGATGTGGCCCGGATGCTGCGCCAGGCTCCGGCGGCGCTGACGTTGGTCTTTACTCACGCGCTCGGTGGGGGCGTTGAAAAGTTTCTCCGCGACCGGTCCGCGCGCTTGCCATCGGGCGAAGCGATCCTGGCGGCGTATCCCGACAAAAGCGGCAAAGGCATTCAGCTGCACCGCGACCGAGCGGGCCTCGACCTGCCCAACATTCCGAATTTCGACCTGGATGCCGATGAACGGGCGTTCGCTGCTTTGCTCGTCGAGCTGAACGTAACCAGGATCGAGGTGCACAGCACGGCCGGATGGTCCGTGACGCTGTTCGAAAAGCTCGAGCGGATGAAGGATTTGACCGGCATTGCCTATGACGTTCACCTCCACGACTACACCGTGATCTGTCCGCAGATCACGCTCATCGATCAGAGCGGCGTGTATTGCGGCGAGCCCGGCGTCCAGGCGTGCGATCGTTGCATCTTGGCCCAACCCGACAGGCTAAGGAGCATCCATCCGGATGCCGACAGGTTTTTCCCGACGAACATTCGCGCCTGGCGAGAGACCTATCACCGGTTCCTGCTCGCTAGCCGGAGCGTCGTTGCGCCTTCGGAAGACACGCGGCGGCGGGTGCGCAAGTATTTTCCAGATGTTGAAATCCGGGTCGAGCCGCATCCGGAAGACCGTCAGACGCATTCCGGGATCGCGCGGACATATACGGATGGCCCCGTGAAAGTCGCCGTCATCGGCGCTATCGGCCCGCACAAAGGATCCAACGTTTTGCTCGAATGCGCGCGGGACGCAATGAAGCGTTCTTTGCCGCTCGAATTCGTCGTCGTCGGCTACACGGATCTCGACGCGCAAACGTTGCCGCCAAATTTGAAAGTCACGGGCCGCTACGAAGAACACGAGGTAATCTCGATACTCGAGCGCCAGAAGGCGCATGTCGTTTTGATGCCATCGGTGTGCCCGGAGACGTATTGCTACACGCTGTCGATCGCGCTGTCGGCGGGGTTCCCGGTCTATGCGTTCGACCTCGGCGCTCCGGCCGAAAGGCTCGCGAGCGACGCAAAGCACGTCTTGCTTCCGTTGTCTCTGATGACGGATCCGGCGTCCCTCAACGATCTGTTGGTTTCGAACATCCTACCGTCGCACTTAAGCGCATAATTCAACGAGCGGGAAATGGTCACTTTTCACGGGTTAGAGCGTTCGCGTAAGTGGTCGAGGTTGATGGCTGCTATTCGCCATCCGCGAAAGCGCGACAAACGCAGGCGCTACCGGCGTCGCGTGGCCGAGTTGCAGCCGGTTGTGATCAACAGCGATCAAGGCGGATCGGATGCGGCTTCGATCGAGCGACTCGTGCGCGAGGTGATAGCCTCGGAATTCGACACCACGTATTACCTGGCTCGCTACGATGACGTTCGCGCGGTTGCAGCATCGGCGGTCGGCTTCGATGCGCTAGATCATTACGTGGAAATGGGCTGGAAAGAGGGGCGCGACCCCAATGCCGATTTCTCGACCGAATTTTACATTCAGTCGAACCCGGAAGTGTCGGCGTCCGGGATCAATCCCTTTTTTCACTTCCTGACGGTCGGCAGACGGAAGGGCCTATCGCCAAGTCTCAAGAAGGGGAGCGCCGTATCGGCGTCGGATCTCGTCTATCAGATCATCTGCAAAGAGTTCGATGGCGAGTACTATCTCCGTACGAACCGCGACATCGCACGTGTCAAAGAGGCGGAAAAGGATTTCGATCCGGTTGCGCATTACATCACCGACGGATGGCGTGAGGGACGAAACCCTCGTGCGGATTTTTCCACGAACGACTACATGGCGGCGAACCCCGATGTTGTTGCCGCGAATTTGAACCCTTTCTACCACTACATCGGAAGCGGCAGGCGAGAGGGACGGTCTCCGACTTTGCCGGGCGGATTCCGCACGCGCTATCTGAGGACGATGAGGTCATTGCCGGAAGTCGTCTCCGCCTGGACGATTCCTGTGAGACCATACCTGCCGAAAACGGCAACCGCGCTCGCGCAGGTCATTTCTTCGTCCGTGGAAAGCACGAACGGCCGCATCGCGATTTCGTTGAGCCACGACAATTATACCGAAAGCATAGGCGGCGTTCAGCTGTGCCTGAGGCAGGAGCAGCAGGAGTGCCTGGCTCTTGGCTGCACATACTTGAACATTCATCCGGTTCAGCCGCTTCCGATTTTGGCGGCGTCTGAGAACTGGGCGGGTCAGTTGGTTCGATTGGTTTTGAACGGCGAGGTGATCGGCGTCACGACAGCGGCCAATCTGATTGCGGCTATTGAACCGGTGGCTGCCAGCTTCACGAAGGCCGCCGTTTTCGTCCACGCCATGCACGGTCTCACGACCGAGATGGTTCTCGCGCTCACGGATGCCGTGCCCGACAGCCAAACATTTTTTTGGCTGCACGATTTCTTCTCCGCTTGTCCGGGCTACAACCTGCTGCGGAATGACATCAAGTACTGCGGAGCGCCGTCTCCGGATTCGCAAGCCTGCTCGATCTGCAAATACGGCGACAGCCGGCGCGAGCACATTTCCCGATTTACAGCGATGTTCGAGAGAGCGCGATTTACGGTCGTGTCTCCGTCCGACGCCACCTTGGATCTCTGGAAAAAGGCATCACATCTTTTCCAGGGACGGGCGATCGTTCACCCGCATTGCACCTTGGCCAGCAGGCCTGGGCCGGCGCGAGACGCCGCGAAGCCGATAAAATTCGCATTCATCGGAAGCCCGACGCTGCACAAGGGTTGGCCCGTTTTCAAAATGCTTGCCGATGCGTGCGCTTATCCGAACTATAAGTTCTACAATTTTGGAATGGCCGACATCGGCGAGTCTCAGATCGAGCAAGTCAAGGTCAGCGTCTCGCTGGAAGACCGGGCTGCCATGAGCGATGCGCTCGCGGCGCACGAGATCGATTACGCAATCATCTGGTCTCTCTGTCCTGAGACGTTCTGCTTTGCGGTCTACGAGGCTGCTGCCGCCGGCGCTTACGTTGTCACCAATCGCGATTCCGGGAATGTCGCGAGAATGGCTGCAAACAAGTCTTTAGGGATGGTTCTGGCCGACGAGCACGAGCTGCTCGAACACCTGAACGACGGCTTCTTCGAACGACACCTGGCGGAAATCGAACCTCACCGGGGAAGCTTGGATTTTCGTTGTTTCGCGCGCGAACTGTTCGGTGAGATCCAATGACAGTCTGTTGCTTCACGAGTTTCACGTTCAGCTATCTGGCGAAAGCTGCCGTTCTCGCGGCTTCGGTGAAACGCTATCATCCCGACTGGGTCATGTGCGCGGTCATTACCGATCGCGAGCCGAGCGGATACACGTTCGACCCGGAGACGGTGCCATTCGACGAGATCGTTTGGGGCGATGAATTATTCGGATCGGCGACCTCGGCGTGGCTGTTCAAGCACGATATCGTCGAGGCCTGCACCGCCGTGAAGGGGCGAGCGCTTCGCCGGCTGTTGCAGCAGTATGACAAGGTCATCTACCTCGATCCTGACGTTGCTGTTTTCGGACCAATGACGTCGATCGTCGACGGGCTCGACGAGTACTCGACGCTTCTTACGCCTCACCAGCTCGATCCTGCGGTTACCGAAAGCTCCATTCGCGATAACGAATTCGGCTCGCTGAAACACGGTACTTTCAACCTGGGGTTTCTTGCAGTTCGCAGTGACGCTGAAGGTGACCGCTTCGCCGAATGGTGGGAGGATCGCCTTACGAAGTTCTGCTTCTCGGATCCGGTGAGCGGCCTTTTTGTTGATCAAAAGTGGTGCGATCTAGCTCCCGCATTCTTCAGCGAGTTGGGCATCGTTCGTGACCCCGGTTACAACGTCGCCAGCTGGAATCTCAATCGTCGGCGTGTGACCATCGACGTCGATGGAGCGATCAAGGTGAACGGTGAGCTGCTCAAATTCTATCATTTCACGAAGCTCGGCGAGGTCGGCGATACCGCGACGATGCGATATGCCGGTGACAGTTTCGAGGTCTTTGAAATCTGGGCCTGGTACAAACGTGCGGTTGCGAGTTGGACCGACACGAGAATCCCCGAAAGATGGTGGCACTACGCGCAGTACGATAACGGGGAGAGAATCCCGCAGTACGCGCGCGAGCTCTACAGAAACCGTCCGGATCTTCAGCGCCACTTTCCACGTCCGTTTGAGGCGGCCGGAAACTCTTACTACGCGTGGCTCCAGGCTCAGGGACTTACGTCCGGGGCTGCAGGCTAGAGCGATTACACCTCGGCCGTTCGTTGGAGAGACGCATTGAAGTGGTACTTTTGCCTGGACGCGTTCGGCGCCAATCGCGAAATTGGCGCATGGGCGGAGCTCGCAGTGCTGAGCGCGCGAAAAAACACGAAGCTGCACCCGGTCTGCCTTTTCGACGGCCCGGCTGACGATCCGCTTGTCGCCCGGCTCAAGGCGTTGGACGTCGAGGTGATCATCGCGCGTTCGCGCTTGGCGGACGTCATTGAAAACGCGCACCGCACATCGAACTATCCGATCCACGGAAAGGGCGCTTTTCTTCGCGCGGAGATCCCCCGCATTGCGGCCGGCGACGAACACGCGTTTTACACCGACTGCGATGTCTTCTTCTTTTGCGACCCGCAGACGTCGGAATTGAAGCCGGACTTTTTTTCGGCTGGTCCGAGGCAGCTCCTTAGCCAGACCGATCGCTTCAACAGCGGGGTTCTCTATTTCAACGTCGAGCGGTTTCGTTCGGTTGAGGATGAATTCTTCGCATTTTGTCAAAGCAACTTGTTCAAGTTCCTTCCGGGGATGGACGAGCCGCTCTTCAACGCATTTTTCCGCGACAAGTTTGATCCGTTACCGGCGGGCTTGAATTGGCGACCGTTTTTCGGATTCAACCGGTCCATTTCGGTGCTACATTTTCACGGCCCTAAGCTCGAACATATCGCCGCCTATCTTGCTTCCGGACCAGATGCGGACTGGGGCCATTACGCAAGAGATCTGACTGCCCTCATCGCCGGCAGCGTGCATTCCTATTATCGCTACATCGAAGATATCGTTGGTGCGGTTACGCCGCCGGCTTATTTGGATGTTTCAATCCAGAAAATTCTCCGGCTGTATCCGAAGTTTTGCTCCAGCATCTTCGAGCTGCACGGAGAGGCCGTTATCAGCAAGCGAATAGAATTGCGCGAGCTATCCGACGTCTTGAAGAGGAGACAGACAAAGGTAGCCGATCACATGTTCGGAACAGCTTCGAAGGAGGATGTCGTCGTCTCTCAATATCTCTTTCAAGGCGAGCCGGTCGCGTATCCGCATTTTCTCATCAACCTCTTTTCGAATGCGGGTGTCGGTGAATTGCGGAAGGTGTCATACGCCTACAAAGCCGACCCGAATACATGGCACGAATGTTCTCTCGATGCGCTTGAGAAGCGTACGTGTGAAGCGGACGTTCTGGCTGACGGCGGGCTGCGCCTCATGGCGCAGGGCCAGGAAGTGCAGGTCGTGATACCGCCGCAAGCCATTCCGAACCGGCATAATCTGCATGCGATCCTGGTGGAGTGCCGGGAGTGTGCAGACGAAGCAGCGACGGGAATTTATGCGGACTCCAAGGGGCTCTTTTTCTCCATGAATGGAGCAACCCCCACGAAGACGATCCGGCAGCAATAATCAGAAGACATCGCGGCTATCTGGGATGACCCAAAGGTCGTATGGCGCCTGTGGGGCAATCCACGGGGGTGCGCATCAGTGCCGTCTCGAAGATTGATCAATATGGCGGTTGTTTGCGGGCGCGCTGGCTCCGGGCGGCTTCTGTCCACCATGCGAGGTCGTCTGCAAACCGTGGGAATGCCTTTTTGAGCGCGGCTCCCGGTTCGCCGAGGGGCTCGCCCTTATCGTTGAGCGTCTGGCCTATCGGGCCAACCGCAAGAGTCGAGGAGATGACGATCATTCCCATCTCCGACAGCGTGCCGTGCCAGGTAAAACTCGATCTTGCGCCAGAGATCCGGCCTGCGGAATAGCTGGCTATTGCCGCCGGACGCCAAAACCACTCCTCCAGGAAATGGTCGGTGAGATTTTTCAGACCCGGCTGCATTCCCCAATTGTATTCTCCCGTCACGAAGACAAAGGCATGGGCCGCTTTGATCTTCTTCGCGAGTTCCTCCATCGCGGCCGGCGCGGATCCCGGCTTATATTCTTTGTACATGCGATCCAGCATCGGCAGGCCGACCGCCTTGGCATCGATGAGTTCGACGTCATGACCCCGCGCACGAAGTTCGGAAACGATGAAGTCTGCAAGGCGGATGCCCATCCGGCCACTTCGATAGGAACCGTAAAAGACGAGGATGGTATCCGTCATAAAGCCATCTCCTTGCGATCAACACCTTACGTTCAACGGGCGCGACCGCACGCGAGCGTGCGGTCTCGTGCAACTTGGGGAGGGTGCCAGGGATTCCTCGCCTTGCCTATCCTTGGCGGCTTTTCTCGCGCGTGATTTCACATCGGCTTCGCATCATCGCCATTGGGCCGGGCGAGTAGCTCTTCGGATTTCGGCGCCGGCTTCAATGCCGCGAGTGCGTCTTGCACCGTGGTCATGAACTGCGCCGGGAAGATGATGGTCGAATTCTTCTCGGTCGCGATCTCGGCCATCGTCTGCAGCGTTCGCAATTGCAGGGCGACCGGGTGCTGAGTGATGATGTCGGCGGCTTCGCCTAGTCGGACTGCGGCCTGGAATTCGCCTTCGGCCGCGACGATCTTGGCGCGGCGCTCGCGTTCCGCTTCTGCCTCTCGCGCCATCGCGCGCTGCATGTTGTCGGGGAGGAAGATGTCCTTGATTTCGACTGCCGTGACCACAGTACCCCACGGCACTGTGTGCGTGTCGATGACTTCCTTGATCAGCTCGTTGACGTCCGTCGTTTGCGCCAGGAGCTGATCCAGCGAGAAGCGGCCGACGACATTGCGGACAGTCGTCTGGCTGATCTGATTGATCGCCTCGTAGACATTTTCGATCGCGATGACCGACTTCTCGGGGTCGGAAATATGGTAGTAGGCGACCGCCGCGATATCGATCGATACGTTGTCCTTGGTGATGATTTTCTGCGATGGAATTTGCATCGTGACAGTGCGGAGCGAAACGCGCGTCATCGTTTGAAACGGTGTCAAAAGAAATATTAAGCCCGGTCCCCGAACGCCTGCGAATTTACCGAGTGCGAAAACAACGCCTCGCTCGTATTGCCGAAGGATCCGCAGGCATACGAGAATGTAGATGAGCAATACGATCGGGATGACAGGTCCGAACATTTTCCGATCTCCTTTGGCGGCATAGCCGCGTTGCGCAACCCAAAATCCGTCTGCGTGAGGATCGTTTCGTTCACGATATCACCATGGCAAGCCCGGCCGGGAAAATTTTGTCGTCCTGCGCGGAGCTTGAATTGTTTGAGCGGCTTCCAACTTAAGTCCTGAAGCATAGAGATGACTTAAGTCCCTGAAGCCTGGAGGTCATGCGATGTCTCGATTGATAGCGATAGCGGCCGGTACGGCCATGCTTGCGGCAGCGGTTCCGGCCTATGCCGGGGGCGGTGGGGAAGCAGCAGAGTTGCAGGCGGCCCGCTCGAATGCGCGCGCCGGAGGTCCGATAAGCGCTCGCGACGCCGAGCTGCTTCAACGTTACGGCTGCGAGAGCGGTACGAGAAGTTGGGCCTGCGGTAACGGAAGACCTGACCGGCCTCACTATTACGGCCGGTACCGCCGGTACTGAGGCGAGGCATCTTTCCGAGCATATTTCCGGCAAGCGGCTAGTTGGAAAAATCGATCAAGAATAAAACCGCGGCGGAATATGAATATCGGATGAATGGAATTGCAATTCGGCGCCGATACCGCGGTGGCGTATAGCCATCTGAAATAGCTCTTTAATCGCCTCCATATACGAATTCGAGCACGACGCAACGCGCCGGTTTGAAACCAAATCGGGTTCTTGGGTGTTGGTCGACTACGAACTCGCGGGTGCATCCCGCCAAGTTGGAGGAACATGATGAGAAAATATATCGGTATTGCCGCCGCGCTGGCATCCGCTCTGCCGCTCGCAACGATCTCCACGACAGCTGATGCAGGTCCGCGTCATGGATAATGGATACGGCGGCCGGCATTACGCTCACGGCGGCTATGACCGTGGCCGTTACCGTTACGGTCATCATCGCGGCCGTGGCTACTGGCACAATGGCCGTTGGATTGCGCTCGGCATCGGTGCAGCTATCGTTGGTGCTGCCGCGGCCGATGCCTACGGCGATTGCTACTGGCGGCATGGATATCGCTACTGCGACTAACGCCGCGCAAGCCTGAGTGAATTGCCCGGTCTCGAAAGAGGCCGGGTTTTTCTTTGCTTTCGCTCGTTCGAATGCGGCGGGCATGATGCGAGGTTTTACACAGGAGCCTGTGTACTACTCGAATTGTGTGGGAATCCGACCGCCTCGCGGTTGGCGGATGCCAGCCTCTCATGCTGCTTAGTGCGCTTTGAGTGAGGGGAGTATGTGATGTTTGGTTCTACGGCGTCTAAGGTTGTTGCCTCCGTCGTTCTTGTCGCGTCGGCAAGCGGGACGGCGAGCCTTCCGGTCAAGCCCGAACAATCCGCATCGCGCGAAATTCCCGTGGCCCTCGACGATCGTTCGCTGCTCGTTGCAACGCTCGCCAATGGCGATCTGCAGACGCAGTGGATGTCTCGCGATGTCTGCGAGCGTATCGAGGCTTCCGTGATTTCGGGCGATGCCGTCGCTGGTGTGAGGGCGGACGGCGTGAAGGTCTATATTGCCCGCGCCAATTGCTGCACGCCGCGTGTTGCTGTCCCGTCAAACGTGACGGCGCTCAGCGCTGCTGTCGAGAGAAATGGGCACTTGGGCAATTGAGCCAACGGTTGCGGCGAGGCCGCCGATCCGGCCCGATGGCGCATTCATAAATGTCGCCGATGAAATCAAGAAGGCCGCCTTTGGCATTGTCATAAAACTCTGCCAAGGGCGGCCTTCGTGCAATAGTACGCTAGAATACATAGGTAGATGCAATCCCATATTCGTAGCAGCGGCGCACGCGGTTGGGCATCATCCGTTTGGATGATAGGCCGACAAAATAATCGCGCTACATGAGCAGGGCCGGGCCCGGTCGCGGAACGAAAATCGGTGTTCAGACCAACTTGTCATTGTCCTGACACACGCCGTTACCGATGTCAGGCGGCGTTCTGGCGCGTGTCCGGTTCAGCGCGCAGAATTTCGCGTATAACATCGGCGGGCTGCGCCTTCTGAAACAGGAAGCCTTGCGCCAACGTGCAGCCGTAGTCCTTGACGATTTCGAACTGCTCGGCCGTTTCGACGCCTTCGGCCGTCGTCCGCATGCCGAGGGTCCGGGCCAGCTCGACGATGGTCGAAAGAATGGCGCGGGCTTCCATCGAGATCGCGAGATCGCGGACGAAGGACCGGTCGATCTTGATCTTCTGGAAGGGGACTTTGGTTAGCGAGCTGAGCGAGGAGTAGCCCGTGCCGAAATCGTCCATCGCGATTTCCACGCCAAGATCGCAGACTTGCCGCAGAATGTGGGTCGCGAGCTGAACATCCTTCATGATGGTCGATTCAGTGACTTCAATTATGAGCCGGTGGCTCGGCAAGCCGGATTCGGCGAGGGCCATCTTGACGGTGTCTACGAAGCTTTCGGCTTCGAGCTCAATGGCGCTGACGTTGACGGACACGCTGGTCTGGTCGGGCCACGCCATTGCTTCCTTGCACGCCTGGCGCAGGACCTTCGCTCCGAGATCGGCGATCATGCCGATTTCCTCGGCGATCGGAATGAAGTCGGCGGGCGAGGCGAGACCGAGGCGGGGGTGTTTCCAGCGAAGCAACGCCTCGGCACCGACGGCCGTCATCGTCTGTACGCAGAAAATCGGCTGGTAGTGGAGTTCGAACTCGTTGTTGTTGATGGCGTCGCGCACCTCGGTTTCGAGAAGATTGCGCGCCTTGACCTTGGCGTCGAGTTCGCGCTCGAAGAGCCGATAGGTCCCTCGTTGATCTTCCTTGGCTGCATAGAGCGCGAGGTCGGCGAGGCGGAAGAGTTCGATCGGATCACAGCTATGATCCGGGGCCATCGCGATGCCGACGCTGCCTCCGCAGATCACGTCCTTCGTGCCGATGCGTACTGGCTCGCTGAGGATGCTGATCAGGCGTTCCGCCAGTTTCGTCGCGCTCGATGGGTGATCGAGATCGACAATTAACACTGCGAATTCATCGCCGCCGAGACGCGCCACGGTATCGGTTTCGCGAAGCGTCTTGGTGAGGCGGTCGGCCATGACCTGCAACAGCTCGTCGCCGGCGGCATGGCCGAGCGTATCGTTCACGACTTTGAAATTGTCGAGGTCGAGCAACAGAAGCGCCATGCGGTCGCCGCGCTTTGCCCGTGCCATCGCCAGCTGCATGCGCTCAGCAAGCAAGTGGCGGTTAGGGAGGGACGTCAACGCGTCGTGGCGGGCCATGTAGGCCGCCTTGCGATCCGCCTTCCGGCGTTCGGTCACATCGATGGCGGCGATCAGAAGGGCGTCGCGGCCCTCATGTACGAGCGGACGGACGTAGACTTCGACTTCCATCGAGCGTCCATCGCGGCGGTAATGCTTGAACGACTGGGGATCGTCGGTCTGGCCAATGTGCTGCACGCTGCTTTCGAACGGCAAAACGAGGTCGCCATTTTGGATTTCCCGTAGCGACAGACGCGCGAAATCCCGGCGGGAGTAGCCGTAGTGAGAAACCGCGGCGTTATTCACGGCGAGTATGGCCATCTTGTCCCGGCTGACGACGAACATCGGCAACGGGTTGTTCTCGAACAGCAGCCGGATCGACGCTTCGCGCTGCTTCATCTCGGTGATGTCGATGCGCAGACTGATCAGGCCGCCCTCGCTGGTCCGGCATTCCTCGATCAGATAGCAACGCCCGTCGTCGAGAAGTTGCTCGTGTGGGAGAGCGGGTGTGCGAAGGTTCTTCAGTCGCTCGGCAAGCCAGGCTTCTTCGCGGCCGAAAGCTTCCGGGTACATCTGGCGCTCGAGGCCGATGCGCACGGCTTCTTCGAGGCTGCCGCCGACGACGATCGTGTCGATGGCCCGATGATATATTTGGGCGTACTTTTTGTTCCAGGCGACGTACCGGTTGTCGGCATCGAGGATCACGATGCCCTCGGGGAGGATTTCAATCGCCTCCTTCAACCGGTTGTGCATCTTCTCAAGCTCGGCCTTCTGCTCGGAAATGGCGTGTTCCTGAGTCTGAAGGTGATCGTTCAACCCATCGCGCAGGGCGATTTCCGCCGACAGGCGCTCTTGTAGGCGCGATTGGGATTCAATCGTTTCAGCCAGCGGCATGACCGTCAGAAACGCGGTGAGGATAAGAAGCTGCGTCATCTGGACGTCTGTGAACAGGGCCAGCTGCGAAGCCTGCTCGGCACCTTGAATGCCGACGGCCGTGCATACGAGCACGACAGCCGACATCAACAACGTCGCGGCCGACGTTGCATTGGGGCCGAGGCGGCAGGCGATCAGTACGAGCACGGGCATGATGAGGAACGCGAGGTAGCGTTCAGGCAGGCCGACAACCAGGGCCATCGTAATCGCGAGGGTCGTAAAGAGTGCGTACACTTCCCAGCTCGATGCCGTCGGCGAGGGCGTCGAGCGGGCCAGACGAAGGCGGACGATCGCCGGGGTGACGGTCAGCAAACCGAGTAAGTCCGCCAGGAACCAGGACGTGAACACATGGAGCGTGACCGCTTCGTACGTCGCCCCGGCAACAAAGGCTGCTGCTATTGCCGCGATGGCCGAACCTGCAATGGCGGCGAGCGAAAACGACATCAGAAAGCGGAGGCTGCTGAATTCGGAAGGCCTCGATTCTTTGAAGTTGATTATGCGAAATGTAACATAGGTCTCGAGCGTATTTGTCAGCGCAAACCCGATGTTGGTCGCCAACTCGCGGTGCGCGAAGATATTGGCGACGATATTTGCAATGAAACAAAGAAAGAGAATTTGGTGCCGGCGCCATGGCCGTTTCGCGAGGATGACGGCGGCGAGCGTTATTCCATTTGCCGGCCATACCGTCGCTATGCCATCGGCGTTCTGGGTATAGGAAATAGACAGATAGGAGACGATGCCGAAAATGATCGCCACGGCGAACGCACGAGTAAGCCCGTCGTTATCGGCCGCATAGAGCTTTCCCATCTGCGAGAACGAGCGAAGGGGCTCCCCGCTATTCAACATTGTCTGAAGCTTTCATTCCCCGTCGAGCCGAAGACCGGCGCGATATTCCCATTTCAAATCGGATAGGCGGGGGAGCCTAATTAACGGGCAGAAATGCCAATTAATTCAGCAGTCTCCGTCACTTGTTCCAATCTTGAGTCAGGCTGAAGCGATATCATTAATTTATGGTCAAAGCGGATATTGCGGAGCAGCAATTGATTCGATTTCGGTCGGATAAATCGCCGATCGACAATTCGGGAGGCAAAATTGGAGCGGAGAAAGCTCGAGGGAATTAATTTTTTTAATTGATGGCGCGGGTATAGGCATGGCCGCGCCGCGGTTTTTCACGGCACGACCCAGGAGAGATGCGGACTAGCCTCTGCACCTTGTCTTCCGGCGCTTTAGGTTCAGCGAAAGCCGGCGGCCTCGCGGAGCTTGCCGATTGCGTCTTTCATGGATGCCGATGTGAAGCGCGCGCGCCAAGACGTGCGCTGATCAAGAAGGGATTCGGCTTCAGATCCGGTTTTGCCGTCGCGTGCCGTGGATGCAATGGCGAGCGCTTGTTGGACCAGGGTCGGCTTCTGTGCTCGGTTGCGGTTGTTGAGATTTGCAAGTTTGGCCGCACGTAGCGCCGCCAACTGCTTCGCCGTGCCGGTTGGCGTTCTCTGCAGACTGGCTTTCGCGACAGGTGCGGAGATTCCAAGCTTGTTGATCGGGCGATCGGCCGCCCATGCCGGTTGCGCGACTGCGACAAGTGAAAGAACGACACATATGCGCGCCGCCGTGAATTTGGTTCGCTTCAATTCCATCGCCGTCTCCCTGAAATTATTCGAACGCGAGAATTTTGCCGGGACGCCTGAGCCGGTGGGCCTAGGGTCCGGATGATCTCGTTTGATGCGGCGGGGCCGGCGCCGCTGTTCCGCTTGGAACAGGCTCCAGTTGCGAGGGCGGGCGTTCCGTCGCAGCGACGGGGCGCGCGTGCGCAATCACTCGGGATGAGCGGCGAGCTATGAGCGTGCGACAGTTCGCAGTTGCAAAATGGCGATGACTCGCCCCTCGACGCGGAACAAATTCCGTAACATAGGCCGTTAGTTATTCACGCCCTCGCTCTTTTGCGGTGCGGCGAAGCTCGGCAGCCAGAAGAGGTGCACATGGACGTGAGGGCGGATGCTTTTGACAGCGTGCAGACACCGCACGCGAAGCAGCTAACCCCGCGTCAGGTCAATCTCGTACATTTCGCGCTGGCGATGGGCGGCTTCGCAATCGGCACGACTGAGTTCGCGGCCATGAGCCTGTTGCCGTATTTTGCGGCGACGTTCGGAATTTCCGAGCCCGATGCCGGATACGCCATCAGCGCCTACGCGCTCGGCGTCGTTGTCGGAGCGCCGGTCATTGCGGTGCTCGCCGCGAAATGGTCGCGCCGGGTGTTGCTTCTGACTCTGATGACGATCTTTGCCGTCTTCAATGTGATGACAGCGTTTTCGCCGACGTATGGCTCGATGGTCGCCTTTCGCTTTTTGAGCGGCCTTCCTCATGGCGCGTACTTCGGTGTCGCGATGCTCGTTGCGGCGTCGCTCGTTCCGGCGAACGCCCGGGCGCAGGCCGTTGGCCGCGTTCTTATCGGTCTTACGATTGCTACGGTGATCGGTGTTCCCGTTGCGACGTGGATCGGGCAGGCGCTCGGGTGGCGTTCGGGTTTTGGAATCGTCGGCGTTCTTGCAGCTCTGACTGTTTCGCTCATTTGGCTTTATGTGCCGGCCGACCAGCCGACCAAGGAAGCGAGCATGCTGCGCGAGCTTAGCGCGCTGAAGCGGCCTCAGGTGTGGCTAACGCTTGCAATCGGCGCTATCGGCTTCGGCGGCATGTTCGCCGTCTATTCGTATCTCTCATCGACACTGACGGACGTTACGCACGTTCCTGCCTACGTGGTGCCGATCGTGCTCGTCTTTTTCGGCGTTGGCATGACCGTCGGCACGTACGTCACCGGCCGCCTCGCGGATCGGGCGCTTATGCCGACGGTCGGTGGGCTGTTGCTTTGGAGCTTGGTGTCGCTGACGCTCTTCCCATTTGCGGCCGGCAACATCTACGCGGTGACGCTGGTGGTATTCATGATCGGCTGCGGCGGTGGTCTCGGAACCGCGCTGCAGACACGCTTGATGGACGTCGCCGGAGAGGCGCAGACGCTGGCCGCTGCTCTCAATCACAGTGCATTCAACATGGCGAATGCGCTTGGCCCGTGGCTTGGCGGCATGGCCATCGCGGGCGGATACGGCTGGACGTCGACCGGGTGGGTCGGTGTCGCTCTTGCTATCGGCGGCCTGTTCTTCTGGGCGCTTTCGCTACTGAGCGACGGCAAGCGGCGAGCGTGACAGAGTTGGTCAGTGGCCTCCGGCGCCGCCTGGGACCGCTTCGGGCTTTCTCATGAGCAGCGTGAAGAACGCGGCAGACGCGAATAGCGCAGTCAGCACCAGGAAGAGATCGGCAAACGACAACACGTTCGCCTGCATGCGCACCATCATCGCGAGCTTCTTCAGCGCCGCCATGTCGCCGTCGGCCTGCATCGCGTTCGAGAACGTCTGCTGCATGCCTTGAAGGCGATCCTCGGCAATGGGATGTCCCCACGAAACCTGCTCGTGCAAGCGCGCGAGATGCAGGTCGAGACGCTTGTTCAAAAGAGTATTGATGATCGCCAGGCCGACGGCGCCGCCAAGGTTGCGCGTCAGGTTGAAGAGGCCGGAGGCGTTCTTCAGCTGATCGGGCGGCAGGGTGCCGAGCGAGAGGTTGTTGATCGGCACCATGCACAGCATGAGCGAGGAACCGCGCAGGACCTGAGGAAGCAGCAACTCCCAGAAATCCCAGTCCGTGGTGATGCCGCTCGCGATGTAGGTTCCGGCCGCAAAGCCGATGAAGCCGATCAACATCATGATGCGTGGATCGAGGATGCTCGCGAGACGTCCGCTGATCGGAGCAGTCAGGAACATCGCGACGCCGGTGACGAACATCGTCTCGCCGATCATCAAGGAACTGTAGCCGCGGATCTGGGCGAGGTACACGGGGTAAACGTATGTCAGGCCGTAGAGGCCTATGCCCATCGTGAAGCTGAAAGCCGAACCGAACGCGAAGTTCCTATTCTTGAAAGCTCTGAGTTCGACAATCGGATCTTTCGCAGTCAGGGCGCGCCAGAAGAAGACGATGGCGCCGATAACGGCCAGGACTCCGAACGTTGCGATCGTCTGATCGTCGAACCAGTCGTAGCGGGGGCCTTCTTCCAGCACGTATTCGAGCGAGCCGAGAAATATCGCCATCGCGATGAGGCCGACGTAGTCGAAGCGGTCGAAGAGGGCAAAATTCGGCTGGTCGAAGTCGACGAGGAAGTAGACGGCGATGGCGACGAGGATGCCGGGGCCGACGTTGATAAGAAACAGCCAGTGCCATGAGAAGGCGTCGGTGAGATAGCCGCCAACGGTCGGCCCTATCGTCGGCGCGAGCGTTGCGACGAGGCCGATGATTGGGGAGACGATGTTGCGCTTCGACGGCGGAAACAGCGTGAACGCTACGGCGAAGACGCTCGGGATCATGCCGCCGCCAATGAACCCTTGGATCGCGCGGTAGAGGATCATCTGGTCGATCGTCGTCGCGGTGGCGCAGAGGGCGCTCGCGGCCGTGAAGCCGACGGCGGCCGTAAAGAAGAGAACTCGTGTCGAGAGCGCGCGCGCGAGGAAGCCCGAGAGCGGGATCATCACGACTTCGGCGATGAGATACGCCGTCTGGACCCACGGAATCTCGTCAGAGCTTGCCGAGAGGCCCGCCTGGATTTCCGTCAACGACGCCGAGACGATCTGAATGTCGAGGATCGCCATGAACATGCCGAAGACCATGGCGAGGAAGCCCGCGAGCTGGCGCGGCGTGACGCCGATCCATTCGAGCTTCTGAGCTTCGTCGGGCGATTTCGTCAATTCGGCCATGGCCTGGCGCCTTTTGCCGGAAGCTATTGCAGCGCGGCTTGATCGTGGCCGGCGTCTTTCGGCGTCGTCCGCGTATCGACGCTGACAACGACGGAGAGGCCAGGGCGCAATTTGTTGTGCGCGGTCGCCGCGGGGATCGTGATGCGAACCGGTACGCGCTGAACGATCTTTGTGAAATTGCCCGTGGCGTTTTCTGGCGGCAGCAGCGAGAACAGGGAGCCCGATGCGGGCGAAACGCCTTCGACGGTGCCCTTCAGGGATTCGCCGTTCAACGCGTCGACGCGCACCGTCGCGGTTTGGCCCGGGACGATTTCGGGAAGCTGCGTTTCCTTGAAGTTCGCATTGACGAAGACCTTGTCGAGCGGCACGACCGCGGCGAGGCGTTTGCCCGGCGTCACGTAATCTCCGACCTGGACGCCGCGATTGCCGATGACGCCATCGAAGGGCGCGCGGATGACGGTGAAGGAGAGATCGCGCGCGGCCTGATCGACCGCGACCTGCAATTCCTTCGCGACCTTCTCAGCCTGATCGCGCTGGGCGTGGAGCAGAGCGACGTTGGCGTCGGCGGATTGAATCGCGGCTTCATTGGCTTTCACTTGAGCGTACGCGGAATCGCGCGCGGCGGTGGCGGCATCGAGCGATGCTTTCGTGGCGTAATCCTTGGCGGTCAAGGCGTCCGTGCGTTTGAAGTCAGCGACGGTTTTGATGACGTTGGCTTTCGCGGAGTCGAGTTGTGCGCGGGCTTGTTCGCCGGAAGCTTCCGCCGCTTTTATCTGCGCGTCGAAGGTCTTGATTGCGGCGAGCTGCGTTGCGAGCTTGGACTGGGCTTGCTCGAGCGCCAGGCGATAGTCGCCGTCGTCTAGTTTGACGAGCGTCTGGCCTTCCTTCACCTGCTGATTGTCGACGACGGGCACTTCCGCAACGATGGCCGGGATCTTCGGCGAAATGATCGCCATGTAGGCGCCGACGTACGCGTCGTCCGTCGAGACGAGGAAGCGGCCGACGGTGATGTATTCATAAGCGAAGTAGGTGAGGCCCATGAGGGCGAGCGCGCCGATGCCGAGGAAGATCGGCTTGCGGCGCGATGCAGGCTTCGCCGGACCGGTGGCCGTCGTGGTTTCGGATATCGATTCGCGCGCGTGCGGCTGCTCCGGCTTCTGCGCGGTGTTGGGTTTTGCCGCCTGCGTCTGGGCAAGCGCGCTCGGGTTGGACGCTAGCCGCGGCCGTTCATCGGATTCCGACGTGGTGTCGGTCTCATTCGGTCTGGGCCGCAGCGCCAGACGACTACTCGAATTCCCACCCATAACACCCAAATCCCTTCAAACCGGCGAAATTAAACCGGCTGGTTCAGTTCATGACTTGACATACAACGCAGATGGGCGATTATCAAGATGAAACTGAACCGTTTGGTTCGATTTTATTGTATGAGTACTGAACCGCGAGTTCAGAAGGTGTAAGGATGACAAACATGGAATCTGTGCATTTAACCCCAGAACCAACGAGAGAAGACCGGCGCGGCGGTCGCCCTGCAGCGGGAACCGATCCGCAGAAACGCCGTCAAATTTTGGAGGGCGCAGGCCGGATATTTTCGACAGCGGGTTTCGATGCTTCGAGCATGAGCGACGTCGCTCGCGAAGCGCGCGTCTCAAAGGCGACGCTCTACGTCTATTTCCAGGATAAGGAGCATCTCTTCACTGCGATCTGCGCCGAGCGACGCGATCGCAACATCTCCGAGATCCTCTCACTGCTTGATACCGGGAAGCCGTTTGAATCCGTTCTGACGGAATTCAGCATCGAGGTGTTGACGATCATGTCCGAGCCGTTCGTCGTTGCCGCGCATCGGATCGTCATCGGTGTCGCTGAACGGATGCCCGAAGTCGGAACCGAGTTCTTCGAGCGTGGACCGAAGCGGGTTGCAACCGCGCTCGGCAAATTTTTCGATCATCATGTTGCGGCGGGGCGGCTCGAGATTGCCGACACCTATTTCGCGGCAACGCAGTTCTTGGAACTGATACAGGCCTCGATCATCCGTCCGCGGCTTTACGGCGCGATCACGGAGCGTCCGACGCGTGACGAGATCGAAAAGAATGTCGCGTCCGCCATCGCCATTTTGACGGCGGGCTACGGACCGCGCGGACAGCGCTAACTGAACTTGTACTTTCCCGAGACGTGCTAGCTCGCAAGCGCTGGCACGCTCTCGGCAAAGTCGAGATCGCGGGGCTCGGTGGCCGGAACACCTGCGATCGTCCGCCAGCTCGGAAGATTGGCGAGCGTCGGGTCGATGTAGGTGTGGTGCCAGAGCTGCGTCGCGAGCACTGCAACGAGCCCGAGCTCGGCGGAGCTGCGTTGATATCCCCAGGGCGACAGTCCCTGATATTTTCCGCGCCACTCACGTACTGCTTCAGGATCGAAATAGCCGGCCTTCTTGATCGAGGCATCGCTCAAGAGTTCGTCGACGTACGGCAGGCGCTGCTGGAGGAAGAAGCCGTCGAGCGGCGCGCGGAACATGCCTTTCGGCCGCCATGCGACTTCTTTCGGCAGCCACTTTTCGGCGACGCGGCGAAGCAGATACTTCTCGGTGAGGCCCTTGAACTTCCACTTCGGGTCGATGCCGGCGAGAAAATCGAAGACATTGTTGTCGAGGAACGGATAGCGCATCTCGACGGACTGGCTCATGGCGATGCGATCGCCTTTGAGGCTCAGAAGCTGTCCGGGCAGATGGATTTTTCCCGCCCAGTAGACGCCGCGATTGACCGGATCCCAGGTCTTCGCGCGCGACATGTCGGACGCGATTGCCGCGTAGGGATCGTGGCTGCTCAATTTGGCGAGCATGCTCGGGCTGTAGAAACGGGAACGCGACGCTCCGAGAAGACTGTAGAATCGCTGGAACGCGTGCATGCCGCCTGACGATTCTGCGTTGCGGACAAAGTAAGCGATGGTCTCATCGTTGCAGCCGAGCCAGCGATATAAGAATTTCTCGGCGAGCGCCGACGCTACGCCTCCCGACGCTTTGCCCATCCAATCGAAGACGCGATCGAACTTGTACCAAGGGTAGCCGGCGAGCCATTCGTCGGAGCCTTCGCCCGTCAGCGCGACTTTGAAACCCTTTTCGTGCACCTTGCCGGCGAGCATCATCAGCGACGTGCAGGACGTGTCCGTCACGGGAGCTTCGGTTGCGACGAGCAATTTCTGGTAGTTCGCGACGATGTCGTCCGATCCGCATGGCACGATGTAGGGATCGGCGGAGAGGTGCTTCGAGATGATCGCGGCCTGCTCGGTTTCGTCGAGCTTCGGGTCGCGGATCTTGACGGTGAATGTCGCCGGCGCGGCGCCGAGAATATCCTTGGCCATCGCAACGACGGTGCTCGAGTCGACGCCGCCCGAGAGGTAGGAGGCAACTGGAACGTCGGCGCGCAGCCGCCGCTTCACAGCCTCGTAGAGAACGCTCTCGAATTCATCGACTAGTTTCTTCTCGTTCTGTCCGCGTGCCTCTTGACCCGCAGCCGGGAAATCCATTTCCCAATAGGTGCGCTCGCTAATCGTTGCGTCTTCGCCGCTGCGGCCGCGCGAGATCGTCAGGAATTTGCCCGGAGGCAGAATGTTGATGCCTTCGAAGCAGCTGAACGGTCCGGGCACAGCCAAGAAATTAAAGACCGCATCGACGCCACGCCGGTCGGGCTTCGGGTCGACCATTCCGGTCGCGAGGATCGTCTTGATCTCGGAACCGAAGATGAGCCAGTCGCTGCCAAACCGGGTCGTGCGTGTCCAGAAGAGAGGGCAGATGCCGAAGCGGTCGCGCGCGAGGATGAATTTCTGCTTGCGCTCGTCGGCGAGGGCCACGGCGAACTGGCCGTTGAGCTTGGCGAACATGTCTTCTGCGAACTCTTCCCACATGTGCGGGAAAATTTCGGTATCGCAGTGCGTCTTCAAAACGTGGCCGCGTGTTCTCAGATCCTGGCGCCAGTCGTCGTGATCGAAAATCTCGCCGTTGAAGATCGCCGTGATCTGCTTGTCTTCGTTGAAGACAGGCTGCTGGCCGTCGGCGAGGCCGACGATGCTGAGACGGCGCGATGCAAATCCAAATCCGGGACGCTGAAGGTAGCCGTCTTCGTCGGGGCCGCGATGAAGCATCGCGTCGGCTGCGCGTTTCAAGACGGACAGCGGAACGGAGCGCCTGCCCCTAAGATCGATTATTCCGAAAATGCCACACATAAGGATTATCCAACGGTTCTCGCAGGCCATCCGGGCTGCTGACGAGGAATGAAAAGTGCGACGCTGTCCCGCTCCGCCGGAACCTGAGACGCGGCCGCTTCTGCGACTGGGCCAATCGTAATGGATTGGCTTACCGAAACCTATATGGCCACAAGGGCTCGCAATGGTGGTTACCGTTCGCGACAAATACGCGCGTCGCCCGGCATTTTCGATAATTGATCCTTCAAAAAAAGCGGCTGGATCGCTGCATTGCGTCAGCCGCGTAACGTAGCCTTGGATGATTTGCGCATTCATCCATCTTGTTAGGCGCTCGCGGGGTAGTGCTGCCCGCGAGCGATTGCGCATTACGGATTCGGTTTGGCGGGCTCGGTCGCCTTGTCGGCGGCAGCTTTTGCATCGGCTGCGGCTTTATCGGCTGCGGCCTTGGCGTCTTCTGCAGCCTTATCGGCAGCTGCCTTGGTGTCAGCAGCGGCTTTGTCAGCAGCAGCCTTCGCTTCGGTCGCAGCCTTGTCGGCTTCGGCTTTTTCCTTGGAATTGTCGCAGGCGATAAGTCCGAGAGCACTGATCACACTCAAGGCGACGAGAACTTTTCTCATTTCAATTTCTCCCTTTCACGCGCTTCTATTTTTATAGCAAGCAGTCGCGTGCTGCACATTCATTGGGGCGCAACCGGAGGGAGAAATCAAGGCAATAGAAAAGGTCGTGAATCCGACGTTAAAAGCGAACCCTCTGTGCGAGGGGTAATTGAACTTAAGCGTTCGGCCGCGATTAATCTATTCGTTGCGGCGGCGCGTCATGAACGCAAGGCGTTCTAGGAGATGAGTATCCTGCTCGTTCTTGATCAAGGCGCCGGCGAGCGGCGGAACGAGCTTTCGTGGATCTTTCTCGTTCAGTAAGGCCGGGTCGATGTCCTCATGCAGGAGGAGCTTCAACCAGTCGAGAAGCTCAGATGTGGAAGGCTTTTTCTTCAGGCCCGGAACGTCGCGAAGTTCATAGAAAACCCGCAGGGCATCGCTGACGAGACGGTTTTTCAGGCCCGGGAAATGCACATCGACGATCCGGCGCATCGTCTCGGCGTCGGGGAATTTGATGAAATGGAAGAAGCACCGGCGGAGAAATGCGTCCGGCAGCTCTTTTTCGTTGTTCGAGGTAATGAGCACCACGGGACGCGTCTTGGCTTTGACCGTCTCGCCCGTTTCGTAGACGAAGAATTCCATACGATCGAGTTCTTGTAGAAGATCGTTGGGGAATTCGATGTCGGCCTTGTCGATTTCGTCGATCAGCAGCACACTGCGTTTCGGCGCTTCGAATGCGTCCCACAGCTTGCCGCGTTTGATGTAGTTGGCGATATTCTTAACCCGCTCGTCGCCGAGCTGGCCATCTCGCAGCCGCGAAACGGCATCATATTCGTAAAGGCCTTGCTGCGCTTTCGTCGTCGATTTGATGTGCCATTCGATCAATGGGGCATCGAGGGCCTTCGCGACCTCCGTGGCGAGGACCGATTTACCCGTGCCGGGCTCGCCCTTGATGAGGAGCGGCCGCTCAAGCCGGATCGCGGCGTTGACCGCGATCTTGAGGTCGGGCGTGGCGACGTAGGAGGAGGTGCCTTCGAAGTTCATGAGGGTGTCTTGGGGGCCTTAAAAGCGTGGAGCAAGGTGACTGAAGCGCGCTCCACGGCAAGGATCTGTTAAAGGCTGAGAGCTGAGGAATTCATCACCTCAGTATAAGTGCCTGTAATCGTTGAAGTAAAGCTATATCTGTCAAATTTAGTATGGCTTCGTAGCGAGCTTGACTCGGGGGGCCTCACCCATAGATAAGGGGCGGCCGAAAGAGGCCGAGTCAGGGTCGACTTTTTTCGGCGGAGGACTAATCGGCTCGAGCGAACGCAGCCTCTGGAGAGGCGGACGATGAGCAAGGCAACCGGAACGAAGACGGCGAAGCCTAAGACGGTCGCCAAGAAGCCTGTCGCGAAAGCCGGGCCCCCGCCGAAGAATGACAAAAATTTAGCGAGCGTTGGAAAGGCGGCTCAGGCTAAAAAGCCCGATACGTCAAAGGCCAAGGCGGCAAAGACCGCTGCTAAAGCGACACAGACCAAGGCTCCGACGGGGATCACCGCTTCGCCCGTTAGCAAGCAGGCGCCGCCGAAGCCGAGCCAGGCAAGCGCGCCGGCACGAACATTGGCTGCCGCAAAGCCGGCAGCGCCGAAAAAGTCAGAGGGTACAAGCACCAAGATGGCTGCGCGCGTTAAGATTGCAGATATCGTTCTCCCGCCGGGCTACAAGCCTTCGGAGAATGAGCCGTTCATGAATGACATGCACAAGGCTTATTTCCGCAAGCGCCTGCTCGATTGGAAGGACGAGATCCTTCGTCAGACACGAGAGACGCTGGCGATTTTGCACGAGGATTCGACACAGCACGCGGACCTTGCCGATCGGGCCACCTCCGAGACGGATCGGGCCACGGAACTCAGGACGCGCGATCGCCAGCGCAAGCTCATTTCCAAGATCGAAGCGGCGCTGGGCCGGATCGAGGACGGCTCGTATGGCTATTGCGAGGATACCGGCGAGCCGATCGGCCTAAAGCGCCTCGATGCCCGCCCGATCGCGACGCTATCGGTCGAAGCGCAGGAGCGCCACGAGCGGCGCGAGAAGGTCTATCGCGAGGAATAGCTCGCGGCCACCAGCTGAGCCGTATCGAAAGCGAACAGTCCTTCACGGCTCGTTAAAGATTTCGGCTCACATTCAATTTCGTCATGCCGTGCATGCGTCTGGATGGGGTTGCGTCGTGAGCGCTCGTATTACTTTCGTGTTGTCCGCTGTCATCGCGGCCGCGACAGGCGGCCTTTCGCATTTCAATCGCGCAGAGGCCGAGCCCTTGAAAGCTGCCGTTGCGGTTCATCAGCTGCGGGACGCCAAGCCGGGCTGGAAGATATCGCCGGCAAGTCTGGTTACCAACGGCGCCAAGTCGATCAGCGCGCCCGTCGCAAGCGAAACGCGGCGGCTCGACCTCAGCAAGCTCACGATGGCCGATTTCGGCGACGTCGAGCAGTCGCGCTAATTGAAATTAAAATTTGGGCGGATCCGAGTGGTCCGCGGGTTCCGGGCTGCGGCTGAAAATCGGGCTTCGGCGCACGGGCGCCGACGCCGCTTCGCTCGGCGATGCGGTCGCTGAGCGTCCACTCGATGAATTGATTCCCGATTCGATAACGAGATCGACGGGGCCGCCAATCATTACCAAATGCTCCACATCGTCCCGCCGGATGAGTACGAGCTTGCGGCGGCTATCGACGCTGGCTTGATCTACAACATCAAGGCGGCGCTCACCTTTCGGCCGAAACAAAATCGCTGACGGCGCAGTTCCTGTGAGATAGGCGCGGATGAACACAGCAGCCCCCGCGCAGAGGAGGGCGACAACGGCCAGCAAGAACGTCCAAAAAATATAGGTTTCCATTTTTGCCTCGCCGCCGGGGTTACCGGTTGTGCCGATATCTTTCGAACTTCAAGGCTTCGATAGCCCCGAGTTGACTGCATGTTAACTCTCTTAAGCGAAGTCTTATGCAAGCGAAAAGCGCCGCACCGTTGCGGCACAGTTGCAGTTGCGTCTGAGTTCCATGTCCATGCCCCAGTCCGACGTCTCGATTTTCGAGAATCAGCTAGATTCTCTGTCCATGAAGGATCGCGAGGCGTTGAGGATCGATGCCGCCCCGGTCGATCCGCTGAACTCAGCGGAAGGGTTCGGCGGTTTCCTCCCTATTATCATTGTCGCCGCCGCTGGTGGCTCAGTTCTGTTCGGGCTGCTGGCGAGCGGCTCGGGCGAGCCGTTGCTTTTGACGGTCATCGCGCTTTTGGCGATGTTCGGCATTTTCATGCTTTTCGGTATCGCCGCCGGGCACATCAGGCTCGGGGCACGCGCGACGCCCTCGGACTTCCTCAAGGCTGCAATCGACGCCCACGACGAGCCGCACATCATTGCCAATGCCGACGGCACGGTTCTTTACGCGAACGCTGCCGTCGAGCGCATTCTCGGACGACATGAGGCGGGGCCATTCTCGGCGCTCGAGACTTTGCTGACGAGCGATGCGGAAGGAACGCAGGCATACTTCCAGTTGACGCGCGCGGCGGAGCGGGGCGAGGCGCGGCGCGAAGATGTTCGACTGCGGCCGAGCGTTGCTGGCCGCCCGTCTTGGGTGCGCATCAGCGTGCGCCCGTTCGCGACGTCCGATCAATCATCCGAGGATGTCTCGCCGCGTCAGCGACTGGTCTCATGGCAGATCACCGATGTTTCGGGCGAAAAGAGCCGCGAGGCTCAGCACATCGAGAAACTCGAGGCTTCTCTCGCGGCGTTCGACGCCATGCCGGCCGGTTTCATGTGGGTGTCGTCCGTCGGTGGCGCGATCCTTCATGTCAACGCCGCGTTCGAACAATGGCTCGGCTATCCGGCGGGCGCGTTGCGTGTGCGCAATCTCGGCCTTGCTGAACTCGCGGGCACCGAGGGCCTCCGGCTTCTCAAGCTGATGGCGACCATTGCGGACGCCGATCAGCGCGTCATCGATCTCGATTTGACCCGGCAGGACGGCCGAATCGTCGCCCTCACGTTGCTCGTCGAGCCGGTCGGCGATCAGTCCGAGCTCGGCTTCACGATTACGGCGATCAACCGGCAGACGGCAGGCCTCGTCGATCGCGGACAGCAGGATGTGCGCGCGTCGCAGTTCTTCCAATCGGCGCCGTTCGGCATTGCCGCGCTCGATGCGGAAGGCCGGATCGCGAATTGCAACACGGCCTTCATGCGAATGGTTCTCGACGGCAAGCCGGCGCAGGATGTGCTCGCGGCGGAAGCGCTGTGCCGTACCGCGGACCCCGAAGAGCGACTTCGCATCGAAGCGGGACTTGGCGAAGCTCTCACGGGCCGCGGCAACATTCAGCCGATCGAAATCACGGCCGGCGCACAACGCGAATTCACGCGCCGCATCTACATGTCGCCGCTCGCCGCCGTGCAAGGCGGAGCTGCAGCCGCGCTCTATGTGATGGACGCCACCGAGCAGAAGGTGCTCGAAGGCCGCGTCGCGCAGGCCCAGAAGATGGAAGCGGTCGGCAACCTCGCCGGCGGTATCGCGCACGACTTCAACAACGTGCTGACGGCGATCATCGGCTTCTCAGATCTTCTGCTGCAAACGCACCGGCCGAGCGATGCGGCGTATCGGGACATCAAGAACATCCAGTCGGCGGCGAACCGCGCTGCGAGCCTCGTTGCCGGTCTTCTCGGCTTCTCGCGCAAGCAGACGCAGCAGGTGACGGTCGTCGACGTCGGCGACGTGACGTCAGAAATGATGCCCGTGCTCAAAACGCAGGTCGGCGAGAAAATCGATCTGAAGATTCAGGCCGAGCGTGATCTTTGGTACGTCAAGGCCGACAGCAATCAGCTCTACCAAGTCGTCTTGAACCTCGTCCGCAATGCGCGCGACGCCATGCCGAACGGGGGAAAGCTGACGATCAAGACGCGCAACGTGACTGAGCGCGAAAGCCAGAAGATGAGCGGCGTTCCCGGCTTTACGCCCGGCGAGTACGTTGTGATCGAAGTTGCGGACACCGGCACCGGCATGGCGCCGGAGGTGATGGAGAAAATCTTCGAGCCGTTCTTCACCACGAAGGGCGTCGGCAAGGGTACGGGTCTCGGGCTCGCGTCGGTTTACGGCATCGTCAAGCAGTCGGGCGGTTTCATTCAGCCCGAGAGCGAGATCGGCAAGGGCACGACGTTCAAGGTGTTCCTGCCGCGTTACTTCGTCGAAGACGGCGAGGACGTCGAAACCGTTCTTCCGCAAACGATCGCCGCCGCCAAGAAGCAGCTTACGGCGACGGATCTCACGGGCACGGGACGCGTGCTTCTCGTCGAGGACGAACCGGATGTCCGGCACTTCGCAGCGCGGGCGCTACGCCGGCAAGGCTATCAGGTCGTCGAAGCCGCCGACGGCTTGGAGGCTCTCGAGCTGATGGCCGCCAACGAAGGCCAGATCGACATCGTCGTTTCCGACGTCGTGATGCCGGAGATGGACGGTCCGGCGCTCTTCAAGGAACTTAGAAAGCGTAATCCCTCGATCAAGGTGATCTTCGTCTCGGGCTATCCGAATGAAGCCTTCCGCGAGACGATGGGCTCGGACGACTTCGCGTTCCTGCCGAAACCGTTCTCGCTGCCGCAGCTCGCGGCGAAGGTCAAAGACGAGCTGGCGAAGTAGGTTCTTTTTAGCTGCGCCGGGCGACTCCCCTCCGGGGAGCCGGCCGCCCGGCGCGGAAGTGTTCTTAGATCTCGCCCTTCAAGCCGCGCTCGAAGTACTTGTGGATGATCTTGTCCTGGTTTTCGAGCAGCCAATCGATCGAAGGCTGGTAGTTCATCGCCTTATGAATGGCGAGGCTCGTCGCCTTGCGGTGGATGTCGAACAGGACTTTGTGGTCGAGCTTTTCGATCGTGGCGACCGAAGGATGGAGCCATACCGAAACGATGATGCCGAGGTCGTCGACCTTGTCCTTCGGAAGGTCTCCCGAGCGAACGGCATCGAGCACGCCCATCGCGGTCGCGTATTGGACGGTGCCCATCAGGATGCTCGTATAACGCTCGTTGTCGACGGTGACTTTGCTGACGCAGATCGTCGGCGGGCGAACCATAACGTCGGTGTTCAAGAGCGACAGTACGCGGGTGTGGCCTTTGACCTGATCGCCGAGGAGGGTCGCAAACGCGGTGCCGAACGGCCCGTCCATCTCGCCGATCGCAACTTCGGGTTCAGCCGCCGTTCCCGGGGGGCCGCCTGCAACGAGGGCTTCGCCGACGCGAATGCCGAAACGCCCTGATGCGGGGCGGGAAGTCGAACTGCTCATTACGTGTTCACCTTGTGCTTCGGATTATCGTTATGGCGCCGGTTTTAGACGCGGATATCGAGATACCCCAGAGCGCAGGTGGACGCGCCATAAGTTCCAGTTATGGCGCGTCTCGCGGTTTTCAGAGGATCGGGAAGGCTTGTCGCCCCTATTTGCAAGGAATTTCAATCAGGCCGTCGGCAGCGGCGGAATATCTGCGGCAGACCTCGGGCTGACCAGCGTCTGCGACTGTCTTCCTTCCTGAAACCGGCTGCTCAGTCGACGCGGTTGCGGTCGATAAAAGATCGCCCTTCTTCGCATCAGAACCGGTGCTGACTGATGCAGTCTGTTGCGCAGCCCGCTTGCTTGCGGCAACCTTCGCAGCCTCGGCCGCCTGCTCTCGACGTAAAGCCGTAAGGCGCGCCCGCTTTGCCGCGGCTGCGGCGGCCGCGCGCTCAGCGCGCAGCTCTTCGAGCTGCTCCTCGCGCGCCCTTTCGAACGCCTGAAAGCGATGTTCGTGACTTGCGCAATGCGGATGCTCCTCGGCAGCCTGGCGTCCTTGATTGCGGAAGAACGAACTCGCGTAGAAGGCGCCCATTCCAGCGGCTTCAGCCTCTGATACGAAGGCACTGGCGGCGACCAGTGCTGCGACGAGCGTTGCGATCTTGAGCACGGAGGTAACTCCTTGGCTTGGGTTCACGAGACTATTGCGCGGGTTGGGATGTGCCGCTGTTTCAAGCGGAACAGGCGTGCAGCGGAACGCAGCGACACGGCATGGCGAGTTTGACGGGCTTCTAAAAAAGTTTCGCGGCTCGCTCGGCCGGCTGACGCCGATGAGCGAACCGCGAATGTCCTCCGGCTGTTGATGACGGTTAGTGGCAGGGCGTCTCGATCAGGCTGTCGGTCGCGGCCGAATACCTGCGGCAGGTTTGGTCTGCGGCGACCGTGTCGGTGCCCGGCGTCGTCGAAGACGTTTCGACGTTGTCAGGCGATGTTTTCGTGGCCGTCGTTATCTTGGCGGTATTGTCGGTCGTCGCCGGCTGATCATTGTCAGCGGAAGGCAGGCGATCGCCTTTCTTCAGGATTGGCTTGTCGGCCTCGGCCGTCACCGGCGAGGTCGTCTCGGCCGCTGCAATCTGAGCGGCTTTCTGCTGCTGAAGCGCCAGCTGACGGGCGCGCTCGCGCTTGGCGGCCGCGGCTGCTGCCGCACGCTCTCTCGCCGCGATCATCTGACGACGGGCACGTTCGCGTTCATAGGCTTGTTCGCGGCGACGTTCTTCGGCGGCATGGGCGAGCATGCTTGCCGCTGCCATACCGCCGAAGAAGAAGCCGAGGCGACGGCCAGGGCCGGCTTGGGCGGCCGACGTGAATGAGCTGGCGAGGACGGCAACTGAGATCAGCGCGGCGAGTAACTTGGACACGGGAGCCTCCTTGGCTTGAACATGCACAGGAGATTGCACCGCGGCGACAAGTGGCGCTGTTTCGCCGGATACAGCTGTAGCGTTAATAGCGTTCGAAGCTCCGCGTTCGCGGAGCTTGAGAACAAAACGTGATTGACAGATTCGGAACAAATCAAGTACACACATCCTTAATTGATGGCGTAGGGCGCTTGCCATAGGGATTGAGGGTGACACGATGGAACGGCCGGATTGGACTGTGCTCGAAGGGGGCAAAATGGATAAGAAGCAGGCGCTAGAGCAGGCACTCGCGCAGATCGACAAGGCCTTTGGCAAAGGGTCGATCATGCGGCTCGGCGCCAACGACAAGCTCGACATAGAAGCGATCTCCACGGGATCGCTCGGTCTCGATATTGCGCTCGGCATCGGCGGATTGCCGAAGGGACGCATCATCGAGGTCTATGGTCCTGAATCGTCTGGCAAGACGACGCTGGCTCTGCAGGTCGTTGCGGAATGTCAGAAGAAGGGCGGCATCTGCGCTTTCGTCGACGCGGAGCACGCGATCGATCCGAGCTACGCGAAGAAGCTCGGTGTCAAGGTCGAGGAACTCCTGATTTCGCAGCCCGATACCGGCGAGCAGGCGTTGGAAATCGCCGATACGCTCGTGCGCTCGGGCGCGGTCGATGTGCTCGTCGTTGATTCGGTTGCGGCGCTGACGCCGAAGGCCGAGCTTGAGGGCGAGATGGGCGACAGCCTTCCGGGCCTGCAGGCGCGCCTGATGAGCCAAGCACTGCGCAAGCTGACGGGTTCGATCTCGAAGTCGAACACGATGGTGATCTTCATCAACCAGATCCGCATGAAGATCGGCGTCATGTTCGGCAATCCGGAAACGACGACGGGTGGCAACGCGCTGAAGTTCTATGCCTCCGTCCGCCTCGACATCCGTCGCATTGGGCAGATCAAGGAGCGCGAGGAAACGGTCGGCAACCAGACGCGCGTCAAGGTCGTCAAGAACAAGGTGGCTCCGCCTTTCAAACAGGTCGAGTTCGACATCATGTATGGCGAAGGCATCTCGAAAGTCGGCGAGCTGATCGATCTTGGCGTCAAGGCCGGGCTCGTCGAGAAGTCGGGTGCGTGGCTTTCCTATAACGGCGATCGAATCGGCCAGGGCCGCGAGAACGCGAAGACCTACCTCAAAGACAATCCGAGGGTGGCGGCCGAGCTGGAGCGGGCTATCCGCGCCAATGCCGGGCTCATCGTCGAGAAGATGCTTGCCGATCCGGCGGCGGGCGAGGACGACGGGGAAGAGCCGGACGAGGACGGGGTTCTCCCGGACGAGGATTCGGGGAAGAAGATCGCCAAGGCGAAGCGCTAAGGCTTGTTTATTTGGCGCCGGCGACACTCCTTCGTCGAGCCGGCCGCCAGCGCTGGGCGTCCTGAAAATGCCGCGCCTCGCGGCATTCCGTCCGCTATCGCCTTTTCTGGACACGTTCAGAGGCCGCCGCTACAACGGCGGCCTTAAGCCGTTCCGAGACGCTCTCGGGGCAAATTCACTCTCAATATCAGGCTCGAAAGCACCACATGGCCGGCGTCAGCGAAATCCGCGCTTCGTTTCTCGATTTCTTTGGAAAGAACGGGCACGAGATCGTGCCGTCATCGCCGCTCGTGCCGCGCAACGATCCGACGCTCATGTTCACGAACGCCGGGATGGTGCAGTTCAAGAACGTCTTCACAGGCCAGGAGACGCGCGCCATTCCCCGCGCCACGTCTTCGCAGAAATGCGTGCGCGCCGGCGGCAAGCACAACGACCTCGACAACGTCGGCTATACCGCACGCCATCACACGTTCTTCGAGATGCTCGGCAACTTCTCGTTCGGCGACTACTTCAAAGAGCGCGCGATTGAACTTGCCTGGAATTTGCTGACGAAGGACTTCGGCCTCGACAAGAAGCGGCTGCTCGTCACGGTCTATCACACCGACGACGAAGCTTTCGGGATCTGGAAGAAGCTCACAGGCTTTCCCGACAGCCGGATCATTCGCATCCCGACGAACGACAACTTCTGGCAGATGGGCGACACGGGACCGTGCGGGCCGTGCTCGGAAATCTTCTTCGATCATGGTGATAAGATCCCCGGCGGTCCTCCCGGCTCGGCCGATGCCGACGGCGATCGCTTCATCGAGATCTGGAATCTGGTGTTCATGCAATTCGAGCAGATCGCGCCGGGGAACCGCGTCGATCTTCCGCGTCCGTCGATCGATACGGGCATGGGGCTCGAGCGTATTGCGGCGGTGCTGCAAGGGAAGCACGACAATTACGACATCGATCTCTTTCAGAACCTCATCCAGGCCATTCGCCAGGAAGCTACGAAGGCCGGGGCGAAGGAGAGCGGCGGTGAGGCCAGTCCCGAATTCCTGCATGTCGCGCAACGCGTCATCGCGGATCACCTTCGTTCGACGAGCTTCCTGATTGCGGACGGTGTGCTGCCGTCGAACGAGGGGCGTGGCTACGTGCTTCGCCGCATCATGCGCCGCGCCATGCGCTACGCACATCAGATGGGTTGCGTCGAGCCTCTCATGTATCACCTCGTCCCCGCGCTCGTGCGCGAGATGGGGGATGCTTACCCCGAGCTCGCACGCGCGCAGCCGCTGATCAGCGAGACGCTGAAGCTCGAAGAGACGAAATTCAAGCGCACGCTCGACAACGGTCTGAAGCTTCTCGGCGAAAGCTCCGGCAGCCTCAAGAAGGGCGCGGTGTTTCCCGGCGACGTCGCGTTCAAGCTCTATGATACCTACGGCTTTCCGCTCGATCTGACCGAAGATGCGCTGAAGCCGCGCGGAATCACCGTCGATACGGCGGCGTTCGACGAAGCGATGAAGAAGCAAAAGGATGCCGCGCGCGCCGCCTGGAAGGGCTCGGGCGAGGCGGCGACCGAAGGGCAATGGTTCGAGATCAAGGACAAGATCGGCGCCACGGAGTTCCTCGGCTACGATACGGAGACGGCGGAAGGCATCATCACCGCGCTCGTTTCCGGCCGTTCGGAGGCGAAGGAACTGAAAGCGGGCGATGAAGGCGCACTGATCTTCAACCAGACGCCGTTCTACGGCGAAAGCGGCGGCCAGCTCGGCGATCAGGGTCTCGTGAAGGGCCCGAAGGGCGCGATTTTCCGCGTGACGGACACGCAGAAGAAGCTCGGCGATCTGTTCGTGCACTTCGGCAAGGTCGAGAAGGGCAGCTTCAAGGCGGGCGACGCCGTGGAGCTCGAGGTCGATCACGCGCGGCGCTCGGCGACGCGGGCCAACCACTCGGCGACGCATCTTCTGCATGAAGCTTTGCGGCAGGTGCTCGGCACGCACGTTGCGCAGAAGGGTTCGCTCGTTTCGCCGGATCGTTTGCGCTTTGACTTCTCGCACACGAAGCCGATGTCGGCGGAAGAGGTGAAGGCGGTCGAGGACATGGCGAATGCCGTGCTGCTCGAGAACACGCCGGTCGTCACCCGGCTGATGAACATCGACGATGCGCGTGCGACGGGCGCGATGGCTCTCTTCGGCGAAAAGTACGGCGAGGAAGTTCGCGTCGTGTCGATGGGCTCGACGCGCCCCGGCGCCAACAAGGCGTGGTCGGTCGAGTTGTGCGGAGGCACGCACGTGTCACGCACGGGCGACATCGGTCTCATCCGTGTTGTCGCCGAGAGCGGAAGTGCAGCAGGTGTCCGGCGGCTCGAGGCGCTGACGGGTGAAGGCGCGCGTGCCTATCTCGACGAGCAGGATGCGCGTGTGAGGGAAGCGGCAAGCGTTCTCAAGACGCGTCCCGAGGATCTCATTGAGCGGCTGAAGACTCTCGTCGAGGAGCGCAAGGCTCTCGAAAAGCAGCTGGCGGATGCGAAGCGGCAGATCGCGCTCGGTGGCGGCGGCACCGGTGCGGGCGCGGCAGCCAACGGCGATGCCATTCGTAGCATCGGCAACGTCAAGCTGCTGGCGCGGACGGTGCAGGGTCTCAACCCCAAGGATCTGCGCGGCCTCATCGACGACGGCAAGAAGCAAGTCGGCTCCGGCATCGTTGCCGTTGTCGGCGTGACGGAAGACGGCAAGGCGGGCCTCGCGGTCGGCGTTACCGACGATCTCGTCAAGACGTGGAGTGCGGTCGATCTCGTCAAGGCCGGCGCCGAGGCGTTGGGCGGCAAGGGCGGCGGCGGACGTCCGGACATGGCGCAGGCCGGTGGTCCGGATGGCGCCAAGGCGGGCGACGCGTTGAAGGCCATCGAGGCTCGCCTCGCGAGCTGACACGCCGGATAGACGTTTGCTGCACTGCGAAGCTGCGTTACCTTTCGGGCATTTCACTAATGCCAGCCCGGAAAAATGCGCTATATAGCCGCCGCTTTCCAACCCGAGGACCATTGCAGATGACACGCACGCGTTCGCTCAGTTTCGCCGCCTTTTTGCTTGTCACGACATCAGCATGGGCTGACGACGCCATCGTCAAGCTGCCGGCGACGCCGATGCCTTCTGCAGGACCGACGACTGCGGCGGCGACTGAGTTCTGCGGCGATGCCAGCGGGAAGGCGGAAGATCTGATCGCGCGCTATTCCACAAAAGCGGGTTTGCTGCAGGTCTATACGAGCGAACTCTATACTGCGTTCAGCGACGATCCGAAGAACGCGACCGTGATGTACACGTTCACGACCAAGAACAATCCAGCCTATCCCGCTGCTGTCTGCCGCAAGGTGGTGCATGAGGGGGACGCCCTCACGGTGCAGATGAAGGTCGTTTGCGACGGCAAGAAAGAGGCGTGCGATAAGCTGCAGAACGACTTCAACGTGATGACGGCGAAAATGCAGGCCGAGGTCGATCAGCAGATCGCTGCGGGCAAGAAGTAAGCTCTTCTGTTTGCGCCTGGCGACGCCGCTTCGCGGAGCCGGCGGAGGTGGCGATTTGCGTGCGCAGGCGCTGCGCTTTCCCGCAGTGGACCGCGAGCAAACGTAGCGCTGTCCGTTGCCATGGATCCCGGCTTTCGCAGGGATGACAACTGAAAACGCGGCGCACTTTTATGCGCCGCGTTTTTTATTTCTGAGAAAAGTCTTGTGGCGCCGCTGGTGCCGAAGCTTCCTTAGTTCCAGGTGTGGAGGAGGATCTGGAAGTCGCCGCCGTTGCGTTTGACGACATTCACCCAGTTGCCGCCGTACTGCTTTGACGCTCCGTTTTCGCCCGGTCCGTTCAGCTGCCACTTGCCGCTGGCAATCAGCGTGTCGCCATTTTCGATCACGTTATCGACGGCGATCTTGTGATCCGAGAAACCGTTGGCTCGAAGATCCTTGAAGAAGTTGCCGATCGCTTCAGGGCCTTTGACCGGCGAGCCGCCAGAGGGAATGACCAAAGCTTCCGGAGCGTAGAAACCGCCGAGGCTCACCGTGTCTCCTTTATTGAATGTGTCGTCCCATTTGGCAGCTTTATTCGCTACTTCGCTCGTCATCGATTTCTCCTTGTCTTCACGTGTAAATCCAAACAGCCCGCTCTATCGGGGCCTTCGTGCACTTGCCGGATGTAAAGGGGCTCCGATACGCTTCAGCGTGGATCTCCACGAATTGCCGCCGGTGGAATGGAAGGAATAACTCGCGCGGCGGCTATTTGTGCCCCGCGAGCCATATGTGGCCGACGTGGAAGCGTGCCCGTCATAGAGACCGACGATGCGGTCGTCGCTGATGCGCGGACGGCTCGTGCTCAAATTGCCGGTAAGGTTTCTGCTTATGCGGTCTTCGCCATCGCGGCTTTGAGGTTGGCGTCGACCTTCTGGAGGAAGCCGGTCGTCGACAGCCATTTCTGATCGGGGCCGACGAGGAGCGCCAGGTCCTTCGTCATGTAGCCCTCTTCGACGGTTGCGATGCAGACGCGCTCGAGCGTCTGGCAGAACTTCTGCAGTTTTTCGTTGCCGTCGAGCTTGGCGCGGTGTCCGAGGCCGCGCGTCCAGGCGAAGATCGACGCAATCGAATTGGTCGACGTTTCCTTGCCCTTCTGATGTTCGCGGTAGTGGCGCGTGACGGTGCCGTGGGCGGCCTCGGCTTCGACGGTCTTGCCGTCCGGCGTCATCAACACGCTCGTCATCAGGCCGAGCGAGCCGAAGCCCTGCGCAACCGTATCGGACTGGACGTCGCCGTCGTAGTTCTTGCACGCCCAGACGTAGCCGCCCGACCACTTGAGAGCGCTTGCCACCATGTCGTCGATGAGCCGATGCTCGTAGGTGAGCTTGCGCTTCGTGAATTCGGCCTTGAACTCCGCCTCGTAGACTTCCTGGAAGATGTCCTTGAAGCGGCCATCGTAGGCCTTGAGGATCGTGTTCTTCGTCGACAGGTAAACGGGATAGTTGCGCGACAGGCCGTAATTGAGCGAAGCGCGCGCGAAGTCGCGGATCGATTCATCGAGATTGTACATCGCGAGCGCGACGCCTGCGTCCGGCGCCTTGAAAACTTCCTTCTCGATCACCGTTCCGTCCTCGCCGACGAACTTGATCGTCAGCACGCCCTTGCCGGGGAACTTGAAGTCGGTCGCCTTATACTGGTCGCCAAATGCGTGGCGGCCGACGATGATCGGCTGGGTCCAGCCGGGGACGAGGCGCGGCACGTTCTTGCAGATGATCGGCTCGCGGAAGATAACGCCGCCCAAGATGTTGCGGATCGTGCCGTTGGGGCTCTTCCACATTTCCTTCAGGCTGAATTCTTTGACGCGTGCTTCGTCGGGCGTGATGGTCGCGCATTTGATGCCGACGCCATGCTTCTTGATGGCGTTGCCGGCATCGATCGTCACCTGGTCGCTGGTCTTGTCGCGGTTTTCGACGCTCAGATCGTAGTATTCGAGATTAACGTCGAGGTAGGGGTGTATCAGGCTGTCCTTGATCAGCTTCCAGATAATGCGGGTCATCTCGTCGCCGTCGAGTTCGACGACGGTGCCTTCAACCTTGATTTTTTGCATGGGGATGTCTCGCAAAGAAGAATGGAAGCTGGAAATTAAGACCATAGCGACAGGGTCGCGGCTCACGAAGTGAACCTTCGCCGCAGTCGTGCGGCAGATCTCGGATTGGTTCAAGTTCGAAGCGAAAAGAAGCGTGGATGTTGGGCACGATCCCGCCTAATTGTACGCCCAGCAACGGCAAGCACTTAAGGCGCGCGGAGGCGTCATTTGAACGTCGAAACCGAAACGATGAAAAACGAGGCCGCGCCCGAGATCCGCATCGGGGGCGGCGTACCTGTAATCGGCCCCGGGGACACTCCGGTCGCCGAGGTCGTGCACGCCTGCCATTCCGCGTCTATCGACCAGGGGCTTGCGGCGCTCGCCATTCCGGGTCTCAACCGCGAAACCCTCGAACCTGTGCTGCAGTATTGCGCCGGGCTCCGCTGCGTTGCCGACAACGTGTCGTGTCCGGGCTGCAAACGGCGCACCGAGGCCCAGGGGATCGAGACGCTCGATCAGTTCATCCTCAGCAAGAAGGAAGTGATCGTCGGTGACGGCCGCGTCCGTCTCAAGGGCGAGGGAACGGAGACGGTTACGACGCCTTGCCTCGAAACGCTTTCCAAGCAGTGGTCGGGCGAAAATTACTGGTTTTGGGCGCGCCGCGTCATTCGCAAGCTGCGGCATGGGTTGCGTCGCGCGCACATGCGGGGCGAGCCCGTTGCAGGCGAAGGCGAGACGCCGTCCGTCATTCTGATGGAGCCGCAACTCGCCGATAACATCGGCATGGTGGCGCGCGCTTGCGCGAATTTCGGGCTCGACGATCTGCGCCTCGTCAGCCCGCGTGACGGCTGGCCGAATGAAAAAGCGCGGATCGCGGCGTCGGGTGCGAACTACATCATCGACGATGCGCGGGCGTACGGTTCGCTGGAAGAGAGTCTCGCCGATCTGAACTGGGTCGGGGCCACGACGGCCCGCCAGCGGGATCTTCGCAAACCCGTGCTGACTCCCGAGCAGGCTATCGTCGAAATGCGGAAGCGGATCGGTCGTGGCGAGCGGTGCGGGGTGCTGTTCGGGCGCGAGCGTAACGGTCTCGAGACGAGCGAGGTCGCGGTGGCCGACGCGTTCATCATGATTCCAGTAAATTCTCGTTTCGCTTCTCTCAATCTGGCGCAGGCAGTGCTGCTGACCGGATACGAATGGATGCGCAGCGACGCCGGGCGAAGTCTCGGCCGGGTTACAACCTACGAGAAGCCTCTAACAGAGGGGCTTTACCTCGGACGGGACCGGCCGGCGACCAAAGAAGAACTGCTTGGATTATTTGAACATTTGGAGCGGGAGCTCGAGGCCAACGGGTTCTTCAATCCCGCCCATCGGAGGTCAACGGTGTCACAAAACCTGCGTACACTCTTGACTAGGCTCAATGCGACGGAGCAGGAAGTCCGCACCCTTCGTGGCATAGTTGCCACGCTTTCACAGGGCAAAGGAAGGGCCAGAAAACGGGGGGAGTAGGTGCCTTCATATAGCCAAGTTTTGGGCCGAGCGATGCCAAGTCGATAGTCTACTGGCAATATGCAACGTGGCTACTGCAAGGGCCGCGCCTGGATTTCGCATTCACTAAAAAAGAAAATCGAAGAGGCGCTACTGGAGATGTGGATGAACACGAGGGCGGGGGTAGTGTTTGCGGGTGCGATGGCGTTGTCGCTGATGGGTACGGTGGTACCCGCCGGCGCGCAGGAGCTCAGCGAACACGCCGTGAGATCATTTATGGAGTATGCGTGGTCGCTTACGCCGCAGCAATTCTCCAAGCCTGACGGGTCGGTCATCGTGATCGACAAAACGAAGAAGGCTGAAGTCGAGATTCCGCTCGACGTCGCGCGCGAGGTGATCAAGGCCGGCCGGCTTTCGGCCCATGCCCAGATCTGCGATCTGCGTGACGATCAGGTGCTCAATCATCGGGCGATGATGCGCCGGGAAGAGGCGAAGAAGAAGTGGACCCAGCAAAATCTGGTCTACATCAGCCAGTTGCACCTGACGACGGTCATGCTTCTGACGGGCCGGATCAAGCTCGTCGAGAAAGAGGGCGACAAGGAAGTCGTCGTCGACGAGAAGAAATCGCCGGCTCAGACGTGCTCTGACGAGCAGCGCAAGAAGGTTAAGGAAATGATTGCGGCTTACGTTGCCGCCAGCCCGCCGCCCAATTTCGCTGCCGCGCCGCCTGCGGCTCCGGCTCCCGGCGCCGCTCCGGGCGCTCCTGTCGCAACCGGGTCGACTTCGGTCACGGAAACGACGATTAACAAGAACTAAGCGGCAGATAGGCCGTTGACGAGGCGGCCGGACGCCGGTAAACCCTGTCTTCTTCGCGGGTCCTTTGGGGCCCGCGTTTGATTTGTGCGCACCCGTGGCGGGACTGTCGAAGGTCCATGCCTGTCGGCCCTCAAGTTGAGGGATGAGGAGGGGGCGCTCCAAAGCCACGGTTCATCCGAGCCGTGGCATAACTCATGGAGTGCTAGAAGATGACTAAGCGCGTTCGCGCCAAGCATAAGATCGACCGCCGTCTCGGCGAGAACATCTGGGGCCGTCCGAAGAGCCCGCTCAACCGCCGCGAGAGCCGTCCCGGCCAGCACGGCGAGCGCCGTTCCGGTAAGCTGTCGGACTTCGGCCAGCAGCTGAAAGCCAAGCAGAAGCTCAAAGGTTATTACGCATCGATCTCGGAGCGTCAGTTCCGTGCGGCTTACGACGAAGCTTCGCGCCTCAAGGGCTCGACGTCGGAGCACCTGATCGGTCTTCTCGAGCGCCGTCTCGACGCGCTCGTCTACCGCGCCAAGTTCGTGCCGACCGTGTTTGCCGCTCGCCAGTTCGTCAGCCACGGCCATGTGACCGTCAACGGCAAGCGCGTCACCGTTCCGAGCTACCGCCTCAAGATCGGCGACGTCGTCGAGGTTCGCGAGAAGGCGAAGCAGCTTGCTCTCGTTCTCGAGGCCATCAAGAGCGCCGAGCGCGATCTGCCGGATTACATCAACGTCGATCACAGCAAGATGACGGCGTCGCTGACGCGCGTTCCGGCGCTGAGCGATGTGCCGTATCCGGTCCAGATGGAACCGAACCTCGTCGTCGAATTCTATTCGCGCTAATCTTTGTTTGGGCGTGGGCCTCTCCCCTCCGGGGAGCCAGCTGCCCGCGCCGAAGCGAGTTTTGATTTTTGCAAAAGGCCGGTGCTTCGTCGCCGGCCTTTTTGCTGCGTCGCGCAATCATCGGCATAGCGCGGTTCGTCATTTCCAAATGAGGAACAGTCATTCGCTCTCGACCCGCTATGTGCGTAGAGTGTCGTACATAAAAACGATGCTCTTGGGGGGAGTGCACATGGCAAGCGTCGAAACGGGAACTCTCGCCGGTCGACAGACGGCAGGCATTACTGGAGCGGAGCGAAAGGTCATTTTCGCGTCTTCGCTCGGCACGGTTTTCGAGTGGTACGACTTCTACCTTTATGGCTCGCTTGCGACCATCATCGCCGCGCAGTTCTTCTCGCTGAAAGATCCGGCGGGCGACTTCATCTACAATGAATCGACGCGCAACATCTTCGCTCTGCTCGCGTTCGCTGCGGGCTTCATCGTCCGGCCGTTCGGCGCCATCATCTTCGGACGAATTGGCGATCTCGTCGGGCGGAAAAACACCTTTCTTGTAACGATCCTGATCATGGGCCTGTCGACCTTCGTCGTCGGCCTGTTGCCGAGTGCAACGTCGATCGGCATCGCGGCGCCGATCATTCTGATCGTGCTTCGTCTGCTGCAGGGCCTGGCGCTCGGCGGCGAGTACGGGGGCGCTGCGACCTACGTTGCCGAGCACGCTCCGACCGGACGGCGCGGCCTGTATACGAGTTGGATCCAGACTACGGCGACGCTCGGCCTATTCCTGTCGCTCGTCGTCATCCTAGGGGTCCGTACCATCGTCGGCGAGGAAGCATTCAAGGAATGGGGCTGGCGCATTCCGTTTCTGGTCTCGATCCTTTTGCTCGGCGTCTCGGTCTGGATCCGTCTGTCGCTGTCGGAATCGCCGGCCTTCAAGAAGATGAAGGAGGAGGGCAAGGGCTCGAAGGCGCCGCTGACCGAAAGCTTCTTCCACTATCCCAACAACAAGTACGTTCTCTTAGCGCTGCTCGGCCTCGTCGCCGGCCAGGGTGTCGTCTGGTACACGGGCCAATTCTATGCGCTGTTCTTCCTGCAGAGCATCCTTAAGGTCGACGGCTACACCGCGAATCTTTTGATCGCGTGGTCGCTCTTGCTCGGCACGTTTTTCTTCGTGTTCTTCGGGTGGCTGTCCGACAAGATCGGCCGCAAGCCAGTGATCCTCGCCGGCTGCCTGATCGCCGCTCTCACCTACTTCCCGCTCTTCAAGCTCCTTGCCGAGACGGCCAATCCGGCGCTCGCTCATGCAATTGAGACCGTGCAGGTGAAGGTCGTAGCCGATCCAGCCGAATGCGGTTCGCTGTTCAATCCGGTCGGCACACGCAAATATACGACCGCTTGCGACAAGGCTCGCGACTGGCTCTCAAAGGCGTCGGTCAAGTACACGACCGAGGCGGGAGCCGCTGGTCAGCCGGCCAAGGTTGTGATCGCGGGCAAGGAAATTGCTGCTGCCGATCTTGAGAAGGTCGTTGGCGATCCGAAAGACAAGATCACGGTCGGAAGTCAGGCGATCACTGAAGCGGGCTATCCGACGGCAGGTGACGCAAGCATCGTGAAGTTGTCCAATCCGTTCGACATCTTCAACCCTCAGGCCGGCACTGTCATCGGTATCCTGTTCATCCTGGTGCTCTATGTCACCATGGTCTACGGGCCCATCGCGGCAGCGCTGGTCGAGCTCTTTCCGACCAAGATTCGCTACACCTCGATGTCATTGCCTTACCACATCGGCAATGGGTGGTTCGGCGGCCTTTTGCCTGCCACCGCCTTCGCGATGGTGGCCGCGACAGGAGACATCTACTACGGCCTCTGGTACCCGATCGTGGTCGCAGCGGCGACGGCCGTGATCGGTTTCCTGTTCATTCCGGAAACGAAGGATCGGGACATCCATACGATCTGACGGTCGATTGCGGGTGCACTCCCGTCATCCTCGAACGGGCGAGCATCGCGAGGCTGTTCGGGGATCCAGCGTAAAGCGCGCCGAAGGCCCGATATTGCGTCTTCGACGACTCTTACGCTGGATCCCCGGCCTTCGACGCAGCTTCGCTGTGCTTGGCCGAGGATGACGAAGGGCGGGCGACTGACTACGCGGCGTGGCGGCGTGGGCGGCCGCCTGCGATGGCGATGCCGGGTTTGGGCGCGATGGCGGGGCCGCCATCGGGCCGGCGTTTGCGGCGCCGGCGGCCGGATGGCGGCTCGGCATTGGCCCAGCCGTACGCGAGGATCGTCATCAACGCCGAGGCCGCGAAGAAATAGACGCCCGGCAACACGCGGGCTTCCGTATAGCCCGACGAGTTGACGTAGAAGATCATCAGCGCCAGCACCATGACGTCGGTCATCGAATAGCGGCCGATCCATTCCATCGTTGCGAACGACTTTCGGCGGAAATCATCCGGCATGTCGTGCGCGGTGATCAGCGTCAGCAGATAGAAGAGCTTCAGGAACGGGAAGAAGACGGATACCGCGAACACGATGGCGCAGAGGAAGTATTCGTTGTTCTCGAAGAGCGCGTACATGATCGTCAGGATCGAATGCTCGTTCGTCCAGACGTAGACGGTCGTGAAGCGGATCGTCGGCAATATCAGGCCGAGCGCGAAGAATACGGTCGCGAGAATGATCAGGAAGCTCAGCGCGAAGTTGCGCCAGCCCGATGTCCGGGTCGCGTGGCCGACGTCGGGCTGAGGAATGACGGGGACGAGTTCGGGCGCCGCGGCCATCCCGTCAGTGCGGATCCAGGCGTAAGAGAGGATCATCAGCATGACGGCTGCCGTGAAGAAGTAGACGCCGTTGAGGCTCGAGGCATCGTAGACGCCTTGGCTCTTGATGAAGAAGATCGTCAGGGCAAGCACGAGCACGTCGTGCATCGACCATTTGCCGAGCCATTCGAGCGCGCGCAGGCGGCTCTGGTGGCGTACGATCTCAGCCGGGGGCAAGGTCGAGACGAGCAGCAGGTAGAGAAGCTTCGTCACCGGCAGCAGAATCGAGAAGATCAGGACGATCAGTCCCAGGAACGTCTGGCCGTCGTGCAGGAGGACGCCCACAGTCGAGAGGAGCGAATGCTCCGTCGTCCAGAACGAGAAGGTCGTGAGCTTCAGGATCGGCATCGTGATGCCGAGCGCGAGACAGACACTGGCGGTCAGGATGGTCAGCGAGAGAATGAAGCGCGTGCCGCCCAGCCACATGACCTGCACTATCCGGCTCCTGTTGCGGCCACGGAAAGCCGTTCCGCCATTCTCGGGAGGCAGCACTTCCGTTCGGCAAAATTGAGACAGCGGCCGGTCAAGCCGAAGCGGTGCGGTGCTGGTAAGGAAAGAGAGCACAGTCAGGAGGGCTCATGACCGATCCAGCGAAGTTTGCGCCGAACGGCAAGCCGCGGGCGCGAGGCTTAGAATTGCCGATGCCGGGGGTGCCAGGGCCTCTCAACGCCATCACCGATGTCGCGGGCGTGACGGTCGGATATACGACGCTTCGCAACAATGGGGGCGCCGTACATACGGGCGTCACCGCGATCCTGCCGCGCGCACCGGCCGATCTCTTGCACCCCGTCTGGGCGGGCGTCTTCTCGATGAACGGGAACGGCGAGATGACGGGTGCCCACTGGGTGCGCGATGCGGGGTGGTTCACCGGGCCGATTACGATCACCAATACGTTTTCGGTCGGTCTTGCGCATCACGCCACGCTGAAATGGATGGCGAAGCGCTTTCCTTCGCTCGGGGAAGATCTCTGGGCGCTTCCGGTCGCCGCCGAGACCTATGACGGGTATCTGAGCGACATCGCAGGCTTTCACGTCAGCGAAGAGCACGTGCTGGCGGCGATCGAGGCGGCGCGGTCCGGGCCGGTTGCCGAAGGTTGCGTCGGCGGCGGCGCGGGAATGATCGCTTATGAATTCAAAGGCGGGACGGGAACGGCCTCGCGGCGCACGTCAACGCGTCTTGGAGAGCATACAGTCGGTGTGCTCGTGCAGGCCAATCACGGCATCCGGCCTTGGCTGACGGTCTGCGGCAAACCGGTGGGGGAGGCCTTGCCGGGCGAACGGGTCTACGAGAACGAGCGCGGGTCGATCATCGTCATCATCGCCACAGATGCGCCGTTGTTGCCGGGGCAGCTCGAACGGCTGGCGCGGCGGGCGTCGATCGGCATCGGGCGGGGAGGAACTCCGTCAGGCAATTCTTCGGGCGACATCTTCATGGCCTTTTCGACAGCGAACGATCCGGGGCAATTGCCGGAGCCTGCTGCGCTGACGTTCACCGCCGTCAGCAACGACGATCTCGACGCGATTTATCTCGCCGTCGTGGAGAGCGTCGAAGAAGCGGTGCTGAATGCGATGCTCGGCGCGGAGACCACCACGGGCAAGCACGGCCGGGTCGTCGAGGCGATCGACGCCGAAAAACTAAAAGCGCTCGTGCTTCAATGAAGCAGCGAGCGCTTTGATCGTTATGCCGATATGGGCGTCCGAGGAACGCCTCAGGCGTGCTGATGGGAGTGGGGAATGCCCTTCTCGCAGATGAGGTCGTGGAGCTCACCCGCGGAGTACATTTCGCGCATGATATCGCAGCCGCCGATGAACTCGCCCTTCACGTAGAGCTGCGGGATCGTCGGCCAATTCGAGAACGTCTTGATGCCCTCGCGAACGCCCTGATCTTCGAGCACGTTCACGTCCTTGAAGGGCACGCCGAGATGCTCGAGGATCTTCACGGCGGTTGCCGAGAATCCGCACTGAGGGAACTGCTTTGTGCCCTTCATGAACAATACGACATCATTGTCGGCGATGGTTTTTGCGATGGTATCCTTGACCGGATCAGAGGCCATCCTGAGGCTCCTTATTGGTGGCGAGGCAGCCCAAACGGCGCACCCGCTTCGTTTCGAGATGTGGGCGAGACGGGCCGTTTAGTCAATCGGGCGGAAGCGCAGTCGTCAGCTGCAGCGCGTGCAGGACGCCGCCCATATTGCCGCCCAGGGCGTCATAGACCATCTGGTGCTGTTGAACGCGGCTTTTGCCTTTGAAGGCGGCCGAAACGACGTGAGCAGCCCAGTGGTCGTTGTCGCCTGCCAGGTCCTTGAGCACGATCTGGGCGTCGGGAAAGCGGGTTTTTATCATCCGTTCGATGTCGGCCGCTGGCATTGGCATTTACGTGCACTCCGGTTCGTAGCAGGGGGGTTGTTTCGCTCAGCGATCATTGCCCCGTTCGATCAGGTAGGGCAAGCCTTGCGATCAGCCAATCTTATCGAATTGTCACGCGATTGCGATTGGACGTTATCAAGGGGCGTAGCTATGTTTCTTGTTATTGGGAACGTCAAGTTCCTGAAGTCTAATGGAGGACACCATGAAGACCTGGACCAAGCCCGCAGTTCGCGAGCAGGAAGTCGGCCTGGAAGTTACGTCGTATCTTCCGGCTGAGATCGACCTGATCTGAGTCGATACTGCGTTGTTGAATTCGAACGCGGCGGCAGGAAATCTGCCGTCGCGTTTTTTTGTGCGTAGATATCTCTGAATACAGAGACACCCGCTGCAGGCAGACGCAGCGGGTGTCTCTCTTTGGCCGAGGAGGGGGGAACGCCTCGGCTAGTGCGAGCCTACTGCTCGCAATCGATGGTGACCTTCACCCAGGGAAGATCGAGCTTGCATTTTCCGGATTTGGTTCGCGTCAGGACCTTGTCCAGCTGCAAGTCTCCAATCTTCATTTTGCCGAGAGCGCCGCCGATGTCGTCGGCTTTGCCTTCGTCGCTGGCGTGGTCATTCTTTGCCGTATCGGCCGTCGCTTCAGATGACGACGGCGCGGGCGCTTTCGTTTCATCGGATTTTTGCGCATCCGCAGCAGGAGCAGCAGCCGGTGAAGCGGGCTCGGCGCTCGCTTCCTTGGCTGCTGTCGACGGACCTTCGGCCGGCGCAGCCTTCGGGGCAACAGGAGCCGCAGGCTGAGCTAATGCAGCGGTCGCGACATCGGGCTTCTTGGCTGCGGGCGTATTGGCCTTTGCATCGTTCTGGTTATCGGGCTGGCCGCAAAGCTGCAAATCTTGCGGCGCGCGCTTCCAGATCATTGTCTTCGACAGGAACTTCATGCCGGCGTAACCGAGGACCTTGAGGTCGCCGTTCGCGAGCGGCGTCAGCTCGACATTGTATTTGCGGCCGCGTTCCGGCGAATAGATCCATCCGTTGTCCCAGCGGCCGCCGCCCATGGGGGCAACGTCACCGATGATTTGCTTGCCGCATCCGTCTGCGTCAGCTGACGATTGTACCCAGACGACATTGCCGCAAAGCATGTCTCCGCAAGGCTTGATTTCGACCGCACCGCGGCCGGTATCATTCAGCCAGATGCCTGTTGGGTCGGAAGCTGCCGATGCGCTCCCGGAGACGACCGGCATTAAAAAGGCGACGAACGCCGATGCGATGTATTTTCCTGCGCGCATGACATGATCCCTTCGGTGAATGATCTGGTTCGTTTCATCTCTCGGGTCTTTTTGCCCTAAGCCTTCCAGGAACGATGTTCCGGAGGAGACAACCCGTTTCGGATCGGACGCCAATATTTTGGTATCGCTGTGCGGAATTTCCCGAACGGGCATGAAACGATCTTAGAAGCTCTAGCGTACCGGATTGTGTGAGACCAAAAAACATCGGCGCCCGTTGAAGCGTCGACCGGTCGCACTGTCCGCCCGGCGCTTCAATTTTTCGCATCGAAGTGCCGTTTTAGCTTTCAAAACAGGAGTTTTCCCGATGATGAAGCCATTTCTGGCCGCGACGATGCTTGTCCTATCGGCCTCGGTTGTGTTCGCAGCTGACGACCTCTCGACGAAGGAAATGAGGGATAATCCCGGCGTTTCGGGCGGTGGTTCGACGGCCACACCGACGGCCAAGCCCAATTCGGGCAGTCTTTCTGAAGGTCAAATGCAGCATCAGCCGGGCGTCAACAGCGATAGGACCGGCACGACCGCCATGCCGAACGTGAAGCCGGCCGACGGTTCTCTTTCACGCGAGGAGATGGATCAGAACCCGGGCGCGCGGAAATAGCGCGATAGTGAAACGCCGGTGCTGACACGTTCTGACACGCCACACGGCGTTTTTTGTAACCATTGTTGAACTGAGGAGGGAGGCGAGCGCGGAGCGTCGCTTCCTTTCTTTTTGCGCAAGCGGCTCAAGTCGAAGCGAAGCTTCGCTTAGAGTTCGTGACAAATCATATTCTCGAGCATCGACAATTTGCGATGCCGTCTAATGCGATGTGCACATCACATTGCGCCGTGTTTCCTGCGGTTCGGTGAGCGCGTGTCCCGGTTTAGGGCGATGCTCAGTCGCGCTTATGGGATGCTTATATTTTCGTTCTCGCGCTCCCGTCGAATCTTTATGCGCGACACTCTACGTTGATCTTGCATCCGCAGCGCTGCAGGAGCGTTCAATGGTAATGCCCTTCGATTTTCGTAAGCACGCCGATTTTCGTAGCCGCTTCACCAGCGAAGCGGAGCAACGGATGAAGGAGAAGGATCGCCAAGACCGCCAGGCAGCGCTTATTTTCGCGCTTCTCATCGGTGCCTTCGCAGCGCTCGGTATCGTGTTGGTCATGAATAGCCGTTCGCAGGTTGGGCCCAAGGAAATGAGCGATTGCTCGTCGATCCAGTCAGAGAGCGCTCGCCTCGCCTGCTTCGACGAACTTTCCCGCCATTCGAAATCCGAACCCTTCAAGGGCTCGCCGCCAACGCAGCTTGGCGACAAGAAATAGCTTTCGAAAGAGGCATCTCTCATGCTCGCCAGCCAGCGTCGCGCTCAGCTTCTCGAATACTGCATCCTTCCCAACACGGAGTTTCAGGGTCCGGTCATCGGCAGGCTCGATGGGCGCGATTTCTCGGAGTTCGTTCGTGACGAATTCGGCCGTCTCTTTGTCTATTCCGGAGTTGCGCCGCGCCGGAGCGACGGGGAGTTCGATCAGGACGCATTGAAAACCGGCGAATTCATCGTTCCACCGGGTTTGATCTACCGTTACCGCGGAAAGGCGCCGCGGCGGGTGGCCTAGATTTCTTCTCGGTATGGGCAAGCGGGCGATCGCTGATCCCGTAATTGCCGGCCACCTTGGCGTCCTACTTCAGGGCGTGTGCGAATCAACCTAACATCCGCAGTCGAATCTTCATTGGAGTGAACGGCGCGAGTGCGCTCGCGAAAATACTTCATTGCAGGGTGAAAAATGCGGACGGTCATCTGCCATTTCTTCAATGAGGAATACATGCTGCCGTGGTGGCTCGATCACCACCGGCGCGTCTTCGACCACGGCATCATGATCGACTACAATTCGACGGACGGAAGCCGTGAGCTGATCAAGAAGTTCTGTCCCGAGTGGGAAATTCACACCACCCGGAACGCCTATTTCGACAGCGCCTGCATTGATCGCGAAGTCGAGGATTACGAGCGGACGTGCCGGTCGTGGCGCATGGCGCTCAACGTGACCGAATTTCTCTATGGCAACTTCCAGCAGTTGGACAAAATCATCGCGCCGACGCGGCATTTCATCGGCAATTATGTCTTTGTCGATCCGATGAATGGTCCGGCGCCAGTGTACGGCCGTCCGCTGCACGAGCAGGCGACCTTCGGCTATTACGAGGACGATCCCAAGTCTTTCAGAAAGCTAAATCTCGGCTTGCGAGCGAGCCGCAGTCTTCACAATTTCGGGCAGCGATATCCGGAGTGCGGCGGGCGGCACTGGTATCAGAGTCCGACGCTCAATGACTTGGCGATCTTCTACTACGGATACTCCGTTCTCAACGAGGACGGCATCGCGCGGAAGCTGCAAATCCAAACCAAAATGAGCCCGGAGGAAATCCGGACTCGTGGCACCGACCATCCCAACACGGTCACGCGCGAGAAATACTTGGGCAATATCGATCGCTATCATCGGCCGCGCTGCAAGGACCTGAGCGCGGTCATCGCGAAGCTCGCAAGCTACCAAGGTTACGGGCAGCTCGCGCCCGCTTGAACGTTCGCGTGTGGAATGTTTCTGCAGTGCGCAGATAGATTTGCCGCCGGGCGCAGGCGGGATGAAAGCGAGAGCTGACGATCTTTCGCCCGCTCTCGCCGAAGGCATTATTTCAGACCGAGCAACTCGACGTCGAAGATGAGCGTCGCGTTCGGCGGGATGACCCCTCCGGCGCCGCGTGCGCCATATCCCAACGCGGCCGGAATGATGAGCGTGCGCTTGCCGCCGACCTTCATCGATGCGACGCCTTCGTCCCAGCCCTTGATGACCCGTCCCGTTCCGATCGGGAATTCGAATGGGCTGCCGCGGTCGAGGGAAGAGTCAAACTTGTTGCCCTTTTTGCCATCCTGATAGAGCCAGCCGGTGTAGTGCATCACGCAGATCTGGCCGGTTTCGGGAGTCGCGCCCGTGCCGACGACGGTGTCTTCGTATTGGAGTCCGGATGGTGTGGTGGTCATTGACGATCCTTGTGGTTCAGCGAATGCGTATTGGTCGGGAAGGATTGCACCGCTCAGAGCGAAAACTGCGGCGATGGCCATTATGGCCGGAAAGCGAGCGTGGCGCATTTGAGTTCCTTTGAGGTTTCCTACCGTTTGGAGGGCGACGGGGGTGACGATCTTCATCGGGCGAACAGGTAGCGTCTAGGCCGATGCGCCGGACTTTTTCAGGGCATCGTCGAGACGCCGCTTGTACTCTTCCTCCATCGCCAGGACATGCTGGTAGACGTTGTCGAGTTCTTCCTTGCGGTCTTCGTTCTGCGCTTCCTCGACCCAGGTCGCGAATTCTTCGCGAAGAGTGAAAAGGACGTCGAGCGCCCCTTTGATCTCGCTCAATTCCTGAGTGGGTTGCGGATCACCGTCGCTCACCATTAAGGACGCCCTTTTTGCTAAGGATCGTTATACGCCGAGCTCGCTCTGCATCAGGTTCGGCAGAAAGCCTTCGTGCGCAGCGCGGAGTTCCGATAGCGGCAAAGGCTTTTCACCCTTGAGGCCGACGGCATCGCCACTGATGCGGCCGACGATGCGTGCGGGCAATTCGAGGAGGCGCGCACGCTCCAAGACTTCCTCGGCCTTTTGCGGCGTCACCTCGACGACGTAGCGACCCTGGTCTTCTCCGAACCAGATGGCGTGCGCCGGAAGCTTGCCTTCATAGGGATAGAGCTCGGCGCCGAGGCCATTGCTGCCGCCTGCGAGCGCCATCTCGGCGATGGCGACGAGAAGACCACCGTCCGAGCAATCGTGCACGGCGAGAACGCGGCCCTCGCGGATCAGCGTGCGGATCAGACGTCCGGCCTTGATTTCGTCCTGGAGATCGACGGGCGGCGGTGCGCCATCGAATTTGCCGGTTGCGTGCTTCTGATAGAGCGACTGGCCGAGGTGTCCTTCCTCGCGGCCGATCACGATCAGCACGTTGCCTTCGCTCTTCAGGCGAATGTCGGCGATCTTCGTCCAATCCGGCACGAGGCCGACGCCGCCGATCGCGGGAGTCGGGGGAATGCCGACGCCGTTCGTTTCGTTGTAGAGCGAGACGTTCCCGGAGACGACTGGATAGTCGAGCGCGGTGCAGGCTTCGCCCATGCCGCGGACGCTTGCCACGAACTGGCCCATGATCTCGGGCCGCTCGGGGTTGGCGAAGTTCATGTTGTCGGTGATCGCGAGCGGGTCAGCGCCGACGGCCGTGAGGTTTCGCCAGGTTTCGACGACGGCCTGCTTGGTGCCTTCCTCGGGATCTGCGGCGACGTAGCGGGGCGTCACGTCGCAAGCGACGGCAATGCCCTTTTTCGTTCCGTGGACGCGGACGACGCCCGCGTCGCCACCCGGACGGCCGACAGTGTCGCCCATCACCATGTGGTCGTACTGTTCCCAGATCCAGCGGCGCGACGAGAGATGCGGACCGGCCATCAGATCCTTCAACGTGCCGAGGATAGAATTCGGCGCGGGCACCCATTCGGGGAGAATTTTCGAGGGCTTCTTCGGTTCGATGTAAGGACGCTTGTACATCGGCGCGGAGTTCGCGAGCACGGGCACGGGCAGATCGGCTTCGACCTTGCCCTTGTGCTTGATGACCATGCGCTGGGTGTCGGTCGTCTGGCCGATGACGGCGAAGTCGAGGCCCCATTTGGTGAAGATGGCTTGCGCCTCTTCGCGCCGTTCCGGCTTCAGGATCATCAACATGCGCTCTTGGCTTTCCGAGAGCATCATCTCGTAAGCGGTCATGCCGGTTTCGCGCTGGGGCACGAGATCGAGATCCAACTCGATGCCGACGCCGCCCTTGTCGGCCATTTCCGAGGTCGACGAGGTGAGTCCGGCCGCGCCCATATCCTGAATGGCGATGATTGAATCCGTCGCCATCAATTCGAGGCAGGCTTCGATCAAGAGCTTCTCGGTGAAAGGGTCGCCGACTTGGACGGTCGGGCGTTTCTCGTCGCTCTTCTCGTCGAACTCGGCCGACGCCATCGTCGCGCCGTGGATGCCGTCGCGGCCGGTTTTCGAGCCGACGTAGACGACCGGCAGACCGACGCCCTTCGCCGCGGAGTAGAAAATCTTGTCGGTCTTCGCGAGGCCGACGCACATGGCGTTGACGAGGATGTTGTTGTTGTAGCCTTCGTCGAAATTCGTCTCGCCGCCGATGGTCGGGACGCCGGTGCAGTTGCCGTAGTGAGCGATGCCGGCGACGACGCCGCCGACGAGGTGGCGGGTTTTTGGATGGTCGGGCGCGCCGAAGCGCAGCGCGTTCATGTTGGCGACGGGCCGGGCGCCCATCGTGAAGACGTCGCGCATGATGCCGCCTACGCCGGTCGCGGCGCCCTGGAAGGGCTCGATGTAGGACGGGTGGTTATGGCTCTCCATCTTGAAGACGACGGCATCGCCATCTCCGAGATCGACGACGCCCGCGTTCTCGCCGGGGCCCTGGATCACTTTCGGGCCGCTCGTCGGCAAGGTTTTCAGCCAGACGCGCGAGGATTTGTACGAGCAGTGCTCGCTCCACATCACCGAAAAGATGCCAAGCTCGCAGATCAACGGCTCCCGGCCGAGGATTTCGAGCAACCGCTCGTATTCGTCGGGCTTGAGGCCGTGCTCGGCAACGATCTGAGGGGTGATCTTTAGCGTAGTCGTATCGGTCATCGGGGTTCCGTCGAGCGCTCGAATTGCGTCCGCTTATATGGGCTCGGGAACGGTTTGTCGCGTTCGTGCTCCCGTAGGCCCAACGGCCAAACGTCGCGATAACGCCGAGGCCCTCATAGCGGGAGGTGAGGCCGCCGCCCAGCCCTATCGGCGGCCAGCCGTTTCATTTGGCCTTTCCGGCCAAAAATCCAAGGATAAGAGGGGCCTATCGGCGTCAGTTGACCGGGCTCGCGGCCTTGCTGTGCCTGGCGAGCCAGCCCCGTATCTCGGCGATCTGCTTGTCCTGGGACCTGATGATGCTTTCAGCCAGCTTTCTGATTTTGGGATCGGTGCCGTACTCGAGCTCAGCCCTGGCCATGTCCAAGGCGCCTTGGTGGTGGGGAATGAGATTGGTGACGAAGTCGATGTCGGGGTTGCCCGTGTAGGTCAACGCGTGCATGGCCTCGTCCATTTTGTAGATCGCGGTGGCCAGCGCGCTCGCGGCAGGCGGCGCCGTAATGACAGCTGCCGTATCCATTGTGAGGGGCTTGTCTTTTTTCACCCTTTCCGCAGTCATGGCGCGCGGAACGGGAGCGAGGCCCAGGCAAGTCAGAGCTGTGAAGTTTTTCATAGCTGTGAAGTTTTTCATGGGCCTTCCTTTCGAGCACAAGGGCCGCTGGAAGCTCACATCGCTATCTCACTGGTGTTGGGGATGTCGAAATCCAGACTCTCGCATTTAATCCGAATTTTGCGCGGATTGGATGCGTTGCGGCTTACATTTTGTGCTTTGCGAGCCAGGCATTCATGCCTGCTATCTCTTGCTCTTGCGCTGCGATGATGTCCTCGGCCAGCTTCCGCATCTCGGGGTCTTTGCCGTACTGCAATTCGACTTTGGCCATGTCGATTGCGCCCTGGTGATGGGCGATCATGCCGTTGACGAAATCGACGTCGGCATCGCCCGTGTAGGGGATCGACATGGCTTTGTGCATCTTCTGATTGGCGGCTTCAAAGCCCTTCGACGAGGCGGATCCCTCGGCGGTCTTGGCCGTGTCCATGTTCATGTGATCCATGCCCTTCATTTCCGTCTCTCCGGCGACTGCGGGCGTGATGGAAACAAGGCCGAGGCAGATCAGGGCCGCGATACTTTTCATCGCCATTCCTTTCGGGAAGCTGGTGGGCTTAAGGCGCATCGCACCTCGCAATTGCGAATTTGAAGATACATTTGCGCGCATTGGATGTGGCACTTTCCGTCCTACCCGTACGGGCTGTGACCGTTCCGCGCTGCAAAACTCGCAGTTCCGATTTGCGCAGTCTGGGGATTTTTCGCGGGGAGTCAGTACCTTATTTGGGATCTCAAGCGACGACGTCACGTCCAGACAATTGTGCGCGGATTTGAACTCGACGCTCTTGGACAGTGGAGATCCTGTCATGACACGTTCCGCAAAACTTACGGGTATTGTGCTTCTCTCGGGCTTGGCTTTGCTTCCTGGTGCCAGCATTTCGTCTGCTGACGAGGCACCCGGTTATCGCGTTGAGCCGCTTAAGGGCATCACCTTGGCGGTCGGGCAGAAGCGTGCGGTTGGCTATTACCAGAATGCCGGCGGCTCCTGCCATCTGACGCTCATGTTGGCGGATCCGTATTCCGATTCCGACAAGGCCGCGTCGGAGCCGGTGCGAGTCAATCTGACGGTTCGGGAAGGCACGTCAGCTCAGGTCGATGCGCTAAAAGGGTCACTGGCTTTCGCTTGTTCCACGGGCGCGTCAACGATGACCATACAACCCGTTCAGCAGTTCGCTTATAGCGCAGTTGCGAAATAAATTCCTCGTCGGTTTCAAGTCCACGCTTGCAAACTGTTCGAGTTGGGGCGGGAGCCACAACTCCCGCCCTCTTTTTTTGTCCTATAGTTCATTGTAATTGCTGACTATTTCTCGTTTGTGCGGCGCGCATAAGAGATCTGCATTTTGCCCTCTGGCGGATGTCATGCGGATCACATATCTACACCGTAGAAGAGGCGACCCGGGGGCCTTATCCCGGGACCCGGTTTGGGATTGAACCCAGCCGGTTAGCTCAAAACAGGTGATGTTATGAAGGCCTTCGTGTTCGCTGTATTTAGCTCGATGAGTTCTGCGTATGCAGCTCCTCGCAAAAATCAGCGGCGCGGGAACATCCGCTAAGCGGATCGTTCGACTGCATGGAAAAGGGGCCTCTAGGGCCCCTTTTTTGTTGCTGACTTTCTGGAAGTTACCAGCGGCCCGAATACGCCGGGGCGGAGCGTGCGGAGTGGAAGCGCGGCGCCGATGCCATCCTGATGAGCTGCTGCTTCGTCATGCGGCGAAGCTTTTCTGAAAGGTTGAGATAGAGCTGCTTCATGCGGATGAGCCGTACGGGGCTCGCTGCGTTCGAACGCTGCTCACGATCGATCATTTCACGAACGCGGCTGACGCGTTCGAGAAGGGTGATAAAACGTCGGGACATGAATTTTCCTCCGGATCGAACTGGAGGTATGTCCGGGCAATTCGACTCAGCACCGGGCACACCCGATGCGGTCCGACATCGCAGCACCGTTATGGCGCTGCCAGAGGGGCCCGGCCCCGCAATCGTTAAACAGGTGGGAAGGGTGGCGGCGATGTCCAAGGGGGCAAACGCAAATGCCACGAAATGATCACAATGGACGGCGGAAGCCGGCGTTTGTCGTTCGCGCGGGCGCGGAAATCCAGAGCCTCCGCCCGGGCAGGCTCTTCGTCGGCATGACGGTGGGTATGCTCAGGCTACCGCTTCGAGCGTCGACAGCAGCATGCTTTCGAAGACGCGCCGACCGTCGGTGCCGCCCAGGGCCTTTTCGTAGAGGCGTTCGGGATGGGGCATCATGCCGAGCACGCGGCCCGTCTCGTTGACGATGCCCGCGATGTTGCGCTGGGCGCCGTTCGGGCAGCTCTCGGGCGTTGTTTCGCCTGCCTCGTTGGCGTAGCGGAAGGCGACGCGGCCTTCGCCTTCGAGGCGGTCGAGCGTCTCGCTGTCGGCAAAGTAGTTGCCTTCACCGTGCGCGATCGGAACCTTGATTACTTCGCCTTCGCGATAGCACTTCGTGAAGAACGTCTGATCGTTCTCGACCTTCAGGAACACATCGCGGCAGATGAAGTGCAATGATGCGTTGCGGAGGAGCGCTCCGGGGAGCAGGCCCGACTCGCAAAGGATCTGAAAGCCGTTGCAGATGCCGATGACGGGCGTCCCGGCTTTTGCCTTGGCGACGACGTCCTTCATGATCGGCGAATGCGCGGCCATCGCGCCGCAGCGAAGATAGTCGCCGTAGGAGAAGCCGCCGGGCAGCACGATGACGTCGGAGGACGGAACGCTTGCGTCGCCGTGCCAGATCATCTTCGGGGCGAAGCCCGTTACCCGCTCGATCGCGGTCTGGACGTCGCGATCGCAGTTCGATCCGGGGAAAACGATGACGGAAGCGCGGAGCATTCGGCGTTGCACCTTTGGGAGAGCGTTGGCTTGTTACGGACCTGAATATAGGGACTCGAAATCTAAGTCACGGGCTGGTTCCTCGAAACGAACGTCATCCCGGCGAAGGCCGGGATCTATCCAGGCCAGATATCTGCGATGAACCTCGGTTTGGACGGATCCCTGCCTGCGCGGGGATGACGTTGAATTAGGTGCTTTTTCTTAGGGCGAACCGAGCGGCGAAAGTTTTTTCTTTTGTTCCTCGACTTCAGCGCGGGACAGGTTGGTCAATCTGCTGTCCTCGGCCTTCGTGCTCGCCATCAGGTCAGCAAACTGAGCCTGGTTGCCGTAGCCGCAGGCCTTGCTCTGGGCCGTCCAGACGCCCGTCACCTGCTTCACGAACTTGCGCGCGCGTCCTTCCTTGACGATGCGCAGGTTGCCATCCTCGATCGCGACTTCAAGACCGCCGGCGGTGAACGTCCCCGCGAAAACGACCGCGCGCGCGTTCTGCGAGATATCGATGAAGCCGCCG